>JBPCPV010000015.1:0-224710 GCA_050998805.1 Chloroflexia bacterium | reverse complement strand
CTGGGGGTTGGGGATCTTCGGTAGCCGATGGGGATCTTCGGGAGCGGCCCCGGCACTTCCTGCCCACGCTGCGGCACCCCGCGCTCCGCCGAGGGCCTCTGCTGTTTCTGCGACGGCAACCGCCTCGAGATGCCGTAAGCGATCAGCTTTCAGCTTGTCAGCTTGTCAGCTTATCAGCTTTCAGCTTTCAGCTTGCTGACGGCTGACGGCTGATAGCTGAAAGCTGATCGCTTACGGCTGATAGCTGACCGCTCGTCGCTGACGCACGCTTCACTTGCCCCAGCCCGCCAACTCGGGGTCGTTCTTGCGCCAGTACCGGATGAAGCCGTCTACGCTCATCGGGTAATTTCCGGCGAGTTCGTAGCGCGCAACGGCGTCCTCGTCGGCTTGGAGGCGCAGCGCGGGGGTGCCCGCACGCTCCAACGTAGCGATCAGCTCGTCGCGGGTCTGGCCGTCGCGCATCGCGGTCTGCAAGATCCCGCCCCAGATGTCTAGCCGGGTGCGAAGTTCGTGCAGGTGGCGCGGCATGTCGGCGAAAGGGCCGAAATGCGTCAGGTAGATGGTCGAGGGAAGCGGGTCGAGCGCCATGAAGCGGTCAATCGAGGCGTGCCAGAGGTCGGGCGAGAGGTCGGGGGGCGGTGTCGGCGGGCGGACGTAGTTGTGGCCCTGCAAGCGCACCCCGGCCACATCGCCTGTGAAGAGGCACCCGCCGTGGCTGCGGTCGTAGAAGGCCACATGGTGCGAAGCGTGGCCCGGCGTATACAGCACCTCAAGCTCGCGGCCCCCCGCGGAGATCCGGTCGTTATCCTTCAGCGCGACGAGCCGCTCGGCGGGCACGGGCAGAAAAGTGCCCCAGAGCCGGTGCATCCCGCCGCCATATATCTGGGCGGCGCTCCCCAGCAGTTTGGTCGGGTCGATCATGTGGGGCGCGCCGACCTCGTGGACATAGAGCACGGCGCGGGGCATCTCGGCCATCAGCAGCCCCGCAGCGCCCGCATGGTCGAGGTGGATATGCGTCACAAGCAGCTTCGTGACGGCCGCGGGGTCGAAGCCTGCCGCTCGGATTCCGTCGAGCAGGGCCGGAACGGTCGCGCCGGGGCCGACCTCGATCAGCGCCAAGTCGCCGTCCGGTCCGGCAAGCAGATAAGCGCCGATCACGCCGGGCGCGTCCTGGAACATAAGGTCAATCAGGTAAAGTCCATCGTCCAACTGGGTAGGTAGGGGCATGTCGGGTTCCTCGATATGTAAGCTATCAGCCATCGGGCCATCGGGCCATCAGCCGTCAGCAATCAGCCGTCAGCCGTCAGCCGTCAGCAATCAGCCTTCCACTGTCATTCTGAGCGCAGCGAAGAATCTCGGCTGAAAGCTGATTGCTAGTATACCATAGTCGGGAGAGGCCGTCCACGGATTTGCGAAACCAGATGAGTTGTGCTATAGTGGGCCGGGGGCCTGGGCGAGGGAACGGCGGCATCTGAACAAGACACTCGCCCACGAGTACGAAGAGATGCAGAGGCTTGAACGTCCGAAATCTGAGATTGTGCCCCTGATGCCCGACGGACGGCGCGGACCCAACTGGCAGGCTTACGGCCTGAGCGACCGGGGCCGCGCCCGCAAGAACAACGAGGACACGCTGCTCGCCGAGCCGGTGCCCGGAGGCGGCTGGCTGATGATCGTCGCCGACGGCATGGGCGGAGCGGAGGGCGGCGAGGTTGCCTCCCGCCGGACGGCAGCCATCGTCCGCGAAGTGATCATGAACCGGATGAGCCTCGACCCCGACCCGGCGACCGACCACTGTCCCTGGCTGACACAGGCGCTCGAGCAGGCGAATTTGGTGCTCCACCGGCAGTCGGAGGGCGACCCACAGCTTCACGGTATGGGCACCACGGCGACGGTGGGCATCGTGCAGGGCCTCTGCCTCGAACTGGGGCATGTCGGCGACAGCCGATGCTACCGCCTGACCTCCAGGGGCAGGCTCGACCAACTGACAGCCGACCACGCTATAGCCGCCCAACTGCTGCGCCTCGGCCAGATCAGCCCGCTCGAAGCAGAGGGGCACGCGCTGCGGAACCGGCTCTACCGGGCGGTAGCCACAGCGCCCACGGTCGAGGTGGACACCACGCTACAGATCCTCGACCCGGCGGATCGGTTGCTTTTCTGCTCCGACGGGCTGATGCTGCATGTTTCAGACACCGAGATCGCATCCATCCTGGGGGCCGCCGAAAGCCCACAGGAGGCGTGCCGCGCCCTCGTAGACCTGACCCTCGAGCGCGGCGCGGGCGACAATGTGTCGGCGCTCGTGCTGATGAGCGGGTAGCGGCAGCAGCTACCGGCGGCACTACTTGTGCATATATCGGGATGCGACCGTGGGGCTGCGCTTTGCGTATACACGGAACAATCAGAACACAGCATTGACGCCACGGAGGAGACATGAACCCGGACACCGAAACCCCTTTTGGCGAGCCGCCGTCAGTGCCCGCCGCAGCGACGGGCGATGGTCACGACGCGCCGACTGCGCCCCTCAGCGAGAAGGACGTGGACAAGGCGGGTCCGAAGCAGATCCTCAGCACGCAGGGGGCGACGACCAAACTCGATGAGAGCGAAGCCGCCGTGCCCGCTCTGCCGGTGCCCGGCGAGCCGTTCCCCGCGCTCGCCGTCGGCGACACCGTGGGCGGGCGCTACCGGGTCGAGCAGGTGGCGCAGACGGGGCCGGAAGCCCAGACATACACCGCGACCGACCTGCAAGGCTACCTGCGCTGCTGGGCCTGCGGCTCGCGCGACAACGTAAAAGGGGAGGCATATTGCACGAACTGCGGCGCACAGCTGACCGGCAAGACCTACCGGCTGCTCGAGACCCCCCCGAACGCGCCCCCCGCCGAGATCCCGCCGCCTCTGCTCGAAAACCACTTTCCCGGCGTGGCAGGCGTCTTCGACAGATGCACCGACAAAGCAAGCGGGCGGCATTACTTAGTGCTTGAGGATCTCGCCGGGCGGCCGTTGAGCGAATTACCCCTGGAGGGCACGCAACCGCCGGGGGAAACGCATCTGCTCGGCCTGCTGAACTCCGCCGCCCAGAGCTTACAGGAACTCCACGCAGCGGGCATCGTTGGCTGCGACTTCGCTCCGGCCTCGCTCATGGTGTTGCCCGGCGACCGGCTCGTGCTCTCCGACCCGACTGCATGTCGGCCTGCGGGCAAGGCAGGCGACAAGCGCGGGCCAACGGCCGAATACCAGGCCGATGTGCAGCGCGTCGCGGCCATCCTCGAACAGTGGTACACCGGCCTGCACGAAGGAGGCGACGAATCTACACTGGCTGCGGTTCTGGCCCAGGGGCGGGAGGGCGGGTACAAGACCGCCGCCGACTTCGCCGCAGCGATCCACGAACTCCTCACCGCCGCGCTTCCCCCACACGACCTCCAGCTGATCAGCGGGCGCGCCAGCGATGTGGGTATGCAGCGCGAGCTGAACGAAGACAGCCTCTTCACGCTCGAATGTGTGACTATGGAGGCCACAGGCGCGGCCCCGACCGGCATCTACGTCGTCGCCGACGGCATGGGCGGCCACGACAGCGGTGAAGTCGCCAGCTCGATTGCGATACGAACCATAGGCGGCATGTTGAGCGGCGTGATAGATGCGCGGATCGACGGCGGAGGGGAACCCGCCGACCCGGACGCTGCGGGAAGTATGCTCCGCGAGGCGATACTCGAAGCCAACAAGAGGATCGCCGAACTCAGCAGCAAGCGACACAGCGACATGGGCACCACCGTGACGATGGCGCTCGTGGTCGGCACGCGGGCGACGGTCGCCAACGTCGGCGACAGCCGCACGTATCTCTGGCGCGACGGCAAACTCGCCCAGATAAGCCGGGACCACTCGCTTGTGGCGCGGCTGATCGCATCGGGCGAACTCACAGCCGAGGAGGGACGTCACTATGACCGCCGCAACGAGGTCTACCGCGCGCTCGGCGACGCCCATCTCACCGCCGACGAGGTCGACATCTTCCAAGTCAACCTCCGCCCGCACGACGGGCTGTTGCTCTGTTCGGACGGGCTTTGGGAGATGGTGCGCGACGAAGAGATCGAACGCATTATGCTCGCTGCCCCCGATCTGCCGACCGCCGCCCATCTGCTGATCGCGGCCGCAAACCGGAACGGCGGCGAAGATAACATAACGGTGATAATTGCCCAGACATTGACAAACAGCGAGGAGACCGATGCCTGAAATCCTGAACCTCAAAACCACCTGGGGCCGCGACCCCCTACCCTCCGCGGGCGACGGCCAGCTCGCCTACCTCCTGCTTGATGTGACCGCCACGCCGCCAGCCGAAACCCAGCCCGCAAGCCTGCCGCTCAACCTCTGCCTGGTGCTCGACCATAGCGGCTCAATGAGCGGCCCCAAGCTGGCCGGACTCAAAGAGGCGGTGAGCAAGGTGATTGACGAACTCACACCACGGGACACCCTGTCCATCGTTGTATTCGACGAACACGCGAAAGTTGTCGTACCGTCTACGCTCGTGAGCGACAAAGAGTCGATCCGCGCCGCCGTGATGGGGATCAGAGAGGCGGGAGGAACTCAGATGTCGAGCGGCCTCCAATCCGGCCTCGATGAGGTCAAGCCTGGCCTCCACGAAGGCACGGTCAGCCGGATCTTGCTGCTCACCGACGGCCAGACCTGGGGGGACGCCGCGGAGTGCGAGCGGCTGGCCGCCGAGGCGGGGGCCGCAGGCATCCCGATCAGCGCCTTCGGCGTGGGTGCCGACGAGGACTGGAGCGTGGGGCTGCTCGACAAGATCGCGCACGCGAGCAACGGCCAGTCGGACTACATCGCCAAGCCCGCCGACATGCTCGACTCCTTCCGGGGCACCGTGCAGACGATGCAGAACACCGCCGTCAAGAACGCTGTGCTGACGCTACATTTGACACAGGGCGTGAGCGCGCGCAAGCTCTACCGGCTCAACCCGATGATCAAGCAGATGGACCTGCCGCAGAGCGCGACAGGGAGCGTCGAGGTCGCCCTCGGCGACTTGCAGCGCGACCAAGCGACGAGTGTGCTTGCCGAACTGCTGGTGCCGCCACGCCTGCCGGGGCAGTACCGTGTGGCCCAGGTCGCGGTACGCGCATCATCCGGCGGCGAGGCCGAGAATGCCGAGGTCAGCCAGGATCTCCTCCTCAGCTTCGAGGACGGAGCGCGCACGCAAGGCGACCCGCGGGTGATGAACATCGTGGAGAAGGCGACCGCATTCAGGCTACAGACCCGCGCCCTCCAGGAGGCGGAGGTCGGCAATACCGTCGCGGCGGGACGGAACCTCCGCTCGGCAGCCACGCGCCTGCTCAACCTCGGCGAAACCGACCTTGCCGCCTCCGCCGAGAACGAAGCCCAGAAGCTGGAGGCCGGAGGCCAGATGAGTTCCGCCGGCACCAAGAAGCTGACCTTCGCCACGCGCAAACTCGCTCTCGACGATGTGCGCGCTGCCGGCGGCGAAGTTGCCGCCCCGTCCGCGCAGCCTCCCGGTGTGACGACCGGCCCGGAGGTATGATCCCGGCGGACAAATTAGCTATTGAGTAGAGGCCGACAATGACGTGGGCCGTCACGGACTGGGAGCCGGGTCGCCAGGCAAATGGTTGAATCGCTGCCTCGGCTCCGCACAATACTGATCCCGCTGCTTAACCTGAGTGTCGCTCCCGACATGCTGAGTTTGGCGGCTGGGCTGATCGCGGGGTCTGAGAGCTTCCTGTCCCACCGCGCGCGGATCGTGGTGCTTGCGGTAGTCACGGTCGCGCCCGGCCAGGCACCCGGCGAGGGGAGCAACATGGCCCGCGCCTACCGGGCGATGCTCGGCTACCTGCCCCAGGCCGTAGCCGCGCCGGGGCCGGAGACCGCACCGGCTTTGCAGGTGCCGGTCATACCGTTGATCAAAGTCGCACCCAGCCTCGGCGAGGGCATACGCGACGCGGTGAGCAGTGAGTCCGCAGATCTGCTGTTGGTTTACTGGAAGGGGTATGCGTCTCACCCCGAGTCCAACAGCTTTGGCAAACAGACCGACAGCCTGCTGCGCGACCCGCCGTGTAATATGGTGCTCGTGCGCCTCGGAGAGCGTGGCCTCGGCTTCAGCAACATCAGCCGCATCTTAATGCCGCTTCGCGGCGGGCCGAGCGCGGAACTTGCCCTCGACACCGGCCGCCAACTCGCCGGTCGGCTGGATATAGGCGTCACAATGCTGCACAGTGTGCGCCCCGGCCAGGCCCGTAGTCACGGCGATGCCCCCTATCTGGCTTTGCAGCGCCACCTCGAAGAGGAGGTCGGCACCTATGCTCAACCTGTCGAGCAGATTATCAGCCGAGCCGCAGACACTCCGACGCTGGTCGCTGAACAGATCGCTCCCGGCGATATGCTGCTTATTGGTCTGCGCGACCCCGTGCCGGATCAGCGCCTCACACGAGGGCCTGTGCTGGAGCGGGCGCTCGCCGACCCTGAGCGCACTGTCTTGATGGCGCGGGCGGTTCGGCGGCTGAACATGGCGGCATACATGGCGCGGCTGGACGACGGCACGGCCCGCGGCATGAGAGCCGAGCAGTGGTTTGTGGAGAACAGCTACCACAGCGATGAGTTTGCCGACGCCGAACGCCTGCGGGCAGTGCGCCGTGAGCGCCAGGCCCACCTGAGCATCGTGCTGCCCACCCACAACGACGGCACACGAATAGCCTCAATGCTGACCGGGCTGCAACGCGGTTTGCGGATGCGGACCGATGAAGCGGAAGTGGACGAGATCCTGGTGGTGGACGCAGCGTCGCAAGACGATACCCTGGCGCTGGCCGCGAAGTTTGGGGTTCCGGTCATGCGTATGGACCGGCGGCCCGGCTATACACGCGGCGGTACGCCCGGCCCCGCCGCCATGCTCCGCGAGGCTCTGAACCTGGCGACAGGCGACATCCTGATCTGGCTCGACCCGAAGGGCGGTCGCCTGCCTCCCGGAGAGGTTCCGGCGTTGGTAGGGCCTTTGCTCCATAGCCCGAACCTGCTGCTGGTCAAGCCGTTCTGGGCGTCGCCCCCGCCGACGGCGGAAGACGAAGGAGCAATCGAAGCCGGAGCGCGCTTCAGCAGGCTGAAGCCTGCGGATCTGCTCTCGATGTCAGTGCGGGATCTTGCCCAGGTGCCGCCCCATAGCTGGTGGCGCGCCTTCTACCCCCAGATCGGCGGCCTGCTTAATCCAACAGGCCACATCTTCGCGGCCCGCGCCGGACTGTTGCGCGAACTCCTGCCGACGCTCGAACACTATGAAGCCCTGGTTCAGGCCGGCAGTGAGCGCAGCGCCGCCGTCAGCCAGTCCACAGCCTTCTACTCGGGGCTGCTGCTTGAGACCGTCGCACGCCAGGGCAGCCGGGTGATAGCTCAGGTGGAGATGCCCCGCAGAGTGAGAGGCAAGGGGCAGGGTGTGGCCGGACCCGACCTGCGGCAATTGCGCCACCTGGCCGAGCTGCTGGCCTATTTCGCGCTCCGCCCCGATGCCGGCGAACACCAATCGATCATCGAGGAGCTGCAGGTGCGCCTGCTCCAAGTCTCCGCGTGATGGAAGGTCCGGTGGCATATGTCTTGCGGCGAAAACCGGAGGGCTGCTCCAAACGTACTTATCTTAGAGACGATCTTGATTGAGAGCGGCGCTAATGGCACGCAAGGAGACGATGATGCCCAGAGGGCAGAAAGCCAGTGCGAACAATGAGCAGGTGAACAGAGCGGTTGACACCACCGGCATCGGTCTGGACCCCGAAAGCGAGGAGACCGCGAAAGCCGCCGCAGATAGCCCCGAGGGCGAGGCGCTGTTCCAGGAACTCAAGCGGCTGAAAGAAGCCTCCGGCAACACGCGCGCGCCTATTGTTGTTGACGACGACGACGAGGATGCCGAGCAGTGGACCGACGAAGAGGATGCTCTCCGCCAAGTAGACCCGGCGTATGTTACCGACCCGGTGCGCCTCTACCTGCGCGAGATCAGCCGTGCTCCTCTGCTCAGTAGCGCGCAAGAGTTCGAGCTGGCCCGCGCCATAAGCGCAGGCGATGTCGAAGCAACGCAGAAGTTCGTGCTGGCTAATCTCCGCCTGGTCGTGAGCATCGCCAAGAAATACGTTGGGCGCGGGCTGACCCTGCTGGACCTGATCCAGGAAGGGAATATGGGGCTGCTGCGCGCCGTCCACAAGTTCGACCCCGAGCGCGGCTTCAAGTTCTCCACCTACGCAACGTGGTGGATACGCCAGGCGATCTTGCGCGCGATCTCCGAGCAGTCGCGGACAATCCGGCTGCCGGCGCACATCGGCGAGGCGATGGGCAAGGTATCGCAGATCTCCCAAGAGCTTCACCAGCGGCTTGGGCGCGCCCCGAAAGCCGAGGAGATTGGCAAGGAACTCGGCATGGAGGGCAGCAGGGTGCGCGAGATCCTGCGGGCGGCGCAAGCTCCTGTCTCGCTCGAAGCCCCGGTCGGCGACGAGTCGGAGGAGAACCAACTCCGCGACTTCGTGCGCGACGAAACCAGCATCGCCCCCGACGAGGTGGCCGCCCAGAGCCTCCTCAAGCAAGAGATGTCCGAGGTGCTGGACGATCTGCTGACCGAGCGTGAGCGCATCGTGCTACAGCTGCGCTTCGGCCTCGGCAATGGTCACCAATACCCCCTGGAGAAGGTCGGCGAGCAGCTGGGTGTGACCCGCGAACGGGTCCGCCAGATAGAAGCCGAGGCTCTGCGGAAGCTGCGGTCGCCGCGGCTGACCGAGCGGTTCAGGGACTTCCTGTAGGATTTGGCCGTCGGGGATCAGACGAACAGATCGTCAACCGCCATGCTCCAGCCCGGCAGAGCCGCCTCCGCATCGGCGACTTCCCCGCGGCGGTAGGCCATCGGCTTGCTCGGGTCGGCGGCGGTGTACGACTTCACCACATCGCCGGCAAGCAGGTCCACATCCCAGACGACGAGGGTACCGGCGGCGAAATAATCGGCGCGCTTGTCGGCTATCGCCCGTTCCGCAGAGGGGCCATAGTCGTTTTCGCTCCTGACCTCGGCGGCGAAGACAGGTGCGCCCTCAAGAAACTTCATCCCTGTCGGCGCGCCGGTAAAAAAAGCGGCATCGGGGCTGAACGACCTGCGATGCGGCAGGTTGACGATGAACCCTATGTTGTCCGGTATCGCGTAGCCCGATTTCGTGCGGCGCTCGTATTCGCGGAGGCTGTCGTAGATGTTAGCGCCGGAACGACCCGGCATGAATCCTGTCGGGGGCATAAGCACGATCTCCCCATTGACGATCTCGGCCTTGCCGTGGTCGGGCACCCGATAGAGATCTTCGATTGTTGCTTCGGTTCTCATAGCCATCTTGGAACCTACTCACCTATTGGTAGCGCGTAGGGGATTCGAACCCCTGATCTCATCCTTGAAAGGGACGTGTCCTAGGCCGCTAGACGAACGCGCCGTATGCCTATTATAGCAGAAGCCGTGCGGTCAGCGCAAGTTTCGTCACCAGTCGGGATACGCCCTCAGAGGCCACCGCTCCCGCATCTCCGCCAGGCTGTCGCCGCCGAGCTTCTCGTGGAGCGCGGCGGCAAGCACCCATGCGACCATCGCTTCGCCGACGACGGCCGCCGCAGGCACCGAGCAGATGTCGGAACGCTGGTAGGTCGTCGGCACCTCCTCGCCGGTAGCCATATCTACAGTGGTCAGCGGCTTGATCGTCGAGGAGATAGGCTTCATCGCGGCGCGTATCAGCAGGGGTAGACCGGTGGTCACACCGCCTTCGAGGCCCCCCATCCGGTTCGTGCGACGGTACGGGCCATCAGGCCCCGCGTATATCTGATCTTGGACAACACGCCCCGTCTGCCCGGCGTTCTCGAAAGCCGGGCCGATCTCGACCCCCTTGATCGCCTGGATGCTCATCACCGCGCCCGCCAGCAGGCCGTCGAGCCTGCGGTCGTAGTGTACGTAGCTCCCGAGGCCGACCGGCAGGCCGGTTGCCCATACGACAAAGACGCCGCCGAGCGTGTCTCCGGCGCGGCGCGCGGCATCCACCTGGGCCTTCATCGCCAGGGTCGCCGTGGGGTCGGGGCAGCGCATCTCGGAGGCTTCGGTCGCCTCGGTCAATGAGGCAGTCTGGTCGCCCTCTGGGATCGTAGCACGCGCGCTCCCGACGGCCTCGACGTAACTGCCGACCGTTACGCCAAACTCCGCGAGCAGCGCACGCGCCGTTGCTCCCGCGGCGACACGGGCGGCGGTCTCGCGCGCGCTGCTTCGCTCGAGCGCCGTCCGCATGTCGTCCAGGCGATACTTAGTTGCCCCCACAAGATCCGCGTGGCCCGGCCTCGGCGACGTCAGGCGGGGCTGGGCGCGCTTCTGCTGGTTCGCGTAGTCCCGGTTCTCGATGCGGAAGACAATCGGCCCGCCGGTGCTGATCCCCTCATGCACCCCGCCCAGCACCTCGACCGCGTCCTTCTCGATACGCATCCGCCCGCCGCGTCCATAGCCCCCCTGCCGCCGCAACAGGTCGGCATTGATCGCGGCCTCGTCCAGCCTCAGACCGGCCGGCATCCCCTCGATAATCACGGTCAGGCACGGTCCGTGTGATTCGCCGCCTGTCAAAAATCGGTGCATAGCGTTAAGCCTCACCCTCCCACGACAGCACGGCGCGTTCCGCCGCTTCGCGCATGATGTGGCGGGGGGCGTCGCGCCCAGTCCAGATCGTGAAGGCGGCAGCACCCTGCGCCACAAGCATCGGCAGGCCGCTGCGGGTGCGGCAGCCGGCCGCAGCAGCCCGCGCCAACAGGCGCGTCTCGGAGGGGCGGTAGATCAGGTCGTAGACGAAGAGATCCGGCGGCAGGGGTACTCCAGGAGGCAGGGGGTCTTCGCCTTCGTGGGGCCACATGCCGGCCGGTGTGCAGTTGACCAGCAGGCGTGCTCCCTTCAGCCGCTCGGTCGCGGTGTGCGCGTCGAGCGAGCCTGGGCGGATGTCCAGGTGCGCGGGCAGACCGGTGACCAGGAACGCCGCCTGCTCCGATCGGCGGGCGAGCAAGTCCACTTTCCAGCCGTGCTGCGCCAGCGTCCAGATCACCGCCCGTGCCGCGCCGCCCGCGCCGAGGACAACGGCGGGGCCGGGGGTGTGGAGTTCGTTATGGGCTGCCATCTCGTGGGCGAAGCCGTAGACATCCGTGTTGTAACCGATCAGCCGCTCTCCTTCCACCTGCACGGTGTTCACCGCGCCCAACATCTCGGCTTCGCCGCGCAGCTCGTCGAGCAGGGGGACGATCCGCGTCTTGTGCGGCACGGTGACATTGCAGCCGAGCCAACCTCCCGCCCGCATCTCGGCGAGCAAGAGGGGCAGATCCTCGGCGGCGCGGTCGAGCAGTTCGTAGCGGTAGGGAAGCCCGGCCTCCTCGAATGCCGCGTCGAGCATGTCGGGCGAAACGCTGTGGCCGAGCGGGTGCCCGACGAGGCCGACGCGCAGGCTTGGCGCGCTCACGCTATCGCCCATCCGTCTCCTCCACCTGCGCTCCGAGGGCGACAAGCGCCTCGCTGAAACCGGGGTAGCTGTCGGCGATGCAGCTTGTGTCCCTGATCAGCGTTTCGCCGTCGGCGAGCAGCCCCGCGACGGCGAGCGCCATAGCCAGGCGATGGTCGCCGTGGCTCTCCACGACTGCGGCGCGCAGGACTGTCGGGCCATAGACGCGGAAGCCGTCAGGCAGAGCCTCAATATGCGCGCCCATCTTGCCAAGCTCCTCCACGACCGTGGCTATCCGGTCCGTCTCTTTCACGCGGAGTTCGGCGGCGTCTCGCACTTCGGTGACTCCCTCGGCCTGTGTGGCTACCACCGCAAGCACAGGCAACTCATCTATCAGCCGTGGGACCAGCGGGCCTGCGATCTGTGCCGCGCACAGCCGTCGGCTCTCGACGATCAGATCGGCCACCGGCTCTCCATGCTCCTCGCGCCTGTTCTCTTCACGGATAAGCACGCCCATCGCGCGCAACACATCTACTACCCCTGTGCGCGTGTAGTTCACGCCCACGCCCTCGATACGGATCTCGCTGCCCACCACCGCCGCGCCAGACGCCAGGATAAAGGCCGCCGAGGAGATGTCGCCCGGCACCGTCAGTGACAGCGCAGAGAGCGCGGAACGCGATACGCTGACGGTGCCGGGCATTGAGCGATCTATCCGCGCGCCCATCGCCGCCAGCATCCGCTCAGTGTGGTCGCGGCTGGGAGCCGCCTCGCGCACCGTAGTCGCGCCCTCGGCGAACAGCCCCGCGAGCAGCAACGCCGACTTGATCTGCGCGCTCGCTATCGGCATGATGTAATCTATCCCATGCAGATCACCGCCGACGATAGTGAGTGGCGCGAGTGTGCCGCCCCGCCGCCCAAAGATCCTCGCTCCCATCCGCCTCAGCGGCTCGGTTACACGGCCCATCGGCCTGCGGCGCAACTGCTCGTTGCCGTCGAGTATGCTGTAGAACCGCTGCCCCGCCAGCAGCCCCGCCGCCAGCCTCATCGTTGTGCCCGACCCTCCACAGAACGGCGCCTCGTCCGCCTCGCGCAAGCCGGTCGCCCCCCGCCCACTTATCACGACCTCTCCGGTCGAGGGCGATGGTCCGGCGACCTCGATACCGAGGCTGCGTACCACGCCGAGCGTCGCTAGGCAGTCGTTCGACGGCAGGAAGCCGCTGATGCGCGTTGTGCCCTCGGCAATCGCCCCCAGCAGCGCCGCCCGGTGTGAGATTGACTTGTCGCCGGGCACACTGATACTCCCCGCGAGCCTCTGCGCCCGCCCGAACACCCGCAGGCGGGCGACCCCATCCTCATCCCGCATTGCCGCTCACAACCTCCGCGCGCTGGATCTCGATCCCCGACGCCTGGCCGCCGATCCCCCGCCCAATCGCCGCGCTCACCCGCCCAAGCTCCTCGATCAGAGCCGCGCACCGCTCCGGGCGGAGGGATTGCGCCCCGTCGGAGAGCGCCTCTGCCGGGCGCTGGTGGACCTCGAGCAGCAGGCCGTCGGCACCCGCCGCGACGGCAGCGCGCGAGATCGGCGCGACCAGATCCCAGCGCCCGGTGCCGTGGCTCGGGTCGGCGATCACCGGCAGGTGGGTCAGCATCTTGAGCATCGGTATGGCGTTCACGTCGAACGTGAAGCGCGTCGCGGTCTCAAACGTGCGGATGCCGCGCTCACACAAGATCACGTTGCGGTTGCCCGCGTTCAGGATGTACTCGGCGGCAAGCAACAGCTCCTCGAGCGTGCTGCTCATGCCCCGTTTGAGCAACACCGGCTTATGCTGACGCCCCACGGCTTCGAGCAGGCGGTAGTTCTGCATATTGCGCGTGCCGACCTGGAGCATGTCGGCGTACTCGGCGACAAGCTGTACCTCGTCGGTGCCCATCACCTCAGTGACAATCGCCATGCCGAAGCGTTCGCGAACATCGGCGAGTATCTGTAAGCCGTTCTCGCCCATGCCCTGGAATGCGTAGGGCGATGTGCGCGGCTTGAACGCTCCGCCCCGGAATATCCGCACGCCCATGTCGTAAAGCAGCCCCGCGATCTCCAGCGCCCCCTCGCGGCTCTCCACCGAGCACGGCCCCGCCATCACCACCACGTCCTGCCCGCCTACAGCTATTCCGCCGACCTGCACGACCGTATCATGCGGCTGGAAGTCGCGGCTGGCGAGCTTATACGGTGCCAGGATCGGCACCACCCGGTCCACGCCCCCCAGCATCAGTATTTCGTCGGGATTTATTCCCCGCTCGTCGCCGAGCATCCCGATGCAGACCCGTTCGGTGCCCGGCGCGAGCACAGGCGTGCAGCCGAGATCCTTCACCCGCTGCACCACCTGCTCGACCTCACTGTTTTCTGCGTCTAAGCGCATCACGATCAGCATTGGCTTACCTCTTTCAAGTAATTCCCTAGCAGCTGCTTGCCGCCCTCGGTCATGATCGACTCCGGGTGAAACTGGACTCCCTCTATCGCCAGACTGCGGTGGCGCAGGCCCATGATCAGCCCGTCGTCGGTCCAGGCGGTGATTTCGAGGTCGGCCGGGAGCGTGCCGCGTTCGACCACGAGCGAGTGATAGCGTGTCGCCCGGAAGGGGCTGGGCAGCCCGGCGAACACACCCTCTCCGGTGTGGTATATAGCCGAGGTCTTGCCGTGTACCGGAGCGGGCGCGCGCACTACCCGCCCGCCGAAGAGCTGTCCGATGCACTGGTGGCCGAGACAGACGCCGAGCACAGGGCGCACTCCGGCCACCGCCTCGATTGCCGCCATCGAGACGCCTGCCTCGTCGGGGTTGCCGGGGCCGGGCGAGATGACCAGGCCGCGTGGAGCCGCAGCCCGCACTCCGTCGGGATCGATCGCGTCGTTCCGCACGACCCTCACCTCAGCGCCAAGTTCGCCGAGGTACTGGTAGAGGTTATAGGTAAACGAGTCGTAGTTGTCGATCATCAAGATCATCACTCGCCCCCTTCGGCCATGTCGAGCGCGGCGAACAGCGCCCGCGCCTTGTTTTCGGACTCGGCGCACTCGGTCGCCGGCACGCTGTCGGCGACGATGCCTGCCCCCGCCTGCACAGTCGCCAGGCCGTCGCGCAGCAGGATCGTGCGGATCGTGATCGCCATGTCCATGTTGCCGCTCGCGCTCAGGTAGCCGACCGCGCCTCCGTAGGGGCCTCGTGCGTCCGCCTCCAACTCCGAGATGATCTGCATCGCCCGGACCTTCGGCGCCCCCGACAATGTGCCCGCCGGGAAGCACGACTGTAGCGCGTCCACCGCGCCGAGTTCGGGCCGGAGCCTGCCGGTCACCCGCGACACGAGGTGCATCACATGAGAGTAGTGCTCGACCCCGAACAGCTCGGGAACGCGCACGCTGCCTATCTCCGCCACCCGCCCGATGTCGTTGCGCCCCAGGTCCACCAGCATCAGGTGTTCGGCGCGCTCCTTTGGGTCGGCGAGCAGCTCCGCCGCCAGCGCCGCGTCCTCAGCAGCCGAGGCCCCGCGCAGCCGCGTGCCGGCGATCGGGTGTGTGGTAAGATGCCCCTCCCGCACCTGCACCAGCATCTCCGGCGACGCGCCGATCAGTTGGAAGTCGCCGAGCTGCAAATAGAACAGGTAGGGCGACGGGTTGATCGCACGCAGCGCGCGATAGACCGCGAACGGTGCCGCCCCGGTCCGCCGTGTGAATCGCTGCGACAACACGACCTGGATTATGTCCCCCGCCTCGATATGCTCTTTGGCCCGCGCCACCATCTGCTCGAAGCCGAGCGCGGAGTGCGGAGTACGAGTAGCTGATCTCTGACCACCGACCACCGACCACTGACCACTGACCACCGGCAGCGGTCCGGCCAAGCGCACGCATACCGCGTCGATCCGGGCGGCGGCTGCGGCGTAGGAGGCGCTGATGTCGCCGCTGAGGGGCAGTAGGGTTATCACCTGCATGATGCCGTAGGCGTGGTCGAACGCTACCACCGTGTCATATATGCCGAAGAGCGCGAGCGGCAGGCCGTGGGGATCGTTGGCGGCGGCAGCCACCGGCTCGAACGTGCCCGCCGTCTCATAGCCGACGAAGCCCACCGCGCCGCCAATGAACGGCGGCAACGGCCGCCCCTGCTCCTCAGGCAGCACGACGCGCCAGGCCCGCGCCTCATCCGCCAGCGCCGTGAGCGGGTTGCCCGCGCCCTGCTCACACCGCAACAGGCGGGTCGGGGCCGTGCCCAGGAAGCTGTAGCGGCTTAAATGCTCCCCCCCATGCACGCTCTCCAGCAAGAAGCTGTATCCCTCGTCGGTCTCTCCGCCCGTCAGCTTCAAGTACGCCGATACCGGCGTGTCCAGGTCCGCAGATAGCCGCCGCACCAGAGGCACCACTGCCCCGCCTCCCGCCCCGCCTCCATGCTCGCCCTCCGCCAGTCTCCGCACCGTCTCCAGGTCGGGCGCAATCGCCCCAACCGCCGTCTCCCTCTCTTTAACTCTCATCACTCCTCCACCCCCAATCCGCTACGTCGCCCCGCAGATCCCCATCCGCAATTCATAACCCACAACTCACAATTAAAAATGAAAAAGCCCCGTCCCGGCGCAACTAATTGCGCCAAAGGGACGAGGGCCAAAGCCTGCTCGTGGTGCCACCCAAGTTCCGCAGAGCCGACGCAGTCAAACCGCCCCGCCTCATGCGCTTATATCGAGCACCCGATTTACGCACTACGCACTACGCACTACGTCCGATGCCCGGCTCCTGATAACGGAAGAGTCTCCGGCACCGCCTACTGGGCCGCGCGGGCCGTTCGGGGTGCGACTCCCAGCTCCATTCGCCGTGCGCGCTGCATCCGGGCTTTCACCACCGCCGGATCTCTGCCTGCTCGCCTGCGCGACTACTCCTGCTGTTCACAGTCTTTCTGGCTATGCAGTTAATCTTAGTCCAACTATAGCAATTTTCGGGGGCGATGTCAAGCGGTTGCGCGCCGCTGCCGTCTATCGTATAATGTGGGCGACAGAGGAGGGCGCACGCGCCCGGCTCCCGACATAATACCCGACCAAAGAGGAGTTGCGCTCATGACTTATGTGATAACCGAGCCTTGCATCGGCGTTAAAGACGCTTCTTGTGTGGATGTCTGCCCAGTGGACTGCATCCACCCACGCCAGGACGAAGAGGGCTTCGCCAAGATCGAGATGTTGTACATTGACCCCGATGAGTGTATTGATTGCGGTGCCTGCGAGCCTGAATGTCCTGTCAACGCGATCTTCCCGCAAGACGATGTGCCCGTAGAGTGGGAGAAATTCACGCAGATCAACGCGGATTATTTCAAGAAGTAGGCAGATCGAGCGCGTAGTAATCGTAGGCCGTTGTCTCCCGGAAGCCACAGGACTGATATAGGCCGAGCGCACTCAGATTGTCGGTCTCGACTTCCAACACGATCCGCGTCCGGCTCAGTAGCGCCTGGTTGATCACCATGCCGAGGATCTGCCGCCCGTACCCCCGGCCCCTGAGTTCGGGCACCACGCCGAAGCCCGCTACGTATGCCTCGTCCTCCGAAAGCACGAGAGTGATCATGCCGATTGGTGCGCCGTCCAGGTAGGCTAGCTGCACATCGCGCTCCGGGTCGCGCAGGATCGTATCCACATGGATCTGCATCTCCTCTTCGGGGTCGTCGAAGCAGGCGACGTAAAGCTGCACCAGTAGGTCGGCATCGGCGGCTGTGGCCGGGCGTAGCTCAAGCAGCGCGGTCGGCGGCGCAGGCGGTGGACCGCCATGCCAGACCATCTTATGCTCCGAAAAGCTGTACACAGCGCCGACCGCCTTCACGAACGCCTGGCCGGAGGCGGATCGCTCCTCGCACGCCAGGAGCAGCCGCCCGGCACCCCGCCGCCTTGCCTCGGCCAGGGCCTCCTCAAGCAGAGTGCGGAATATCCTCCGCCGCCTCCACGCTGGATGGACCATGCCGACCACCTCGACTTCACTGCGCCCAAACCCGTAGAGCCGCAGGAAGCCGACGAGCGCGTCGTCAGCGTAGTAAAGGAGGGCGCGGGTTTGCTCGGCAGGGGCCGGAAGCACATCCAGGTCGAGCACGAGGTCCAGCCCCTCATATGCGTTGCATACTTCGGCGAGTTCTGCGGCGGCGCGGATTTCGGCTGGGGTTAGCGATTGTCGGGCCAACATTGTCTCACCTCTAATCGGTCGGCATGGGTGCCAGGGGACGACGCGGGTCGGCGTAGGTCCGGGCGGGCCGCACACTGACGAGTTCTAGCTCGGGGTAGCGCAAAGCGGTAAGCTCTCCGCCGAAGACACAGCCAGTATCTATGTTGATCGTGTTGTTCAGCCACTCGGCCTCGGAGACCGGCGTGTGCCCGTAGACGACCATCGCTCTGCCGCGATACTCTGCGGCCCAGTTCCGGCGGACTGGCAGCCCGAACTCGTCCGTCTCGCCCGTGGTATCCCCGTAAAAAGCGAAGGAGCGCGCGCGGTGCGAGTCCTCGCCCTGTAGCTCCTCATTCAACCCCGCATGGGCCACCACCAGCCCACCGCTGTCCAGCACATAATAATCGGGCAGCTCCACGAAAAAGGCCACGACTTCGGCCTTGAACTCCGGCGGCTCGGCGTCCAATTGGGCCAGAGTCTCGGCAAGGCCGTGCGCCACGCGCACGTTCCTGCCCCACAGCTTCCGCAGCAGCTTCCAGTCGTGGTTGCCGGGCACACAGAGCGCGGTGCCTACCGCCACCATGCCCATTACTAGCCGCAGCACGCCAGGCGTATTCGGCCCACGGTCTACCAGGTCGCCGACGAAGATCGCCTTACGGCCCTCCGGAGGCTGCACGGTGCAGCCGTCGGTGACGCGGTAGCCTAGCTTCGTAAACAGAGCGATCAGCTCGTCGAAGCAGCCGTGCAGGTCGCCGATGATGTCGAACGGGCCATGCTCCTCCGCAAGCACGCAGCCTCCGAGTGGGTCGGGCATCAGGAGCGTCGCCCGAAGAACGAGTGCCCGGTAGCCGCCAGCTTTGGGTCGGGCGTGATCGGCTCATCGGCCAACACGCGGGCTGGCAGCGTGCTCGCTATCGCGTCGGCGGCCTCCGCGCCAATCAGACGCACGAGCGTCGCGTGGACCACCGAGAGGCCGGGCAGCCGTCGGTGGTCGGTCGCGCTGTGGCTGTCTGACGCCAGGAACTGCACCAGGCCGCGTTCGGTGAGCGTGATCGCGCAACGCTTCGTCGCCGCACCAAAGTGGCCCTCGAACGCCCCGGTCGTCACCTGCCCGAGTATGCCGCGCTCCGCCAGCCGGTACATCACGTCTGGGTCATGCTGGATCGCCACGTATCGTTCGGGGTGGGCGAGGACCGGCGTGTAGCCCTCGACCTGTAACCGGAATAGAGTCTGCTCGGTGTAGGGCGGCCACGGTTGGTAGGGTATCTCGACCAGCACGTAGCGGCTGCCGGCCAACGTCCAGGCGCGGCCTTCTGCGAGGTGGCGCGGAGTCTCCGGCGTCAAGAAAATCTCCATGCCGGGGTAGAGCCGCAGGCCCAGGCCGGCCGCATCGAGCTTGCTTTGAAGTGCGGCGATCTGGCCCTTCATCACCGGCAGCGGCCCGATCTCGAACCACTCGGCGCTGTGCGAGGTGCAGATCATGTCGGTTGTGCCGCCGGACACGGCCAGCGCAGCCATAGCGAGGCTCTCTGCGTCGTCTACCGGCCCGTCGTCCACGCCGGGCAAGATGTGGGCATGTATGTCAATCATCCCTGCTTGCCGTAGTACTCATACGCCGAGCCTTCGAGCCTTGCGTCCGTGATGATCACGCCGACAACGTTGGCCTTCACATGGTCGAGCATCTTGCGGGCCTTGAGCGCCAGGTCGCGGCGGGTCTTGCCTGCGCGCACGACGAGCAGTACGCCGTCTACACGGGCTGCCGGCACGGCGGCGTCGGCCACGGCGATGATCGGCGGCGTGTCGATCAGCACGTAGGTCGCTTGCTCGGCCAGCAGCACCAACAGCTCCGACATCCGGCGCGAGGCCAGCAGCTCTGCGGGGTTCGGCGGCAAGGGGCCGCTCGTCAGCAGGCGCAGGTTCTCGACGCCGGTGGCCTGTAGCGGCAATGATCCTGCCGCCAAGTCCGTACCCGCGAGCATAAGGCTGGTCAGCCCCGCTTCGTTCGGCAGTCCGAACAGCGTGTGTAGGCTCGGCCGGCGCAGGTCGCAGTCCACCAGCAGGGTCGGCGCGCCGGTCTCGGCGAGCGCGATAGCGAGGTTGGCTATCGTCGTGGACTTGCCCTCCTCCGGGCTGGTGCTGGTAGCCAAGATAGTCTTCAGCGGCTTATCCGGGCTGGCGAACTGGATATTCACCCGCAGCGTCCTGTACGCCTCGGCTGCCGGCGAGCGCGGCTCGTTCACCATCACCAGCCCCCCCCGCTCATCGGCGCGTGCTGCTTGCCTAGCCTGTTTCTCATCTCTACTCAGGGCAGTCTACTCCTCTTGCCGGTCAGTCGTCAGTCTTCCTCAGCAATTACGCACTACGCACTAACCACTAACCACCGACCACTACGCCCGCTTCCGCGCCGGTATCAGGCCGATGGTGTTCAGAGCGAGGTAGCGTTGCACATCCTCACTGGTCTTCAGACTGGTGTCGGTGAACTCCAGGATAAAGGCCAGTATCAGGCCGAGGACTAGGCCAAGCAGTGCTGCGGCGCCCGTGTTAAGCAGCGTGCGCGGCTGGTAGGGGCGCGGTGGCGGCCTGGCGGTGTCCAGCTGTTGCAGGAAGATCTTGTCGGCGCTCTGGCTCTTTTCCGCGAGCGCGTTCTGCTGGTCCGCGTAGGCCGAGGCGAGCGCATTGGCGATGTCGGCGGCCTTCTGCGCCGACGGGTCGTCCACCGTCATGTCTATGATGTGATTGTCGGGCTGGGCTTGCACCTTTAGCTTGCCGAGCACGTCGTCCGCCGTCAGGTCGTCGAGGTGCCCACGGTTCGCCGAGTCGGTCAGCACAGAGTTCACGAACTCGTGCGAGTCGAGGCCCGCGGTATAGCTCGGCAGGTTCTTGACCAGGTACTCGATCAGGCCGTTATCCGCGCGGCTAGGGAACGCCTGTATCTTCACATCCGCCTGGTAGATCGGCGTCTGTAGCTTGCTGTAGCCGTAGCCCCCGGCGGCAGCACCCGCCGCCACCAGCAGTATCAGCCACCAGCGTTTGACCAGCACATTGAAGTAGTCGCGGAGTTCGAGTTGCATCACTAACCTAACTAGGCCCGGCGGCCGTGCGCCGTCCGATGCCTAACGCCTCCAACAGGAAAGCCAACGCCAGCGCCAGCGCAAGGCCGACCCCCGTAGCGATGGCCGCGTTCGTGTACTGGCGGCTCTTGCTGCTGATCACCCCCGACAACGGATCTATCACGGCGAAGAGCGCATCGTCGTGTATGGCGACTCCGTTCTCGCTGGGCGTGGGCGCGCCGGGTGCGCTCAGATCGGCGAAGACTTCGCCGACGGCTTTCGTGATCGCCTTCGATCTCGCCGAGTCGTTGGTCGTGGCCGAGATCGTCAGCTCACGCTGCTTGCGGTCGGCGACGAGCGTGCCGACGGCTTGGTACTCGGGGTGGCCGTCCTGTGCCAGCTTCGCGTCTACAAGGTCGGTGAACGCCTGGCTGGTGACGATGATCGCGTAGTCGTCGGCCAGGAACTCGGAACTGTAGAAGTTGTAGTACTTGTCGTAGGTGTAGTACCCCGGCTGCCCGGTGGGACCCGGAGTCGGCGGGATAGATGCCGGGGTCCGCTGGCGCACCGACACGCGGGTCACGGCTGTGTAATTAGGGAGTTGAGTGAGCGCCAGGCCGAAGCTCACGAGTCCCGTCAGCACGACTATTGCGACGACCAACAGCCACCGCCGACGGACGACGCCTATGTATTCGCGCAATTCCAAGCCGATGCGTTCCTTTCCGCCTGCTTCTCGGCGAGCGCCGCGTCCACAAACTCCCTTATCCGACGCTCAAAAACCGGCACACCGTACTCCTCGGCGTGCCGCCGTATGCGGGCCGGGTCGAACGCTTCGGCCCGGAAGCCCTCGACGGCCTGGATCAAGGAGGCCGGTGTCTGCCGCCCGAAGAAGATCCCGGTCTCGCCGTCCAGCACTGTCTCGAGCGCGCCGCCCGCCGCGTATGCGATAACCGGGCGACCCGACGCCTGCACCTCGACCGGGGCAATGCCGAAGTCACTCGCCTCCGACCAGATCAGCGCGCGGCACCGTGCATACAGCCGCCTTAGCTCATCTTGCCCGACCGCGCCGAGGAAGCTGATGTTCGGCTTCGCCCGCGCTTCGAGTTCCGCCCGCTGCCGCCCACAGCCCACCACTTTCAGCGGCAGGCTGAGCCGGTTGAAGGCGTCTATCACGATGTCGAGCCGTTTATAGGGCACCAGCCTCGACACAACCAGGAAGTAGTCGCCGAGCTTCTCCTCCGGAGCGAAACCGCCCAACTCCACCGGCGGGTTGATCACCGTCGCCTCCCGGCGGTAATATTTCGAGATCCGCCGCGCGACTTCCCGGGAGTTCGCTATGTAAGCGTCGGCCCGCCCCGCCGAGGTTTCGTCCCAGAGTCTAACATAGCTCAGGATAAATGGCAAGACCAGCTTTCCGAGCGCGCCGACATTCTCCCCGCGCGCATAATCCTGGTAGGACCACGCGAAGCGCATCGGTGAGTGGCAGTAACAGATATGCAACGTTTGCGGCCCCGTGATCACGCCCTTTGCCCACGCGCTGCTGCTGCTGATCACTAGGTCATAGCCGCTGAGGTCGAATTGCTCAAATGCCGTTGGGTAGAGCGGCAGGCCAAGCTGGTGCTTCCTCCTCAGCAGCGGCAGCCGCTGCATGAACGAGGTTCGGATTTTCCACCGCTGGAAGCACGCAGGCATCGCCTCCGACGCGTAGACCGATGTGTAGACCGGCGCGCCCGGATAGAGCGCGTGCAGCGCCTCCAAGACCTTCTCTGCCCCGCCGTACTGCGTCAGGTAGTCGTGGACGAGGGCTACACGCACCGCGTCAATAGGCCCCTTTGCCCAACAGCACAGCCGGTATAGTCATCAGCAGGATCTTGATGTCGAACGCAAGCGACCAATTTTCCGCGTAGAACAGGTCGAGCTTCACCATGTCGTCGAACGACAGGTCGCTGCGCCCGCTCACCTGCCAGAGGCCGGTGAGGCCCGGTGTGAGCTCGAGGCGGCGGCGGTGCCAATCGCTGTAGAGTTCGACTTCGCTCGGTACCGGCGGCCGCGGCCCGACCCACGCCATATCGCCCAACAGGATGTTGAGTATCTGCGGCAACTCGTCGAGGCTGGTGTGGCGCAGCCACCTGCCGATGGGGGTAATGCGTGGGTCGTTCCTCATCTTGAAGACCGGCCCGCTCGCTTCGTTGTAGGCCAGCAACTCTGCCTTGCGCTCTTCGGCGTCGGCCTCCATCGTTCGGAACTTGTAGAGCTGGAAGCGTCGCCCGCCGATACCGACCCGCTCGTGCTTGAAGAAGACATCCGCGCGCGGCTCCTCCAGCTTGACCAGAAGCCCAAGCACCAGAAGCACCGGCGAGGTGATAATCAACACCAGCAACGAGAGAGCCACATCGAGCACCCGCTTGATCAGCAAGTTGCCGCCCCGCAGGGCCACCTCCTTCAACCCGATCAGCGGGATGCCGTTCAAGGCATCTATCTGCACCTGGTTGAAGCGTATCTCGAACAGGTCGGGCACGAGCCGGAAGCTGACACGGTGACGGCGGCATCGTTCCACCACCTCGGCGATACGCTGGTGATCCGAGGCAGGCAGGGCGACGATCACCTCCTCGATCTGGCCCGCGCCGATCACCTGCTCCACGTCGTCCACACGTCCGAGGCGCGCGGGGTAGCCGTGGCCGTTCATCGGCACGGTCCACGCCGCCGAGTCGGCCTCCTCCTCGACATAGCCGGCGAGGGTGTAGCCGAGGTCCGCCCTCTCCATCAGGTCTTTCATCAGTCGCTGCCCCGCATACCCCGAGCCGACGACCAGCACCCGCCGGATGTTGATCCCGCGCTTCCAAAGCATCATCCGGGCGCGCCGTATCACGAAGCGTTCGGCACCGAAGACGAGCAGGGTAGCAACGTAGATAAACAGGAACATCAGGCGGGAGTTCAGTACAGGGTTTGTGAGTAGGCTGGCAAGAATCAGCACCGCGACGCTGGTGAGCGCGCCCCCGGCCACTTTCAGCATCTCGTCGAGCCAGGACGTGCCGCGCGGCTGGGCGTAAACACCCTTCGCGTAGAAGACGATGATGGTGATCGCCGTCAGCCCGATCTCCATTCCGGTGAAGGCTGAGAGTGGGAGCGTGGATTCGCGCTGCACATCCCGGACGAGCCGAAGGTCGTAGCGCGCAAAATATGCCAGCACAAACGCCACGTTGACGAGCAGCGCGTCTGCACCCATACGGGCAGCCACTAGCGGCCAATGGAACGCGCGCTTATCCACATGAACTAGAGCCGCCGGTCTGGCCGCAGGAGCGGATCGGCTGCTCGCGTCCCCTACTTTAGCCACAACCAGCTTTGGCCTCGGTTTTGTACTGCCCACAGGCTCCCCTCATTTAACAGATGATTGTAGCGGCACATTGAGGTGCATGAGCAAGAATCGAACCGCCCACATTCTTCGCAGATGGCCCGGCACGCCATCCCCTTCCCAATGCTGTGGACAATTATACCATAAGTAGGCCTGCGTTCAAGGAGGCCCTCCAACTTGCAAAGATGCCCCCTTCATGTTATAAATCCCGCAGATAGATTACGCTGACGGCTGACGGCTGAACGCTTCGGAAAGGAGCCGGTGCATGAAAGATCTTGCGGCCCGCGCCCTCGACACCGCCCGTGTGCGGGGGGCGACTTACGCCGATGTTCGCGTCCTGCGGACCATGAGCGAGGCGATCTCGGTGAAGAACGGCATTGTTGATGCCTTGTCTATGAACGAGGACCAGGGCTTCGGCGTCCGTGTCGTCGTGGAAGGCGCGTGGGGTTTCGCAAGCTCGTCCATCCTCACTCCGGAAGAGGCAGACAAGACGGCGGCACTCGCGGTTGCGATCGCGCGGGCGAGCGCACAGGTACGCCGCAAGCCGGTGGACCTCGGCCCGCCCGTGCGCGAAACCGGCGTCTATCGCACCCCCTGTGAGCTTGACCCGTTTGCGGTCTCGCTCGAAGACAAGCTCGCCCTGCTCATGGCCGCCGACAAGCAGATGAGGCACGTGGCGGGGCTGGCGATTGCCCAGTCGAGCTTCAACGCGATACGCATCCACAAAGTCTTCGCGAGCAGCGAGGGCAGCAACATCGAGCAGGAGATCACCGAGGTCGGCGCAGGCATCGAAGCGACCGCAGTCGCCGAAAACGATTTGCAGAACCGCTCGTACCCAAACTCGTCGGGCGGGCAGTGGGGCGGCAGAGGCTTCGAGTTGGTGACAGGGGCCGATTTGCCCGGCAACGCCGAGCGGATCGCCGCCGAGGCCGTCGCGCTGCTGACCGCGAAGCCCTGCCCGTCGGGCAACATGGACATCGTGCTTTCGTCGAGCCAGGTCGCCTTGCAGATTCACGAAAGCTGCGGGCATGCCGTCGAACTCGACCGCGCGCTCGGCATGGAGGCGTCCTTCGCCGGCACCTCATTCCTCACTCCCGACAAGCTCGGCACCGAACGCTACGGCTCGCCCCTGATCAACATCACCGCAGACGGCACCACGCCCGGCGGCCTCGGCACCTTCGGCTGGGACGACGAGGGCGTGCCCGCGCAGCGCACCCCACTGATCAAGGCCGGCGTGTTCGTCGGCTATCTAACCGACCGAGAGACCGCCGCGACCCTCGGTCTGGCATCCGACGGCACCTCGCGGGCCGACGGTTGGAACCGCATCCCGATGATCCGCATGGTGAATGTTAACCTCGAGCCGGGCGAGGGTTCCCTCGAAGACCTGATTGCGGGGATAGACAACGGGATACTCTTCGGCACAAACCGGAGCTGGAGCATTGACGACCATCGGCTCAACTTCCAGTTCGGCACCGAGATCGCGTGGGAGATCGTCAACGGCAAGCTCGGCGCGATCCTCAAGAACCCGACCTACACCGGCATCACGCCCCAGTTCTGGGGGTCGTGCGACGCGGTTGCCGGGCTGGGTGCCTGGCAGCTCTGGGGCCTGCCCAACTGCGGTAAGGGCGAGCCGATGCAGGTCGCCCATGTCGGCCACGGTGCCGCCCCCGCCCGCTTCCGTGGAGTGCGCGTCGGCGTCGTTTAATCGTCGCTCGAAAGGACACGAACATGCTAGGGGAAGATACGATCCGTTCCGTGGTGCAGGGGGTGCTGGATAGGTCGAAGGCCGATGAGACTGAGGTGGTGTACTTCGGCGGCCAGGACCAATTGACCCGCTTCGCCAACTCCTACATCCACCAGAACGTCGCCGAGCAGAACACCGGGGTGACGGTGCGGGCGGTGCTCGGTAAGAAGATCGGCGTGGCCTCGACAAACGACCTGAGCCAGAACGCGCTCGCCGGAGTGGTTGAGCGCGCGACGATGATCGCCCGGTTCCAACACGAGAACGAGGACTACAAGTCCCTGCCCGGCGCAGCGACATATGGGCAATCGTCCGGCTACGACCCGGTGACCGCAGATACGCCGCCGGAGGTGCGGGCAGCCGGGGTCGGCGCGGTCTGCAAGGCAGCCGCCGATGCCGGGTTGGTCGCATCGGGGGCGTTCTCCACCGGGTGGAACGAAATCGCCGTGGGCAACTCGCACGGGGTGTTCGCCTATGCGCCGCAGACATCCGCGCAGTTCAGCACCGTGATCATGGGCGAGAGCGGCTCCGGCTACGCCGAGAACGCCACGATCCGCGTTGCCGAGATCGACGCATCTGCGCTCGGCAAGGAGGCGACAGACAAGGCGGTGAGGAGCCGCGACCCGGCAGCGGTCGAGCCGGGTGCCTATGACGTGGTGCTGGAGGAGTATGCGGTCGGCGAGATGCTCCTCTACCTCAGCTTCCTCGGCATGGGCGCGCTCGCTTTGCAGGAAGGCCGCTCCTTCATGCGCCTCGGCGAGGAGATCACCGGCAACAACATCACGATATATGATGATGCCTACGACCCGCGCGGGCTGCCCTTCCCTTTTGACTTCGAGGGGGTGCCGAGGCAGCGCGTCGAGATCATCAAGAACGGCCTCGCTAACGCGGTCGTCTACGATACCTACACCGCGGGCCGCGAACCCGGCAAGCAGAGCACCGGCCACGGACTGCCCGCGCCGAACACATACGGCCCGCTGCCGATGAACCTGGTGATCGCCCCCGGCACGACGCCGAAGGCCGAACTGATCAAGGGCATCAAGCGCGGCCTCTGGGTCACGCGCTTCCACTACGTCAACATCGTCAACCCGATGCAGACAATCCTTACCGGCATGACACGCGACGGCACATTCCTGATCGAGGACGGCGCGATCAGCCGCCCCGTGAAAAACCTACGCTTCACGCAGAGCGTGCTCGATGCTCTGCGCCGCGCCGAGTTGAGCGACACCCTGCGGCTACAGAAGGGCTTTTTCGGCGGCTCGCTCGTACCTGCCATGCGGATCGAGGGCTTTAACTTCAGCAGCGCGACCGAGTTTTAACGGGGCAACAGTCATTCGGGGGAACGCGATGGCGAATTACACCGGTGCCGGGCGAGTTGATTACGAGGATCTGCTGCGCGCAATAGGCCACTTCATAGATGAGCACAGCTTCAAGGAAGTCTACATCATCGAGATCGAAGAAGGCATCCTGGTGCGCGGCCTGGTCAACGTAGCCGACCCACAGGGGTTTCGGACGATCAGCGAGGCATATCTGTTCACCAACACAGATATTGCTCAGATCCTCGAAGAAGCCCACCAGCGACGTGGCAAGCCGCGTAATATGTCGCCCCACGAGGACGACATATTGCCCGGCCCGGCCCACAGCCTCGGCGCTACCTATCCAGCGCAGTCAAGTAACTCTAGCTAGTGAAAAAAATACTGGCCGGGGTGGCGGTCAGCGCCCTCTGCCTCTACCTTGTGCTGCGGGGTGTCCACTGGGAATCTATCCCCGCGCACCTGGCGGGAGCGAATCTCGGTCTGCTCGCGGTCTCCATGCTCTGCATGGTGGGCGCGTATGCCTGCATGGCGTGGCGTTGGAGCCACCTGCTCGCACCGTTGACCGACGGCCCGCCGCCCGGCTTCCCGACCCTATTCGGCACGATGATGACCGGCTACTTCTTCAACACGTTCTTCCCGGCCCGCGCCGGCGACCTAGTGCGCGCCCACCTGATGAGTCGGCGTACCGGCCTCAGCCGGACGACTATCCTAGCCACCGTGGTGATCGAAAAGCTGTTCGACGGGCTGGCGCTGCTCGTGCTGCTGGTAGCGGGGCTGCCCGCGCTCGGCTTGGGCAACGGGCAAGCGGATCAGCTCGGCGCGGTTGCGGTGGTAGTGCTGGTGCTCGCGTTGGGTGGGCTGTTGGTCTTCAAGTGGCAGTCGGAGCGGGCGGTCGCGCTGACAGCGAGGCTGGTCCAGGTGTTGCCGTTGCCGCAGCGGGTGGGCAGCCTCGCGGTCCGGCTCGTGCATACCTTCAGCGCCGGGCTTGGCGTCTTCGAGCGGCCCGGCCCGCTGATCAAGAGCGCGGCCATCTCGCTGTTGGTCTGGATCGTCGCGGCAGGGATGTTCTGGTCGGCGATTGCGGCCTTTGGGCTGCCGCTCTCCGGCCTGTCCGCCGTGCTGCTGATGACTGCCCTGGTCAACCTCGGCCTGCTGATCCCGGCGATGCCCGGCAATGTCGGCAACTATGAGGCGCTGGTCATCGGCACGCTGGCGCTGATCACCGCCTCGACCATCAACAAAGATCTGGCCGTGGCGTTCGCACTGGTCTTCCATGTCAGCCAGTTGCTGGCGACTCTCCTAGTCGGCGGCATCGCCTTCTGGAGCCAACACGTTTCCCTTCGCGAGGCCCGCGATGATGCAGGGGAAGCCGTCTCTTCCGCGCCGCGCGGTGCCCCTGCCGACCTGAGCGGCCACCTGACCCACCCCGCGCGGGATGAGGCCGCAGAATTGGGGATAGAGAAGCTATGAGCAGCCTGCGCGAGGAGTACCGAGACGCGGCGAGGCTCGACGTACGCATCCGGTTTCACTCCGACTACAGCACCAACACGCAGGGCCTCTACCGCTGGATCCTGGATCAGTTAGACCTCGCCCCGCAGAGCCGGATTCTGGACATCGGCTGCGGATCTGGACGGCTGTGGGTGGAGAACCATGACCGGATTCCCGACGGGTGGCAGATCGTGTTGGCTGATTTCTCGCCGGGCGTGGCTGAGGACGCCTGCAAGCAACTCAGCCGAAGTCCCCGCCGCTTCGCCTTCGCGGTTTGTGACGTGCAGGCCCTGGCATTTCACGCGGGTTCCTTCGATGCGGTTATCGCTAACCACATGCTCTACCACGTCCCCAACAGAGCGAAAGCCTACGCTGAGATCGGCCGCGTTCTGAAGCCGGATGGACGATTGTATGCCACGGCCAACAGCCGGAACACGATGCGGGTCTATGACGAGTTGATCGGCAAGGCGAGGTCGGCCTCCGCTGCCTACGCCTTGACGATAAATGACGGCAACACGGTAAACGGCTTTAACCTTGAGCATGGTATGGAGGAACTCGCGCAAGCGTTTCCGCACGTAGAGATGCATCGTTACGAGGACGCCTTGCTCATACCCGATGCCCGGCCGTTGGTCGCGTATGCTGAAGCCTCGGGACACCTCGCCGGGGAGCAGCTCGGCAGGTTTCGCTCGCTGGTGGACGAGCTTATCGAAGAGCATGGGCCGTTGCGGATTGGTAAAAACGTGGGGCTGTTCGTGGCGGCGGCTGCATGAGGCCCTCGAAACCCGCTTGCCCATAGATCGGGGTTGTGTTATACTTATGTCAAGATGAGCGAGCCAACAGCTCTGGAAACAGAGGCAACCGAAACCCTGGGACGGGCTTCCGCCATTAGGTCGCGCCGCGGCGTCAGTCGCACCGCCTGGTGGCTCTCCACCCGCAGACGGCGACCGGAGTGGCAGTCCCTGGCCGGTGCCGGGCTGGCGACGTTCAGCGGGCGACCGCGCGCCAACTTTGAGCAGGCGCAAACAGGCGACCCAGTGCTGATCTACGTCGCCCGCCCCGACCGGGCGATCCGCGCCGTCGGCACGGTCACGCATGTGGGCGCGGGGCCGGGCGAGGGCGGGACAGGGCCAGCCGACGGCGCATCGTCCCGCAAACAGACGCTGCATATTGAGGTCCAATTCGCCTTCGAGGTGCCGAACCCCCTGCCCTGGCAGGAGATCCAGGCGGTGCCCGGCCTTGAAGAAGCCGAGCCGGTCAAGCAGCGCAGCAGCGGCACCCTTTTCTATCTCAGCCCCACAGAGTACGCCATCTTGCAACAGCGTCTCGTCGCCCGCAACCCCGAGCTTGCCTCCGCCTTCGCCGCGATAGAAGCGGGCGAGCACGTCTCACTGGAGCCGGACTACGCATCGAGCGAACTGCCCAGCCTCCGCGAACAGCCGCCCGGCTACCTCATCCCAAGTACCTCTCCTACAGGGAGCGCCTCCTCTCTCCCATCCTCTTACAGGGGTGAGGTTGGCCGCCCTGCACTCCCCCCAGTCGCCGATATTGCCGCGTTGCAGGAGATGACCGGGCTGCCGGCGGTGGAGCTTGAGGAGGCTCGCGACCTGCTCGAAGACACCGGCGGCATCGTCCTCGGCGGCCCGCCGGGCACCGGCAAGACATGGCTGGCCCGCGGGCTGGGTGCGCTGGTCGCGGGCGACCCCGCGCGGGCGCAAGTGGTGCAGTTCCACCCGGCGACAACTTACGAGGACTTCATCGAGGGCCTGAAACCGAGCGTAGACGTTTGGGGGCACGTCACCTATGCCGTGATGCCGGGGCTGTTCGTGCGGATGTGCGATGCCGCCCGCCGTGACCCCGACCACCCCTACGTCTTGATCATTGACGAAATCAACCGTGCTCCGTTGGCCCGCGTCTTCGGCGAACTGCTCTACGCGCTCGAATATCGGGGGCCGGGCGGGGCTGTCGAGCTGTCGGTCTCCGCCGGGATCGGTACGCCGCCGAAGCCGTTCTACGTGCCGGAGAACCTGCTGCTGATCGGCACGATGAACAGCGCCGACCGCAGCCTCGCCCTGGTGGACTACGCTCTACGCCGCCGCTTCCGGTTCTTGCAGGTCGAGCCGAACGCCGAGGTTCTGGATGCCTGGCTGCGGGAACACGGCACGGGCAAAGAGGCCCGCACGGTGCTCCTCGACCTCTTCCGCGACATCAACGCCCGCCTGAGCGAGGCCCTGGACCCCGACCACCGCCTCGGCCACAGCTATTTCATGCTCGAGCCGCTGACTCCCGCGACGCTCGACCTTCTCTGGCGCACCGCAATCAGGCCGCTGATAGCCGAGTATTTCATCCCGCCGGCCGGAGAGGTCGAGGAGTACGCCGCGCTCTTCGCCGCCGCATCCGCCGCGCTCAACAAAGCCGATGGCTGATCTAGTCCCTGCACCGGCACCCACCTCCGACGCAGCGACACTCGTGTTAGGCGAGTTTGAGAGCCGCGAGGTCGCCCTGCCCCCGCAGGCTGTGGCGCTCTTGCGCGGGCGCTATGCAACGCAGATCGAGGCGGCGACAACCGACAGGCCGGGCATCTACCGGCTCGCCACACGCGGCTATGTGGGACGGGTACGCCTGCCGGGTGCCGGGCTGCTGGTGATCCGCCCGAAGGTCGGCGTGACCAACCTGTTCTACATGCTTGCCGGCGACCCCGCCCTCGCCCACTTTACCCAGCCCCCCGCCGATCTAGCGCCCGACCCCGAGATTTTCAGCTTCGTGTTGGCGATGCTGGTGCATCGGGTGGAGCGGCTGTTGAGCGGTGGCTTGCTACAGGGATATGTGCCACAAGAGGAGGATCTGCCCTTCGTGCGCGGCAGGATCGTCCTCGCCGCACAGCTCAGGCGGCACGGCGATCTGAAAAACCGCCACGTCTGCTCATATGCAGCCTTCACGCCCGACACGCCGGAGAATCGGGTCGTCGCCGCCACGCTGCGCTTCCTGCCTGCCCTTCTCCAGCCTGCGGAGGACCGTGCGCTGGCTCGGCGCGGGCGTGCGCTCTTGGGCCGCTTCGTGGATGTACCGGCAATCAGCAGGGAAGAGGCTCTGGCGCTCCTGCCGCGCATCTACTTCCATCGGCTGAACGCCGCCTACGCGCCGGTCCTTAGCCTCTGCCGACTCGCGCTCCACCACCTCACGCTGGCCGAGCAGGCCGGGCAACACCCGTTCGCGTCCTTCCTGGTGGATATGCCCCGCCTCTTCGAGAGCTTTGTGACGGCTCGGCTGCGGGCAGGGCTGGCAGCGCACGGTCTGCGGGTCGTCGCGCAACACTACGACTACCTCGACGAGGCCCGGCAGGTCGGCATCCGGCCCGATGTGCTGGTCTATCCGGCTGGCGGTGCCGAGCCGGTGCTGGTGGTAGACGCGAAGTACCGCCGCATCGGACCCGATGCGACTGGCGACCTCAGCCGCGATCTATACCAGGTGAGCGCGTATTTGGACCGCTACGGGCTGCGCCGTGGAGTGCTGGTCTACCCGCAGTTCGAGGAGGCCACGGGCACCGAACTCAAGCTGCGAGGCACGCCGAAGCAGCTCCACCTCTACACCCTGAACCTGGCCGCCCCAACCCTCCCGGAGCTGGAGCGCCAATCAGCAATCCTGGCAGAGCAAGTGGCGCGGCTCGCACAGGGCGAACGGTGATTGTTAAAAGGGCGGGGAGATAGGGATTCGAACCCTAGAAGCAACTTTAAGGTCGCTTAACCGCTTAGCAGGCGGCCCCATTCGACCACTCTGGCATCTCCCCAAGTGGACACGACTATTATAACAAAACCCCTAAGTGGATGCAAGCTCTAAGGCCCGGTAATTACTCGTATCTCCACCCCACCCAACCCCACAAGCCTCCTCCCCGACAACCCCAGCTCACCCAGACGCGCCATTCCTGTTGTTACATACCAACATCCGTCTCAACGACCGTCATACTTGCTTCTTGAAGTAAAATCGACCCGATTCCGATACCAAAACTGCTACGTCAGGCCACTCTTGCCCTCATATCCGTTCACAAGACCCACTTTCACAGCAACAACGCCAACCCGCGTTGAGCTTCGAGATCCGCCCACCTCGCCGCCCTCAATCCGCAATCCGCACTCCGAAATCCGCAATCGTCTAGATCTTTCGGAGTATCTTTGCCCCGATTCCCTCCCCAAGCCCCAAAATCTGGCAGTAAATGCCCCCTGAAATGGATATTACAAGTGAGAGGGTAAAAATAGCGAGCAAAGTCCTCCCCCCCGATGGCTCTGTAACATCGAGTGCCGTCTTCTTCTATTTACACAATCTTATCGTCAGCATATACACAAAACGTTACTCATTCACTTACTGCCGCCAACTACAGCTGCAAGACACGGCTTCACTCGTGGATCGCCGGGACAACCTCCTGACTACCAACCACTAACCACTAACCACTTCCTACTGATAGAGAGCCGCGAAATATCAGCTCACGCCAGGCACGAAATCTGATAATTATGCCCGGCCCGTGCCTATACCCGCGTTTTTCCTACTTTATCAGTTCTCAGGCACGGTTCTTCAGATACCCAAGCTCAGAGAGCCGTAGCTCGAAGCAAAGCTATCGTCTGTGGGAGAGTCGCTCTGCGCTCGACGCACGGAGTAAGAATCCGCCGCCTTCTACCAATAAACGCCCCGGCGTGCTATAATAGGCCGCAAAGAGCAGGCGAGACACGCGATCTATCTAGCTGGCACAGGAGGGACTATCAAATGGCGAGTGATCAGACGGGCCGTGTGGGGGCAGGCGCCAATACTGTGGCGATCATCGGTGCGGGACAGGTCGGGTCGGCATGTGCCTTTTCGCTGGCGCACAGCGGGACGGCCTCGCAGATTCTCTTGATCGACGTGGCGAAAGACCTCGCCGAGGGGCAGGCGTGGGATATTTCGCACGGGGTCGCGTTTCTACCGCCGACGACGGTCAGAACCGCCGACTACGCGGCATGTGCCGACGCCGACGTGATCGTCATCACGGCCGGCACGGCGCGCAAGCCCGGCGAAACCCGCATGGACCTCTTGCAGCGCAACGCCGGCATCATGCGGGGTGTGCTCGACGGCATCAAAGACCACCGCCAAGACGCGGTGATCGTCATGGTCGCAAACCCCGTGGACGTTATGGCTTACGCCGCCCACAAACTCTCGGATTTCAGCCCTGAACGGATCATTGCGACCGGCACCCTACTCGAAACGGCTCGCCTGCGCTACATGGTCGGCGAGCACTGCAACGTCGCCGCAGGCAGCGTCGAGGGCTACACGCTCGGCGAACATGGCGAGACCCAGGTGACGACCTGGAGCCAGGTGCGGGTGGGCGGGCTGCCGGTGGCCGACTATTGCAAAGCCGCGGGCATCGCTTGGGGGCCGGAGGTTGAGGCCGACATAGCCGGGCGCGTCAAGAAGGGTGGTGCCGACGTGATAGCCCGCAAAGGCGCGACCTTCTACGGGATCGCCGTCTGCACGATGACCCTAGTCAAGGCTATACTCCGTGACGAACACGCTGTGCTGCCGGTATCCACCCTGGTGAACGGGGTATACGGTATGCAGGATGTGTATATCAGCCTGCCGACTGTGGTCGGGCGGGCCGGAGCGATACGGGTGATCGCGCCGGAACTGACGCCGGCAGAGCAAGAGGCCATGGGCAAATCGGCCCAGGCGCTTCGCACGGCGATCGGCGAAGCAGGATTCTGAAATACGACCCACAAGGCGTCCGGTTCGTTATATAGTGGGCGGGATTGTGATGCAAATGTGACTAGTAGCCGCAGACGGGATAGATGCTGATGGAGCGGTCGCTGCTTGACACTACTTGGTATAATCAGGGTATGCCTACGCCGACCCTGGCGATCCTTATTGTCAACTACAACACACGCGAATTGCTGTCAGGGTGTCTCGATTCCGTCTTCTCCAGTACTTGTCGCTATCCATTCCGCGTCCTTCTGGTGGACAACGACAGTACTGACGGCAGCGTGGAGTTCGTGATCGAACACTACCCGCAAGTCGAACTGCTGGAAAGCGGCTACAACGGCGGTTTCGGCTTCGCCAACAACATAGCCTTACGCGCGCTTGAAGTCCACGGGCAGATCCATGTCCAACAGCCGGTCCAGAGTCAGAGCCGTGGTTCGCAGCCAGGTTCGGAGATACCGGCGCAGGGGAACGCGGGCTTGCAGTTCGGGGCGGATTATATCCTGTTTCTGAACCCGGATACGGCGCTGCCGCCGAACGCGCTGGAGATCATGGTTGACTTTATGGAGCGCACGCCGGACGCGGGCGTGGCCGGGCCTCGTCTGGAGAGGCCGGACGGCAGCCTCGACCTGGCTTGCCGGAGGTCGTTCCCGACGCCGCTCAACTCGCTCTTCAAGCTGTCGGGCCTGTCGCGGCTTTTCCCCGGCAGCGCGTCGATCTCGCGCTACAATCTGACCCACCTCAGCGAGCACGAGACGGCTGAGGTCGACTCGGTGGTCGGCGCGTTCATGCTGGTGCGCGGGGCCGCGCTCGGGCAGGCGGGTCTATACGACGAACGGTTTTTCATGTATGGCGAGGATCTCGACCTGGCCTACCGGATCAAGGAACGGGGCTGGCGGGTCTTCTACTACCCGGCGGTTACTGTGTTGCACATCAAAGGCGCGAGCAGCCGAAAGCGCAGCGCCCGCTCGATACGCGAGTTTTACCGTGCGATGCACATCTTTTACTCGAAGCACTACGCGGCGCGCTACGGCCGGCTGGTCAGCACCATGGTGCGGCTGGGAATCACCTTGCGGGCCGCCTTAGCCCTCGCAGTCAACGCGACGCGCGCCGCAGAACAGAAGCGAGTGAGTTAGAAGAAAGGCTGAATGGATTGGCAGTCGCCGACAAGCAACAGCGGAATGTAAAACGGACGCCGCCCGCACCTCTGACGGAGCAGCCTGAGCAGAGGTCGGCTGCGGCCCGTGCGGTGCAGCCGATGCGTAAAGGTCCACTGATCCTGATCGGCGCACAGGCCGCCCTCGACATCCTGGCCTGGGTCGCCGCACTCGTGCTCGCCTATGAACTCCGGTTCGAGAGCGACATCGCGCCGACCTACACCGCGCCCTCTATCCCCACCTACGTGCTGATGCTCAGCACGACACTGCTGTCGTTGCTGGTCGTCTTCAACGTCAGCGGCCTCTATCGCCTGAGCCGTGGGGCGTCGCGGGTTGACGAGATATATAAGCTGGCGGCTGCCGTCTCAATCGGGCTGATCGGCTCAATCGCCCTAAACTCGATGCTGTTGGGCAACGATTTCGTCTACTCCCGGCTGATGCTCCTGATGGGCTGGGCCGGATGTGTCATCTTCACCGCGTTCGACCGGTTGGTGTTCGGGCTGGTGGTCGGCGCGCTGCGGCGGCGCGGCCTCAGCACACAGCGCGTCTTGATCGTCGGCATGGGCGACTCGGCGCGCACGATCCTCGACCGCATACAGGCGCGCCCGGATCTCGGATACCGCGTGCTCGGCGCGATTGAGCCTCCACGCCTGGCCGAAGAGCGCACCGTCTGGAACGTGCCGGTCCTCGGCGCTGTAGACGACATCGAGCGCATCGCCCACCGCCACGAGGCAGACGAAGTGATAGTCGCCATGCCGGGCGCGACACCCGCCGAACTCTTCGAGATCGTGTCCCACTGCCAGGACGCGAATGTTTCGATCAAGCTCTACCCGGACATCGTGCAGCTTATGATCGAGCCGGAGGTCAACGTCGGCATGTTGGGCGGCCTGCCGATGTACGAGGTGCGCGACGTGGCGCTCCGGGGCTGGAACCGGATAGTCAAGCGCGCCTTCGACATCCTGTTCAGCGGGTTGATCCTCGTGTTAAGCTCGCCGCTGCTCTTGTTGACCGCGCTGATGGTGAAGCTCGATTCGCCCGGCCCGATCTTCTTCATACAGGAACGCGTCGGTCGGGACGGTAGGCCGATCCATGTGATCAAGTTCCGCACGATGGGGACCGGCTCCGGCGACGGGCCTGGCTGGACCGTGGCGGAAGACCCGCGCCGCACGCGCCTCGGCAAATGGCTCCGCCGCTTCTCGCTGGATGAGATGCCCCAGTTCATCAACGTGCTGCTGGGAGAGATGAGCGTAGTCGGCCCGCGCCCCGAACAACGCTACTACGTGCAGCAGTTCAGCCGGACGATACCGCACTACATGAAGCGCCACCGCGAAAAGGCCGGCATCACCGGCTGGGCACAGGTGAACGGCCTGCGCGGCGACACCTCGGTGGAGGAGCGCACCCGCTACGACCTCGACTACGTGGAGCGTTGGTCGCTCCTCTTCGACCTCAAGATCATCGCACGCACGCTGATGTATATGCTGCGAGGCAGTTCTTACTGAAGTTCTGTTTTCAATGGCACAACTAGAAATGGGATAGCGTTCGATGGCCTTTACGCAACCGTTTGACGCTAATGCGTCCGCCTTCGGAAACTATCAAAGTTCTCACTGGGGCCGCCTGCTCCACAATATCTCTTGCGCTAACGTGCAGCGCCACCTCGATGGGTAACCGTTGCGGTTCCTCGATGTGGGCGGCGGGAACGGGGTTGATGCAATCTCATTTGCTGCACAGGGCCATTCATTGGCACTACTTGACCCCTCAGTCGAACTGATAAACGAGGCTCTTCACAAAGCCCGAGCAGCAGGCGTTGCTCAACAGATGGAGTTTCACAGGGCGGAGCTTACGGAGATCCCGAAGCTCTTCCCCGAAACCAGATTCGACGTCGTACTCTGTCATAATGTCTTGCAGTATATAGAGGACATTGGTGCCGCACTGGAGTCAGTCTGTCACCCGCTACTACCCGGTGGGCTGATCTCAATCATTTGTGTTAATCGCTATTCGGAGCCTTATCGTGAGGCCTTGCAGCAGTTGAATCCGAAGGCAGCGTATGAGAAGCTAGATACGGAAACGGTTTTCTCCTCTGTGTTCAATTTACCTGTCCGAGCGTATGCAGCGGCGGAACTAAGTCAGGCGCTACAGGAAGTAGGATGCACTCTGCTTGCCCAATACGGTGTGCGCTGCGTCTGCGATTACATTCCTAACAACGACCTAAAGAATGAGGCAGCCTTTTTCACGGAGTTGGAACGGCTGGAGTATGCCATGAGTAAGAAGTATCCATACTACCTATTGGCGCGGATTTTTCAACTGATCGGACGAAAGCGGTCGAAATCTCCGCTCGACGTTGGAGGCGTAGACCCGGGACTGACGGCTGACGAGATCATCTCATTCATCCACGAGGGGCGCAGGGGAGCGTAAGAAGTCGAGCAGCAGCCGATTCACTCGCTCAGGCTCCTCGTGCTGCACCCAGTGGGTCGCATCGTCGATCACCTCAAGGCGGATGTCGTCGCAGTAGGAGAGGCTCTGCACGGCCAGATCGCGGCCTAGAAACTGGTCCTGCGCTCCCCAGATCAGCATCGTCGGCAGATGCACGCGGGGATCAGCGGGCGGAGCGGGTTGATGGCGGATCGCCGCCCTGTACCAATTGAGCATCGAGGTCATGGCACGTGGGCGGGACCAGGCGCGGCGGTAGCGGCGCATGTCGAGGTCGGTAAAGGCACCAGGGCGGCTGCTCTGGGAGAGCGACCGGGACGCAAGCCGCCAGTTGCCGAGGCTCAACAGGAACTCCGGCAGCGCCGGGATCTGGAAGAAGAGGATGTACCAACTTTTGCGTAGCTGGGCGGGACTACGGCGGATGCTGTCCAGCAGCACGGCTGGGTATGGCGAGTTGAGGATCGCCAGCCTCTCCACGCACTCCGGATGGCTGCACCCCAACTCCCAAGCGACGCCTCCGCCCCAATCGTGGCCGACCACAAACGCCCGATCCCGCCCGACGGCGTGGATCAGCCCAACTATATCGGCCGCCAGCGTCTCGATCCCATAGGCGGCGGCACCCACCGGCTTCTCGCTGAGGTTGTAACCGCGCTGGTCGGGTGCCAGCACACGATAGCCGGCAGCAGCAAGCGCAGGAATCTGGTGCCGCCAGCCGTACCAGAAGTCGGGGAAGCCATGCAGCAGAAGCACCAAAGGGCCGTCCTCCGGCCCAGCAGCTACTACGTGCAAGGTGACGCCGTTCGTTTCGATGTAGTGATGCTCCGCCCGGTCCTTCATGGCTGCTCCTTTTAGACACTGGTCAAGGTGGGCCTTGTCTGCTATAATCAAAGTAGAGAGGAGAACGCACGCATGGGACGCTTACTTTTCGGCAGTGTGCTGGCTATTGTCGGCTTGTTGTACCTGGGAGCGGCGGTGATGTCCGTCTTCGGCTCGCCCTACGGGCCACGCGGCTTCCTGGACGGAAATTACCTGGGGCCGGTGTTGTTCCTCGTGGTAGGGCTAGCGGCCTTCGTTGCCTCTGTGAGCCTGCTGCGCGAAAAGCGGCGCTGAGGCTCAAGGAGCACGCCCGCCTTTGACAAGCCGCAGCACGCTACTGCGGCCCGGCAGCGCCGCCATAGCGCCTCGCCGGGTCGTCGCCAGCGCCCCCGATGCGTTCGCCCAGGCGAAGACGGCGGCCATGTCGTCTAGCGTCAGGCTCGACAGATCCATTCCCCTGTCAAGCAACGCGACCAGCAGACCAGCCATAAACGCCTCACCTGCGCCGCTACGGTCCTTCGCCAGGATGTCGCAGGCCGCCAGGTGGGTGATGTCCATGCCGGGGCCGCCAGGGTGCCAGAGGCCGTAAGTGCAGCCGTCAGGCCCACGGGTGAGCGCCACCAGCAGCGGCTTAGTTCGCCCGGCCACCAGCCGCTCCACCCAGGCGTGTAGGATCGCGCCCAGCCTTCCTTCCTCCGACGACGCAGTACCCCCAGTGAGCATGATCATCTCGCTCGCGCTCAACATCAGGATGTCCACCTGCGGGAAGAGCGCGTAGTAGAGGTCCCGGGCGCGCTCAGGGGTTTGCCAAAGCGCGGGCCGCCAGTCCACATCGAGCGCGACGGCGACGCCGGCTGCGTGTGCTGTGTCAATCGCGGCGTGAAGCGTCGCCCGTGGCAACGCGCTCGCCAGGGAGACTCCGCTGCCGACGACCACACGCGCCTGTTCCACAGCTTCTGTCGGCACCCAGGCCGGACTCAGGAGTTGGTCGGCCCCGCCCTCACGGTAGAAAAGAAACGTCTTCTCCCCCGGCTCCTCGGCCATAGGGGAGAGGAGCGAGCCATCCCCGCCAGGCGTGCCGGCATCGTCGGGGCGGTTGACGAAGGCGACCGGCGTGCGGCCCCGTGGGTGGATGCCTATATACCGCGTGTCCACACCGTGTTCATCGAGCGCCCGCAGCAAGTAGCGGCCAAACGGATCGTCGCCGACCAGGCCGACGAAGGCCGCGCTCCTTCCGAGACGCACCACACCTGCGGCCACCGAGGCCATGTCGCCGCCGGGGGCGCGGGTGAAGGTCTGCGCCCCGGCAAGCGGCCCAGCCCGACCTGCAACCAGGTCCACCCGAAGCTCGCCGATAGTCAGCACATCGGCCATGTTTACGGTATCTCAGGGCCGGCGAGTGCCAGCACGTAGCGGTCGGGGTGGAGATAGGTCCGCGCCGCACGCTGCACATCGGCTATGGTGAGGCTGTTGACGATCTCGGGGTAACGCTGCACGTAGTCCCAGCCGAGGCCGAATAGCTCGATCTCCATGATCTGACCGGCGAGACCGCTGTTCTTCTCCAGGCGCAGGGGCAGCGTGCCGGTCTGGAACCGTTGGCCGGCGGCGAGTTCGTCCGCGCTCACCGGCTCGTCCTGTATCCGCCGCATCTCGGCGAGGATGCTGTCGAGGGCGCGGCGGACGTTCGCGGGGTTGACTCCGGCGCGCACTGCCCAGGGGCCGGGGCCGAAGCCGGCCTCGACGCCGCTATAGGCGTAGTAGGCAAGGCCCTGCTCCTCGCGCACGCTCTTGCCGAAGCGCCCGTAGAGGCCGAGCCGCCCCAGGATCAGGTTCATCATCTCGAGTGCGTAGTAGTCGGGGTCGGTGCGGCGGAGAGATACGCTGCCTAGCACGAGGTCGTTCTGCGTCTTGCTCGGCATCAAGTGAACCACCTCGCTGATCGCCTCCGGCGAGGACGCATCGGGCACAGCGAACGGGGCTGGGTCGCCGCTCACCCGCCAATCGCCGAGGGTACGGGAGGCTAACTCGATGGCCGCATCAGGCGTGATGTCGCCGACGACGACTAGCGCCGCGCCTTCGGGGCGCACATATTGCGCGTAGAATGTCTCCATGTCGGGGCGCTGGATCGCCCGCACCGACTCGATGGTGCCGCCGGGGTCGTGGTGGTAAGGGTGGGCGGGCGGGTAGAGCGCGGCGCGGAAGAGTTCGTCGGCCTTCGACTGGGTGTCATCCTCCTGTTGCAGCAGCCCGGTGATCCACTGCGCGCGCAGACGCTCGATCTCGTCGTGGGGGAAGGACGGCTCGCGCAGCACCTCGGCGAGGGTCTCGAAGAGGAAGCCGGTATCCTCTTTCAGCCCGCGCCCGCTAACGCCAAGCAGGTGGAGTCCGCTGTCCACGCCGACCGACAGTCCACGCGCCTCGGTGATCTCGTTGAGTTCGGTGAAGCTGTGGCGGAGCGTGCCCCGGCGCATGGCGCTTGCAGTCATACCGGCGAGGCCGGACTTCTCCTCTGGGTCGTAGATCGCGCCGCTACGTGTGTTCAGGCGGAGGCTGACGGCCGGGATCGCATCATTGGGGTAGACCAGGACGACCAGGCCGTTCGGCAGCACGGTGCGTGTCACGCTTCCGGGGGCCAGCGCCCGCGTGCGCTGCATCGTCGCTACTGCTGCGGGGGCGGCAGTTTGAGTTGCGTGTTCCATACATCCTCACTTTGGAGCGAGCGGGTCTGAGACCTGCCCCTACCCGGATATTTCAATATTCAAGATACGCCGGGAGCCGGTCGTGCCAGCGGCGCATGGCTTCGTCGGCGAGTATCGTGCCGCGCATCAGGCCGGGCGCGGGCACGGTCGCGTTGTAGCGGTGGATCTTGCGGTTGATCTCCTCGATCATCTCCGCGTGGTGGGCCGTCGCGCGCTGGTGACGGAGTTTGAGCGCGGCGACTTCCTCGCGCAGGCGCATGGTGCCCCTAAACGTGCAGGTCGCGGCCTCGAGCCGCTCGCGCAGGAAGCGGAAATGGTCGTCTGCCGCCTGCCGCCAGGCCGCCAGATCTTGGTCTATCTCGTCGGCGACCTCCATCCAGTCGGGGCGGAAGTGGCCGTTCCGCAGGACATGGAAGACCATGCGCCAATCTTCCTCGATGTAGGGGTTCTCCTCGAGGTCCAGCACCTGGTCCGGCCCGGTCTTGACCCGGAACTCGCCCGACTCGATGGCATCGCGTATCCGCCGTTCGGCGAGGATACGGAACCTATCGCCCTGTGCTCCCTCGTCCATAGGGGCGCCTCCTTCTTCAGATAGCATTATACCAGCATGTGGCGTGGTGTGCCAGTGGTCGCCGTCGTAGTGGGGGCATAACCCCGAAATGTCTCGCGGCGTGCCGCAGCCAGGGCAGATGGTTCCGGGCCCAATCCCGTAGAGCACCGTGGGGCTGCGAAGATGTTCATCTTGCCGAAGATGTTCATTCCCGTGGGGCCGAACATCTTGAACATCTTCGCTGAGTTGAACATCAATCGTGGTGAGGCTAGCCTTCGGCTTGGCGCTTGCGGCTATAGAAGCGGCGGGCTTTCTCGCGGTTGCCGCAGTCTTGCATGTCGCACCAGCGGCGGCTGTGGTTGCGGCTGGTGTCTATGAAGAGCCAGGCGCAGTCCTCTGCGGCACATTCACTCACACGGTCGAGGTCGCCGGCAGTCAGCAGATCCGCCGCAGATCGGGCTAGGGGCCAGAGCATGGGGTCGAGCGAGGCGTCGTCTTCTGCCCAGCCCAACGTGAAGCCGTTCTCCGAAGGCACGACCCGGGATTTCGCAAGTGCTGTGGACAGATGGCTGTTCAGCGCATCGAGTGCGCCCGTAGGCACCTCTCGGCCCAGCGTAATAGCAGAGAATACATCGTAGATCGCTTCACGCAAGGCCCTAGCCTCTTCGAGGACAGCCGCCGCCTCAGCGGGGCGCGCATCTGCGCCGCGCAGCAATCGCTCGGCTTCGGCAGCCGTCAAGATAGCGGCGTGGAGGCTCCAAGCCACGAGGTCGCCGTAGCTTGCGAGGCGGTCGATCTGCGTCGCGCCATAGCGCCCACCAAGCGTGTTGGCGAAATCGAGGCAAAGCTGCCAGCCCGCCGACTCAAGATTCAATTCTTATCCTCCATAACGCGTATAACCGCCAAAAGCCCCTTGACAAGTTAGAAGTCTTGGTGTATAATGTAACCACCAATAGTTATTATAACCGGTTATTGGCAGAAAGGCAAGGTAGCAGAATGGAACTCGTGATGGCGGTACTGGCGCTCGGCCTGCTGGATTTAGTCGCTTTCAAGTGGGGGGCCGATAGCCGTGGGGACTTAAGCAACGGAGAGTGCCCGAGGCCCCGTTATTGGCGCGGCTTCGGCAGCTGACGCCTCTCACTTCGGCTTGTAGATATAGAGCACATTCCGCTGGTCGAGCCGGTAGGACTCCTGTAGCGCCTTAACCATGTTTGGCGAGAGGTCGCCGGTGGCGTCGAGCGCAGGGTCTTCGAGCGAGTAGGGGACGACAACGAGAGCGAAGCGGCGTTCGCGCACCGCCTGGAGCAGCGCGGACTCGTCCCAGCGGCGGTAACCTGCCGCGTGGGTCTGGGTGTAGGGGTCGGTCGTCCAGAGGTGGGGCAGCCACTTGCCTGTCGCCAGCAGTAGGCTGAGGTCGGTCGAGTAGACGGCACCGGGCGTGTTGCTGGTGTACTGCGCGACGTTCGCCATCCCCTCGGCGCGCAGCGCGGTCGGTAGCCGGAGATCGTGGCCGAGCCAGTGAGGGATGCGGTAAAGCTCCGGCACCTGGGTGCAGACCGCCAGCACCGCTACGGCCCCCAGCAACCTCGCCGCAGGCCGACCCGCGCGCCGGAGCAAGGCGACGGCAGGCGCGACCCCGATGCAGCAGGCGGCAGTCAGGTCGAGCAGGTGATTGTGGTTGCCGCCGAGCGTGCCCGCGCCGCTCGAGACGACGATGCCCATAGCGAGGTAGGCGGCGATCAGAATGACAGTAGGTGCGGAGCCGAGATTCTTCGCTGCGCTCAGAATGACCGTGGATGCGCTCGGAATGACAGTTGGGGGTGGGGGTGAGGGACGGCGCGAGATGAGAGACACCGCGATGCCAACCACGCCGGGGAGCAATAGGGGCCAGTAGGTCGAAAACCAGTCGGTGAGGCGCAGCAGGAAGCGGTCGGAGTCCCAGGGGAGGTCGTGGAGGGTAAACTCATGGTAGAAGTAGCCGCCTGCCGTCAGCCAATCGAGCAGGAGGTAGCCGACGGCCGCGCCTGCGGCGTAGGCGGCGGCGAAGGCGACGCCGGTGCGCCGGTTACGGAGCAGGAGCCACGCACAGGCGGCGACCCCGGCGGCAATCGCCGTCTGCTTGCTGTAGAAGGCGGCCCAGAAGAATGGCAGCGCGCCCCAGAGCGGCCAGCGCGCCTCGGCGGCGCGTATCACCCAGAGCAGGCCGGCCAGCCCGAAGGTGACAGAGAGCATGTCGGGCTTGACGAGCGACCCCCAGAACGCGACCATATCGAGCGCGGCCCAGGTCAGCGCGGCAAGCAGCGCCGCCAGGGGGTCGCGCATGAGGCGGAGGCCGAGCGCGTAGATCAACAGTCCGGCACCGGAGGTCGCTGCTATAGTGATCGCCCGCCCGGCCTTGAACGTGGGGCCGAGGAGGTGGATGAAGGGCCAGTTGAGCAGGTAATATAACGGCGGATAAGGCGCGGCGATGAACTGCTGTGGGGTCAGATTGGCATAGATGTTCGTGCCGTGGTCGAGGAGGAGGGTTTCGGAGACGATCATGCTCTCCGACTCGTCGTGCTGGAAGGGCCAGTTGAAGAGCGCGCGCATGATCGTCGCCGTGTCGAGCAGCTTGAGCAGCAGCAGGGCGGCGAGCAACGCGAGTGCGCCGAGCAGCAGCCAACCGGCCCAATCGCCCCGCGCGGGCAGGAACGTGCGGCGGGGCGCAGGGTCAGCGTGCGTCAACGCAACTCCACCCAATCCACGCGCACACCGAGCACGCGGGGGTCGAAGCCGCCGGGCACGAAGGTGTTCGTGGTGATGTGCAAGGCCGCCCCGGCACCGCCTTTCAGCGTGAAGTTCCAGATCGTGTCTTCCCGCCAGGTGTCGGTGGTAGGCAGGGTGAAGCTGTGCTCGTAGTGCAGACCGGCATCGTAAGTAACGCGCGCGGTCACAACAGCTGGCGGGACGCCGGGCGGGCGAGCGCCGCTCCAGCGGATGACAAGCGCGTGAGTCTCGCTAGGGCTTTGTATCCGCATCGTGCTCTCCGGCCCACTCCAGCGGTATGTTACCCGGCCCGACCCTTGCCCGACAGCTTCGCTCTTGTGGAAGCCGCGCAACGCGCCGAAATCGAGGTCGCCTCCGACATCGAGCCGCGCTTGGGGGTCGGGGTGCAAGAACTGCCAGGCCCAGTCCACGGCCTCGGCGTCGGCGTCGTGTATCTGGCGCGAGCCGAAGACGGTGCGGGAGGCGCTTTCTTGCCCGAGGCGACGGGCGATCTCCCCGCTGAGGAGGAACGGCTCAAAGCGTTCGGCCAGTGGGCTGCCGCGGGCAAGCGAAACCTCGGGGCGCGCCTCCACCGCCAGCAGGCCGGCATCGTCCTGAGCTGTCCGGATCTCGGCGGCGTCGCGGGCGAAAAGGGTGTCCGGCACCGACTGGTCGGCCTTCGCCAGCAGAGTAAGGGCCTCGACCGCGTCGGGGTTTTGCGCGGCATCGCGGTAGGGCGCTTGCGCCTCCCACTTCTGCGCGCCGAGCAGGGTCACCGAGAGGTCGTTCGGCAGGTCGGGGGCGACGGCGAGCAGGAAGAGCGCGGCGAGCACCAGGGGCGAGTTTTGAGTTTTGACGGGTGCCGGGGGACGGCGGGACGCCGGCGGTACGGGTGCGGAGAGGCGCGAGGAGAGGCGGAGGAGGGTGGCAAGGCCGAGGGGCACCCAGGGGAGCAGTAGAGAGACTACGGGGAAGCGGAAGCGGGTGACCGCGAAGAAGACGAAGGCCATCACGACCCATGTCAGTGCCCAGAGGGCGAGCAGGAGTTTGATCGGGTGGGGTGGCGCGGCTGCGAGGCCGAGCAGGGCGAGCGGCACGATGATCACGTAAAGCAGATCCTCTCCGACGAAGAGGCTCCAGAGGTGGAGGGCGGGCACGCGGCCCTCAGCGAAGCCGCGCACCTGCCGCTCCTCAGAGCTGAAGTTGATCTTCCAGAGGTCGAGCGACTCCTTCAGGCCCTTGCCCACGAAGTCGGCGGGGCGGGCGGCGATCTCCTCGAACGCCTGGCTGTAGGCGTAGCTCTGCTTGTCGGCGGGGTTGGGGATGGCGGCGAGGTCTGCCGACAGACGCTCGGCGTCGCGGACGCCGTTAGCCGCAAGCCAGAGGTTGTAGCCACCGGTCGTGTCGCCGATGATCAGCCGACCGTAGTCGGCATAGTTCGCGACTACGGCAGGCAGCAAAGTCAGTCCTGCGGCAACCAGCAGAGCGACCGGAGCGACGGCCCAGCGCCGCACCGCACCCGCCCGCCACGCGACCCAGCCCGCCCAGCCGGCCGCGAGCGGCAAGAACGCGAGCGTCGTCGAGCGGGTGAGCGCGGCTAGGCCGAGGAGGATACCGGCGGCGAGGAGGAGGGACGGGTGGGTTGAGTCGGCCCATCTCTCCAGCAGCAGGAACGCGCCGACGATCAGCAGCAGGAAGAGTGTTTCGCTCACGAGGAGGTTGGAGAAGAGAGTGAAGGGGAGCCAGACCGCGCCTGTCAGAGCTGCCCAGCGCATGGCAGAGCGCGGCGAGAGGCCGAGCGCGGGGGCGCGGGCGGCCTCTCGCCCGGCCAACGCCGCCAGGCCCCAGAGGGTGAGCGTCGAGAGCAGCGCCTGCAATATGAACACCGGGCCGGTGTCCCGACCGAGCAGGACAAAGAGCGAGCCGACCAGCAGGACGTATGCGGGGGTACGGGTCCAGGTGAAGGTGTCGTAGAAGTGGAGGCCGCGCCCGTCGGCGAGCACGGAGGCCGCGCCGTAGTACTCCTGCTCGTCTATCACGAAGCCGTGCATCGGCGTCCGCTCCGGCAGGCCGACGGCCTGCGGGTAGAGCAGCCGCAGCAGCAGCGCCGCGAGCAAGATGGCCGCAAGCACCCAATCGGGACGCCGGAGGCTAGAGGCCACGCAGCTCGAGGGTAGAGACGTTGCCGGCCGGGTCTGTGAGGTCCACGACGCGGATCGCGTGGTTGTTCGTGTCGGCGATATAGAGCCGATTTCCGGCCACACTCAGGCCCTCCGGCTCGTTGAAGCGCGCATCAGCGCCGGGGCCGTCCACCAGGCCGCGCTCGCCGTTGCCGAGCCAGGATGCCGCCTCCCGCGTCGCCGGGTCGAGCCGCTTGATCTTGCTGTTGTAGGTGTCGGCCACGAGCAGCCGCCCCTCGTGAAAAGCGAGGCCGAAGGGGTGTTGCAGGCGCACGGCATCGCCACGCCCGTCTTTGTCACCGAAGTCGAACAGCCCGGTGCCGACGAACGTGCTTACATTGTTCTCGCCACCCGTGCTGACAGAGCGCACAGCCTGGGCTTCGCTACAGGTGAAGTAGAGCCGCTCGCCGTCGGCGACGATGCCGGTGGGCTGGGCGAGGCTCGCGTAGCCCCGCAGGTCGTCCAGGACGCGCGCCTTGAGGACGCTCGGCGACCAGAGCCGGCCATCGGCCAGCTCCTCGCGGCCGGTGCCGGCGAAGGGCGCGACGGTCCCGGCGGGGTCGTAGACCCAGAGCTGGTGGTAGCCGGCCATGGCGATGTAGAGCCGGTTGCCGGTCCAGGCGAGATCCCACGGTGAGTTGAGCGGGGTGCTCAGGGCCGCGCCGCCCGCCGCGCCGAACCTGCCGATCTGCCCTGTGCCCGCGATAGTCCGCACGGTCCGTTTGCCGGTGTCTAGCGCGCGCAGGGTATGGTTTTCGCTGTCGGCGATGTAGAGAGTGTCCGCGACGAGCGACATCCCCTGGGGGCGGTTGAAGCCGGCCTGCTCGAACGGCCCGTCGTCTGCGCCCGGAGCGCCGGAGCCGGCGACCCACTCGACTTCGGCGGCGCGACCGTCCACCGAGAGGCGCGCCCCGAGCACGCGGGCGTGGTCGCTGTCGGCGATGAAGAGGCGGTCAGGCGTGCCGTCGCTTCCGGCCACAGCCAGCACCTTACCGGGGTAGCGGAGCGGGCGTTCAGGCTCGTCCAAGTGCTCCGGGTGGAGCGGCAGGGGGGCAGCGCTGATCATCCCGGCCTGCTCAAAGTGGGCGAGCGCAGAGGCGATGACCGGGTCGAAATCCTCGAATGTGATCTCGCCGGGGTTCGTGCCGAGGTAGTAGCCGTTTGGCCCCACTATCACGACCGTCGGCCAGGCGCTCACCGCGTAAGCCTTCCAGATGCGAAACTGGCGGTCGTTAACGACAGGGTGGTCGATCCCGAGCCGCAGCACGGCATCGCGGATGTTGGACGTGGACCGCTCGGCGGTGTACTTGCCGGCGTGGACGCCGACGACCGCGAGCCGGTCGGGGTACTTTTCTTCGAGCCGCCGCAACTGCGGCAGGATGTGGATGCAGTTGATTCAGCCATAGGTCCAGAAGTCGAGCAGCACCAGCTTGCCCTTGAGGTCGCCGAGGGTGAGCGGCCTGTGGTCGGGCGTGTTCAGCCAGTCGAGGCCGGGCGGGAAGTCGGGCGCATGTATCACGCTGTTGAGCATGTCGTCTGTCATCGGTTTCTCCTTTACTCTAGGCGCTGGGTGAGGCGGCGGGTCTCATAGCGGAGCTTCTTCGCGCCTTCGGCGGAGAGTTGGCCGCCTTGCTCCAGCTTCTGGGCCTCCTGCTCGGCGGCGTTCGCCAGGTCGGGTTCGCCGAGGGCGAGAAGGCGGGTCGCCGCAGAGCGGAGCTTGGTGGTCGCGCCCTGGACGTTGCCGAGGGCGGCGTCGTCGAGCGCGCGGGTCTGGAGGCTGAACGCGCTGACCTTTTCCACCGTGTTCATAACCTGGGGGTCGAACGCGCCCATACCGGCAGTGCTGTAGTCGAGGAGGGCATCGCAGCGGGACTGCGCGCCCGTGGTATCGGGGGCACCAGGCACGTCATAGGCGAGTGTGACGCCGGCGATGCGGAACATGCCGGGGCTGCGTGGGGGCACGATCAGCTCGAGGAGGAGCGCGGGCGGCCTGTCGGTCTCCAGGTCGCCGAGGTCGAAGACCACGGTGCGGTCCTGGATGGGCACGTCGCGGAGGGTGCTGATCGCGGGGCGGATGCGGTGGGCGCGGCGTAGCTCGACTCCGGCGCTCAGTCGCACACTGGCGACAATGTGGCGCACGGTGATGGACTGCACAGCCTCTAGCTCTTTGGCGAAGGCCGGAGGGATCTCGCGCGGCTCGCGCGCCAGATATGCGTTGCCCTGGCTCTCGTCCGACATGGTGACCAGCAGCTGCTCATTGAAATCGGTGCCGACGCCCACGGTGCTGACCGCGACGCCGGCCCGCTGTGCCTGTTTTGCGAAGGCGGCCACCGCCTCGGGGTTGCGGGTGAAGCCGTCGGTGAGCACGACCATCCGACTGATCATGCCGCCGACCTCGCCGCTCCGTAGCTCGCTGAGGCCGGCATATAGCCCGGTCTGCATGTCGGTGTCGTCGCCAAGGCGCACGGCGTCGAGCCGCTCCACGGCTTCGGGTATGCGGTCGCGCTCGCTGCCGGTGAGGGAGTGCAGCAAGACCTCGGCCCGACCCGCGAAGGCGACTAGGGAAAATCGGTCCTGGGGTTCCAGATGTGTCACCGCCTCGTGGAGGGCTTGCTTCACCGCGTCGAGGTTCGAGGGCGCGGCCCGCCTGATCTCGAGGGGGATATGCGGGAAGGTCCAGACAGGGATGCCGTCGGCGATTATCTCGCGCACATGGCCGAGACGGGCCAACTCCTGAAACTGCGCCTGACTCAGCACCGGCAGGCGCATCGACTCGCTGATGTCGAGCACGATGCCGAGGTTCACCGGTGCGGAGCGTGTGCCCAGCCCCTCGCCGGGGCGGATGTCTATCATTAGGTAGACGAGGCGCGGCTCGCTCGACGCAGGCACCGCGCTCAGGTTCAGCCGGCATTGCAGGGAAACTTCGTTCGCCATATTTACCCCCTCGATTTAACGTTCTCGCCGAATGCGATCCAGTAGGCCGTCCACGCCCTCCGCCGCCTCCCAAGTGAGGAGGCGGCGCAGGCCGGCGCCGTAAACATCCTGCCGCCCACGGAAGCGCTCCAGGCGCAGGCGGCAGCCCCAACTCTCAACCACTTTGTACGCGACCCACTCTGCGAAGCCCTCCCGCAGCTCAGGGTCGGAGAGCAGAGGGGCGTTCTCGGCCTGCCAGGCGTGGGCGTATTCGTGCGCTAAGACCTCACAGAAGAAGATGCGCGGCAGGCCGTACTCGACATAGATCGAGCGCAAGCGCGAGCCGTGGACGAACAGGCCGACCAGGTCCGCGCCTTCCTCCCCGCCGTCCGGCATCGGCCCCGCGCCTGGTGTGCTGTTCCGCAGCGCGGTGATCTGCTCACGGTTCACCATGTGCAGCACCGCGCCGACGTTCAGCGTCAGCCCCAGCGCCCCGGCTGCCGTCGCCTTCACGCGCTCATAGAGCCGCACCGCCTCGGTCGGGTCGTAGACGGCGGTGGCGTGGCACGACTCGCAGAAGACGCGACCATCGGCGCGGCGGTATGAGACCTCGCCGACCGGATGGCCGCAGGCGTTGCAGTGCGGCCGGTCCCAGCAGGCCACGCAGTAGAGCCGCCGCGTCTGGCCGGCGGGCGCGAAGAGGCTGCCGGGAAGCTCCGCGAGCCGGCAGCCGCAGCCCGCGCACCTCAGCAGGCCGTCGGCGCAGCTCGCACAGTAGTAGCGAGCCTCCGGCTCATCTCCGCCAAGCCGCAGGCGCACCATCTCGCGCCCCGCCAGCCGCTCGCCGCAGGCACCGCACCAGTTTCCTCGTTTTGTCGTGGCAGTCAGCATTTCAGCATCACAAGCACATGGAAGCGGCCCAGGCCGTCGGGGTCGATCAGGCGGAAGAGGTGGGCGCGCTGGGCGAGCATCTCGCGGGCTGCCTCGCGCGACTCGGGCGGCGTGGCGCTAAGGGCGGCGATCCGTTCGCCGATGCCGAGGTCCACCAAAAACTCCATCTGGCGTGTGGCTACGACTGTTTGCAGCCCTGCGGCGCGGCCTACACGCTCGAGCGTCGTGAAGTCCACATGCGCGGTCATATCCTGTGTACCGGGCGCGCCGTAGGGGTCGTCCGTCACCCGCCCATTACTATAACACAAGAGGGTGCCTTCGGGCCGCAGATCGCTGTAGAGGCGGGCCGCGCTATCGCCGTAGTCTATCGTCAGCACGAAGCCCCGCTCCAGGTCGGAGGCAACCGAGCGCAGCCAGGCAGGGGCCGCCAGGTTCACCTCGCATGGCCGGTCGGGAGGCGTCACCGTCGCGTCCTCGAAATAGGCCGCGAGAGCCGGGTCGGAGGGCGGGCCGATGGTCTCCACGAAGCGTCCGTCGGCGTCCACCTCAACGTATATCTCCCGCAGACCGTCCTCTTCGGCGAGCAGCCGGTGGACAGCGAAGGCATCAAGCAACTCGTTGCTGAGGACTAGGCCGGTGCCTACAGCCGCGTCGGCCCAGCGTGCTCGGTCGTGGCCCGCCTCCGCGAGCAACGCCTGCTGGCGGGAGCGCAGTGCCTCGCTTCGCTCCACCAACACGGCGTCGGCGCGGGAGTAGAGGGCAGGCTGGGTCTCGCGGAGCGCGTCGAGCATGTCACGCATCAGCCGCCCGGAGCCGCCGCCATGCTCGGCCAGCAGAAAGCGCGCGGGATGGCCCAACTTCTCATCGCACCGGCGCGCGAACTCGGCGAGCAGCGCGCCAAAGGCCGGGTCCACCTCAGGCGAGGTCGTGAAGTCGCCGCCGCGGCCGAGCGCGACCCTACCGGCGCTATAGTAGCCGTAGGTCGGGTGGTAGAGTGCCAGGTCCATGTATTCGGCGAAAGTGATCCGCTCGCCGGCAGCCCGGATCCTCTCGCGTATCACCCCGGCAAGCTCCTCTACAGCGCCCAAGTTCTAACCTCCAGGGATTCTTCGCTGCGCTCAGAATGACAGTGAATTGACGCCGGTTGACAGCGTTCCAAACCGGCGGGTATAATGCCTAGTATACAACATTCTCACTACGAATATTCTCTGAGGAAGGTCACAACCGATGGTCTCGAACCCGAATGAGGAAGCGGAAAACCAGGCTACCACACCTGGGCTACCGGCACGCGCGATTGTGCTCCCCGGCACTCCCACATATCAGTCCGACAACGGCAACACCCACGCCGAGCAGCCGCCGATCCCGGTGCGCCCTGCGGGTTCGCTCAACACACAGCCCGCCGACCCCTCCCCCGATCTCGCTGCCGACCCTTCCCACGTAGAGGAAGGGGAGACTGTGCCACCAACAGAGCAAAGGCCAACCTACCTCTCCGCCGACCCATCCCCTGTGTGGGGAGGGGAGTTTGCCACAGCACCTGCGCCGGCCGCGCCTGCGCCGATGGCGGCCAGCCCGCAGGTCTTCCCGACAACGGCGCAGATGTTCCCTGCGTCCGCCGAGCCGGCACACTCCTATGTCATCACCCCGGCCATGCCCGTCGCGCAGGTCATGCCCGTCGAGGTTCTTACGCCGACGCCAAGCCCGCAACCGCCAATCCAGGCCCCGCAGTCCAGAGTCCAAAACCCGCCGTCGGGCGCGCTCGTGCTTCTCGCCGGAGAGGAAGTGATCATGCAGTTGGGCGCGCTCTACCTGACCAACAGGCGGACGATTCTGTACGCGCCGGCGATATTGCGTGCGGCGTTCCTAAAGGACGTGGACGCAGTGGGCACCGTGACTGAACGCTCCGGCGGACTGATGCTGATCCTCGGGCTGCTCGGCATTGGGCTGGCGGCGCTGGCCGCATACACGGGCATCACCCAGCCGTCCGCCGAACTCGGCCTCGGCGACCTCTACCACGCGCCGCCGCTGCTGGTGGCCGCGCCGTTAGCCCTCCTCGGCCTGCTGGCGCTGGCGAGCTACTTCTTCTGGGTGAAGCGCAGCCTGTTCCTGTCGGTCGGCGGACGGCCGCTGATCGTGGTGAGCATATCGGGCTGGAGCAGCTCGAAGTTGGCGGCGGTGGACAGCTTCGTGAATGCGTTCAGCATGGCGAAGGACCGAGATGGGGCGGGCAGGAGATAGGAGCAACTGTAATGATCAGAAGCGTTGAGGGTGTGTATCGGAACGGCAAAATAGAATTGGCCGAAGCTCCCGGCGATGTGCGTGACGAGACCCGTGTCATCGTGACCTTCCTGAACGCAAGCCCAGGAAGGATCGATCTTAGGGCGCGTAACATAGACGAAGCCCAGGCAGCCGAGTTACGTGCTCGCTTGCAATCGTTCTCCGAGGATTGGGACAGCCCCGAGATGGATATTTATGACGACTACGATGCCGCCAAAGCTACTACTTAAGCGCGGCGATATCGTGCTAGCGCTGTTCCCGCACTCGAACCTACGCACAGCAAAGACACGACCGGCATTGGTTGTCCAAGCCGATAATCTCCAGACAGGGGTTCCACAACTGATCGACGCGATGATCACCAGCAAGATGTCTCGTATCCCGCATCCGAGCCGGGTAGCCGTTATCCGCTCCACGCCGACGGGCCAGCGATCCGGACTACTCATGGACTCTTTGGTGATGTCCGACAATCTGGCGACTGTTGCCGAGGTTGCAGTCGAGCGCGTGATCGGGCGTCTACCAATGGACGGAATTGATACGGCGCTAAGGTATACATTGGCCTTATAGCGCCAGGCTAGTCGAGCAGCTTCATGCCTATTCTCCGAACCGCCGAAAAACCGCCACCCCGTTCTGCCCGCCGAAGCCGAAGCCGTTGATCAGCACGGTGTTTATCGGCATCCGGCTGGCGACGTTCGGCACGTAGTCGAGGTCACATTCGGGGTCGGGCGTGTCGTAGTTGATGGTGGGAGGGGCGACCTGATCGCGGATGGAGAGGATCGCGGCGATGCCCGACATGACACCGGCAGCGCCAAGCAGGTGGCCGATCATGGACTTGTTCGAGCTGATCGCCAGGTTGCGGGCATGATCGCCGAAGGCGGTGTGGATCGCCGCAGTCTCCGAGGCGTCGTTCAGGGGCGTGCTGGTGCCGTGGGCCACGATGTATTGCACGTCGGTGGGTTCGAGTCCGGCGTATTTTAGGGCACGGCGCATCGCAAGAGCTGCGCCAGCACCTCCGGGCGCGGGGGCTGTGATGTGGTATGCATCACCGGTCTGCGCGCCGCCGAGCACCTCGGCGTAGATATGGGCACCGCGCGCACGGGCGTGCTCTAGGGCCTCGAGGATGACCGCGCCGCCGCCCTCGCCGAAGACGAAGCCGTCGCGCCCGGCATCGAATGGTCGGCTGACCTCCTCGGGGCGACGTGTGTTGTTGCGCGAGAGGGCCTGCATGTTGCCCATACCGGCTACCGCTATAGGCGTCAGAGCGGCTTCTGTGCCGCCTGCGATGATCACGTCCGCCTCTCCCCGCCCGATCAGGTGGAAGCCGTCTATGAACGAGTAGATGCTGCTGGCACAGGCTGCGACCGATGTGATCACAGGGCCTTTCGCGCCGAACTCGAGGGAGACGCGGCCCGATGCCATGTTGGGGATCATTGAGGGGATGAAGAAGGGGCTGACGCGGCCCATACCCTTCGCCTGCATGACCATGACCTCGTCGGCGATGTCCACCAGGCCGCCGCCGCCGGTGTTGAATGTGACCCCGACCATCTCGGCGTTCGCGTCGGTGATCGTCAGCCCCGAGTCGGCGAGGGCCTGGGAGGCGGCGGCGACGGCGAAGTGGGTGAAGCGGCTGGTGCGGCGAACCTCGCGGCTCTCCATATACTTAGCCGGGTCGAAATCTTTGACCTCGCAGGCCACCTTCACAGGGTAGTCGCTCACATCGAACCGAGTGATCGGCCCCGCGCCCGACACCCCGGCGCAGAGATTGCGCCAATACTCCTCGACGCTTTGGCCGATAGGCGTGATCGCTCCCAAGCCGGTGACGACCACGCGGCGCGAATCGCTGTACATGATTAGCCCTCTCTGTACTTGCGGATGACTACGCACGAGTTGTGCCCGCCGAGGCCGATTGCATTGCTGATCGCCGTTTCGACTGGCTGCTCGCGCAGGCCGCCGGTGTTGTAATCAAGGTCGCAGTCGGGATCGGGTGTGGTGTAATTGATCGTTGGCGGGATCAGGCTGTCGCGGATCGCCAGCGCGGAGACGATGGCCCCGATAGCGCCCGAAGCGCCCATCATGTGCCCCGTCATAGACTTGAACGACGAGATGACCAGCTTGTGGGCGTGCTCGCCGAAGACCTGTTTGATCGCCAGTGTCTCTATCTTATCGTTGAGCGGCGTGCCGGTGCCGTGTGCGCTCACGAAGTCCACTTCTTCGGGCCGCAGCCCAGCCTTGCGTAGAGCGATCTGCATCATACGGATCGCTGCCACGCCGCTCTCGCGCTGCCCGGCCATGTCGAAGGCGTCATTGGTCGAGCCGTAGCCGACGACCTCGGCGTGGATAGGCGCGCCCCGCGCAAGCGCGCTCTCCAGATCTTCGAGTAGCATCATTCCGCAGCCCTCGGCGATCACGAAGCCGTTGCGGTTCTTGTCGAACGGCTTAGATGCCCGAGTCGGGTCGGGGTCGTTCGCCAGGGCGCGCATCACGCAGAAACCGGCGATGACGAGCGGAACGAGCACTGCCTCTGTGCCTCCGGCCAGAACCGCGTCGGCGTCTCCACGCCGGATCGTCTCCCACGCCTCGCCTATCGCGTGCCCGCCGGTCGCACAGGCCGAGACAATCGCCATGTTCGGCCCCCGCGCTCCGACCGCGATCGCCAGCTGCCCCGACGCGGCATCGGGCAGCATGTTCGGGATGAAGAACGGGCTAACTCGGCGGGGGCCACGCTCTTCAAGGGTCTTCTGCTGGCTCAGGATCGTGTTCAGGCCGCCGGCAGCTGTGCCGAGGATCACGCCTGTCCGTTCGGCGTTGTGCTCGCCGATCTCGTAGCCTGCGTCGCGCAGGGCCTCTTGCCCGGCGACGATGGCGAACTGGGTATTGCGGTCCATATGCCGCAGCTCTTTCGGGTGGATGCCGGAGTTGTCGAAGCCCTTGACCTCGCCGGCGATCTGGACCTCGAAAGGGCTGGGGTCGAAGAGCGTGATGCGCGCGACGCCCGACCGCCCAGCCTTCAACGCCTCCCATGTCTCCGGTATCGTATTGCCCACAGGCGTCACAGCGCCCATGCCTGTAATCACGACTCTACGCATAGCGCACACCCTTAGAACATCACCATACCGCCGTCAACGTTAAGCACCTGGCCGGTGATGTACGCGGCCTCGTCGCTTGCCAGGAAGGCTATGGCGTCGGCAACCTCTTCAGGCTTGCCGTAGCGGGCCATTGGGATACGGGCCATGATAGCCGCCTTCACGTCGTCGGGCAGGCCGGATGTGATGTCGGTCTCTATGAAGCCGGGTGCGACGGCGTTCGCCGTGATGTTGCGCTGCGCGAACTCGGCCGCGACCGACTTGGCGAAGGCGATCAGGCCAGCCTTCGCGGCCGCGTAGTTCGCCTGGCCGGCGTTGCCGGTCAGCCCGACGACCGATGAGACGACGACGATCCGCCCGTACCGCTGGCGGACCATCTGGCGGCTGGCTGCCTTCACGAGGAAGTAGCTCGCGCGCAGGTTCGTGTTCATCACGTCGTCCCACTCGCCCTGGCTCATCCGCATCAGCAGGTTGTCGCGGGTGATGCCGGCGTTGCTGACGAGAATATGCAGCCCGCCACATTCTTTGGTCACGCGGGCGATCATCGCGTCTGTCTGCGCCGGGTCGCTGACATCGGCCTGCACGGCGACCGCCTTGCCGCCGTCCGACTCGATCAGGCCGATCACTTCCTGGGCAGGTGCTTCGCTCGCGTTGTAGTTCACGACGACCGTCGCCCCGCCCTTAGCCAGCCGCAGAGCCGTTGCACGGCCGATACCACGGCCCGCGCCTGTCACGAGCGCGACTCGTCCCGCTAAATCTGCCACGTCTATGCCCTCCTGTGCGGTCATTGGCCCAAGCCAGGCCAGATACTGGATCTTAGCACAGCGAGTGCCGGCTTGTCAAACTTCCCCGGCGCTTGCTATAATGGCGATCAGATCGGACAAGGAGAGCGGCGATGAGCTATCGCCGCGTAGCGCATGTCGCTCTGTAGGAAGTCACCCAATCTACGCCGCCGATCCTCGGCATCAGAGCACCGGGGCGAGGCTAGGGCGTTGGATTCAGCCTACTAGTGCAGCCCACAAGTTAGGAGCAGGGTAATGAGAGAGATGATGGAGAGGCCTGCGTTCCCGGCGTTAGCGGGCGCGCAGTTTATGGTGCTGACTACCTTCCGCCGCGACGGCCGGGCTGCGCCGACTACGGTCTGGTTCGCGCAGGACGGTGGCGTGCTGTACGGCACGACATCGACGAACACCGGCAAGGCGAAGCGCATGCGGGCGACGGAGCGCGTGACTGTGGCACCATCAACCTGGAATGGGCAAGTGCTGGGGCCGGAGGCACCGGGTTCGGCACGTATCCTAGCGGTGGAGGATTCCCCGAAAGCCGACGCCGCGCTGCTCGCCAAATACCCCGAGTACGGGCAGATAGTCACACGAGCTAACGCGGCTTCCGGTGATTGGGGCGACCGTATCTTTTTCGTGGTCAGACCAGGGTAAGCACGATGCACCATCTGCGGGAGGCATACAGTGTCGGCCCGTGGTGGGCACAGGAGAGAAAGGATGGAATCGAAACGGATCGTCGCCGAAGGCTACGACGCTATCGCGGAGACATACCGCGACTGGGCCACCCGTGCCCACGATGAAGCACGTTCCAACTATACCAAGTGGCTGCTCGATCATGTGCCTGCGGGCGAGCCGGTGCTGGACCTCGGTTGCGGATCGGGCGTGCCGACCACACTGGCTTTGGCGGCGCGCTTCCGCGTGACCGGGGTTGATATTTCGGGGCGGCACATTGCGCTGGCGCGCGCTGCGGTGCCTGGGGCGACTTTCATCCAGGCCGATATGACGGCGCTCGATTTGCCCGACGACGGCTTTGCTGCCGTTGCCGCGTTTTATTCACTGATCCATGTGCCGCGCTCCGAACAACCGGCACTCTTGGCCGCAATTGCCCAGTGGCTGCGCCCCGGCGGTTCGCTGGTCGCCACGATGGGAGCCAGACCGACCGAAGCGGGCTATGAGGCCGACTGGCTGGGCGCACCGATGTACTGGAGCAGCTGGGACAGCGCAACAAACCGGCGACTGGTCACCGACGCCGGTTTCGAGTTGGTGAGCGCGCAGGAAGAGACCGCCGAGGAACATGGCGGGCCGGTCACCTTCCTGTGGGTCATCGCCCGGAAGCCAAGTGGATGGGCCTGATGACCCGCCTGGGGGCCGGAACCCCGAACCCACTGAATAAGAGTCCCCAGGTTGCATGCATCGCTCATTTGTGCTATAAGGATAATCTAGCGGCATAGGAGAGGTACGTGCAAAGCGGAAGGTGAGCTATGTGCCATGCGCGGAAGGTACGATCTGGTAGTTACAGATGGAATGCTGGCAGTGCGTCTTGGGGGTTCCTCAGATGATTTCGTTGACATGGGAGCAAGTGCAAGCGTGGAGGTTGGAGCAACAGTGTTTGGTGCCGAGGTTGGGGCGGCGCAACTTTATTAGGGCGGTTGAGTGCGTGCTTGGAGTGCAAGCGCAAGTCATGTCGGCTGCCGAGCTGTCGATCGTGGCACGGGTGGATGGGCTGAAGCGCGCAGATGTGCAGAGGGCGCTGTGGCAGGATCGCACGCTCGTCAAGACGTGGGCCATGCGCGGGACTATTCATCTATTTGCCGCCGAGGACTTGCCCCTGGTGGTGGCGGCGCGGTGCGCGGATGCGGGGCGATACCGACTCCATAACTTCCTCCAATTTGGCTTTACGGAGGCGCAGTACGACGAGTTTTTGCAGGCAGTGCCTGAAGTGCTTGGCGATGAGCCGATGACGCGGGAAGCGCTAGCGAACGGCGTGGCCGAGCGGATGAAGACGCCTGAGGTGAGCAGGGCGCTGCTTGAGTCAAGTTGGGGGACACTCTGGAAGCCATCGATGTTCAGGGGCGAGCTTTGCTTCGGGCCGAGTGAGGGCCGCACTAATACCTTTGTGAACCCCCGCAAGTGGCTCAGAGCGTGGAAAGAGTGGGAGCCGACGGAGGCGCAGCAGGAGGTCACACGACGCTACCTACGGACGTACGGCCCAGCCACGCCCCGAGACTTCAGCTTCTGGTGGGACGGCGGAGGGACGGCCTTCGGGAAGAAGATGTTCGAGTCGCTGGGGGATGAAGTGGAGACGGTGGATGTGGAGGGGTGGAAGGCGACAGTGCTCAGGTCGACGCTTGAATCGATGGAGAAAGTGAAAGCGGAGCATAGTGTGAGGTTGCTGCCTATGTTTGATGTGTATGTGCTGACGCAAAGTCGTAATCTTGAGCCGGTGCTTGCCAAGGAGCACAGAGGCAAGGTGTTTCGTCCTGCGGCGTGGGTTAGCGCCGTGGTGCTTGCGGACGGTAGGATAGAGGGAGTGTGGGAGTACGAAACGCGGAAGGGTCAAACGCTTGTGAAAGTCAGAATGTTTGCCACGCCTGCTGAGAAGGTTCGCAGAGGGATAGAGACTGAGGCGAAACGACTGGAAGGTTTTCTCGATACGAAAGCGGCAGTGGAGTTTGTGGAAGTGGCCTAGCGGAGAACAAACCACATGGGCGAATTCGTATCTATCGAAAGACAAGGCGATCCGTTGCGCGCCTATCTGGCTGTACCAGAGGACGGCAAAGGGCCGGGCGTGCTGCTTTGCCATGCCTGGTGGGGCCTAAACGAATTTTTCACCGGCCTGGCCGACCGCCTCTCTGCCGAAGGTTACACCGTCCTCGCCCCCGACCTCTACGACGACCGCACCGCCTCCACAATCCCCGAAGCCGAAGCCCTCGTCAGAGCCCTCGAAGAAGATGGCGGAGAAAAAGCCGTCGCCAAAGAGCAGGTCGCTCTCGACTATCTGCTGAATAGTCCCAATGTGCAAGGGCACAGCGCACGTATCGGCGCGATCGGCTTCTCGATGGGCGCGGCATATGTCACATGGCTTGCCACCCTACGACCCGAGATAGCCGCCGTAGTTGTATTCTACGGAGGGACCGATTGGAATGCAGACTATCACGAGAATGCAAACGCGCCTCTACAGGGTCACTGGGCCTCCGACGACCAGTTCGAGTCGAACGAAGAAGCGGCGCACGCTTTTGAAGCCAAAATGAAAGCCGCCGGACATACACCCGACTTCTACACCTACCCCAACACCAAACACTGGTTCTTCGAGAGCAACCGCCCCGAATACGCTCCCGAAGCCTCCAAGCGGGCATGGGAGCGCACCGTCGCGTTCCTGCGCGAGCACCTTATCTGAGACGATGAAAACCAAAGTACTTGACCGGCGCGTCGAGATAACGCCGGGCATTGCCGTCCACTGAAGCCTACGACCGGGGCAAGAGGTTCGCCCACTACCGCCGGTTGGAGTCGCTCCAAGACTGTCTGCTGGTGGCCCGGGACGAGGCGCACTCTGGCCGAGCGAGGCATTACAAAGGGGGAAGTCATGGATGTGTTTGAGGCAGTACGGACTCTGACCGCTGTTCGGAGCTATCAGGAGACGCCTGTGCCGGAGGCGCTCGTCCGGCGTATCGTAGAGGCGGGCCAGCTGACGGCCAGCGCAAGCAACTCGCAGCCCTGGCACTTCATCGTGGTGCAAGACCGTGACATTTTGCGCCAGTTGGCGACACTAGCACGCACCGGGCCGTATATCGCCCAGGCTCCTGTGGCGGTTGTCGTGGCGATCGACAAGACTCCGTTTGCCGTCTCGGACGCGAGCCGCGCGATCCAGTCCATGCTGCTGACGGCGCATTCGGAAGGGCTGGCCTCGAACTGGGTGGGCTTCAGCGGTGGGCTTGACAGTGTCAAACCGCTACTGGGTATTCCCGCAGAATTGGATGTGTTGGCGATTCTGCCTATAGGCTACAGGGCCGGGACGGCCGGCAAGGGGAAGAAGGAGCGTAAACCGATGGCGGAGGTAGCTCACCGGGAACGGTATGGCCGGCCGTTCGAGTAACCCGGAGATCCCTACACCTTGATACCAACCATTCGCTCCCGACGGCATACCGCTATAGCAGTATGTCGTCGGCGGTCAGGGCAGGGCCGGGGATGGTCGGGGAGGTGAAGGACTCTCCTCGCTTGACGATCTGTGGCGGCGCATATGCGCCTCCTGTCGGCTGGGTGTAGATCTCGATGGTCTCCCCACCGATGTTGACTATCCAGACTTCGGGTATGCCGGCCCCGGCGTAAAGCGGCAGCTTGGTGTTGCGGTCATAGTTGAGCGTGGTGTCTGAGACCTCGATGAGAAGCATCACATCGGGCGGCATCGCCAGCGCGGTCTTGTAGCGGTCCGCGCGAGAGCGAACTACGGTCAAGTCGGGCTGCGGCTCAGAGCGCCCGCCGAGAACGAACGGGTTCTGGACGTTGATCGTGGCCTTCTGTCCAAAAAAGGTGACTAACAACCCGTTGAGTTGACTCACACTGGCGGCATGACGGCTACCGATAGGCGACATTTCTTATGATCTCCCCACAGATGAGTTCGAGCCGGTCATCTTCCCGGAGTATGCCGACTTCGGCCATCCGCTGGTAGTCTTCGACCGTGAACAAGTAGCGGGCGGGTAGGGCCGCGGCTTGTACGGTTTGTGTGGTCTGCTCTATAGTTTGGGCCATCGCGGTATCCCTCCTTATCGCTTCTTGCGCTCATTACGTGTGAGAGCGCCTCGGACTGTCAAGGTGGCTGTCCCACTGACGGCTGAAAGCTGAAAGCTGAAAGCCAATATGCTATAATAGACCCATGTTTGCTCGCCGCGCTCTGTACGTTGTGCTCTTCCTGCTGGCGCTCGGCGTGCTGCTGCGCGAGCCGATACTGGTGAGCATCGGCGTGCTGAGTGGGCTGACGCTGGCGATTGCCTGGGGCTGGCAGCGGATTTGCTTGCAAGGCGTGACCTACGCACGGGGCTTTTCGGAGAGCCACTTGTTCTGGGGCGAGTCGGTGAACCTCGATGTGTCGCTCACCAACTTCAAGCTGCTGCCGCTCTCGTGGCTCGAAACCGAGGAGATTTTCCCGAAGCAGTTGGAGTTCGTCGGCAAGATGCCTGATCTGCTCTCGCTGCCGCGCGAGGTGATCGTCGCGCATACGACGGCGATGCGCTGGTTCGAGAGGATACATTGGCACTACCGGCTCGAATGTAGGGCGCGCGGCCTCTACAGCTTTGGGCCGGTGAAGCTACGCTCCGGCGACATGTTCGGGATCTTCACCAGCGAAACCGAGCAGTCAGTGCCGGCCAAGCTCTTCGTCTACCCCAAAATGGTTGACCTGGCCGAGCTTGGCCTGCCGCCGCGCCGTCCGTTCGGCGACATGCGCGCCCAGCGGCGGCTCCTCGAAGACCCGCTACGCACGGCGGGGGTGCGCGAATACCGGCCCGAAGACCCGTTCAAACGGGTCCACTGGAAGGCCACGGCCCGCACCCAGCAGCTACAGGTCCGGGTCTACGACCAGACAACGACCCACACCCTGATGCTCTTCGTGAGCGTCGAGACATGGACCCACGTTTACGAGGGCGTGGACAATACCGCCGCCGAGTGGGCGATTGTGGTGGCGGCATCGCTGGCCCGATATGCGGCGACGCAGCGGTGGAGTTTCGGCCTCCAGTCGAACGCGCCGGCAGCCGACGGCGGCGAGGCCGTGCGTATCCCGCCGAGCAGCAGCCCCGAGCAGTTGACCCGCCTGCTAGAAGGGCTGGCGCGGATGGTCATCTACCCGGTGCGCGGCTTCAGCGAGGTGCTGCGGACCGGCACTCAGAGCCTGCCGATCGGCAGTACGGTAGTAGCTATCTGCCCGGTGCTGCCGGACCCACTGCGTGGCGCACTCCTCCGGCTCCGAGAGCGGGGGATGCGCGTGGTGGTCTGCGCGCTGACCTACGAGCCGCCGCTGCCCCTGCCGGGCCTGCTGCTCTACCACATCCCGCCGCCCCGCGACGCCGAGTACTTGCAGGTGAAGTGGGCACCGGGAACGGCCATGCCGTCCGGGGCGCAGGCTGGCAGCGGTGCCGACGGTCGTTGGGTCACCGCTGCCAACGCCAGGGACGCCCTACAGCGGCGACCATTCTACGGAGACGGAAGCGGGAGGCCGGCACGGCGATGAGTGCTATCACAGCGCAGCCGACAGACGCGGAGGCAGAAACCGGCGGTGCCGAAACCCAGGCCGAGCTACTAGGGCTGGCGTGTACGCTGCTCGCCATACTCTGGGTACACCCCCTGCTCGCCCTGCTCGGCGGCACGAACGGCGACGGCACACCACGGATGTCGGTCTGGCCGTTCGTGGGGCTGGCGCTGTTCGCGCGCGGCATGGTCTGGCTGCTGGAACGTATAAGAGTCGGCGACCTAACCTACCGGGCCGCAGCCGGGCTGTCGGCGCTCGCGTCGCTGCCCGTCCTCGCATGGCTGGAACTCTACACATCGTATCGGGCGAGCGACCCCGGCGGGCTGAACGCGATCTCGCGTGACCTCGGCAACGTCGGCAACGTGATCGTACCGTTGGCGCTCGTGGCGTTAGTCGCAGCTTTCATCTGGCGGCAGACACTCAGCGGTGCTGTGCCCGAGCTCGGCGACCTCACCGACCGTGCCCTATTTCTGATCCTCAGCTTCGGGGCCTATGTCGCGCTCGGCTGGCTGGCTCACGCCCCATACATAGCCCCGGTGATCACCCGCGACCTCTTCCTGATCTTCATTGTCGGCCTTTTCGCGCTCGCGCTCTCCCGCTCGCGGCTCGAAGCCGGACGCAGCAGGCAGATGCTGGGTATCCGCTGGTTCGTCTTCTCGCTGGGCTTGATCAGCATTGTGCTGGCTCTCGGCGTGCTGGTTAGCAGCATATTCGACAAGAGCCTCTCCTCGGCGCTCTTCGGCCCGCTGCTTGCGGTCGTGCAAGGGATCGGCGCGTTGGTCGTCGGCATCGTGGAGATCATCTCCACTGTAGCCGTCTTCCTGCTGTCGCTGCTCGGCAACCTGCTGCCGGCCGCCAAGCAGCAGGACCGCGAGCCGAAGACTGGGCCTGGACTGAGCATGTCGAAGGCCGCGCAAGAGCTGGTAGATCGGATCAAGTACAACTTCACGGTCGATCCGGCGCTGCTTACGACCGTGGGCGGTGTTGTCGTTCTCGTGATACTGCTGCTGGTAGCGCGGCGGGTGCTGGGCAGCGCGCAACGCAGGCGTAGCTCACTCGGAGGCGGCGAACGGGAGTCGCTGCTCGACTGGGGGCAGATATTCGGCTCCTTCGGTCAGGCAGTGCGCGGCCGGGCGACGCCGCACGACCCGCTGCTCGCGCTGATGAGCGACCCCGCCTACCGCTACACGGTCCGCGTGCGCCAGGCATACCGGCGGGCGCTGGAAATCTCCGCTGGGCGCGGCATCGTCCGCCTTCCAGCACAGACCGCGAGTGAAGTGCTGCCTGCGCTCCAGAGCGTCTTGCCGGAAGGTCGCGACGCTCTACGCCGCATCACCGGCCTCTACGACGCCGTGCGCTACACCGCCAGGCCGGCTGGCCCCGAAGCGGCAGAGGCGGCAGAGCAGGCGGTAGCCGCGCTCGAAGCGAAGCCCGGCAGGTAGGCCCTGAATGTTATTTAACAGCGTCTACTACGCCTTTTTCCTGCCCCTGGTCCTCGCCCTCTACTGGGCCGCCCCGCGACGGCTGCGCTACCCGCTGCTGCTGGTCGCCAGCTACCTGTTCTACATGAACTGGATCCCAGAGTACATCCTGCTGATCCTCGGCCTCACCGTGCTGAATTACCTCCTCGGCTTGGCGCTCGCCGGGCACCGCAGCCGTTGGCTGCTCTCGCTCGCCGTCGCCGCCGACCTCGGGGTGCTGGCCTACTTCAAGTACGCGAACTTCCTGATAAGTACCGCGCGCGCCGGCAGCCTCGACTTCCCGACCGCGAACATCCTGTTGCCGCTCGGCATCTCGTTCTTCACATTCGAGTTCATCCACTACGTGGTGGATGTCTGGCGGGGCAGCCCGCCGGTGCGGAACTTCGTGGAGTTCGCGCTCTTCGCGGCCTTCTTCCCGACGCAGATCGCCGGGCCGATCAAGCGCTACCAGGCGTTCGTTCACCAGCTACAGGAACACCGCCGCTTCGACCCCGCGCTGGCCGAGGAGGGCGTGGGCCTGATCCTGCGCGGGCTGTTCAAGAAGGTGGTGCTGGCCGACAACCTAGCCCACATCGCCAACGTCGGTTTCGACCACCCCGCGAACCTCAGCACGGTGGACACCTGGATCGCGGTCTACGCCTTCGCCTTCCAGATCTTCTTCGACTTTTCGGGCTACACCGACATCGGACGCGGCTCGGCCCAGCTTTTCGGCTTCACGGTGCCCGAAAACTTCGACGCGCCCTATCTGGCACGCAATCTCGCCGGCTTCTGGCGGCGCTGGCACATGTCGCTGTCGTCCTGGCTGCGCGACTACCTCTACATCCCGCTCGGCGGCTCCCGCCTCGGCAAGTGGGCGAACTACCGCAACCTCTTCCTGACCATGACCATCGGCGGCCTCTGGCACGGCGCGGCCTGGCACTTTGTGCTCTGGGGTGCATACCAGGGCATCGGCCTCGCCGGTCTCCGGCTGCTCACCGGCCGCGGTGCGAAGCCGCCCATGCGGCCGTCACTGCCCGCCTTGTTCGGCATCGCCGCCACGTTCCACTTCACCTGCATCGGTTGGGTGCTGTTCAGGGCAGACAGCCTGGCGACGGTCGGCACGATCTTCGGGCATCTGCTTCTGCCGACCTCTGCCTCGGCGGCCTACAGCACCGGCGACCGGCTGACGGTGCTGGGGATCGCGGCGGCTTATTTCGTCTTGGTCGGCGGCTATCCCTACGTGCGAGGCGCGCTGCCCGCGCTCTGGGCAGGAGTCCTCCGATGGGGCTGGCTGCTCCGCCCGGCGTACTATACCGCGATAATCGTCTGGATAGTCCTCTTCCCGGCTGAGGCCCAGAGGTTCATCTACTTCCAATTCTAGGCACAACTATTATGGCGACATTGACTCAACCCGACACAGAAACCGACGCCCAGCCCGCCCCCAGCCAGGCCGACAGACCCGCGCGCCGGTTACTGCGACAGGCACTCGTGCTGCTCGTGCTGCTCGCGACGGTGGACCTGGCGGTGGTCCTCGGCATCGAGCCGCTGGCGCTGGCCGGCACGCAAGGGCAGACGGCTACGGCGGTTGGGCGCAAGGCCCTCTACCACCACGCCGCCGCGCCGCTCGATGTGCTGCTCATGGGCAGTTCACGCGTGCAGTGCGACCTCAGCCCCTCGCTGATGATGAACCGCGCAGGCGCGGTCTACAGCCAGACCGTCTCCGTACTGAACCTCGGCCTTGCCGGCGGCACGCCGCAGTCGAACTACTGGCTGCTCAAGAACGTGGTCTCGACCGACAAGCAACCGAAGCTGATCATCTACGGCACCTCGGAGTACGAGTTCAACCCGAACGGTGGGCGCATCCCGCCGTCGAACTACTCCGACGAGCTGGCGACGCTCGCCGACTACCCGCAGGCGTTCCCCGACCCCGGCCTGCACATTGACTGGCAGCTCAGCTTCCTGGTGGGCCGTCCCTGGCACCTGTTCAGATACCGCACCACGCTCCACGACATGCTCCTCGACGCCACATCCGACACCGGCGACCCGACCGGCGCACCCGACCCCTACGGCTTCCTGCCGCTGAACCACGAGATGCGCCCGATTGACGTGCGGAAGCTACAGACGGTGTATCAAGGCCCCGGTGGCCACCTCCAGAACTACACCGTGGTCGGCTACTTGGCTACGCGCTTCGAGGAGTTCCTCCGGCTGGCACAGTCGCGCGGCATCGCGGTCGTCGTGATCAACATGCCGATCACGAAAGTCCACGAGTCCTGGCTCTCCCCGGCCGATTACGCGGCATATCGGGCCTACCTGCGCGCCGTCGCCGCCCGCTACGGCGTGCCCTTCTTCGACTATGACGACCACTCGCTCTGGCAGGAGCCGGGCGACTTCGCCGACACGAACCACATGAACCGCGTCGGCGCGAAGAAACTCTCGAACATGGTGAGCAAGGATGTGCTGCTGCCCGCACTGGCGCGGCTGGGGTGGAAGTAGGGGTGTTATCTACTACGCCCGACCACCCGCGTCAGCAGCCAGGCAATCGGCGGGATCAGCCCCAGCACCAGCGCCAGATCCGGCCCGTTCGGGGCGATGGTACGCCAGTTGGCCGACCAGCTTGCACGGAAGTGATCGGCGAGCCACCAGAGGATCAAGCCGAGCAGGACCGCCTTCACCAACCCTGAGAGGGACGACGATCCCTGACGCGAACTTCCCAGGAGCAGCAGCAGAGCCAGGATGACTATTCCCCATTTCACTACATCGGACTGCTCGTCCCACCAAACCCGGATCTGCGCCCACCACACCCCGATCTGTGCAACTATGTCCGTGCCTGTGATCGGCGTGGGAGTGGGAACAACACCGCCGGGACTCAACCTGAGATTGTCGGCATCCGGGCAATTGGAGTCCTGCTGGTCCTCCTCTACCCAGCCGGTGCCGCCGCTCGGATCCCCTGCTGCTGCTCGGCTCGTGTCGAACCAGCGTTTTCCGTCGGCGATGCGCGGGCCACCCGTCACCTTGACGGCCCAGTTGTCCACAGGCACCTTAGTGTGCGCGTGATACGACGTGCCCGGCCCGACCCGGATGCATGTGCCGTTGTTCAGGTTCACGGTGTCGCCTACGTTCCAGCCCTGGGCAGAGGCCGGAACCGGAGCAAGTAGGAACAGCCAGACGCCAGCGAGTACCGATGCCAGGACGATGTGCAGATATGAGAGGCGGTGTTTTCTCTGACGGTCCACGGTTTCCTCCGTTTACATTTGCCGTGAGGGTCGGGTGGTCAGAACGAGTGGACGGTGTCGTAGGTGATTATAGCAGAGATTTTGTAGCACTGCAATAGCTTATGGGGCCTTCATCCCTACTGTCTCACAACCTCCCGCAGCAGCGCCTCCAGCCGTCGCGCACCCTCCCCGCGCGTGTAGTGCTGCGTCACGAAGGCGCGGCCACGGCTGCCCATCTCGGCGGAGGCGGCGTGGTCGGCGCTCAGGCCGCGGATCGCGGCGGCGAGGGCGGGTGGATCTTCCGGCGGGACGTGTATGCCCGCGCCGGCGGCGGCCAGCACCGCGCTTGCTTCGCCTTCGGGTGCGCTCAGGACGACCGGCGTGCCGCAGGCCAACCCCTCGAACATCTTGGAGGGCAGTGCGCCCACGAAAAGCGGGTCGGCGCGCAGAGGGACTATCGCGCAGCCGGCGAGGCTCAGATACCCGGCCATTGCCGCGCGCGGCTGCTCGTCCAGCATCAATACGTTCGTCAGTCCGTGCTCCGCGACCAGCCGACGGACCTCGGCCTTGCGCGGCCCCTCGCCGACCAGCAGCATTACGATGCCGGGCTCGGACTGCTCCAAAATCCGCGCAGCCTCCACCAGCGTCTCCATGCCCTGCGCGATGCCGTGTATCCCTGCGTAGATCGCCACGAAGCGGTCACCGATGCCGAGCGACCGGCGCAGAGCCGCGGCACGCTCCGGCTGGGGCCTGAACTCCTCGACGTTCGCCCCGTTCGGGATCAGGCAGACACGGCCAGAGGACAGCCCCCGCTCGCGCAGCCGCCGCTCGATCCCCCGCGTGACCACGACGATCCGCCGCGCCCGCCGGTAGCAAGCCCCCTCAACTAGCTCGGCCAGCCGGATCGCCCTCCGGCTGCTGAGTTCGCCGAGGGCGACCGCGCTCTCCGGCCAGAGGTCGCGGACCTCGAAGACGAGCGGCGTGCGTAGCAGCAGGCTGAGGACGACGCCTGCCAGCCCCACGAAAAGGGGCGGCGACGTGGCATAGATCACGTCGAAGCGGCGGCGCGGGCGCAGGCCGGCCGCAAGCCCCGCCAGGATCGCCATCGCCATATAGCTCAGGTAGAAGAGCATCCGCGCCCGAAAGCCCTTTTCGGGTGAGGTGATCACCCAGAGGCGGATCACCCGGATGCCCGCCAGCCGCCTGCGTGCCCATAGCTTGCCCCGGTATGCGGGCGCGATCACCCCGGCAGGGTGGTTCGGCACCTCGGCGAGCATCGTCACCTCGTGCCCCGCCGCGACGAGCCTGCGCGCCATTTCGTAGGCTCGCGTCTGCGTCGCCCCGACTTCGGGCGGGAAATACTGGCTCAGGTAGAGGACGCGCACCCTCAGCCAGCGACCGTGACTGCTGCATCGAGGGCCGATCCCTGCCCCCCGACCCCCTGGGCTTCAATGAACTGCTCGAACCACAGCCCTGTGTTGAGCATCATCCAGAGCGTGCGGCTGTGGTCGGCGCGGCCAGCCGCCTGCTCGCCGAGCATACGGGCGACGGCTTCCGGCTCGAACAGGCCCCGATCTCGCGCCTGGGGGCCGAGCAACTGCTCGCGCAGCCAGGGCTGCAACGGCCCCGCGAACCAGGGGCCGATCGGCGTCGGGAAGCCTTTCTTGTCGCGCCGGGCGAGGACCGATGCCGGCAGCAGGTCGGCCACGGCCCGCCGCAAGATCCGCTTCGTCTCCAGCCCCCGCAGCTTGATCTCCGGCGGTATCCGCATCGCCAGCTCGACCAGCCGGTAATCGAGCAGCGGCACCCGCGACTCCAGCGACCACGCCATGCTCACCCGGTCCTCGACCTGCAAGAGTGCAGGTAGGTAGTGCCGCAGGTCGAACGCCAGCGCCTCGCCGAGCGCCGATCTCCCTGTGGGGATATAATCTCCCGTGCGCGGAGACGCGAAGTCGAGACGGCGCAGGGTCGGTCCGAAGAAGTCGGGCAACTCCGTCGCTTCGTCCGGGCGCAGGCGACCACGACGGCCCTCACGCAGCGCCGAGATGGCCGCCTGCCGGAGCGCCGGGCGCGCCGACAGCCGCAGTCCGTCACCGAGCAGGGCCGACAGCAGCGCCGGGGATGGGTGCCGTCGGAAGCTGGCGACTATGCTGCGGAGGTAGGCCGGCAGGTAGCCGAAGTAGCCGCCGAAAAGCTCGTCGCCTCCCTGCCCGCCGTTGACCACGATCACGCCGTTTTCCCGCGTCATCCGGCAGACGAAGTACTGCGGGAACGCGCCCGCCCCCGCCACAGGCTCATCCAGGTGCCATACCAGGCGGGGCAGGCTCGCCACAAGGTCGGCGGGGCCTGGCACCACCTCGTGGTGGTCCGTCCGGTAGCGGGCTGCGACAGCCGAGATGTAGGGCCGCTCGTCGTATGCCGGGCCGGAGTCGAACGCACCCGAGAAAGTCTTCAGCCTCCCGCCTTCGAGCTGCCGGCTGATCAGCCCGACGATGGCCGAGCTGTCCACCCCCCCGCTGAGGTGCGCGCCGAGCGGCACATCGCTCCGCAGGCAGAGCCGGACGCTGCTGTCGAGCAGGCCCCGCACCTCCTCGATGTAGCTGCCCGCGCTGCGGCCCGGCGGGTCTTCCTGCTCCGGCAGATCCCAGTAGCGTCGTATCTCTAGCCCGTCGCGGTCCACGAGCATCATGCAACCGGGTTCGAGCCGCCTGATCCCCTCGAACCAAGTGTGGTCACCGGCCGTGTACATCGCCCGCCAGTACTCGGCTATCGCCGCGCCGTTCGGCTGCGCGCTGATCGCCGGGTGCTGCAACAGCGCCTTGATCTCGGACGCGAAGGCAAGCCGCCGCCCGTCCCACCAGTAATAGAGCGGCTTGATGCCCATCCGGTCGCGCGCCAGGAAGAGCCGCTCCCGCGCCCTGTCCCAGATCGCGAAGGCGAACATGCCGTTGAAGTGCTGCACGCAGTCGGTGCCCCAGGCTCGGTATCCGGCCAGCAGCGCCTCGCTGTCTGAGTGGGAGCGAAACTCCAGCCCTCGCGCCTCCAGCTCGCGCATCAGCTCGACGTAGTTGTATATCTCGCCGTTGAATATCAACTGGTTGCCGGTGTCGGGGCAGGCCATCGGCTGGAGGGCGGCGTCGGAGAGGTCAATGATCCGCAAGGCGCGGTGGGCCAGGCCGACCGGCCCATCGAGGTAGAAGCCGTCGCCGTCCGGTCCGCGGTGGGCGATTGCCGCGGCCATCCGCCGCAGCACCGCCTCATCCGCCGGCGCACCCCTGGTGTCGTAGACTCCCGCTATTCCGCACATGGATGTATTATACTGTATGGGAGCGCGGAATATAAAGGAGCCCAGCCATGAACCGGAAAACCGTTGTCGCCATAGCCCCAATCCTGATCCTATTGCCGGCGATCCTGTTGGGCGGCACCGCATGTGACTCCGGCCCCTCCGTTCCTGGAGGGCAGCCCACAGCCACGCCGCACATAATCAACGTACCGAGCGCGGCACCGCCCGGCCCCTCTACACCCGCACACCCTGCATCGGGAACGCTGACCAGCACCCCCGGAGCGAGCGTTCCGAGTGCTGGGACTGCACCTTTTGCCCCCAGGATCACCCTGCCGGTTGGGAAAGCTACCGGCGCGATCGAGGTCCCACTAGCCTGGGCATCCGACGGAGGGTCGCTGGCCGTCGGCATGCCCGACAACCGGATCACTCTTTGGGATGTGGCGACCGGCCACTTGCTCCAGACGCTCGACGCGAACGGCCAGGGCAACCTCGTGGGGCTAGCATGGGCACCCGACGGGCGGGTGCTCGTCACGCGCTCTGCCGACCACCCTGGCGGACAGGGCTTTGTGGCCCTCTGGGAACCGGCAACCGGCAGGCAACTCGCCGGCTTGCCGCAAACCGGGCGCATCACCGCTATGGCCTGGTCGCCCGACGGCCGCACCCTGGCATATACCGACGGCTGGACGATCCACCTACGCGACCAGGCCACCGGCACCTTGCTGCCCCAGCCGCAGCCGACCTGGCCGGTCCCGCTCATCGCCGGTGAGGCCAGCACACCCTGGCCGCCGATCACCGACCTGGTGTGGTTGCCCGACGGTGAGCGCCTCGCCATCGTGCAGGGCGGCAGCCTCAGCATCACGAACCTCCGCACGCGCCAGACGGTCGTCTCGCCGAGTGCAGGCTTCTTCCCGCTATGGGTATCGGCCTGGTCGCCCGATGGGCAAACCGTCGCTGGCATCACCTTCCCGGACAAGGGGACGATGATGAGCGAGGCCGTAATCTCGAACCCCATGACAGGTACACCGACCCGCACTCTGGGCCGCGCCGCCACGCCAGGGCACCTCGCCTGGCTGGGCAGAAGTGGCCTGCTCGCCTTCCGCACCCACGACGACCCGCGGGGCAAGGACGCCGTCGCGCTCTTCGACGTGGCGGGCGGGACAATGCATCTCCTGGATGCGACCGTGGACGGCCTGGCCGCAGCCCCCGACGGGCACTCCTTCGCCGTGCTCGATGCGGGCGCGGGCATCGTCACCGTTTGGAGCAGCACTTCCGGTGCGCGCCCACCCACTCCCACCGGACGGCCGGTGCCGGTGCCGCCAACCGCCGTGCCTGTCGTACCCACCGGCCAGCCGGCCCCGATGCCGACCGTGGCCTTGCCTCTTAAACCGACCCTTACACAGACGAACCTACATGGCGGCACCACCGTAATCCTTCAGGCCAACGCCGCAGCAAGCCCCAGTGACATGAGTGCGGCGCGCGACGCGATCACATCCCGTCTGGGCGCACTGAACGTGGGCGGAGCACAGGTAACGCTACAGGGCAGCAACCGGATCGTTGTCGAGTTGCCGCAGATGAAAGACCCGAGCGGCGCGATCATCGCCGTGAGCGAGCGCGGCTACATGGAATGGATCGACGGCGGCGACCAGGCGATCCCAGAGGGCACTTTGGTAAGGACCCAGCAAGGCGGTCCCACACCCGCCGAACTGACCGCCGCTCCCCAAGCGGCTCCCACGAGCAATGCTCCGGTCTACTCCGACGTGGTGACGAGTGCGGATGTTGACGGCACGAAGGTCACTACCCAAATAGACCCTCAGACCAATACGCCGGAAGTGTTGTTCGTGCTAAAGGGCGACGGCCCGCGCAAGGTAAAGGACTTCACTGCCTCCCACATCGGCAAGTACATGCCCATTTTGTGGGACAAGAAGGTGATCGCCAGCCCGATCATCCAGGGTGTGGTCCCGAACGGCGAGGGCGTGCTCAACCATCTGAGCAAGGCAGAAACCGACCGGCTGGCGGTCGAGCTACGCTATGGGGCGCTGCCTATCGGGCTGGATGTCGTTGATACGCATACTACACCCTGACTCGTAAACTCGACCTGCTCATCGCCCCTTATACTCCGGCTTGCGCTTCTCCACGAACGCACGCATACCCTCCTTTTGGTCTTCGCTGCTGAAGAGGGTGTAGAAGGCGGCGCGCTCGGCTTCGAGGCCCTCGCGCAGGGGCAGTTCGTAGGCTTTGAGCACGGCCTGCTTGGCTAGGCGCACCGCGAGCGGGGCTTTCGAGGCGATCTCCTGGGCGAGGGAGATAGCCTCGGCTAGGTAGACCTCGCGCGGCACGACGCGGGTTACGAGGCCGGCGCGCTCGGCTTCGCGGGCGGTCATCTGCCGCCCGGTCAGGATCATCTCCATGGCGCGCGCCTTGCCGATGGCCCGCGTGAGGCGCTGGGTGCCGCCAGCGCCGGGCATCACACCGATGTTGATCTCGGGCTGGCCGAAGACGGCGGTCTCGCTTGCTATGATCATGTCGCAGCTCATCGCAAGTTCGTTGCCGCCGCCGAGCGCGAAGCCGCAGACAGCCGCGATGATCGGCTTCTTGATGCCACGGACGCGCTCCCAGCGGGCGAGGTTGTCGCGCTGCAACATCTCGACCGTGCCGGCCTCAGCCATTTCCTTGATGTCGGCCCCCGCCGCGAAGGCTCGGTCGTTGCCGGTGACGACAATGCAGCCGATCCGGTCGTCGGCGTCGAACGCCTGGAGCGCGGCGATCAGTTCGTCTATTAGCGAGGTGCTGAGTGCGTTCAGCACCTCGGGGCGGTAGAGCTGGACTATGCCCACAGCGCCTTCGCTGCGGACGCGGATAAAACTATACTCGGTCGGCGTGTCGGGCATCTCGATCCCTCCCTACAGACCCTGGTCGGCCTGGTACGAATGCAAGATCTGCTGGATATGCTGCTGATGTTCAAGCTCGTGTTCCAGGAACCGCCGGAAGACCTTGCGGGCCGTCCAGAACTCGCTCTGGTGCTGGGTCATCTGGCTGCGCTCGACCTCGGTCAGCCGCGACATCCGCTCGATGGCGTCGCGGCGGGCGCTCTCGATCAGGTCGAAGATGTTGCTGTCGAGGCGGCTGGTGTAGACGCGCTCGGCGCGGGCGACATGCTCCAGGATGTCGTCAATGCACCAGCCAGCCTGTTCGGACTGCGCCGACGGCTGCCAGCGAAGGAGGTCGCGGCTGAGGCCCTGCACGGCTGAGAGCAGGTCACTCCGGGAGTAGGACATTAGGCGCATCAGCGTGGCTACGTCGTCTTCACTCAACGGCGTGCGATCGCTCGGCAGTAGCCCGGATTCGTCGCCGAGGTGGTTGTCGGCGTCTTCCGTAGACCCGCCTATCACGACCTCCACAGGCTCTGTCGCGGGGACCGCCTGTTCGCCGTGGGTGCGAAGCCAGGCGTTATACGCGGCTATCGCGTCGGGCACCCGCGCCAGCGCGACATCCTGCGTCAATCCGGTGCTGGTGCAGCCGGGCAACGCGGGTACGTGGGCCATAGTCGTGCCGTCTTCCTGAATTTCGAGATAGACCGTGTAGCGCATAGATTGCTCCCTATTCAGGACCCGGTACTCGCCTAGCGCCGCAGCTGCCGCAGAAGGCAAAGGCGGCCGGCATCGGGGCGGCGCAGACAGGGCAGATCCAGGTGGACGCCTCGCCTGCGGACGCCTGAGCGCGGCGCAGGCCGGACACGTCAACCGGGCGGCGGCTGTGGAAGGCAGCCAGCCCCTCGGCCACCTCGGCGGAGTTCGAGTGGAGGCTCAACCAGTCACGGGCGTGGCCCACGGTCATGTTCCAACTCAGGTCGCGCCAAAAGTTGAGCTGGTGCTTAGTGTAGCGGAGGACCGTGGGCAGGCGGTCGAGCAGCGTGGCGGCCATTGCGTCCACGGCCGCGTCGAGTTCCGCCCGGGGGACGACGCGGTTCACCAGGCCCCAGTCGAGGGCCTTCGCGATAGGGATCTCCTCGCAGAGCATCAGTATCTCACGGGCACGGCGGTCGCCGACGATGATCGGCAGCCACTGGGTCGCGCCGCCCGCGGGCACGCTGCCCCGCGCGGGGCCGACCTGCCGGATGAAGATGTCGTCTGCCGCGACCGCGAGATCGCAGGCCATGTTGAACTCGTTGCCGCCGCCGACCGTGATGCCGTTCAGCCGGGCGATGGTCGGTTTGCCGATGTTCCGCAGCTTGTCGTGGGCTTCGATGAAAGCGCCCATCCACTTCCAGTAGTCGTGGGGGCGCGCCAAGAACTGCTGCTGCTCGTCGAGGTCCGCACCGGTGCAGAAGGCTCGGTCGCCTGCGCCGGTCAGCACCAGCACGCCCACCTCGTCGTCCCAGGAGGTGTCCTCGAAGGCGGCCTGCATCTCGCGGAGCGTCGCCCAGTTGAGCGCGTTGAGCACTTGGGGGCGGTTGATCGTCACGCGGGCGATGCCGCCGGCTTTGCTGTAGATGATGTTCTCGAAGCCGAAGGAGGCGGCATCGCGGCTGTGCCAGGGGGAGAGAACCATGACCCTACTCCGTCTCGACGAAGAAAATCGTCACCAGATCGCGGGCAAAGCTCATCAGGTCTTTGCCGGAGGCTCGATTCTCGTCGGAGGCCATGCCCTTCTCGAAGGCTTCGCGGTCGGGGAAGCACATCTCGGCCATCCGGTAGTATGCCGGCTCGCCCCGTGGCGCGCCCCAGGCTTTGCTCGAAACGAATTCGGTCATATAGGGTACCTGCCGGATGAGCGGCAGATGTACCTCGTTGTAGTGCAACTCGAAGGCGTCCACATCCTCCGGCTTCTTGAAAAGCGCGATCAGCTTGATCATTCCGGCAATTCTCCTCCCGTAGGCTGCGATTTCGACACGCAGCGTTTTATGCTCCTATTCTATCACGTTTCCTGACTTTCTGCCGCCAGCTGCACACGCAATGCTGAACGCTTACCAGCGATTATCAGAAACCCAGCAGCTTTCAGGGGCAGCGTCAGGCACGGCGGGCGACCTCCGGCTGATATTTCGTGCCTGGCGGCTAATATTAGATAACCTTTTGCGAGTAGGCTGTAGGAGTAGGCACGAGATTACTCACTACTTTCCTCCTCATTCTGAAAGATACTCCGATCGGAGTATTTTTGGGAAACCGGCCAAAATCCACCGGCACGCGTCCCGGCGCGGGGCCGCGCTATTTCTTTTTCAGGCACGGAATAGGGGGTTTTCGCCCCGCTATTTTTACCCCCTCACTTTTAATATCCATTTCAGGGGTCATTTACTGCCAGATTTGGGAGCTTTTTGGCGATTTTGGTCCAAAGATACTCCGAAAGACCTAGGCGGCATCAGTGGTCAGTGGTCGGTGGTCAGCAGAGATTCTTCGCTTCGCTCAGAATGACAGTGGGTAGGGTCAGAATGACAGTGGGTGGGGTCAGAATGACAGTGGAGGCGGGGCGGGGCCACCCGCATACGGGGCGGTGGATTGGACAGTGGCACACAGGCCGCCGAGACGCCGGCGGTACGGCGCGGGGCCGCCGAGACGCCGGCGGTACGTGAGCTGGGAGGGGCGTTCTAGAATGGCCGGGAGCGGGCTGGATGCCGGGAGAGTCTAATAGCGGTATGGAGGCGAACGGGCGTTCTAGAGGCATCTGACGCGGTTTGGGGGGCAAGTGCGGAGTGCGGGTAGCTGCGAAGCCGTCCACGAATACGGGCCACGAATACACGAATGTTTTGAGTGCGGAGTGCGGAGTGCGGAGTGCGGATGGTATGAGGCTGTGTCTGTCGGAGGGGGCTGCTGTAAGCAAATCGAGCGCAGAGCGACTCTCCCACAGACGGAAGGTGAGCTAATCGAGGGCGGAGCCGCTCTCCCACAGACGAGTGGTTGGTGGTGGGTGGTTAGTGGTTGGTAGGCGGTACGGCGGGATACACGGGCCGGCGAGACGCCAGCGGTACGGGCGGGTGATTATTGACGGCTCACGGGGCAGTGTCTGTCGGGGAGCGGCTTCGCCCTCGATGACTCATGGCTTGCGACGAAGCACTGAAGTGCTCACTACGAACCATCTATGTTGGTTTCAATAGCCGCCCCTGCCGGGCTTATGTTATACTGCGGAGGTGGGGAACATCGCCATCGTCCAGCTACGTACCGACCACTGACAACTGCCTACCTACCGCTTACCGCCTGCTACGGAGGGACACATGTACGACACAGCGAAGGATCTGTTGGACGCTTTGCGGGCCACGCCCGACACGATAGGCGCGCTCCTGGCGGGCTGCACGGAGGAGGAGGCGCGGGAGGCGCGCGGCGGCGACGAGAACTGGTCGGTGGTCGAGGTGGTCTGCCACCTGCGGGACGCGCAGGAGCGGGCGATCGAGCGGATGCGGGCGATGAGGGACGAGGAAGATCCGGTGCTGCCGAGCTACGATCAGGAGCAATGGGCGCGTGAGCGAAACTACGCTACCGCCTCCCTGGCCGAAGCCTGGGCCAGCTTCCTGGCGCTCCAGGCCGCGTTCGTCACCGACCTCGAGGCCCTCCCTCCTTCAGCCTGGGAGCGAACCGGCCGGCACGAAGAGCAGGGCCGGATCACGATCAGCTCGCACGCCCTGCACATCATCTCCCACGACGCCGCGCACACCGCGCAAATCGCGCGCCAGCTGGCGTAGTGGTTAGTGGTTAGTGCGTAAGATTCAAGTCTACGCACTCCGCACTCCGCAATGCCTTACGTCTACCTGCTGCTTTGCGCCGATGGCACATACTATACGGGCTGGACGACCGACCTGGCGCGGCGGGTGGCGGCGCATGAGCGGGGCCGTGGGGCGCGGTACACGCGGGCGAGGCTGCCGGTGAGCCTCGCCTACTACGAGGAAGCGGCGGACGGGCGCGCGGCCAGGCAAAGGGAATACCGGTTGCGCCGCCGGAGCCATGCCGCCAAGCAGGCCCTCGCCCGCGCCCACTCGAAGGAGCCGACTATGAGCAACCTGATCGATCTGAGCGTCAAAGAGTACCTCGACACGCTGGCCTCGCCGTCGCCGACGCCCGGCGGGGGGAGTTGTAGCGCGCTCGCCGCCGCGATGGGTGCTGCGATGGTGGCGATGGCCTGCAACCTCACGGTGGGGCGTGAGAAGTTCGCGGCAGTCGAGGAGGATCTCCGCGACGTGCTGGCGCGGGCGAGCAAGCTACAGGCCGAGCTGGCCGTAGCCGTGGATGAGGACACCCAGGCATACGACGCGGTGGGCGCGGCCTACAAGCTGCCGAAGGGGAGTGACGGGGAGAAGGAGGCGCGTCGGGCGGCGATCCAGGCGGCCTTGCAGGGGGCGTGCGAGGTGCCGCTGAGGGTGGCGCGGGCGGCAGATGAGGTGGTCGGGCTGGCGGGGGTCGCGCGGGCGAAGGCGAACCCGAACGTCGCCAGCGACGCCTACGTGGCCGAACTCTTGGCCCGCGCGGGGCGCGACGGGGCGATCGCGAACGTCGAGATCAACCTCGGCTCGATCACCGACGCCGCCTTCGCCGAGCGGATGCGGTCGGCTGTCGCGGGGCTGCGGAGCTAGTCGCGATGCCCGACACCGTGATCATCGGCGGCGGCTGCCACGGCGCTAGCCTCGCCTACCACCTGGCGCTGCGCGGCGTGCGCGATGTGACACTGATCGAGCGCGGGGGGCTGGCTGGCGGCAACACGGGGAAGTCGGGGGCCATCGTCCGCCAACACTACTCCACTCCGCCGACCGCCGTCCTGGCGATGCACTCGCTCCGCGTCTTCCAGCACTTCGCCGAGAGGGTCGGCGGCGACGCAGGCTTCCGACAGACCGGGATGCTTGTGCTGGCGGGGCCTGGCGAGGCGGAGGCGCTGGCCGGCAACGTGGCGATGCAGCAGGCAATCGGCATACGCACGCAGTTGGTGGGCCGGGAGGAGGTGCGCGAGATCGAGCCGAGGCTGGAAACCGGAGGCACCGCCGCCTTCTGCTGGGAGCCGGAGGCCGGATACGCCGACCCGGTCGCAACAACCGCCGCCTACACCGCCGCAGCCGCCCTTCTCGGCGCGACCTTCCGCCTCGGTACGGCGGTGACGGCCATCCGCGTCCGCGGCGAGCGGGTGCAGGGCGTGGAGATCGGCGGGGAGTTCGTGGCGACGGAGCGGGTGGTCGTCGCGGCGAACGTCTGGGGGCCGGGGCTGCTCGACCCGATCGGCGTCAGCGTACCGATAGTCCCGAGCCGCCACCCCATCGTGCAGTTGCGGCGGCCCACCGACTTCGGGAGCATCCACCCGGTGCTGATCGACCTGGGCCGCAAGATCTACCTGCGGCCCGACGGCGAGAATTACACCTGGATCGGCTCGGTGGACGAGGCCGACGCTCTCCTGGCCGCGCCGCTCGAAGGCTACGGCGAGGGCGTGACCCAGGACGAAGTAAACCGCTTCAGCCGGGAGGCCACCCGCCTGCTCCCGCTGCTTGCCACGGCGAGCCGCAAAGGCGGCTGGGCGGGCCTCTACGACGTGACCCCCGACTGGCAGCCAGTGTTGGGCGCGGCACCCAGCGTCTCCGGCCTGTACCTCGCGCTGGGATTCAGCGGTCACGGCTTCAAGCTCTGCCCCGCAGTCGGCGACCTCATGGCCCAACTGATCACGACCGGCGAGGCAGCCGAGCTGCACCCGTACCGTCCGTCGCGCTTCGCTGAGGGCAAGCTGACCCAGGGATTGTACCCGGGGGTCGTCGGCTGATCCGAGTGCGGAGTGCGGAGTGCAGAGTACGTAGGCAACAGTGCCTGGGCAAGTGCATCGAGCGCAGAGCAACTCTCCCACAGACGATGCCTTTACTTCAAGTACCGACCCATTCCCGTGTTGTGGGTAATCACCCAAGTACGTAGACTTAAATCTTACGCACTCCGCACTACGTACTACGCTCGGGTGGGCACGTTGACGTGGAGGGGGGTGCCGAAGATTTGGGCTATGGCGGTCTCCTGGACGGCTTCGGGCATGGTTGGGTGGGCGTGCATCGTGTGGGCGAGGTCGTCGGCGGTGGCGCGCTGCTGGACGGCAAGCGTGCCTTCGGCGATCACGTCGCTGGCGTGGGCACCGAGGATCTGCATACCGAGCACGGTGCGGTCCTCGCTGCTGCAAACCAGCTTGACGAGGCCGTGCGGCTCGCCTATCGCCAGGGCGCGGCCAAGCGCGGCGAAGGGGAACTTGGTGACGCGCACCGCGATGCCCTGCTCCTTAGCGATGGCCTCGGTCAGGCCCACGCTTGCGATTTCGGGGATCGTGAAGATGCAGTCGGGCACAGCGCGGTAGTCGGCGGCGCGGGGGTGGCCGAGGATGTGGTCCACGGCGACCTCGCCCTCATAGGACGCGACATGCGCGAGCATGTGGCCCGGCACCACATCGCCGATGGCGTAGATGCCCGGCACGTTCGTCCGCATGTACTCATCGGTCGGCACGTAGCCGCGCTGGGTGGTTACGCCGATGTCATCGAGGCCGAGGCCCTGGGTGTAGGGCACGCGGCCCTTCGCGTAGAGCGCGTACTCACATTCCAGCACGCGGGGTTCGGCGCTGCCCTCGGTCTGCACGACCACCTCGAGCCGGTCGCCGCGGTCGCGGAACTCCTGCACGGTGGTCTTGAGGAGGGTTTCGACGCCTGCCGCCTTGAGTAGCGCCGAGAAGCGACGCGCGATCTCCTCATCAACGTTCCGCAGGATGCGAGGTGAGGTGATCACCGCTGTGACTTTCGTGCCGTAAGCCGCGAAGATCGAGGCGAACTCCATGCCGACGATCCCACCGCCGATCACCACCATGCTCTTAGGCAGGGCGGGTATTGAGCGCAGCGTCAAGTCGAGGTCGAGTATCTCGTCGCTGGTGATCACGCGGGGCGAGTCGCCGCCGGGAAGCTCAGTGCCGAGGATGGTGGCCGAGCCGGTGGCGATGATTATGTTCTTGGCGCGTATCGTGCCCATCATGCCGGTGTTGGCGTTCGTGCCCTGCACAAGCACGCTGGTCGGCGACATGATGCGGCCGGTGCCTTCTAGGCGGGTGATCTTGCGCGCCTTGAAGAGGTCGTTGACCCCCTTCGTAAGGCCGTCCACCACCTTGTCTTTGCGGGCGACGATCCCCTCCCAGTTCGGCTCGGCTCCACCCGTAACACCGAATTCGGCGGCGCGGCGCATCTCGGAGAGTATCTCTGCGGTCTTGACCATCGTCTTCGAGGGGATGCAGCCACGGAGCAGGCAGGTTCCGCCGAGCCGCCGGTCCTTCTCGACCAGCACCACGTTCGCGCCCCGCATCCCGGCGTCGAGCGCGGCCACATAGCCGCCCGGCCCGCCGCCAATTATTGCGATGTCGTATTCCTGCATAGGTGTCGTTGCTCCTGTGAGTTAGCTTTCAGCTTTCAGCTTTCAGCTTTCAGCTTTCAGCTTTCAGTTCTACTTTCGTAGGGTCCAGTTGTCTGTTGCGTATTTTGTTTCCACTAGGTCTTGGCGGCGGGCGAGTTCGGCTTGCGTCAGATGACCGGGTTCGAGGGTGATGCCTAGCGCGTCCTCGAAGCCGGCACAGAGGGCAGCGGCGACCTGCTCGGCTGGCAGGGGCGCGGGGGCGAAGTCGTTTAGGCCGGCCATGCGTAGCGCGAGGTGAGTCTCGGCGCGGAGGCTGGCGTCTTCGCTTGGGTGGCGGAAGGCGCGCGACCAACGCTCTAGGTCGGCGTCAAGCAAGACGGATCCCTGTTGGAGCAGCGCCCCGCCACGCCGCGTTTGGGCGCTACCGATCACCTTGCGGCCCTCGACGGTGATCTCGTAATCGGTCGCCTCATCGAAGCAGACCGCGCCCGCAGGGTCGTCGTGGCCGGGGTTGGGGCGTCCGTTGCGGCGGGCGGCGAGTTCGGCGCGCGCGCCCGCCAGGGGCGACGCGCCACGCGCTGCCGCAGCCTCCGGCGGCTCGGCCATGCGCGCCGCGATCCCGAGCCGCTCCAGCCCCCGCACCAGTCCGGTGCTGATCTTGCGGTAGCTCTCGACCACGCCGCCGCTCACGCATGGGTCCGCGTCGGGGGCGACCAGGCTGTAGGTCAGCTCGCGCGCGCCGTCGTGGAGCACAGCGCGTCCGCCGGTGGGCCGACGGGCCAGGGTGTAGCCCTGCGCCCGAACCCAATCGGTGTCGATCTGCGCGGCGAGCGGCTGGTTCGCCCCGACCGAGAGGCAGCCGGGCTGCCAGCCGTAGAAGCGCACGGTCGGCGGCCCGCCAGCGAGGACGGATTCGAGCAGCGCCTCGTCGAGGGCCATATTCAAGTGCCCGGCTTCGGGGGGTGAGAGGAGTAAGCGCCAGTTCATGTGTTCTTTAGACTAACCATTCCGCTTGTTGGAACAGATTCCCTGTGCGCAAAAAGAGATTCGATGTATAATTGGATCGCTTCTTCAATATTCTCAATGGCTTCTTCGTAGGTGTCTCCTTGCGTATAGCACCCTTTTAATGAAGGACGGAATGCAAAGTATCCATCCTCATCTTTTCCAACCACTACAGGTAACGTGAAGCCAGCCATGACTCTCTCCATTCTGCTTTGTCAGAAACACTAACCTAACGATTGTGCCTGAGTTGCGTCCTGAACTTCATAGGTGTAGACTCGCCAACGCAACAAAGTTCCTCCTCTACTTATTCTGGGAACTTTGTTGCTCGTCGTTGGCCGCCATCTTTACCTAGGGAGTGACACCCTAGCAACTCGAACTTAGGGCGTAAATAATTTCCAATGGCCTTCGGAGATAACTTCGACCGCTCCGTCGATCACTTTGATTGCGGTATCATCGTCAACCACGTACCCCGGCACAGTCAGCTTGGCGGCCCATTTTTCTGCGACGGCCAGCGTATTCTCCGGCAAATCCGGGTTGTCCAGGTGCGGAAACACCGCAAAATCGACCAGCCCCAGCGTCTTGTCGCTCTCGCCAACGGTGGGCGGCCTCCAGTTGACAAACTCCTGCCCGATGTTGGGGGCCAGCACCATGCTCCCGGCGCTCATTCCCACATAGACCGTCTCGCGCAGCTCCGGCAAGAGGTCCGCCAGCCCCGACTGCTGCATCCAGTAGCACAGATACAGCGGATCGCCTCCTCCCACCAGTAGAACGTCAGCGGCTTCGAGTTTCGGTAGCCAGGCTTCTTGCGGGATACTGGGCAGGGCAGTTAGCTCCAGCACTCCGAACGCTTTCCACTCCTGTTGTAGGAGATTTTTTGCCGACCGCCCGACAAAGAAGGGTCCGAGCGGTTGCTCTGCTGTGGGAACGAACAACGCAGTGGCCTCGGCAATCGGTTTGCCCATCATATCAACCAGTGCGTTACGAATGCTGTTGTTCACGATGCCACCAGAAGTGAGCAGCTTTTTCAAGATTTCTCTCCTTACCAATTTCTTGGGTGCCGAGTTTGCTGATCCAGTCCCTCTCCCATTCCACAAGCGGACTCCATACGCAGCGCCTACGCGGTCTGTTAAGAGGCTCCCGCCACAGCTGAGTGCAAGGCTTCGGCAGCGAACGCCAGCGCGGCTTGAATGGATTCGCGGGTAAGCTGCGGATAGGTTGATCATATCATCCTTGACGCCAGCGGAGGTTCGGTTCGCGGGCGGCGGTCACCTCGTCGAGGCGACCGTACTTCGTCGTGTGGGGGGCGTGGTTCAGAAGTTCGGGGTCGGTGCGGGCTTCCTCCGCGATAGCGAGCATCGCGTCGCAGAACTCGTCGAGGGTCTGCCGGCTCTCGGTCTCGGTCGGCTCGATCATCAGCGCCTCCTCGACGATCAGCGGGAAGTAGACGGTCGGCGGGTGGAAGCCGTAGTCGATCAGCCGCTTGGCGACATCGAGCGTCTTGATGCCGTAGTCGCGCTTGAGGTTCTTGCTGCTCAGGATCACCTCATGCATGTTCACGCGGTCGAATGGCAGCCAGTAGGTGCCCGCGAGGCGGCCACGGATGTAATTCGCGTTCAGGATCGCGTTCTCGCTCACGCGCTTGAGGCCGGGAAGGCCAAGCTGCCGGATGTAGGTGTAGGCGCGGTCAAACATGCCGAAGTTGCCCATGAACGCCTTCACCCGCCCGATGCTCTGCTCAGGCATGAAGGGCCGGAAGACTGTCTGCCCGTCTTCCTCGTATTTTTCGACCACGGGTCCGGGTCTGAACGGGGCAAGGTGCGCCTTCATGGAGACCGCGCCCGCGCCGGGGCCTCCGCCGCCGTGGGGGGTCGTGAAGGTCTTGTGGAGGTTGATGTGCATCACGTCTATGCCGAGGTCGCCGGGGCGGATATGGCCGACCAGGGCGTTGAGGTTCGCGCCGTCACCGTACATCTGGCCTCCAGCGCGGTGAACCCGCTCGCTGATCTCGAGGATGTTCGGCTCGAAGAGACCGAGCGTGCTCGGCACTGTGAGCATCATGCCGGCGGTCCGCTCGTTGAGGTTCGCGCTCAACTGCTCCAGGTCTATGTTGCCTTCGGCGTTCGACTTGAGGGTGATCATCTTGAGGCCGGCGGAAGTCGTCGTCGCGGGGTTGGTGCCGTGGGCGCTGTCGGGCACCAGTACCGTGTCGCGCTGGTCCTCGCCGCGGCTGTGGTGATAGGCGCGAATGATCAAGATGCCGGTGAACTCGCCGTGCGCGCCCGCGGCGGGCTGCAAGGTCACCGAGTCCATACCGGTGATCGCGGCGAGGTATTCTTGCAGGCCGTACATCACTTCGAGCGCGCCCTGCACCGTTTCGGGCGGCTGGTTGGGGTTGATCATGGCAAAGCCGGGAAGCACGGCGACATCCTCGTGGACCTTCGGATTGTATTTCATCGTGCATGAACCGAGCGGGTAGAAGCCGCCGTCAATGCTGTAATTCATCTGAGAGAGGCGCACGAAGTGGCGCATCACGTCTATCTCCGAAATCTCCGGCAGGTCAAGATGCTCCCGCAAGAGGGCGGCGTCGGGCAGGGATGCGGTGGGCACATCATCGTCGGGCAGCGAAACCCCGATGCGGCCGGGGCTGCTCAACTCGAAGAGCAGCGGCTCGACGGCCCCGGCGCGCGGGTTGGTATTGGCGTGCTTGTTGCCGTCGCCGGATGCGTGAAGGGCGTGGTCTACGGCACCGGTCACATTTTTCGCGGCTTTGTTGAGGAGGTCCATCTAGGCCCCAGCTCCTTTCTCAGTTTCGCTTCCGGGCGTTGCGGTGATCTCGCGGAGGGCAGACACCAGGCGGTCGAGCTGTTCGCGGCTGTTCATTTCGGTGACGCAAAGCAGCCAGCCGTTCGGCAGGAGATCGCTCACGTCGAGGCCACCGATGATCTTACAGTCGAGCAGCCGGTGGTTCAGGTCGGCGGGCGGGAGCGGCGTCTCGACGACGAACTCCTTGAAGAAGGGGCCTTCGTTCTTGAGCGTGAAGCCCGGCAGTTTGGTGATCTCGTCGGCCAAATAATGTGCGCGGTTGTAGCAGATCTCGGCGACGCGGCGCAGCCCGTACTTGCCCATCAGCGCCAGGTAGGCAGTGTTCGCAAGCGCGATCAGCGCCGAGTTCGTGCAGATGTTCGATGTCGCCTTTTCGCGGCGGATATGCTGTTCGCGGGTCTGTAGGGTGAGCACGAAGCCGCGCTTGCCGTCGCGGGTGTCCTTTGTCATGCCCGCGAGGCGACCCGGCAGCGAGCGGGTGTACTTCTCCTTCACCGAGAGCATACCCGAATATGGGCCGCCGAACTGCTGGGGCGCGCCGAGCGCCTGTCCCTCGCCGATGGCTATGTCCACATCCATTTCGCCAGGCGCTTTCAGGAGGCCGAGCGAGATCGGGTCGTAGACCAGGATAAAGAGCGCACCCGCGGCGTGTATTTTATCGGCCGTGGCATTCAGGTCGTTGATCGTGCCGACGAAGTTCGGCTGCTGGAGTATCACGCAGGCGACATCTGGGCCGAGGTTCTCTAGATCGGCGGATGCCTTGATCGTCTGGACCGTCACGCCATGTGGGGGCGCGTATGTATTCAGCACCTCGCGGTACTGCGGGTTCACGCCGTTGCCGATCAGCACGGTCTTGCGCTTCGTGATATTCGTCGCCATGATCGCAGCCTCGGCCATCGCGGTCGAGGCATCCCACATGCCAGCGTTCGAGACGTCCATGCCGGTAAGCTCGCTGACGAGGGTCTGCCACTCGTAAGTCCACTGCAATGTGCCCTGAGAGAGTTCGGGCTGGTACGGGGTGTAGGCCGTGTAGAACTCTCCGCGCGACATGATGCGGTAGACCGCCGCGGGGCTGTAGTGGTTGTATGAGCCGCCGCCGAGGAATGTCGCGTAGTGGGCGGCGTCGGCGTTCTTTTCGCTGAGGCGGCGCATCTCGGCCATGATCTCGCTCTCCGACATCGGCTCGGGCAGCGTGATAGGCGGGTCAAGTACTGCTGCGGGCACCTCCCGGTAGAGGTCGGCCAACTCGCGCATCCCGAGGCTGTCGAGCATAGCCTTCCTGTCGGCGTCTGTGTTCGGTATATACGGCATCGTTTCTCCTGTGGGCTAGCCTTGCTGCTTCTCGTACTCATCGTACTGCTCGGCTGTCATCAGCTTGTCCATCTCGGCGGGGTCCGAGGGGCGTACCTTGAGCATCCAGCCCGCGCCGTAGCAGTCGCTGTTGAGCACTCCGGGGTCGTCGAGGAGGACATCGTTGCGCTCGAGCACCTCGCCGCTGAGGGGCGCGTAGAAGTCGGCGGCGGCCTTCACGCTCTCTACCGCGCCTGCGCTCTCACCCTGCTTGATTGTTTTGCCGACATCCGGCAGTTCGACGAAGACCATGTCGCCCAACTGGCTCTGAGCGTAATCGGCGAGGCCCATCACGGCTATTTCACCGTCCAGGCGCACCCACTCGTGGTCCTTTGTGTACTTGTAATCGCGCGGGTTGTTCATTGCAGCCTCCTCCTAAGATAGACTTGGGTAGCCTCTCACTTGCTCCGCTTGTACATCGGGCGTTTCATCACCCGGATGGCGACCGGCTGGTCGCGGATCATCACGGCGAGTTCGGTGCCGACTTCGGCGAGATCGGGACGCACCCAACCCATGCCGACGTTGCGGCCCAACGAGGGCGCGGGCGCGCCGCTGGTGACTTCGCCGACGGTTTCGCCGTCTTTGTCGGCTATCGGGTAATGGGCGCGGGCGACGCCCCGCCCGGTCACCTCGAAGTTGATCATTTTCTGCGCGCAGCCGTCGTCCTTGAACCGTTGGAGCGCATCTTTGCCGCAGAAGTCGGAGTCTTTGTCGAGGCGGACGAAGCGCCCGAAGCCGGCGCAGATCGGGTTGCGCGCGGGGTCGGGCGAAACGTCGCTGCCGGAGAGGGGCAGGCTGCTCTCTAGGCGCAGCGTGTCGCGGCAGCCCAAGCCGCACGGCTCGGCTCCAGCCTCCACGAAGAGGTTCCACATCCGTTCGACCTCTACCATCGGGAAGAAAAGCTCGAAGCCGTCCTCCCCGGTGTAGCCAGTGCGCGAGATCCGGCAGGGCACGCCGCCGATCGGACCCTGCGTAGCGTAGTAGTATTTCAGCTCCGCGAGGTCGGTGTCGGTGAACTTCTGCACCAGGGCGGCGGCGAGAGGCCCCTGCACATCGAGCTTGCCGGTTTCGTCCGAGAAGTTGCGTAACACCACATCACCGATCTTCTGTTCGTCGGCCAACCGCGACAGCCGCTGGAAGTCCGACTCCAGCGGCGCGGCGTTGACGACAACATAGTGGTGGTCGGGGAAGCGGTAGACGAGGCAATCGTCCTCGACGCCGCCCTCTGGGTTGGTCATGAACGAGTATTGAGCCTGGCCGAGATCGAGCTTCGAGACATCGTTGCTGGTGGAGTACTGGAGCAGGGGCAGCGTGCCGGTTCCCTGGACGACGAACTCACCCATGTGGCAGGTGTCGAATATGCCGACCCGTTGCCGCACGGCGTTATGCTCCTCGATGATGCCCTTGTATTGCACAGGCATCTCCCAGCCCCCGAACTCAACCATCCGCGCACCGAGTGCGCGGTGCGCCGCGTTCAACGGCGTCTTCTTAATCGCGGTGTCGGTCAATTGGACCCCTCCTTCGAGTAGGCGGTAGGCAGTAGGCGGTAGGCAGTCGTCAACGGTAGCTGATGACTGATAACGGTACACTGCATAGTACACGACGGCTCAAAAAGGGACAGTCGAAAGCCGGGTGGCTTCCTCTGTCCCTTGTTGCCGGCCCTCACGGAGCCGGGCTTGCCGCCGCCGACACGGGCATTATAGCACCGCATGAGCGGGAGTGTCAATATCGAAGCTGTCAGCAATCAGCCGTCAGCAAGAGATTCTTCGCTGCGCTCAGAATGACATTGTTAGGCTGACGGCTGATAGCTGAACGCTGACGGCTATTTGCCGATGCCGAGGAAGGTGACGCCCCGTGTGTGGGCCGTCTGGCCGTTCATCGCAGTAGCGCCGCCCACCAGGAGATACTGGATGGGGTGGACGAGCGGGGCGTACTGCTCATCGTAAGTCGCCTTTGACGAGCCGCTCATCGTAGACTCGACGCCCTCTGAGACGATCTTCGAGATGTCGGCGTAGAGCAGGCCGTTGCTGTTCGCGGGCAGCTTGGCGATGCGGCTCTTGAAGGTCGCATCGGTGCCCATGCCCTTGCTCTGGCCGTCAAGCACTTGCTTCGCGAAGGTGCTCACGTCGGCTGTTGTGTCGGAGGTCGCCAGGATGTAGAGCTTGTCGCCCGACAGGCCATAGAGGAAGGGCGCGGATGGGCCGAAGCTGGAGAAGGACGCGCTGCCGACTTGGACCGGCGTGATCGTCTGGCCCTGGGTGGTAAGGGATTGATTGATCTTGTCGAGGACTCCCGACATCTTTGTGCCGTCGCCCTGCTTGAGGAGCATTTCGGCACCGCCGCTGACGACCGGAATATCGGTACCTTTCTTGCCCTGGACGCTGAAAATGTAGTCGCCGCCAAGCAGCGGCAGAACGTCTTTTTCGAGGTCGATCCCGAACTGGCTGTTGATCTGCTTGATGCCATCGTCGATCTGTTGGCTGTTGCCCTGCTTGCGCTCCAGTGCAAGCAGCTGCTGGACGGTTGACTTGAGGTCGGTTCCCTCATAGACCGCCCAACTGCCGGAGGGCACATCATTCAGCGTATTCGCCGAGGGCACGCCGGTCACGGAAACCATCTGGTCACTCGAGGTCGTGTCGGACGAGGAGTCGATCTGGAAGCCATCGTCGTGGGCGGTGAGGGACAGTTCGACCGCGCCATTCGCGCGGGCCATGTTCGCCAAGGGATTTGTTCCGCCGGAGGACGCCATTGACTGCCCAACTGCCTGCATCGTGTCATAGAGCGCGGTCAGGTTCAGGTAGAGCGTGCCGAGCCGCTCTTTGGGGAGCTCGGGGTCGAGTTTCGACCAGGAAGGGCTGTCGGCGAGGCTGCCTTTGCCGTCGGTGAAGCGGTCTATCGCGCCCTTGATAGTGCCGAGGTCGAACGTGGCAACGCCTGTGCTGCCGACCAGCGCGACATACATCGCAGGCAGTTTAGTGCCGGAGGCATCGGTGCATTTGTCGGTAGCCACTTTGTTGATGTCCACGTTGCGGTACTTCTCGGCGAGCGTCAGACCGCTCGACCCGCCGGAGCCGCCCCCGGTCGCGCCCGGCAGCAGCTTCTGGAGGAGCTTTGTCAGGTCCACATCGCTGGTGATCAGCAGCTTGGGCAGCAGCACCTTGCCAGCATCACCGCCCTGCTGGATGCTATTCATCTCATCTTTCGTCAGCGCGAGTACGGCGATGCCGGCGTTGTCGCCGAGGACCGAAGTCAGCTCGTCGAGGTTGGCCGGAGTAGCGGCCGCAGGCGCGCTCGAGTCCCCGCAGTTGAGCGAGGAGGGATTGGCCGAGGAACCTGCGTCGGTTGCCTGCTTGGTGAGCTTGTCCCAGGCGGCCTGGAAGCCGGGCTGGCTCTTGAACGCGGCCTGTATCTTGTCGAGCGAGTCTTTTTGCCCACCCTTGAGGTGGGTCGGTATCGTGACGTAGCCGTAGGCGTCGGCCGGGATCAGCTTGGCTATTGAGACGGTCGGCTGCAATAGCTGCTGTCCGACCTGGCCGATCTTTGTCACGAGGAGGGCACCGATGCCGCCGGCGATCAGCAGCAGCAGGATGACCCCGATCAGCACGTTGCGGCCCATGTTGCTCTTGCGCGGCGCGACAGGAGCTGTCATCCCCGCCGCAACCACCGGAGCCGCCATTGTCGGCGGCGCTTGCTCCTGGTAGGAAGGTCCGGGTGTGTAGGGAGGCGGCTGCTGTGCCTGGTACTGCGGCGGCTGGTACGCTTGGTATGTCTGCGTCTGTTCACCGGCCACCGACGGCATCGCCTGCGTCTGATCGCTGCCCGCCTGCGGCATAGTTTGCGTCTGGTCGTTGCTCGGCGGAGTTACCCGGGCCTGATCTTCCACCCCCGGCTTGACAGGCAGATCCCTGCCGCAGTTCACGCACTGGGCGGCCCCTGCCTCATTCTTCGTCCCACAAAACGGACAGAACATCCTTTGCCTCCTCTACTAATCTATGTCTAAGCCGATAAGATCGCGGCCAGGGCCGCAGGTTCCACATTACCGCCACTAATGAACAGCACGATCCGCCTCTTGGTTACGGGTAGCTTCCCCCCCAACAGCGCAGCAAGCGTGACCGCCCCCGACGGCTCAACCACTAGGTGCGCGTACCGTGCCAGGTAGCGCACACCGTCCAGTATCTGCGCCTCGCCGACGGTGGTCATCCCATCCACCATCCGGCTGATCACCTCCCAGGGGTGTGCGCCGACCGATTGCGTCCGCAGGCCGTCGGCCACCGTGCTGCCGGTCCGCTCGGCGGGCCACTGCACGATATGCCCCGCGGCGAAGGACGCATTCGCGTCCGCAGCGAGTTCCGGCTCGACGCCGATGATCTCGGCCCGCGGTCGCAGCGCCTTGAGGGCCGTGGCGTTGCCGCTCAACAGTCCGCCCCCGCCGCACGGCAAGACCAGCAGATCAAGCTCAGGCATATCTTCCAAGACTTCGAGCGCCACCGTGCCCTGCCCCGCCATGATCAGAGGGTCGTCGTAGGGCGGCACGAGCACGAAGCCGTGTTCCAACTGCAAAGCCTCGGCCGTCAGCCGCCGCGCCTCCGAGCCGGGCGGGCAGATCACGATCTCTGCGCCCCAGCCCCGAGTCGCCGCCAGCTTCACCGGCGGCGCGTCCTCGGGCATCACGATGGTCGCCTTGATGCCGAGCAGACGGGCGGCACAGGCGACGCCCTGCGCGTGGTTGCCGCTCGAATAGGCGACGACGCCTCTCGCCCGCTCCTCGTCGCCAAGAGACGCCAGCTTGTTATACGCACCCCGGATCTTGAACGACCCGGTGAGCTGGAGGTTCTCCGGCTTCAGCCAGACCTCGGCCCCCTCTGGCAGGCCCGGCCCCCGCAGCCTGAGCAGCGGCGTGCGTACCACCACACCCCGCGCCCGCTCACGGGCGGCCAGAATGTCGTCCAGTCCGATCAACTCTTGTTTCCGGGCGGCGTGATCTCCACGCGGAGCGCCTCGTTGAAGCGGTTGAAGTAGTTGAACAGGCCGATGGCTGCCGCGACTTCCACAACCTCGCCGTAGTCGAAATGCCGCCTGAGCTCCGTCCATATCTCGTCGTCCACTGAAGGTGCGTCGCGGGTCATCGCGTCGGCGAAGGTGAGCGCGGCCTGCTCGGCATCCGTGAAGAGGTCGCGGTGGGTCGGCCAGTCCGCGAGCGCGGCGATTTTCTCGTCGCTCGTATCGAGCCGCCTTAACAAGGCGGTGTGAGAGGCCAGTCAATAGGCGCAACTGTTGAGGTGCGAAACGCGCACCACGCAGAGTTCTTTGAGTTGGCGTGGCACCGTACCGCCCGCCAAGACCGCCGCCATATGCGCGTCGGCGGTCTTGGCGATCTCGGGGCGCAGGGCCATCGTGCGGAACATGTTGGGGACGTTGCCCCGCTCCTTGATGTAGCGGTCGAAGACGGGCCGCAGGCTGGGGTCGGCCTCTTCGGTTTTCATTGTCGGGATGCGTGGATCAGACATGGCTGTTTCCTCTCTGTCCGCCTGCTAGGGCTGACGTTGCGGCCATTATACCACACGTTGACGAATCGCACCTGCTTCTGGTATAAATAAACTAGATAGAAAACTATAGAGGCTGAGACGAAGCGAGTACGCCGGGGAAGCCGTCCAGGGAGCGCGGATCTGAGACTGAGAGTCCGCGCCGGGGCAGCCGGCGGAAGTTCCCTTCCGAGCCGATGGGTGAACGGGCGTCGCGGCCCAACTAGCCCACTCCGGGTGCGCCCCGTTAGCCGCGCATAGAGCGTGCTTCGCCGTCTGAGGGCCCGCACGAAATCAGGGTGGTACCACGACCGCGCCTCGTCCCTGCGAGAGGCGTGGTTTTTTGTTGGGAGGGACGGATATGGACGAAGAGCTAGAGCAATTGCGCGGGGAGGCTAAGGCCGCGCTCGAGGGGGCGGCTGACCTGGTGGCGCTCGCGGCGTGGAAGGCGCAGTACCTCGGCGAAAAGGGCGCGCTCACGATGCTGCTGCGGGGGATCGGGCAGAGGCCGAAGGAGGAGCGCCCGGCAGCCGGGCAGAAGATCAACGCGCTGAAGCATGAGCTGGAGGAGTTGCTCGCGGGAGCGAGCGAGCGGGCGCGGGCCTCGGACAGGCAAAGCGCGCTGGAGGCCGAGCGGCTCGACGTCAGCCTGCCAGGGCGGCCACGGGCCGTCGGTCGACTGCATATCGCCACCCAGACGATCCGCGATATCGTGGACTGTTTCGCACAGATGGGCTTCAGCGTTGTGGAAGGCCCGGAGATCGAGCTAGACTACTTCAACTTCGAGCTGCTCAACATCCCTCCGGAACACCCGGCGCGGTCACAGCATGACACCTTCTACCTGCGCGGCAGCGACCAACTGATCCTGCGGACGCACACCTCGCCGAACCAGTTGCGGACGATGCAGAGGCAGCCGCCGCCGATCCGCGTGATCGTGCCCGGCAAGTGCGCGCGCGAGGAGGCGACCGATGCCACCCACGAGGCATACTTCTACCAGATCGAAGGGCTGGCCGTGGACAAGAACATCACGCTGGCCGACCTCAAGGGCACGCTCGGCGCGCTGGCGCGAGCGCTCTTTGGGCAGGAGCGCAAGGTCCGCTTCCGATGTGATTACTTCTCCTATGTCGAGCCGGGCGTGGACCTGGCGATAGATTGCCTGGTCTGCGGGGGCACCGGCTGCCGCGCGTGCAAGTTCACCGGCTACCTCGAGATCATGGGCGCGGGCATGGTCCACCCCCAAGTGCTGCGTAACGGCGGGATAGACCCCGACGTGTACAGCGGCTTCGCCTTCGGCATGGGCGTCGAGCGGATCGCCATGCTCCGGCACGCGATAGACGACATCCGGCTGATCTACGGCAACGACCTGCGCTTCCTGCGCCAATTCTAGGGGAGGATGAGCCATGCCTATAAGAGTACCACTCTCGTGGCTGTGCGAGATCATTGACATCAGCGTGACGCCCCAGGAACTCAGCGAGCGGCTGACGCTGGCGGGTATCGAGGTCGAAAAAATCCACACGGTCGGCGGCGAATGGGACAAGGTCGTGGTCGGGCGGATCGCCACGCTCGACCGGCACCCGAACGCCGACCGGCTCTGGATCACCCAGGTTGACTATGGAGGCGAGCAGCCGCAGCAGGTGGTGACCGGCGCGCAGAACCTCCACCTGGGGGCGCGGGTGCCGCTCGCCTTCCCCGGCGCTGTACTGATAGACGGACACAGCGAAACCCGGCAGAAGGTCACGCTCAAGCCCGGCAAGCTGCGCGGCGTCGAGTCGGCGGGCATGGTATGCTCCGAACTCGAGCTCGGCCTGTCCGACGAGCACGAGGGCATCCTGATCCTGCCCGACGATGCTCCCCTGGGCGCGCCGTTGCATGAGGTGCTCGGCGACATCGTGCTGGAGATAGATGTGACGCCGAACCTGGGCCGCATCCTGAGCATAGTCGGGGTGGCCCGCGAGGTGAAGGCGTTCTTCGGCGGCGATCTTCGCTACCCCGATACGTCCTGGCAGCCTGCCGGTCCGCCCGTCGAGGGGCTGATTGATGTGCGGATAGACGACCCCGCTCTCTGCTCGCGCTACAGCGCCGCCGTGATCACCGGCGTCAAGATCGGCCCCTCGCCCGACTGGCTCGCCAGGCGGCTGACCCTGGCGGGGATGCGCCCGGTGAATAACGTGGTGGACATCACGAATTACGTGATGCTCGAGCTCGGCCAGCCCCTACACGCATTCGACCATGCGAAGATCGTCGGCAAGCAGATCGTCGGGCGGGCGGCGCGGGCCGGCGAGAAGCTGACCACACTCGACCACGAGGAACGCACGCTCGATAGCCGCACCCTGGTGATCGCCGACGGCGAGCGGGCCGTGGCGCTGGCCGGTGTGATGGGCGGGGCCGACAGCGAGGTGACCGAGGAAACGACCGACATCCTCCTGGAGTCCGCGAACTTCGACCCTGCGATGACCCGGCGGACCGCCCGCCTGCTCCACTTGCCCTCAGAGGCGGCCTCCCGCTTCGAGCGCACGGTGGACCAGGCCCTGACCGTGCCTGCGTTGCAGCGCGCCGCCGAGATGATGCGGCTCTACGCCGGGGGCACTATAGCTGAGGGATATGTTGATCGCTTCCCTGCGCCCAAACCGCAGGTGATGATCACGCTCGATCCGCACGAGGTGGAGCGGCTGCTCGGCATCCGCGTCCTACCCGCAGAGATCGCGTTCCTGCTGATGCGCCTCGACTTCAAGATAGACGCGCCCGCCGACGCCGACGTGAACCCCGACACCCCGCTCACGGTTCATGTGCCGAGCTATCGGAACGACGTGACGATCCCCGCCGACCTGGTTGAGGAAGTCGCGCGGATGCTCGGCTACGACAGCATCTCGGAGACGCTGCTTTCGGGTGGGCTGCCGCCGCAGTTCGTGAACTACGACTACAAGGACCGCGAGGAGATCCGCGATCTGCTGACAGCCTGCGGGCTGGACGAGGTGATCACCTACTCGGCGATAAGCGGAGCGGCGCTTGCTCGCCTCGGCTCGCCAGCGCCGGGGGGCGACGGCCCCGGCTACGCGGCCTACGACGAGTGCCTGCCCCTGCTCACGCTCGCTAACCCGCGGAGCAGCGAGCAGGACACAATGCGCCCGGCGCTGCTGCCGGGGCTGCTCAACGCGCTGCGGACGAACCTGCGGAACAGCCCCCGCGTCTACATCTTCGAGATCGGCAACACATTCCGCCCCGCGCGGGAGGCCGAGATAGAGGCCCGACGGCAGGCCGCCGAGCGCGGAGACCGCCCGCCGCTGGTGCCCGGCGAGGCCGAGATGCCGGTCGAACCCCGCCGCCTCGGTGCCGTGATGACGGGGCCGCGCGACCCCCGCTCCCGCTTCATCCGCGCCGACGACCCGATGGAGCAGACCGACTTCTATGACGCGAAGGGCGTGGGCGAGACCCTGCTCGCCCACCTGGGCGTGACCGGCGTGCGCTACGAGCCGGTCGCCGCGCCGTGGTATCACCCCGGGCGCGTGGCCGGGGTGATCCTCGGCGAAACGCTGATCGGCGTGGTCGGCGAACTCCATCCGCAGGTGGCCGACGCCTGGGAGATGACAGGCAGACGGGTCTGCGCCTTCGATCTCGATCTCGACGCGCTGCTGGGGCTGCTCCCCCACCGGGAACGCTACACCGGCATCAGCCGCTACCCGGCGGTCTCCCAAGACCTCGCCCTGATCGTGCCGGACGAGGTGCCAGCCGCCCGAGTCGAGAGCCTGCTCCGCGAAACCGGCGGCAAGCTGCTGATGGATCTGACGCTCTTCGACGTGTACACCGGCCCGCCCGTCCCACCAGGCCGACGCAGCCTCGCCTACACCCTGACCTTCCAGGCCCTCGACCGCACCCTCGGCGACGAGGAAGTGACGAAGCTCCGCACGAAGATAGTCGGCCGCTTGAAGCGGGAGGTTGGGGCGGAGCTACGAACGTAGTGCGAATGCGTAGTGCGTAGTACGTGGTGCGTGCTTCAGATGGACAATGGTATGTACCGCCTCCGCCTGCATCCCTTACGCACTACACTTTACGCGCTATGCACTCCTTTCAGACGGGATACATGAGGTGGGCGGGCAGGTCGGCTTTGAGGAGGGCCGCGTGCAGCGCCGGGGCATCCTCCCCTGTCGGGTCGTAGACGTAGAGGCTAGGACCGGCACCGGCGACGTGGACGGAGTCGGCACCGGCGGCGATCACCTGCCCGCGCACCCGGTCCAGGTCGCCGAAAGCTCGGAATGCGGCGTCTTCGAGGCCGTTGTAGAGCATCGTCGCCGGGGGCAGGCGGCCTGCGGCGAGTGTGTCGGCCAGCAGGCGAGTGTGGGTGCCGTCGGTCGTTTCATCGGGGCGCAGGAGGCTGTAGACCAGCGCCGTCTTGTCGGGCACGGAAAACGGCGGCGTGATCAGCACGAAGACGCCGCCCGACATCGGGCGCAGCGGCGTGATCTGCTCCCCACGACCGTCCACGAGTACGGTGCCGCCGCGCAGAAAGAACGGCACATCGGAGCCGAGCAGAGAGGCAAGGTTCTGTAGCTCGTCGCCGGTGAGGCCGAGGCCCCAGAGGCGGTCCAGGCCGAGCAGCGTCTGCGCGGCGTCGCTGCTGCCACCGCCGAGGCCAGCCGCGAGCGGGATACGCTTGTGCAGCACGACCCGCGCACCCTGCCGCACCCCGCGCACCTGCTGCACCAGCCGCGCAGCCCGCCAGACGAGGTTCGACTGCGCGCTCAACGCGAGCGTCGGGTCGTCGCACTCGACCGCGATCTCCTCTTCATCGGCAGGCGCGAAGGTCAGCGTGTCAGCGAGGCTCACAGTCTGCATGACGCTGCTGATCTCATGGTAGCCGTCGCTGCGGCGACCGAGGATCTCGAGCGTGAGGTTGATCTTGGCCGGAGCTTTGAGCCGGAAGGCGGCTGGATCAGGCATCTTCGCGCGGCTTCTCGTGGCTTGCGGGCGGCAGCACGGCGGCAAGCGCCGCCCACTCGTGCAGCGTCAGGGTTTCGGCTCGGCGGGTCGGCTCTACCCCCGCGCGGGCCAGGGCTTCGAGCGCGTCCGGCTTCGGCAGGCGGAGGCCGTCGCTCAGGGTGTTGCCGAGTTGTTTGCGCTTCTGCCCGAAGCCTGCACGCACAACGGCGAAAAAGTGCTCCTCATCGGCCACGGCCACGGGGCGGACAGCGGGCGGGTAGACATCTATCTGCACAACCGCCGACTCGACCTTCGGCGGCGGGTGGAACGAGCCGGGCGGCACGTAGAAGACGATGCTCGGCGTGCCGTAGAACTGCACGCTCACCGCCAGTAGGCTCATCTCCGGCGGCGCGGCGACGATGCGCTCGGCGACCTCGCGCTGCACCATGACGACGAGGCGCGTCGGCGGGTGTTCTGCCGACAGGAAACGGCGGAGCACGGCCGAAGTGATGTAGTAGGGCAGGTTGGCGACGACTTTGTAATCCGACTTTCCGCCACAGTGCGCGAGCAATTCGGTGGGGGAGAGAGCCAGCACGTCGCCCCGCACGATACGGACCTGTTGGTATGGGGCGAGCCGGGTGCGGAGAATCGGCAGCAGGTCCGCATCGAGTTCGACCGCGACCAGGCAACCGGTAGCGGGGTCGAGCCGGGAGGCGAGTTCCAGCGTCAGCACGCCGAGGCCGGGGCCAACCTCGATCACAGCGTCGGTCGGCGCAAGTTCCGCAGCGTCGGCTATCCGAGGAGGCACACCGGGGTCGGTGAGGAAGTTCTGGCCCAGTCCTTTGCGTGGGCGTAGCCCCGCCTCGCGCAACAGCCGTCGGCTATCCACCAGCTAGTAGCGGCTGCATTCGGCGAAGATTACCTCGCTGGGGGCGCAGTTTCGCTCCATGCAGGTCGCCGCGATTTTGTCGAGGCGGCCCTGGCTCAGTCCCTCGAACAGCCCTATATCCCGCAGAAAACCGCTCAGCGGCATAGCAGATCCTCCTCAGTGCGAGTGCCCATCTAGCTGTCAGCCGTCAGCAGGGGCATCCCGGTTAGGTCCTTTGCCGCCTCTAACACTCTCACCCTAACACTGTCATTCTGAGCGCAGCGACGAATCCCCACGCGCCAACCACCACTACTTCCCGATCTCTACCTTCCTGCCCACCGCCAGCGCCTCGATCCAGAGGCGACCGGGCGCGAGGCGCATCGGCTGGTGCTTGCCGTCGAAGAGATTGAGCACCGAGTAGACATCTTTGCGCGCCCAGTAGCCCCACTCGAACTGGCCGTCACGCATGATCAGAGCAGTGCCCGCGCCGATAGTGTCGGTGCCCATCCGCCCCTTTTCGTCGCCCGGCAGCTCCCAGACGTTCGTCCAGAGCACGACGACGTTCGCGGCACTGACTATATCGCCGGACGCCAGGTCGCGGTGCCAGTAGCCCCACTGCTTGCGGAGATAGCTGTCGCTCGCACGGTCGTAGACCCAGGTCACGTCGGAGCGGCTCAGATCGGAGAAGTAGAAGCTGAGTGAGGCCGAAGCGGGCCGGGCGTCGGGCGGCGCGGGCGCAGAGTGGAGGAAGGACGGCTCGTTCGCAGGCGCAGCCAGCCCTTGGCGCGCCGCTACCTTCCAGAGCTGGGTGGTGCTCGAATAGAGATTGTGAGGCATGAGGCGGTCGCTGCTCCGCCAGAAGGGCATGTTGCCGTCGAAGCAGTCAACATTGGTCAGGTTTGCCCCAGCTTCACGCAGCAGATCAATCGCCTCCCAGGAGCCGCCACAGTGGGTGTAGAGCGGCTTGAAGGGGTAGGCCCACTCGACGAAATAAGGGCGGGCGCTGCGGACGGGGCCGACCGTGGGCGCGTCGCCGGTGAGGAAGAAGCTCTCGAAGCGGGTGATGCCGCCCTCGGCCAACGCTTCGATCACCATGCTCGCGCTGTTCAGCCCGGTCTGCGGGGCGGCGTCGGGGTGGTTGTCGATCATCACGACGAGCGGCGCGCGGGCGATCAACGCCGGATCGGCAGGCAGGCCGGTGATCGGGTCAGCGGGACCGGATGATGGGGCGGCAACTTCGGTCGGCGGCGGGGGCGTCGGCGGCACCGACGTCGGATGGTTGGTGGGGATCGGCGGCACGGCGGTGGGCGGGTCAGTGGGAGGCGCGACCGTGGGCGGCGCTGTGGGCGATGCGCTCGCGGCGTCGGTAAAGCCGGGAGGCAGGACGGCCGGTAGCTCGGTGAGGAGCGCGAGGGCCTGCTGGTCGGGTGTCGGTATGTCGGCCGGCGGGGCCTGGACAACGGGGACTGCGGTGGAGGTGCTCAGAAGGACAGCGAGGGTGGGGGTGGGATCGGTGGGGAGGTGCGCCGTCTTGACGGGCATACGCGGGACGGCGAGGCCGAGCGGCGGCGAGATCAGCGACACGCACAACATCGCCAGCCAGACAGCCGCCAGCGACGGTAAGATCAACCAGGCGAGCAGCATCCAGGGGCCATTGCTGGCGCGCGCTCTACTCGGTTGAATCATATAGCCACTCCCTCCAGATCCATACCGCCCCGCCGGGGCGTCATGCAGGTTTAACGAAAGTATCCAGCGCGAAGTTGCGCGGGCGCTATTTGAGGCCGCGTGCCATGTCCAGCACCAAAAGCTCGAGGGCAGCTTCGCCGTCCGCCAGGCCGGTCTTGATCGCCTGGTCGGTGAGCAGGAGGCGGGTATGGAGTTGGCGGAGGCCGGTCGCGCTGTGGCGGCGCAGGCCCTCGGCGGCCATGCGCGCCGCGTAGGGGTGCATGGCTAGGCGCACGGCTATGTCGGCAACCGGCACTCCGTGAGCCGACAGAGATTGGACCTGTAGCAGCTTGCGGACCTGGGAGGCGAGCATACCGATGATCGCTATCGGTGCCGCCCCATCGTCCAGCAGTTCGTGGAGCAGGCCCAGGGCCTCCGGCAGGCGGTGGTCCGAGGCGGCGTTGAGGAGTTGCAGAGTGTCCACCTGCCGTGTCTGCGCGGTGAGCGTGCGGACCATGCCGGTGTCTATCGTGCGCTCCTCGCCGGCGTACAGACTCAACTTCTCCAGTTCGGCGTCGAGGCTTTCGAGGTCGGGGCCGATGTGTTCGGAGAGCAGACGGGGCACGTCGGGCTTGAGGCGCGCTCCCTTAGACCGGGCGCGCGCGAAGATCCAGTCTTCGATCTCGGCCTGCTTGGGCACCTCGAAGACCTCAACACTGCCCAACTTGGCGACGGCCTTCAGCAGGGAGTTGGTCTTGGAGATGGCGGCACGCTCCCAGAGTATCAGCGTCGTGCTTGGGGCGATCATGCCGAGGGCCGAGGCGAACGGGCGGGCGGGGTCGCCCTTTGCTATCGACGCGCTGGCTGGCGGCTCCTCGGTTGCGGGGGCGTCTTCGGCCAGCTCGGCGGATGCCGCTCGCTTGCGCTTCTGCTCGAAGCGCGTCAGCAGGTCGTCTACGAGCACCAGGCGCCGGTCGCCGAAAAACGGCATGGCCTGCACCGCCCGGCTGAGTTCGTCGGCGCTGCATTTCTGGCCGTCGAGCCGTGTCAGCGCGCTGTCGTCTCCGCCCGGCAGCGCCTCGCGCAGAAGCGCGTCGCGCCGCTCGCGCACCGCCAGATGATCAGAGCCGTGCAGAAGGATCAGCATGGGCTAAGTATAACACAACGTGCTATAATGGCCCCATGAGCAAGATAGCGATACACGGCTTCGGGCGTATCGGGCGGTCTACGCTCAAGACGGCGCTGAGTTACAACCTGTTCGTGCCGGTCTCGGTGTCGGACCGCAAACCTGTGGAGACGCTCGCGGCGTTGTTCGCCGTGGACACGAACTACGGGCGCTGGCCTGAGTCTGTGAGAGGCGCCGACGGCAAGCTGGTCGTCGGTGGGCGGGAGATCGCCTTCCTCGATGCCGGCAAAGAACTCCCCGACTGGGGAGCTATGGGCGTGGATGTGGTAGTTGATTGCACCGGCCAGGCGATAACGCGAGCAGGAGCACAGCTCCACCTTGACCGGGGCGCGAAGTATGTCCTGGTAAGCGCGCCGAGCCGGACGTTGCAGGACTGCGATGCGGTGCTGCTGCCGGGGATCAACCTCGATGCTTATGACCCGGCGGAACACAAGATCGTGAGCATGGCTAGCTGCACGACGAACGCTATTGCTGCCGTGGTGAAGGTCATCTTAGAGAACTTCGGTATCGGCATGGGCTTCTTCTCCGCGGTCCACGCCTACACGAACTCGCAGTCGCTGACCGACCAGCCAATGAGGGACCGGCGAGACTCGTGGGCGGCGGCGGAGAATATCATTCCGTCGTCTTCGGGGGCAGCGAAGTCACTGCTCTTTATCTGGCCCGACCTGCACATCACCGGCAAATCGTATCGGGTGCCTGTCCGCACAGGCAGCATTGTGGAGCTGAACGCGATGGTGGAGCGGAAGACGACGGAGGCCGAGGTGCGGGATGCCTTCCGCCGTGCGGCTGAGGCAGGGCCGCTCTACGGGATCATGGGCGTGCTCGAAGACGAGTTCGCATCGTGCCGGGTGGTCGGCGAGTCACATTCGGCGCTGGTTGACCTGCCGCTCGTGCAGGTGCTCGACGGCAGGCTGGTGTCGGTGGCGGCCTGGTACGACAATGAGTGGGGATATTCGACGCGGCTGGCCGAGACCGCCGAGCTAATGGCTGGGAGGTAAAGCATGAACGAAGCAGGTGTTTTGGATCGTAAGCTCTTGAATGAGGAGGCTATGCGGGCCGCCGCGCTGGCCCATCTGCGGTCGGTGCGGGTCGTCGGCGTGGTTCGGGTGGACGACGCAGGCGCGGCCCGCCAAGCGGCGCAGGCGTTTATCCGGGGCGGACTGGGCTGCGTCGAGATCACACTGACGACGCCGGAAGCAACCGCGATAATCACCGAACTCGCGGATCGCTACCGTGACGACCCCTCTGTGCTGATCGGCGCGGGCACCGTGCTGACGCGCGATCAGGCTCGGGCCGCGCTCGACGCCGGGGCGCGCTTCTTGGTCGCTCCGGTAGCTCCCGACATTGCCCCGGTCGCGCGGGACTACGGCGCGGCGACGATCCTCGGCGCGCTGACGCCGACCGAGATACTGGCGGCTCTCGACAAGGGGTCCGACATCGTGAAGGTCTTCCCGGTTAGCGCAGTCGGCGGGCCGGGCTATTTCAACGACATCTTCGGGCCGCTGGCCGGTCTGCCGCTCTGGGCGGCAGGCGGCACGACAATCGCCGCCGTGGGCGATTACCTGCGGGCAGGGGTGCAGGTAGTCGGGCTGGCGGGATCAGTACTCCCCGCCGCTGCCGTTCGCGCCGGAGACTGGGCCGCGGTCGAGGAACTGGCTCGCCGGGCGGCCGTGGCCGGCGATCTCACGCGCTCCGCCGTGACGCCCAGAGCCGCTCGAACAGCGCGATAAGCGCCAGCCCGGCGAGAATATGCAACCAAGTCACGGGGCTGGCGAGGCCGGAGGGGCCTGTCAGATCGTAGAGTTGAGCTATCGCCAGCAGGACGACGGCGAGGAACATCACGCGCACGATCATCATCTGGCCGGTAAGCGCCTCGCGCCCGCTCGCTGTGGCCCACCGCGACTCGATCAGGCCGAACGCCGCCAGCCCGGCGAGGATATGCACCCAGGTGACGGGGCTGCCGAGGCCGGGGTCGCCAGCCAGGTTTGCGAGCATGGCAACGCCGAGCAGGATCACCAGCAGAAATAAGACACGCACGATCATCATTCGGTTGTTCAACGAAGCGCCTCCTTGGTACTCTGAGTATGGCCGAATTGTAGCAGAAGGCGGGTATCACGTCAACATGAGCCTTGCATCGCCCAGCCCCGACCGCCCTCTCCTCTCCATCGTCATCGTCTCCTGGAACGTCCGTCCCCTCCTAGCCGCATGCATAGCCTCGCTAACCGACGAGGCGCAATCCGCGACCGAGATAATCGTCGTGGACAACGCATCCGCCGACGGGACCGCCGATTGGCTGCGGCGCGAACGGCCGGGGGTGAGGCTGGTGGCGAACCGGGAGAACCTCGGCTTCGGGCGGGGGAATAATGCGGGGCTGGAGATAGCGCGGGGCGAACGGATCTTGCTGCTGAACCCGGATACGGTTGTGGAGCCGGGGGCGATTGAGATGCTCCTCGCCTTCATGGAGGCTCACCCAGCCGCCGGAATGGCCGCGCCCCGCCTGCTCTATGCCGACGACAGGTTACAGCGCAACGCCTTCCGCTTCCCGGGCCTGGCGCAGGTCTTCCTCGACCTGTTCCCTCTGCACGCCCGCCTGCTCGAAAGCCGGGTCAACGGGAGGTATCTCGGGGAGGGGCACGCAGCGCCCTTCGAGATCGACCACCCGCTGGGAGCGGCGATGATGATCCGGCGGGAGGTCTACGAGCAGGCGGGCGGCTTCGACCCGGTCTTCTTCATGTATGCCGAGGAGGTGGACTGGTGCTGGCGCATCCGCTCCGCCGGTTGGGAGATATGGCAGGTGCCGACGGCGCGGATCGTGCATCTGGCGGGCCAAAGCACGCGGCAGGTGGTGGGGCCGATGTATATTGAGCTATGGCGTTCGCGCTACCGTTTCTTCGTCAAGCATCACAGGCGCGGCTTCATGCTCGCCGCACGGCTGATCGTCCGCGCGGGGATGCTCCGCAAGGCGCTCGCCGTCACGCTCGATGCGCGCCGGGGCAGGTTGACCCGTGGCGAGGCGAGGGCGCTGAGGCGGATATACGGCGCGGTTTTCCGGCTCTGAGGGAAGTCTATGCAGCTCTCGATCGTCATCCTCGCGGTCAACGAAGCCCAGCACCTGGAGGGCTGCATCGCATCCGCGTCCGGGCTGCTCGCGCCACCCGCCGGAGAACTGGTCGTCGTGCTCGACGGCAGGGCAACGCCGGAGGTCGAGGCCGTAGCCCACAGGCACACCGGCAACGTCCACCGCACCCCGTTCGTCAACTTCTCAGCCCAGCGCAACCGGGGCATCGAACTCAGCGCCGGCGATTGGGTGCTGTTCCTCGACGCCGACGAGCGGGTGACGCCCGAACTCGCGGCGGAGGTCAGCGCCACACTCGCCATGCCGGGGGACGCAGACGGCTACTGGATACCCAGGCGGACATTCATGTTCGGTCACGAGGTGAGGCACAGCGGCTGGTGGCCCGATTACCAGATGCGCTTGTTGCGCCGCGCGGTCACTCGCTACGACGAGGCCCGGGCAGTCCACGAAGTCCCGCTGGTGCCGTCCGACCGGCAGGCACACATGACCGCCCCCCTGATCCACTACAACTTCGCCACATGGCGCGAGTTCACCGTCAAGCAGCGCCGCTACGTCGCTTACGAAGCCCACGCCCTGCGCGAGGCCGGCGTGCGCGCCCGCCCACGGAACTACATCTTGCAGCCGCTACGCGAGTTCCGTCGTCGTTTCATCACCCTCTCCGGCTGGAAGGACGGACCGCTCGGCCTCCTGCTCGCACTGGCGATGGCCTACTACAACTACCGCCTCTACAGGGCGCTGACGCGGAGTTTTGAGTTTTGAATTCTGAATGACGAGCGGTGGACTGCTCAGCTTGAAGCCCTGTCCTGGGCTGTGGTACAATCCCGATGGGCACCTCTCTCTAGCTGACGGCTGAAAGCTGACGGCTGAAAGCTGAAAGCTGATGGCTTCGTGGTGGAACTATGCAAAGGGTCGGGTTTGGGTACGATGTACACAGGCTGGTCGAGTGGCGGGAGCTTCGCCTCGGCGGGGTCGTCGTGCCGTTCGAGCGGGGGCTTGCCGGCCACTCGGACGCCGATGTGCTGCTCCACGCGATCACCGACGCCCTGCTCGGCGCTGCGGGGCTTGGCGACATCGGCACCCACTTCCCGCCGGGCGAGGCGCGTTGGGCTGGTGCCGACAGCCGCGAGCTGCTGGCTGGGACGCGGACGTTGCTCGCCGACGCCGGCTGGGAGGTTGCCAACCTGGACAGCACAATCGTCGCCGAGCAGCCGCGGCTGGGGCCGCACATCCCGGCGATGCGGGCAGAGATAGCGCGGGTGCTGGGGCTGGCGGAGGAGCAGGTGAGCGTGAAAGCGAAGACGACCGAGGGGCTGGGCTTCACAGGCACCGGCGAGGGTATAGCGGCCTACGCCGTCGCCCTCATCACCCGTCCCGACCCGCCGGAGGCAGCGGCAGGGTGAGGGCGCTGATACAGCGGGTGCGCGAGGCGAGCGTGAGCGTGGAAGGCCGGGAGGTCGGGCGGGTCGCCGTCGGGCTGCTGGTGCTGCTCGGCGTGGGTCGCGAGGACACGCCGGCCGATATAGCCTACCTGGCCCCGAAGCTCGCCAGCCTGCGTATCTTCGAGGATGGCGAGGGCAAGATGAACCTCTCGATACTCGAAACCGGTGGCGGGATACTCCTGGTGTCGCAGTTCACGCTCTACGCCGACACGCGCAAGGGGCGGCGGCCCTCCTTCACCTCCGCAGCCGCACCAGCGGTCGCCGCAGAGCTTGTGGACGCCTTCGGAGACGCGCTACGGGGCCTCGGCCTCAGCGTGGCGACCGGCATCTTCGGCGCGGACATGCAGGTGGCGCTGGTCAACGACGGGCCGGTGACGATCATGCTGGACAGCTCGGATCGGCTGCTGCCCCGCAACGGGCAGCAGCCTGAACTTCCTTGACGTAACATGACCACTGTACTATAATGGCCCAAATCTACCGGAGCCTTCTCCACGGAGCGATGACCGGTAAGCAGAACGCCTGGAGGGCAAAAGATGGCCCGGCTAATACCCAATAGCGAACCAAAACCGCTCCCGCCTACCACCCATACATCAGCCGGACCGGAAGTAGCCATGCCGGAAGTGATCGAGCGGCTCGGCATGGGCAGCAGCGCCGCGCTCTTCCTCGACCTGATCCGGCCGGTCTCTTGGCTCGGCGCACAGTTCATGCTGATCATGCAGCCTGCGCTCTCCGTCTTCGGCGCGGGGCGCGAGGCGGGGCGGCTCGCCGACTACCTCGAAGCCCTCGACGCGCCGCACGAACCGCCGCCATCCGAGGAGATGCCATGTCGCTGATCGCCGAAGCGCTTGCCCTGTTCCTGCTGCTGATCTTCGTCGCGTCTTTCCTCGTGCTTGTGCCCAGCATCCGCCTGGGCCGGGGGGCTGTGACGCTACGCAGGCTGACCGGCTACGATGCAGCGCGCGCCGCCGTGGCTCGCGCCGCAGAAGAGGGCGGGGTGACGCACGTCTCGCCGGGAGCGGGCACCGTTGCCGACAACACCAGCGGCACGCCACAGACGTTGGCGGGGCTGTACATCATGGGCCGCATGGCCCGGAACTGTGCCTCAAGCGCCGTCCCGATGATCGCGTCGGTCGGCGGCGCGCTCGCCCTGCCGCTCGCCGAAAACGAGGTGCGGGCCGGCTACGCCGAGGTGGGGCGGCTCGATGAGGTGCCATCCAACGTCCGCCTGCTCGCCCAGCGCGACCCTCTCGCCTATGCCGCCGCCGCAGGCGACGTTTCGGAGTTCGAGGGCGTGAACTATGCCGTGCTCGTCGGAGGCTGGGGGCCTGAGTACCTGCTGGTCGGCGAGGCGCAGGCGCGCGCAGGCGTGCAGGTTGTGGCCGGTGCGACCGACCCCGCCGGCCTCGCCGCCATGTCGCTGACCGCGAAGCACACCCTGATCGGAGAAGAGATCTTCGTGGCCGGCGGCTATCTCGACGCCAACCCATCTCACCAGGCCGGCATCCTCGCGCAGGACATCGTGCGCCGCCTGCTGATCGCGCTGATCCTGCTCGGCGCTCTGTGGGCGACATTGACCGGCATTGACTGGCTCGCGGCGCTGGGGGTGAGCCGATGACCCGCCGCACCCAAACAGAGGACCGGCCCCGCCGTCGGCTCAACGGCTTCATAGCACTAAATATCCTAGTCGGTATTCTCGTCGGTGTGCTCGTGCTGGTCGGCTTCTATGCACCCACGCAGGCAGGGGTGATGGTCCGGCTCTTCGGAAGCTGGACGGCCACGATCATCGTGTTTGCAATGCTCCTGGGTTTCGCCAACCTGATGCGGGTTCACCTCGCGCGGATAACGGCGATGGGATCGGGGTGGGCCTACTCCGCCGCGCTGGTGATCAGCGCGCTGACCGTGCTCATCCTCGGCTACGTCGGCAACTGGTCGGTCGCCGTGCCCACCGTGCAGTGGATATTCGACTGGGTGTACCAGCCGCTCGGAAGCAGCCTCTTCGCGCTGCTAACTTTCTTCGTGGCCGCAGCCGCGTTCAGGGCGCTGCACGCAGGGCCGAGCGCGGCCTGGGTCGTGCTCGCCGTGGCGCTGTTGGTGATCCTGGGGACGGCACCCTGGAGCAACCCCACTGCATCATTCAGCGGCGACAATTCGCTGAACATACTCGCCGACGTGAAAAACTGGGTGATCAACTACCCGGCGCTTGCGGGGCTACGCGGCATCCTGCTCGGCACAGCGCTCGGCGCGATAGCCGTCAGCTTGCGTGTGCTCTTCGGCGTTGATCGCCCATATCAAAGCTAAGGACGAGAGCATGTACTGTCCGCGTTGCGGCGAATCGAATCCCCGCTCGGCGACCGAGTGCGCGAACTGCGGCAACCCCGTCAGCCCGCCCCCGGCTCCCGGCATCCCCGGCGGACGCACTTGCCCGATGTGCCTGGCGGCGACCGCGCCCGACGCGGTTTTCTGCGCGACCTGCGGCACACGCCTTGCGCCTCAAGCCCCGACAGTATCCGAGCTGTCGGCGGCGGAGCAGATCGCGTGGCTCGACACCCTGCGGAACGAGGTGGACCCCGGCGAGATCAAGCTGGCACCCGAGCTGGATGCCGAACTCGAGCAGCCGTCCCGAGTGTCCGCGCCGCCTCCGCCATCCCGCGGACTGCCCAACTGGGTAACCCAACGCGGTAGCTCGGCGGACCGCCAGGAGCCGGCAATGGCTGCCGCGCCCGAACCCAGCCCTGTCGCAGCCTTCGACGACTCGGACCTGCCGGCCTGGATGAGCGCACCAGCCGTGACTGAGACTGCGGGACAGGGCGAGGCGACGACCGCAGACGATCTGCCGACTTGGATGAACCGCTCGGCAACGGAAGATGAGTTGCCGGCTTGGATGGAAGCCCCGACGCCGAGCATCGCGGGCGCGCAATTGGAGACGCCGGGGCCTGCGCTCTTCGCACCCGCTGCTGCCGAGAATGTCCCACCGTCCGCGGGCAGCCGTCGCCGGCAAACGGCCCCGCTGATCGCGCCGCCTGAGCCTGTCCCTGCACAGGCGGGCGTGCCGCAGGTGCCTCCCGCGCCGACGCCGATAGAGACCGGGCCGGGCGAAATCCCGGTATGGCTGCGTGCGCTCGGTGGGGAGGAGGGAGCGCCAGATGTGGGCGCAGGCGACCGCGGCCTCACAGTTGGTGCAGGGGGGACAAGGGTTATTGCGCGCCCGCCACGCCCCGGCGCTGTTGATGTCTTCGAGCGGCTGCTCGCACCGGCGGCGCACCCTCCATCCGCGGCCACCCGCCGCCGCCCAACCGCCGGGATCTGGCCCGATCGGGTCTTCCACGTACTACTCATTGTGGTGGTAGTTGCGGTCTGGGTGCTGAACCCATTCGACACGAGTTCGCTGGTGCCCGACCCGACGCAGCCGAGCGACGGCAAAGCCTTCTACGATGCGCTGAACAAGCTGCCGGCGGGCAAGCCGGTCTTGCTGGTCTACGACTGGGACGCCAGCCGCTACGCCGAGATGCACGAACTCAGCGGGGCGGTGACGCGCTACCTGATGAGCCGGAGCCGGCCTTTCGCCACGATCTCCACGTTGCCGGAGGGCACGGGCTTCGCAGTCGCCACCACCGAGGCTGCGACGACGACGACCCAGGGCATCGCCTGCGGGGGCTCATCATGGCCCGCGGGGGAATACGGTCGAAGCTACCTGCACCTCGGCTACCGCCCGGGCAACGAAGCCGGACTGGCCGAACTCGTTGGTGCCGCCTCTCTGGCCGACGTGCAGTCGTATGACGCGGTCTGCAACCAGCCGGTGCGCGGCGCGCCGATGCTCCAAAACGCGCCCGGCCTCAAGCAGTTCGCGGCGATAGTGCTGCTTGCCGGCGAGGAGCAGCCGATGCGTGTCTGGATCGAGCAGGCCGGAACTCAATTGAATATTCCGTTACTGGCAGCGATGCCGGAGTCGGGGCGGCCGGCCGCGCTGCCCTACGCGAGCGGCGCACACCCCCGCATACAAAACGCGGTCTACGGCATGGCGGGGGCGCGCGATTTCGAGGCGCAACTAGGCGCACCTGGAGCAGCCGACATTGGCGACATGGGCAAGCGGCTCGGCACCGAGTCGGCCGCGCTGCTCATACTGGTGCTGGCGCTGCTGATCGCCTTCACTTCCGGCATCTATCGCTGGGCCAATCGCAGGAGTACACCGTGAGTCCAACGTTAATCGGCAGCCTGCTGGCGGCTCTGCTGACGGTGATGGTCTTCAGCTACTTGCTGGGGAACAACCCGCTCTACCGGATGGCGCAGCACATTTTCGTCGGGGTTTCCATCGGCTACGCAACGCTGCTGCTGATCGGCAGCGTGTTGGTGCCCCAGGTTTCCGCCTTCGGCAAGAACCCAGGCAGCCTTACAGCATGGCTCACCGGGCTGCCGATCTTGCTCGGCGTGTTTCTGCTCTTCCGTCTGCTCCGGCCCCCCGGCTCCGAGGGACGCCGGATGTCCTTGCCCTTACGGGGCGTGTTCGGCATAGGCGCGCTCGCCCTGAACATCGCGGTCAGCACCGCGGCCGCTCTTGCGATAGGCGGCGCGCTCTCCGGCACGCTGGTGCCGCAGGTTGCCGACTCGATGCGCCCGATCAACGGCGATGCCGTGCAGGTGGTCGGCAACCTCGTGCTCGTGCTCGGCGTGGCAGCCGCGCTCTATTACTTCCAGTTCAGCGTGGGGCCGGGGGGCACACGCTCGACCACCGGCACAGCCATCGCGGGGATCGGCAAGCTGCTGATCCTGATCGCCCTCGGCGCGACTCTCGGAAGTCTCACCGTGTCCTTCGTGGCCGCCCTGGTAGAGCGCGTCGCCTTCTTGTTCCACATACCGAGCCTCTTCTAGCCGCCAAACTCATGGACCCACCTCACGCGCAATCCATCCAATCCATCCTCGCCGTGGACTGCGGCACCCTCTGGACGCGCGCGCTGCTCTTCGAGATCGTCGCCGATGAGTACCGCTTCGTGGGCAGCGGAAGCGCGCCCACGACTGCCGACGCTCCCTTCCCCGACTTGGGCATCGGCGTGGCCGCCGCGATTGCCGACCTGGAGGCTACGACCGGGCGTAGCCTGCTGGGGAACGGAATGGTGGTGACGCCGCAACGCGCTGACGGGCAGGGGACGGATCTTTTTGTCGCCACATGCAGCGCGGCTCCCCCGATCCGCATCGTCGTGGCCGGCATCACCGGCGATTTCAGCACGCGGGCCGCACGGCAGGCGGCGGCGGGCACCTACACCCAAGTCTTGACGACGATCAGCGTGGACGAGCCTACAGCAGTCCGGCAGATTAACGGGCTGACCCGAAAGGCGAGCCTGCGGCAGGCCAGCTGGGCAGATGCACAACTCGACAAGCTCCTGGCCCTCGCGCCGGATGTGGTGCTACTAGCCGGCGGAGTGGACAACGGGCCGACGGCACCTCTACTGAGGCTGGTCGGCGTCATCTCGCGGGCGGTGGATGAGCAGCGCCGACGAGGGCAGCAGGCCGAGTTGGTGGGAAGCGTCGTCGCCCCGTCACCTCTGGTCTTCTTCGCAGGCAACGAGGCTGCGGGCGAGAGAGTGCAGGCCGCGCTCGGCGATAGGGTGCCGATGATTTCGCTGCCGAACATCCAGCCGGAGATCGGCGAAGTGCGCTCCGCCCACATGCGCGATGCCCTGGCCGGCCTGGTCCGCCATAAGCAGATGCCGAGGCTGCCGGGCCTGCACACCCTCACCAACTCGGCGCGGCGGGAGGTCGAGCCGACGGTCCAGGCGGTCGAGTTGGTCACGCGCTACATCAGCGCGGAGTATCGCCGCGAGGTGCTGACTGCGGATGTGGGAGCGGCCAACACGGCGCTCACCATCGCCCAGAGCGCCGCCGGCGAGAGCTACCGAACCGTCGTCCGCGGCGGCGTGGGGCTGGCACAGGGCATCGGCAACCTGTTGGCCGAGGCGGGGCCGGAGGCGGTGCTGCGCTGGCTGCCGTTCGAGAGCAACGCCGAGGAGATCCAAAACTGGGCGATGAACCGCCTGCTGCGCCCCTGGACCCTCGCCCAGACGGCCCGCGACCTGGCGATTGAACATGCCTTCGCGCGCGAGGCGCTGCGATTGGCGCTCGGCGACCTCCAGACCGGGCGCGCCCTGCCCGCCGCCACCTACGACCTGCTGATCGGCACGGGCGGGGTGCCGGCGAACGCGCCCCGCGTCGGCCAGGCGGCGATGATCCTGCTCGATGCCCTCGAACCGACTGGGGAAGGCGTCGGCTCACTCGAAATCATGCTCGACAGCACGCTGATGCTTCCGGCGCTCGGCGCGCTCGCCCCGGTCCACCCGGCCGCTGCGTCCTACGTCTTTGAGCGTGATTCCCTGCTGCTGCTAGGCACCTGCCTGGTGCCGCTCGGCCCACCCCCGCCCGGCACCGGCACCGCAGTTGCTGTGCATGTCACTGTCGAATATGCCGACGCCGGCCATTTCGACATCGAGGTGCCCTACGGCAACATCGAAGTGATCCCCTTGCGCCCAGAGCAGCGGGCATCTCTCAAGGTCAAGCCCGGCAACGGCTTCCGCATCGGCGGCGGCGAGCCGGGCAAGCAGGTGCAGACGAAGCCAGGCGAGGAGATCAAGGGCGGGCTGATCGGCCTGATCGTTGACGCACGCGGGCGTCCGCTTCTGCTGCCCTCCGATCCCGCCGCCCGCATCTCCCGGCTACGCTCCTGGAACGAGGCAATGCGCTCGTACCCGGCGCACGAAACCTTCGACCTGCCGGCCGATAGAGGGGGAGCATAGCTTGAACCTCTACTACCCGACGACGCAGCCGGTGATCGCGCCGAACATCATGGTCCGCAAGCGGCGGGTGCTGCCTGTGCAGGGCGACGTGTTGGTGGGCAGCGGCGCGCGGCTCGATCCGGACGACGTTGTGGCCCGCGCCAACATCCTCGGCACGCCGATCACCGTGGACGTGGCAGACGCGCTCGGCGTGAGGCCGAAGGCGCTGAAACTGCCGCCTGGGGAGCGCGTCGCCGAGGGAGACATCCTCGCCGAGCGACGAATGGTGTTGGGCAAGCGCCTACAGGCACGCAGCCCAATCTCAGGCACCTACAACGGTTACGACCCGGCGACAGGTCTGGCAAGTGTGACCCCCGACGCCGTGAACCTCGAAGCTCGTGCCTGGATTAGGGGGATCGTCGCCGAGGAGATCCCCTATCGGGGCGTCGTCATAGAGACTCCCGCCGCCCTCGTGCGCGGCATCGTCGGCATCGGAGGCGAGCAGCACGGGGCGTTACAGGTCGCGGTCGGCGGACCGACCTCGGAACTGCTGCCGGATCAAATAACCGCCGTCCTCAGCCATGCCGTCGTCCTCGGAGGCGGCACGATCACCGCCGCTGCGCTGCAACGTGCCGTCGAAAACAACGTGCGGGCGATCATCGTAGGCAGCATCCCCGATGCGGAACTGCGAGCTTTCCTCGGCTATCCCAACGGCCTACACATTTGGTCGGCGGAGCAGCCTCCGCCGCTGACGCTGATCGTCGTGGACGGCTTTGGCCGCCTGCCGATGAACGCACGCGCCTGGGAACTCCTCACGTCGTTCAACGGCCAGGAGGTCGCTGTGGACGGAACAACCTGCCTGCGCGACGGCCTCGCCCGCCCCGAAGTGATCGTGCCCTTATCCGGCGCGAAGGATACCGCGCCCTACGAGACGACCGCGCCACCGCTCGCAGTGCGCTCTCTGGTGAGGCTGATAGCCCCTCCCTACCTGGGCCGGATCGCCCGTGTCACGGCGCTCTCACAGGGCCGGCAGGCGCTGCCCTCCGGCCTCACCGCCCACGCTGCGGCAATACAACTCCCCGACAAAACGACTGTCTGGGTGCCTATCACGAACCTGGAGGTGCTTGAGTAGCCATGCGCGTCTCTATAACTAAGTTGCAGGCAATGAAGCGACGGGACGAAAAGATCGTGATGATCACCGCCTACGATTACAGCACGGCCCGCCTCGCGTCCGACGCCGAAATCCCGGTCGTCTTGGTCGGCGACTCGCTCGGCATGGTCATGCTCGGCTACGAAACGACTATCTCGGTGACGATGGAGATGATGCTCCACCACACTGCGGCTGTCGTGCGAGGCAACACCACCTCGTTGATCATCGGCGACATGCCGTTTCTGAGCTACCGGGGCAGCCCCGACGACGGGCTGCGAAACGCCGGCCGGTTTCTACAAGAGGCGGGCGCGGGCGCGGTCAAGATGGAGGGTGCCGATACCCTGCCGACGGTGCGCCGCATAGTCACCTCAGGCATCCCGGTGATGGGCCACCTCGGACTGACGCCGCAATCCTTGAACCAGCTCGGCGGCTGGAAGGCCCAGGGCAAGACCCCGGACGCTGCGGCCAAGATGCTCGACGACGCGCTCGCGCTCGAAGACGCCGGCATCTTCGCCCTGGTCCTCGAAACCGTGCCCGCGAGCCTGGCGCGGATCATCACCTCCAGCCTCCGCGTGCCGACTATCGGCATCGGCGCAGGACCGCACTGCGACGGGCAGGTGCAGGTTCTGCACGACCTGCTCGGCTGGTATCCCGACCGCGTGCCGAAGCACGCCAAGCCCTATGCCGCCGTCGGCGACGCGATCCGCGCGGCGTTCCGCGCCTACGCCGCCGACGTGCAGGCCGGCAGCTTCCCCGGCCCCGATCAGACGATAGACATAGACCCCGCGCTGCTCGCCGGACTCGAACCTGGAGCTGCGCCCGCTCCGCCCCCCGATCTGCCCGCTCCCACCGAAGCACCCGAGGCGGAGATGCGGTATGGCGGGGCGGACAAGGATTAAAAATGCAAACCTTCCGCACAGTCAACGAACTCCGCGCCGCCGTCCAGGGTCGCAGCCCCCTCCTACAGGTCGGCTTCGTGCCCACGATGGGATACCTCCACGGGGGGCATCTCGCCCTGATTGCCCGCGCGCGGGCGGCGTGCGACCTCGTAGTAGTCAGCATCTTCGTCAACCCGACACAGTTTGGGCCGCGCGAAGACCTCGGCAGTTATCCCCGCGACGAGGCACGCGACCTGGGCCTCCTCGAAGGTGCCGGTGTGGATTGGGCCTTCCTGCCGGACGCCGCCGAAATCTACCCGCCCGGCTACGCGACCTACGTGGAGGTTCGGGGGAGTACGGCGGGGCTGGAAGGCGCGGCCCGACCCGGCCATTTCATCGGCGTCGCCACCGTCGTAGCCAAGCTCTTCAACCTGGTGCAGCCGCACCGAGCCTACTTTGGGCAAAAGGACGCGCAGCAGGCGGTGGTGATCCGCCGCATGGTCCGCGACCTGAACTTCCCGATCGAGATAATCGTCGTGCCAACAGTGCGTGAGCCGGACGGCCTTGCCCTAAGCTCGCGCAACATCTACCTCGACCCCGACGAGCGCAAGGCTGCGCTTGTATTGTCGAAGGCGCTGGTCGCCGCGTATGCCGCATGGAAGGCCGGCGTCCGCGACGGCGACTGGCTGCGCGCCGAGATGAACCGCGTCGTCGCCGCCGAACCGTTCGCCCACGCCGACTACGTGAGCATAGCCGACCCCGACACCCTGGCCGAACTCACCGAGATAGGACCGCAGCAGGGCGCGCTTGCCTCCCTCGCGGTGCGAATCGGGCGCGGCACCCGCCTGATCGACAACCTGCTGCTCAACCCTACGCACTGAGGACCGGGCGCAGCACCAACGCTGCCTGCTCACCGAGGAAGTGGCCCACATCTTCGGCCTCGCCGGCGAGGGCATCGGTCACCGGGGCAGGCAGGGGCGCGAACGGCTCTACCTCCACATCCAGCCGGGTCTGCCGCCGTCGCATCCGCCAAGTTCCGGCAACGCGCCCGTCTATGAGCAGCGCGGGATGCAGTATCCCACCGCCTGGGTGGATGCGGCGCGCATGTTCGGGCGCGAGGGCCAGGTCGCGGCTCTCGTAGCCGAGCAGGTAAGTATCGAACGCCGGAAGCAGCCGCACGCTGGGTGCCGGTTGCGGCTCATCCAACCAGGCCGCTCGCGCCTCCGGCAGCCAGGCCGCCCGCCCCGCGACCTCCACCGGGATCAGCTCGTTTGCGAGCCCCGCCCACGCGGCGCGTGCCTGTCCCATCAGCAGCCCCGCCCACGCCGCGAAATCCGCAGGGCCTGCCGGCGCGTACCCCGCCAAGTAGCGGCGCGCCAGCTCCACGCCAGCCTCCTCCGCCGATAGCGACGGTCCCGCCGGGATCCAGTCGTCCAGGAGCACATAGGTCGGCTCTCCGGCACGGTCCGGCCCTTGGCAGATGTAGCCGCGCAGCCCCGCGTGTCCCAGGAGGTGTATGGTTGCCTGCCCCGCAGCCGGAAGGCCCTGCCCCGCCAACTCGCCGGAGAGTTCGGCGCGCGTCAGCGGCCCATCCCGCCCCAGCGCCTCACAGATAACATCGACCGCCCGCGCGCATGTCGCCTCGTCAAGGCCGAGTTCCTGCCGACGGCGGCTGGGCCGGTCAAAGACAGGGCCGAGCAGAGCCAGCAGCCACCCGACATCAAAGGCGGCAACCAGGTGGAGCGTGCCCCGCATGAGCCGGGTTCGGACCAGCTCCCGCTCCTCCCGTGCCCGGTCCACGGCAGCAGCCGTCAGCCCCCGGCTGCGGGCGCGCACCGCCAGACTCCCGGCCCGCGCATCCTGCGCCTGCACGCCCACCACCGCCCGCACAACTTCGGCTGGGCCGTCCCCAACAGGCGCGAACTGCGGGTCGAGGCGCTGCGCCCGCACCCGGAGTAGTCGCGCCTGCCAATCGGCCAACGCCCGCCCTCCGCTCAAATAATTCCCTCCAACTCACCCCGCCCCATCAGAGACCGCAATTCAAAACTCAAAACTCAAAATTCGCGGAGCGCCGAGGTGATCCGCTCCCAGGTCTGCTCCAACGATTCCGGCAGCACCTTTGTTTGGCCGACGACCGGCATGAAGTTGGTATCGCCGGCCCAGCGTGGGACGATATGCATGTGGAGGTGGTCTGCGATGCCCGCGCCAGCCGCGGAGCCGAGGTTCATGCCGGTGTTGAAGCCTTCGGGCCGGTAGACGGCCGTGAGGGCACTGACCATGCGCTGGAGGAGCGCCATAATTTCGGCAGACTCGGCGGGAGTGAGCAGCGTCACGTCGCGCAGGTGGCGGTATGGCACAATCATCAGGTGGCCGGAGTTATAGGGGTAGCGGTTTAGGATCACGAACGCGTGCTCGCCCCGCAAGAGCAGCAGGTTCTCGCGGTCATGCTCGCTACCCTGCTCCGGTATTGTGCAGAAGATGCAGCCGTCTCCGCCGCCACCTCCGCCGATGTAGGCCATCCGCCAGGGTGACCAGAGTATATCCATCAGCCCCTATATCTTCATGCGCGGGTCAAGTGCGTCGCGCAGCCCGTCGCCCAGGAAGGTGAAAGCTAGGGTGAGCAGCGCAATGCAGATCGCCGGCACCCAGACCTCGTGCGGGGCCGAGTAAATCGCGTTATAGCCGTCGCTGATGATTGTGCCCCAGGTTGGGGTCGGCGGCTTGACCCCGATGCCGATGAAGCTGAGGAAGGCTTCCGTGAGGATGAAGCCGGGCACCGCGAAGGTCGAACTGACGATGATCGGGCCGAGGCTGTTCGGCAGCAGGTGGGTGAGCATGATGCGCGTGCTCGATGTGCCGATTGAGCGCGCGGCCTCGATATATTCCTTTTCGCGCAGGCTGAGTACCTGCCCACGCACCAGCCGGGCAATGTCCACCCAGCCAACGATGGCGATAGCCGTGAAGATCAGCAGCAGCCCGCCGAGGAGTTTGGCGAACTCGGTGTCGTAGAGGGCGGACGCCATGATCAGGATGAAGAGCAGGCTTGGGAAGGCGTAGGTAACGTCGGTCACGCGCATCAGCAGGTTGTCTATCCAGCCTCCTCGGTATCCGGCGATCAGGCCGACGAATGTGCCGATCAGCACGATCATGATCATCGGTATGAAACCGACCGCGAGGGAGACTTGGGTGCCGTAAATGATGCGGCTGAGGACATCCCTGCCGAGGCCGTCGGTGCCAAGCAAATAGTTCGACTTGCCGTCGGCGTTCCAGGCGGGCGGGAGGTCGGGGCCGCCGCTGCCCCTGTCGGCGCGGTCGCGGCTCTGGAACTGCGGCGGATGCGGAGCGATAACCGGGGCAGCAAAGGCGACGACGATAAAGAACAGGATCACGACGATGCTGACTATCGCCATCTTGTTGCGCGAGAGACGCTTGAAGGCGTCGCTCCAGAGGCTGCGCGCCGGGCGCGCTGTGTCGAAGACGATCTCACCAGTTACTGCTGCCATAGGATCTGCCTCCCTAGCTTACTTACTTACTTTGATCCGGGGGTCAAACAGCCCATAAGTAATATCCGTCAGCAGGTTGAAGATCACGATCGTCAGACTGTAGACGATAGTTGTGCCCATGATCATCGAGTAATCGCGCGCCGAGATCGACGTTACGAAGAAGCCGCCGATGCCAGGGATGCTGAAGATACTCTCAACTATAAACGAGCCGGTGATCAGCCCCGCCGTCAGCGGGCCGATAGTCGTCCAGACCGGGATCATCGCGTTCTTGATGATGTGACGTTGGATAATCACCCGCTCGCGCAGGCCCTTTGACCGAGCGGTGCGGATATAGTCTTGCTGTAGCACTTCGAGCATCGCCGTGCGCGTGAGGCGCGCGAGCAGCGCGGCAGACGGCAGGCCAAGCGCAATTGTCGGCAGAACCCATACGCCGAGATCCGAGAGATACTGCTCGCGTGTCGGCGCGACGGGCGTCAGCCCGAAATGCACGGCGAACAGCAAGATCAGGAACAGCGAGAGCACGAAAGAGGGTATGGCGATGCCCAGAGTGGCTATAAACAGAGACAGGTAGTCGATCCAAGAGTTTTGGTGGAGCGCCGCAAGTATGCCGAGACCGAGGCCGACGACGACGGCGAAAACCAGAGCAAACAGGCCGAGTCTTATCGAGAAGGGGAAACGCTCCTTGAAGATGTCGGTGACGGTCTGGCTCCGTTGCTTGAGCGAGGGGCCGAAGTCGAAGTGGATTACGTTGCCCATATAGACCAGGTACTGCTGCCACTCCGGTTTATCGAGGCCGAACGCCTTGTTCATGCTCGCCTGCATGGCGGGGCTTTGGAGGCGGCCTTCGGTGGCATCGAACGGGCTGCCGGGCGCGAGGTGCATTAGGATGAAGGTGATCAGAGACACGACGATCACCACAGGTATCATCAACAGGGTGCGACGGATGATGTAGGCAGTCATGGCGAGATCCCCCACAGTCGCTCGGTTTACCGGCCCAGACCGGAGGGCGGGCAGACCGCCCGCCCTCCGGGGGTTTACTTCACGATATCCATGTTCTGGATGTTGTCTATGCCCGGCACAGTGTTCGTGGCATCCTGGCCCGTGATGTGCTCAGCCATCCCCTTCAGGTACGGCTTGATCAGGATGTCGTTCACATCCCAGTAGAGGAAGACTACCGGGGCCTCGGCGGCGAGGATCTGCTGTGCCTGCTTATAGTCGGCCAGGCGCTTTGTCTGGTCGGCTTCATGGTCGGCCTGCGTGGTCAGCGTGTCGAACTGGGCGTTCTTCCAGCTTGTGTGCTGCACTGTCGAGTCGGAGCGGAAGACCAGGCTCAACCAGTCCTGCGGGTCCGGGTAGTCCTGGCACCAGCCGAGGAAAAACATCTGCGGCGTGGTCTCAGGCTTCTTGGTGAGCGCGGTATAAGCTGTGGTCTCGACCGGGTCGAGGGCCATGTCTATGCCGAGGTTGGTTTTCATCTGGCCCTGGATCCACTCCATGCGGGTCTTGTTGCGGGGCGTGGCGTTGTAGGTCAGCTTGATCGGCGGCAGACCCTGGCCGTTCGGGAACCCGGCGGCGGCGAGAGCGGACTTCGCCGCATCCGCGTTGAAGTCCGGCTGCTTGACGTCCGCCTCGTAGCCGGGGCGGCCCGGAGGGATGAAGCTCAGTGCAGGTTGTCCGGCACCCTTTAGTACGACATCAACATAGTCCTGGCGGTCGAACGCCTGAGAGAACGCCTTGCGGACCTTGATGTTGTCGAACGGGGGGCGCAGGGTATTGAAACCGATGTAGAAGTTGCAGGTGCCCGGATACCGCTTGTACTCTTTACTCAGCACCGGGTCGTTCTTCACGGCCTTGAGGTCTTCGGGGGCCACATTGTACGAGTCGAGCTCTCCGGCTTTATAAGCCTGGAAGCGGACTGCCGAGTCGGTGATCTCGCGGAACTCGATGCGGTCGATTTTCGGCTTGCCCTTGCTGAAGTTCGGGTTCGCCTCCCAGACAGCGCCGCTGCCGTGGTTCCACTCGGTGAGGATGTAGGGGCCGTTGCCGATGTATGTCGCCGGCTCGGTCCACTTATCGCCGCCCTTTTCGACCAAATCCTGCCTGCTCGGCCAGCCGACCCAGATGGCGAGGACATAGGGGAAGTAGGCGGCAGGGCCGTTCAGCTGGAACTCGATGTGCTTGTCGTCTGTAGCGTGGACGCCGAATGCATCCTGGAGCGACTTGAGCTTCGTGGTATCGGTCAGAGCGGTGAAGGCGTCGAGGTCGGCGGCACCCTTGATGTCATAAGCGATCGAAGCGTAGTCGCGGCCTGGGATACGCGGGTCGAACAGGCGGCGGAAGGCGTACTCGAAGTTGTGCGCCGTCAGCGGCTGGCCGTCCGAATACTTGAGGCCGTCCTTGAGGGTTACTGTGTACTTTGAGCCGTCAGCAGACAGAGTAGGCGGCCCGGCAGCCGCTGCCGGCACTGGCACGCCCTGGTCGTTCAGCTCATAGAGCGCCTGCCAGTTCATGTCGCCCCAGCTGATTTCGTAGACGAAAGACATCTTCTGGGGGTCGGTCGTGTCCGGCTCCTGCGTGTTGTCAAAGCGGGCGATCTTCTCGCCAGGCTTCGGTGTGCTCGTCGGCGGGCCAGCGGGGACCGACGGCGTGCCGGCTGCGCCACCACCGCTTACTGCGGGCGTGCTGCTCATGACTGCCGTCCCCGACATAGCCGGGGTCATCGCCGTGCCCGCTGTGCCGGTGGCAGCCGGCATGGCCGAGGTTGACATTGCCGTTGGGGCCGCCGTCGTGCCGCTCGTCGCGGTCGGCGGGGCTGGGGTATCCGTCGGGTTGCCGCCGCAGCCCGTCAGCAACATGCTGAGGCCCGCGAAGACGGACATAGACGTAAAGATTAGACGTGATCTCATCAAGTCCATTCCTCCTTTTGTTGTGTATATGCGTCACGTTTCTTGCTTCTGCGTCGGCGCGTTTCTTGGCGGCTCGTGCCCAGTAAGCCGCCACGTAAGCCTCACACCGGCCTGCAACAATCATACCACGTTTTCGGGAACCCGGCAAGTACGAATCCTTGCAATGTAGTACTAACGTATACCGGCAGGCCGCGGTTGCGGTTCAGGAGATCAGCCCCACAGCCTAATCTTCCATACCATCAGCATCGCTTCAAGCACGATGTTGCGGCTCATCTTGCTCTGCCCCACCCGCCGATCCACGAAGATGATCGGCGTCTCGACGATTTTCAGGCCGCTTTTGTACAGCCGGTATGTCACCTCGATCTGAAAGCCATAGCCGTTGGAGCCGATGTTTTCGAGGTCGAGACTCTCGAGCGCCGTCCGGCGAAAGCACTTGAAGCCGCTCGTCAGGTCGTGTATCGGCAGGCCGAGGATCGTCCGCGCGTAGAGCGACCCACCCCGGCTGATCATCCGCCGCGCCAGCGACCAGTTGCGCGTGCCTCCGCGCGGCACATAGCGTGACCCCAGCACCGCGTCAGCCCCCTCCCGTATCCGGTTGATGAATTGAGGCAGGTGGCGCGGGTCGTGCGAAAAATCGGCGTCCATCTCGAAGAGCAGATCGTAATCCCGGCCCAGGCCCCACGCGAAGCCGGAGAGATACGCCTTGCCGAGGCCCTCTTTGACGGCGCGGTGAAGCACATGCAGCCTCTCCGGATACTTTTCGGCCAGCCTGTCAGCCAGCCGCCCGGTGCCGTCCGGCGAGTTGTCGTCTACCACGAGTATATCGAAAGGGCCGACATCGAAAATCGCCTCGACCATCGGCTGCAGGTTGTTCCATTCGTTGTATGTCGGCAACACTATAAGCGCGCGCAGAGCCGGGTCACGCTGTGTCATAAGCGGGTGCTTCCTTCAAGGCGGGTGCCGGTTCGTCCAAGGCGGGTGCCAGCTCGTCGCTGTCGGCGGGGTCGGGCACGAGGAGTTGGTAGCCTGTGTAGAGCAGCAGAGGCATGTTGACCGACAGCGCCGAAGTCCATTGGATCACGTTGCCCCAACTGTTGTTCCACAGGACCAGATAATCCCAGACGAAATAGTTGGCGACGCCGCCGGCGTTCATCACCAGAGTGCGCTTCACACGGCTCGTCTGCGTCGTCAGCGGGGTGAGGGCGATGATCCAGGTCTGATACCAGGGTTGGAACCAGAGCGTGCCGAAGACCAGGTAGACGAAGAAGATGCCGTAGGTCGTGCGGAAGGTGGCGCGGAGTATGCCGTCGCGATCGCCGGGGCGCGTAGTCACCAGCAGCAGAGCCATGCTGCTGACTACCCAGACCACCACTATCGCGTTCGAGAGGTTATGCACCAGCTCGCGGGCCGCTTGCTCGCCGAGGTTGAACGGCCCTGCCGCCAACACATCTTTCACCGAGTTCGGCAGCGAAGCCGTGAATAGATCTCGGTTGAGCAGGGAGCGGATCGTGTCGAACCCATACCAAAACGGGATGTAGAGCAGCACGGCGACCACCACGAAGCCAAGCAGACCGATGACGACGGTGAGCGCGGCACGGTTCCAGGGGGCGCGCGGCAGAAACGGCGTGCCCGCGGCCGGGCGCAACATTTGCCAGACGGCGATCAGCACGGCCGGCAGCAGCAGCAGCGAGACGTATTTGCTGAGGACCGCCAGCGCCAGCACGCCTGGCGCGAACAGCAGAAAGCGCCCCCCACGCGCCAGGCAGTAGAAACAGAGCACAGTGAACAGCGCCATTACGATGTCGTTGTGCCCATTGCCTGCGGCCTCCCAGATAAGCAACGGGTTCCAGGCCACGAAGAGCAGCCCCCGCGTCGCCCAGTCGGGCCGCACAAGGCGCAGCGTCGCGTAGACGCCGAAGCAAGTTCCCGCGTAGGCCAGGACTACCAGCCCCTTGAAGAAGATCAGCGCGCGCCAGAGGTCGTCCCCCGCTAGGAGCGCGGTGCCTGCCGTCAGGAGCTGCCAGACCGGGCCGTATGGCGAGGGGGAGTCCTTCCAGCTCTCGCCGATGTACGCCAGGAACGGGTCGGCGGCGAAGGCGGGGCTGCCGGGCGCGTAAAGCAGAGGGTTCTTGCCATACACCGCAAGCTCTCGCGCCTGGAAAATCTGGTCGAAGATGTCGGCTGCCCCGGTCGGATACATCAACAGCAGCGTGAGGTTGAACACGAGCGCCGAGCCGCCGAGCACCAGCCAGTAGCCCCGCGTGGGACGGCGCGGGCAGCGGCTATACGCGATGAGCAGCGCCGCGAAGCAGACCATCCAGGTGACGGCGAAGTAGTTCGCGCTTGCAGGGGTGTGTCCGCTCAGGCGGTTCAGGTCAAGCAGAGGGTGCGTGTAGTTGCCCGCGAGCGGGTAGGGCAACAAGAAGCCGAAGACGTAGGCCGCCTCGGTCACGAGGGCCAGCGTCAGCAATAGCCACGGTTCCCACCGGATTCCGGATTCTCGATTCTCGATTCTGGAATAGACCGATGTAGCCGTCGCCATGTAATCTCCGTGCCAAGATTCTGCGGGCCGCGCGCGAGCGCCCCATTATACCACAGAACCTTGACCGGAGTTGCGCTTGCGGAAGAGGAAAACCAGGATAAGCCCCGCGACGAAGCCGCCGATGTGCGCCCAATACGCCGTGCCCCCGCCGCTGCCGGTCGTCGGCACAGACACCACGTCCCCTATTCCGCTCACCAGTTGGATCAGGAACCAAAAGCCGAGCACGACCAGCGCCGGCAGCCGTATGATGCCGTAGAATCCGGCGAGCACCCGGACCCGCGCCTGTGGGAACATCACCAAATACGCCGCCAGCACCCCCGCAATCGCCCCGCTCGCCCCGATGCCCGGGATCGGCGAACTCTGGTCAACGAAAATCTGCGCGAAGTTAGCCGCCATGCCGCAGACCAGATAGAAGGCCGCGTAGCCGAGGTGCCCGAATGCATCCTCCACATTGTCCCCGAAGATGAACAGGAAGAGCATGTTGCCGCCGATGTGTACCCAGCTCGCGTGCATGAATATCGAGGTCAGCAGCGTGACGTAGACCGGGTAGCTGATGAGCTGTTCGGGCAGCCCCTGGCAGAGCGAGATCGGGCAGTTTGGGCCGAGGTCCACGCCGTGGGTTATTTCGTAAGGGATCGCGCCGTAAGCCATGACCGACACGTCGGTGCCGAACACCAGTTGCACCAGGAAAACGAGCACGCAGATCACGATTATGGCGATATTGACGATCGGGAAGCCGCGCGAGGGAGGGGTGCCTTCGTCGCCGAGTGGGAGCATTCTCGCTACCTCATCATGGGGTCAGCCTGAGCGACATCACGAAAGCGCCGCTCATCCAGAGCACGATAAGCGTCAGCAGCAAAAGCACGACAACTACCAACAAGATGGCCGCCGCGTTGCTGCCGCTGTCCGAATCCGGGTCGCCGGTTGCCATTTATCTGTTCCCTTGCAGAGTCGCCTCTGGCCGCGTTGGGCCAGAGGCGATCCGCTTGTGTATCAGGGGCGCGTTATGCTGGTCAGACGGTTGTCCGTCCCCTTGTCAGCATACGGACGACCCAGATCACGATCACCGCGCCGATGAATGCTATGATGACGCTCTCCCACCACGGGCCATTGTTGATGTCTATGTTGAGGAAGTAGCTGGCGAGCCAACCTCCTATGAAGGCACCGATCAGCCCCATGATGATGTCGCCGATCAGGCCGTAGCCACCCTTGCCCATCACCATGCTGGCGAGCCAGCCTGCGATGGCGCCGACGATGATCCATCCAATAATACCCATTTGTTCATCCTCCTCTTAGTTCTATGTGCCGTACGCCTCGGACGGTTAACGTATCGCTCACCGGACAGTGGCCCGCGTCAACCGCCTAATGGCCGAGTTCCGATGCGGCCTATCGGCCGCCGCTGACGAGTTCCTTCGCATATTCCTTGCCCCGGTCCGCCAGCAGAGCGCGAGTCTGCTCGCCCTTACGCGGGGCCAGCAGCAGGCCAGCAAGCAGGCCCAACGTGAAGTACTTGAGTGCGCCGCGCAGTCCTTTTAGCATCCTGTTGTAGCCTCCTCCGCTTGTTGCTTTTGGCCTCCGGTTGCCGGAGCGTCCGTCACCGACGCCGGTATATTAAGCATGTGGTGTGCCACGGTTTTGTCCGCTGGTGCCGGTGCCCACTCAGGCGAGGTCGGCTCGTGCAGGGCGGCGCGGTTCATCAGCCGTGCCCGCAGCTTTTTTCCGCTCGCCGGAGTCGCCAGCAGCGTCAGCCCCGCTCCCGCCAGCGCGCCCAGCACGAGGCCGATCAGCCCACTGTTGTCTCCGCCCCCACGCTCCGCCATAATCAACCCCCCTCCAGATGTTTCTCCTCAGGACCGAGTATCATCTCGGTGATCCGGATTGCCAGCCAGCCCGCCAGTGTAGTCAAAGCCAGCGTAATCAAACCATGCACCAGCCGCCGGGTCATATCTTCGTCGTGCGTGTTCAAGCTCGTTGACTCCTTACTTCTTTAGTCGAACCACCGGATAGGACCGCGCTTGGTCCCGTGCAGCGAATCCGTCAGCATGAATCGCGCCCCCGTTCGAGATTTCGCCCTAAAAGCCCAGCCCGCCGAGCGCGCTATCTTCCTCCGTGTCCTCGACGCGGCGCAAGCCCGGCCAGAAACTGCGGATAAATTGGTACAGCGCGAAAACCTCCCACGCGAATGGACCGTACCCGATGTAGCCGAGCAACGGCATCTCGAAAATCTTCCAGAAGCCGACCCACGGGATCGTGTACTCCCATTTCGGAAACGCCCAGTAGTTCCAGAACTCCCACATGATCCCGCAAAGCTGGCCTCCGGCATACAGCGCCGTCGGCGTGCGCCAGTCGCCCCGCGCCAGGTAGCCTAGGATAGACGGCCGACCCCTCAGCATGTTGATCGGATCGAGCACGAGCGCCAGGCTGCCCCATATCAGAGGATAAGCGTAGAGCGGATACGTGACCGCCAGCAAGAACCATCCCAGCCCAACCGCCGGCAGCAACCACAGCGTCAACCGGCTCGCCGTCAGCATCCGCGTGCCCCGCCGACGCTGCACCCAGCCCACCGGCCAGAGCAGCATCGCCGCCTCGAACTCGGCCGGTATCACCGTGCTGAAAAAGATCGACGCCCAAAATTGCTTCCACCACTCGGGGATGTCGCTCGGCTGGAGATAGTGCCAGTTCTGCACGAAGAGGTTGGCGAACTCGAACATCCACCAGCCCACCGCCGACAGCGGCAGCATTAGCAGCAGGTCGCGCCGTCGGCTCATCAGCAGTGAACGACCGTCGCGCCGGTAGATCACCGCGTCGGCCACGCCGATGGCCCCAAACCAGACCACCGCGAACCAGTAGTCCGATAGGGGCCGCCAGTGTGTGAGGATCAGCATTTCGCCCAGCGCGATCAGGCCGAGGCCGAGCCAGCCATATGCTGGGAAGACGCGGCCTGCTGTCTGCGGCACAGTCGGCGCATCAAGTACAGAAGTTTCTTGGCTCACAACCGGTCAACGCGAATACCCAAGCTGCGGCTTTCACAACAAACACGAGGTCGTTTCGTTCCATTCTATATACATGAGCTGTCAGCCGTCAGCTATCAGCCGTTAGCTGGTAGCCGAAAGCTGACGGCTGATAGCTTACTCGAGGAGAACCAGCACTATGCGACGACGACCCGCAACAGCCTTGCTGATCACGCTCACTATCCTGCTCCTGGCCGCCGCCTGCGACGTATCGCAGCCGAGCCAGCCGAACAACGGCGGCTTCGCGCCCAACCCTCCGTCCAATCCCGGCGGTGGCGGCACGGGAACCGGCAGCAACACCGTCGGCAACCCCGGAGGCAGCATACCTGAGAGCGCCGCCAAGCCCGCCCCGCCCCAAAACAACTACAACGGTTGCCCGTCCTCCGGCGACGGCGGCGACCCCGCTCTCAACATCCGCAAGGATCGCACCGATTCCGCGCCCTGGTATCCTGTGAAGATCGGCAGCCTCCTCAGCCTGCCCTGGCCCAAGAGCATCGAGCGCCGGCCCCACGCCTCCTGGTCCCCCTCAGACGCCGCCGAGGTCGCCCGCTTCGAGGGCACCCCCGTGCAGGTCGAGGGCTGGCTCGCCGGGGCCAAGCAGGAAGGCCCCGAATCCTGCAACTGCCACTCCCCCGACGACGTGGACAACCACCTCTGGATCGTGGATGCCCCCGGCAAGGACCGCTCACAGGCCGTAGTGGTCGAAATCACCCCCCGCGTGCGCGCCACACACCCTGGCTGGGCATTCTCCCGCATCAGCCCCCTGGTAGACGGCCAGACCAAAGTCCGCATCAGCGGCTGGCTGCTCATGGACCCCGAACACCCCGACCAGCTCGGCAAAACACGCGGCACGATCTGGGAGATCCACCCGATCATCGCCTTCGATATCCAGCGCGGCACAAACTGGGTATCGCTCGATACCGGGCGCATCTCGACCACGATCACCAACAACGGCGGCGACACTAGCCCTACGGAAGATCCGAGCCTGCCGCCGCCGATTGTCGAAACCCCCGGCCCAGGCTTCCTCCCAACAGCCACCACCCGCCCCCAGCGCGGGCAAAGCGCCGGCAAGGCCACCGGCAACGGCGCAGTCGAGATCAGCGACATTTTCTACAACGGCACCAAAGGCCAGACCGAGCCTGATGAGTACGTCGAAATCACCAACAAGGCCGGTGCCCCCGCGAACATGGACGGCTGGGTGCTCCGCGACATCTACGGCGGCCAGGAGTTCACTTGGCACAGCTTCACCCTAAACGGCGGCCAGAGCATCCGTGTCTACACCAACGAGGTTCACCAGGAGAGCGGCGGCTTCTCGTTCAACTCGAACGTAGCCATCTGGAACAATAAGGGCGACGCCGCCGAACTCGACGACGCCTCCGGCAATGTCGTCTCGACCTTCGCCTACGGCAACAAGAAGTAAACGGCAAGGAGGGTAGAATGAAGAAGGCGATCAATATGCAGGCCCAGATCCAGGTCGGCCATTCCGACGGTGCGGGAACCGCCGACGCGCTCGTGCAGGCTTTCGCTGCGGCAAATCCGGGGATGACGCTGACCGTCAAGAGCCTCTCCCCCCCCGACGCCGCCGGCAACGCCACTGCTCGCGTCTACATCGAAGGCGAGCAGCCACCCCCCGACAACTTCGCCGCCCTCGCCGGAGACGCCCTGCATAAGGCGGTCGCCCACCTAAGCGTAAGTGAAGCCGGCCTCGCCCCGACCTCGGCCCCTCTCACCCTGCGCGGCGTACAGGAAGTGGGCAACGACGACGAAGATACAGGCGTCGTCCTCCCCCCGCAACACACGGCCGCACCAGCAACCCCGCTCGCATCGCCTGCCGCATCGCCACCCGTCACGCCCACCCAACTCGCCACATCCGCGCCGACACCCGCCTCACTTGCGCCGACACCCGCCCCACCCACAGCGCCCGCAGCTCCCGCGCCGGATGCACCCGCAGCATCTCCCACTGCCGGGCCAACCCCCGTTCCCATTCAGAACTCAGAACTCAACACCCAAAACTCCCCACTCTCCCATCGCCATCAGCACAAGAACAAAAGCGGAGGCCACACCCACAGCGGCTAACGCACCACGCACTACGCGCTACCGCACGCTTATCATGCCCAAAGCCACCGCATCCCCGTAGCGATGCTCCGCCGCCGGGCATCCCACCGCCACCGGCATCAGCTTGCCGGCCGCCACGCCGTACATCCCGCCGATCAGCCGGTAGCTGCCGGGGGCGAGGCTCGAGGGAAGAGGCAGGTCGGTGACCTCGGTCAGGTCAGTGCCTGGCGACCAACTCGAAGTAGGCCGCCCTGCCGCGCTCTGCGGGTTGTCGCGGGCCGCGACGGTCTTGCCCGAGGCGTCGAGCAGGTGGACGAACGTCGCGTAGTCGCCCGCCTGCCGCAGAACGTGCCACTGGTATGCTAGCCGCAGGGTTTCGCCGTGCGCGATGCCGTCGTGCGCGACACCGGGGCCGAGGCTATAACCCACCAGCCTGAGCTCGGGCGGCGCTCCCAGGTCGCAGTCGAGCGTGTACTGCGCGGCCTGCGGGTAGATGCGCGGCCTGTACACGTCGAGCGTGCCCAGGAAGGTCGGTTCGTAGCTCTCGCCGAAGGCGGCACCGGTCTTCGTGCTCCAGCGATACGCTCCGTGCCGCACCATGATCAGTGGGAAACGACGGTCGCGTAGGTCCTGTACCAGCCGGCTCTCGTCCCAGCCGCCGCTGTCGCCCATTGTGGCGATGGTGTCCGGGTCGTCGTAGACCGGCTCACGCCCTGCCAGCAGCATGAGAGTGTCGTCTTCGGAGAAGATGTCGCCCCGCGCCGCCGCGACCAGGGCGCTCCGACCCCGAAGCTCGCCGTCGCGAGATGGACTGGGCCAATACCCGGAGGTGTACCAGTGTTCGAGGCCACCGAACATCGGCACTTGTACGAGCAGCAGCCCGAATATCGCCGCCGCACACGCCGCTTGGGTCCATGTCCGCGCTTCCCGCGTCCGCGCTAGCCCGTATCCGACCAACCAGAGCAGCGGCGGGAAGATGTCGAGCAGGTGATTGTAGTTCGCGCCCGAATACCCCGCTTGGATCATCACCGACCCCGTCGCGGCCCCGACATAGACCACCGGCAGCGGCAGTTCGAGGCTCGCCCAGCGGCGCCCCTCCGTTCGCAGCCGCCGTGCCAACTCGATGAGCGCGAGCGCGACCACCCCGCCGCCGAGCAGCAGCAGCGGCGTGTATTCACCGACCAGCTTGCCGATCACCCTCTGCCAGGTGCTCGGCAGCCAGGGGTACTCTTGGTAGACCAGCGCGTGCTGCCAGAAGCCGCCGCCCGACAGCGCGAGAAGCAGCAGAAACCCTCCTCCGAGCGCGACGAGTAGTCTCCACCCGAACCTCAGCCCCGCCCACCGATCCCGCAGAAAGAGCCAGGCCAGGCCGGCCGCCGCAGGCGCCAGAGCCGACTGCTTCGTGAAGAAGGCGAGCGCGAACAGAGCCAGAGCGAGATAAGGGGAGCGGTCAGGGGAGCAGTAGAGCACCGCCAGCCCTCCCAGCCCGAAGGCGAGGGCGAGCATGTCCTGCTTGTACAGTGCGCCCCAGATAATCACCGGCGAGATCGAGAACCAGAGCGCGGCGACGAGGGCGGAGGCAGGCAGGCCCGCTCCCTCCTTGTGGGCCAGATAGCCAAGCAGCGCGCCGATTATCAGCGTGGCCGCAAGCACCAGCAGGCGCGGCACGACCAGATGCAGGCCGCCGAGGAGCAGCGCGGGGGCGCTCAACATGTAGAGTACCGGAGGGTAGGGGGCCGAGATGAAGCGGTCGGGCGGGTTCGCGGCATAGATGTTCGTGCCATGCGCGAGCAGCCAGGCGGCGTGCAGGTTCACGCCCTCGTCGTAGTCGAACTGCCAGGGCCAGGCCAGCACTGAGCCGGTGAATTGCGCGAAGAGCGCCAGTCTCGGCAGCAGCAGCAGGCCGACCAGCAATGGAACATTCGGCAGTATGCGGCGGCTAATGTCCACAGTTGGGGCACGCCGACCAGCGCAGACTCACCGGGCTGCCGCAGGTTTCGCACTCGCGCCGCAGCCGCGTCCGGCAGTGGGGGCAGAAGGTGAAGTCGCGCTCCACGCGCCGCTTGCAGGCGGGGCAGATCTCTGCCTCCTCGATGTCGCCCAGCAGATATTCTTCTTCGAGCGATCGCTCATAAGCCTCCGAGAGAGTCTCTTTTGGCCGCAGCATCGTGTAGATCAGGTAGCCCGGCAGCGTGAAGACCGCCACCAGCAGAGTAGACAACCCGATGGCGATCACGTCCCGCGTCCGCGCCTGGATGTCGCGGAAGGTCAGGATGATCAGGCTCAACCAGAACGCGACCAGGTATGCTCCCGCGCAGGCCACTAAGAACTGGAACGCCGGGATGTATTGGCTCAGGTCAGGCAACGTTCACCTCACAACGTGGAGAACCTCTCAACGTCAAGCACCCAAACCGTCGCTCCCCCCACCTGCACCTCGACGGGCCGCGGCAAAAACAGGTCGCCGGGCGCATAGGCCGGCTGAAACGGATTGATATACTCGGTATGTGTCCGGCAGTGCTCGCCGAGCAGCCGCCAAAGTTCCGGCAGCCGATCATCATCCGCGCCGATCAGCAGCGTCACGTTGCTCTCCCGAAGGAACCCGCCGAGGCTGTCCACCACTGTCAGGCCGAACCCCTCTGCGGTCAGCTCTTTACGCACCGACCCGCTGTCCTGCCCACTGATCACGGCAATCACGAGCTTCATTTCGCCCCGCCCGCGTTCCGATACACATGCACGATCCGCTGCACCGCTGTGATCTGCGAGCCGATTGCCAACAGCCAGAGCGCCCAGGTGACGACCTGCGGCCAGACCGCGCTCAGGATCAGAGCCAGCGCCAATATGCCGATCCGCTCCGAGCGCGCCATGAGGCCAACCTCGCAGTCCACGTTCAGCGCGGTCGCGCGGGCGCGCGTGTAGCTCACCATCATCGAGCCGACGATCACCACGAAGATCAGCATCGCCTCCGTCGTGCCGTTGCGCTGCAAGTAGTACCAGAGCAGCCCCATGTAGATCACGCCTTCCGAATATCGGTCGAGCGCCGAGTCGAGGAAGCCGCCAAACTGCGTCATCTTGTCGGTAATCCGCGCAAGCGCGCCGTCGAGCAGGTCAAACAGGCCCGCGACGATGATCAACGCACCGCCGAGTGCTAGGTTGCCGCTTGCGATCACCAGCGCCACGCCGATGTTCAGCAACAGCCCAAAGACCGTGAGCATGTTCGGCGTGATCGGCGTCTTCACGAAGACTGCGGCTATCCGGCGCATCTGGGCTCGTGTCCAGTCCTGAAACGCGGTCGTCAGCAACTACCTGTCCTCCGTGAGCGCCTCGCCCGCGTTCCGGCCTGCGACTCTCGGCAGGGCGAGATCCCGCAGCCGGCGCAGCGAAAAGCGATTGCCTGCGCCGCCGTCTTCGAGGAAGCGTTGCCGCGCCTGCTCATAAAGGGCCTCGACCCGCGCCGTCACAATCGGCCAGTCGTACCTCTTCGCCGTCATGCGGCCGTGCCTCACCATCTCGCCGCGCAACGCCGCGTCGCTGAGTACCCTCACCAGGCTAACCGCCAGCGCGGCCGGCACACGAGGCTCGACCAGGAAGCCCTCGCGCCCATGCGTCAGCACGGCAGAGTAGCCCGCGCACCTACTCGCCACGATCGGCGCGCCCGCTGCCATCGCCTCCAGCAGCACGACGCCGAAGCTCTCCTGCCCGGTTGAGGGAGCGCAGTAGACTGTGCATGATTGGTAGTAGCGTGGCAGGTCAGCCGCGCTCACGTACCCCGTGAACTCGACCGATCCCGCCACCTCGGCCAGCAGGTCCGAGAAGAGGTCGGCGTCGCCTTTGCCCACCACCACCAGGCGCGCATCCGGGAACGCCGTCAGCACCAACGGCATCGCCTCTAGCATGGTGCGAAAGCCCTTGCGCTGCTCCTCGAACCGCCCCACGTAGAGGATCGTCGGCCTGCCGTCAAGCCCCGGTATCTTCGGCAATGGCTCCGAAAAGCGTCCCACATCTATCCCGTTCGGGATAATTGTGTAGTTCGCCGGGAAATACTGGCTCACATAGTCTCGCGCCGCCGCCGAAACCGCGATACGCCCGTGCAGCCGCTCGAAATAGCTCTGTAACAGCGGGCGTGCCGCCGCGTAGGCCAGGCTCTCGTCGCCGTAGGCGTGAAAAGTCCCCACATTGCAGGTCTGCGACTGACGCAGCACGACCAGCGGCACCGTCGGCATCATCGGCTCGTGCAGGTGGATCACGTCGAAGTTGCCCTCGTGCAGCACCTCGCGCACTCTGTGGCTGATGCCGAGTGAGAGAGAGATCCGCGCCCGCGAGCCGTTCGCCGGAAGTTCGATTATATCTCCCAGCCGCCGCAGGTTGCCCGTCGTCACTGCCGCGCCGCCGGAGGACGACGGGGCCATGATCGTCACCTCGTGGCCGTTGAGCCGCAGTTGCTTCTCAAGCCCCTTCACCTGCTCGGTCACCCCGCCTGGGTAGGGATAGTCATAGGGAGAGACAAGGCAGATCCTCATCGTGCCTGCCTGCCCACGCTCCGCCGCACGGCCCTCTGCACCTTATATGCCGGAGACACAATCATGCTCCGCCACATATTCGGTGCGGCGATGATCGCGTGGTCCCGGAAGTTCATAAACCGCCCCCCGGCGATCAGCGTGCCGGACTGCAACGCCTCCATCAGGTCGGCGACCGTCGAGCCGGGGAAGTAGGTGTAGCCCATGCCGATCATCGAAATCGCGTGGGCGTCGCTGCCGCCGAACTCCGGCAGCATCAGCCGCTTGTTGAGCGCCGCGACCGATGCAAACGACACCCGCCCTGCCACGCTCGGGTTGAACGTCTCGATCCCGTGGAACGGCGTGTCGCTGCCGTGTATCTCGAGTAGCGCCTTCTCCTGTATGCTCGCTGTCAGCTTGCAGAGCGGGTGGGGCGCGATCACCAGCCCGCCGTTCGCATACACCATCTCGACGGACGCCCGCAGCGGCTTCAGCATCGGGAAGTCGCGCTCGATGTTCAGGGCCAGCAGGTGTCCCTGTCGCGTCGTGATCTCGGTGCCCATCACCACCTGCACACGGTAATTGAGGCGCGCCGCCAGCTCCCGCGCTTCGTGCGCCCCCCGCACATCGTCGTGGTCGGCGATAGCGATGATGTCAATGTCGGTCTGATGCTCGACAAACTCGAGTACCGTCGGCACCGAATTGATCCCATCGCTATACGTCGAATGAATATGCAGGTCGGCCTTGCCGTATCCCGCAGGCCGATGCGCCGGCCCCGCCGAAACAACCGCCTCAACAGCGCCTTTTGGCACTAGACAATATCCTTTACTACATGCGGCCCGTCCGAGGATGGAGCCGCCCCAACAGCGTCCCGACAATTATACCAGATCACCCCCTGACCTGCCGAAGTCTGAGTTTAGCGAAGAATCTCAGCCTACAGCCCGATGCGCCCGGCTCGCTCTCATGCTACAATTGCTGTACATGGCCTGTTTCTATTGGCGAAAGGACACTCGAAATGGCTGAGAAGGGTGATGGGCGGCAACGCGGCCAAGAGCGGTACTTACAGAGTGTGACCTTGTACTGGAAGCGTTACGTACCTCCGCGACCTGACTGGGATCATGATCATTGCGAATTCTGCTGGCAGACGTTCATGGACCTTGACGCCCCAGGGATCGAGCGGGAAGGCTATACGACAGCAGGAAATCGCTACTGGATCTGTAAGCAGTGTTATCACGACTTTCACGCCATGTTCGGCTGGCAGGTCGCCGAAGCAGCCGGCTGAACAACAAGGAGGACAACCATGACCATCGAGACCACTTATAGAGACCGCGCCTACACCGACACAGACTTGCAGGCCGTTTGCGACCTGCTCAACCTCTGCGACGCCGTGGACAAGCTAGATGACAACTACGACCTCGAAGACCTGCGCCTTGAGTTCGCCGACCCCCGCCTCGACCCGCCCCGCGATCTGCGCCTCTGGGAAGACGCCGCCAGCCGGCTCGTCGGCTTCGGCCAGGTTTGGATGCCGAAAACCCCCGATCCGGGCGAGGCGGCGATCACCCCCGGCTTCTACTGGCGCGTACACCCCGACGCCCGCCATTCCGGCATCGAGGACGAGATGATCGCCTGGGCCGAAACGCGGGCACGCGAGGTCGGGCGCGAGCGCGGCCTCTCCGCCCGGCTCGGCGGCTGGGCGCGCGAGGGATACGCATACCAGCGCGAGATAATGGAGCAGCGCGGCTTCGCCGTCGTCCGATACTTCTTCCGCATGGCCTGCCTCCTCGGCCAGCCGATCCCGGACATGCCCCTGCCCGACGGCTTCACACTCCGCCACGTTGACGGGCCGAAAGATGTCGCAGGCTGGGTCGAGGCTTTCAACCAGTCGTTCATAGACCACTGGAACCACCACCCTATGACGCTCGAAGCCCACCAGCACTACCTCACCGGCAGCTGGTACCGGCCCGAGCATGACCTGATCGCAGTCGCGCCCGACGGCACCATCGCCGCATTCTGCTTCTGCCAGATCAACCCCGCCGACAACCAGCGCAACAATCGCAACGAGGGTTGGATCGACATGCTCGGCACGCGGCGTGGCTACCGCAAGCTCGGTCTCGGTCGCGCGATGCTGCTCGCCGGCCTCCGCCGCCTTAAAGCAGACGGCATGGACACCGCCGTGCTCGGCGTGGACGCAGAGAATCCGACCGGCGCGCTCCGGCTCTATGAATCGGTCGGCTTCGTCACCGACCAGAGGTCGGTCGCCTATCGCAAAACGCTCTAAGCGGCGTAAGCGGTCAGCTTTCAGCCGTCAGCTTTCAGCAAAGCAGTGGTAACGATTTGGCTTGCTCCTTCGTATAGCTGATGGCTGACGGCTGAAAGCTTTGATAGGAGTACACCCATGATCACCACCGCTACACAGATCAACACCCGCCCGCAGCCTGGCGGCGCACCCCAGGCGCGCTACAGCCTCGCCGCGCTCTGGCCCGTCGCCCTCCTGACGTTGGGCGCGGCAGCCATCCACTTCGCGGTAATGCCCGCCCACTTCGACGAATGGCTGCCCTTCGGCATCTTCTTCATGCTGGTGGCCGCCGCCCAAGTGGCCCTGGCAGTTGCCACAGTGCTGCGTCCTAGTAGGAGGTTGTTCGGGACCGGTGCCGCTATGACGGCGGGCGTCCTCGGCATCTGGGTCGTGACGCGCACCGTCGGGCTGCCCATCGGCCCCGACAGCGGTACGCCCGAAGCCGTAGGGGTCGCCGATGTCGCTGCGGCGCTCCTCGAGGTGACGGCTCTGCTCCGCTTTGCCTTCCTCGCGCGCGGCCCGCGCGGCCCGCGCCCCCACGGCCACGGGTTCTGGTGGGGAGTACGGGTCGCCCTGCGGGCCATAGGCTGGGCGCTCGTCCTGCTACTGATCGGCATCGTGACCTACTTGGGCGTGGGCACGGGAGCGAACGGGATGCCGCTCGCCGTCAATGTGAGCGCGTCCGTGCCCGGACAGCCCCCGATCCCCCTCACTAGCCTCACCGAGCCGCCGGGTTCCCAGCCCATCAAGAGCTTCACGCTCACCGCCGAGGTCACGCAGATCGCCGGACAGACGGACTGGGCCTACAACGGCACCGTGCCCGGCCCCGAACTCCGCGTCACCCAGGGCGACCGCCTGCGAGTCACCCTCCTCAACCATCTGCCCGTCGCCACCACCCTCCACTGGCACGGCATAGCGCTTCCCAACGCAGAGGACGGCGTGGCTGGCGTCACCCAGAACGCCGTTCCTCCCGGCAACTCCTTTACGTATGAGTTCGTCGTGAAGGACGCCGGCACGTACTGGTATCACTCGCACCAGGACACTTCCGGCCAGATCCCGCGCGGCCTCTTCGGTGCCCTCATCGTCGAGCCGCGCACCGCCCCCGCCGTCGCTCACGATTACGTGGTGTTGCTGCACGCCCCGGCGGGAACCAACGGCGTCCTCGTGAACGGCACCATCGGCGACCTCCACCTCGCCGCGCGCCCCGGCGACACCGTGCGCCTCCGCCTGATCAACGCGGTCGCCCCCGGCATAGACGGCGGCCCCGAAGCGCCTGTCCTACTGGGTGCGCCTTACCGTGTGGTTGCCCTCGACGGCCGAGATCTGTCCGGCCCGCAGCCGCTCGGCCCCGCGCGCCTGCCCCTCGGCATGGGCCAGCGCGCCGACCTACTCTTCACCATGCCTGCCGCCGGCAGCGTCCGGCTGATCAACACCGAGGTGAAGGGCGGGATTACTAACGTAGGCAAGGTCTTCGTCGCCCTGAGCGGTCCCCCCTTGCCTCCGGCCTCCGTCACGCTTGGCGAGGGCGCAGCACCGGCCGTCGGCGATCTGGCGAGTCTGCCGCTCTTCGATCCGACGCAATACGGCACTCCCGCCGCCGACCCGGTAGCAGCCGGCCCCTTCGACGCGATCTTCCCGATAGTCTTGAGCACCAATGGAGGCTTCCGCGACGGCGCGGTGCAGCTCCTCCACCAGATCAACGGCCAGGCGTCGCCCAACGTGCCCGCGATCATCGTTCACACCGGACAGGTCGTCCGCCTGCATATCGTCAACGACACCGACGAGTACCACCCGATGCACCTCCACGGGCATACTCTCTCGGTCGTGGCGAAGAACGGCCGGCCACTCGCCGGCAGCCCATTGCACCTGGACACCGTGATGGTGGGACCGCATGAAACCTGGGACGTGGCCTTCCTGGCCGACAATCCCGGCCTCTGGATGTTCCACTGCCATGTGTTGCTCCACGCCGCCTTCGGCATGTCCGTGATGGTGGAGTATGCAGGCATTGTGACTCCTTACGAGATGGGCACCCGTTCAGGCAACATACCGGAGTAGGCACCGCGACGTTGTGCGAGCGGCGAGATTGGGGTATTATATAGACGTAGGACTCGCCTCCCGAACAACAGAAAGGAGCCTGCCATGTCCCGCGAATATCGTACACCAGCCCTTACGCCCGCCCTGACGTTCAGTCTCCTACTCGCGCTTGGCCTCTTCCTGTCCCCGGCTCATGCCCTGCTCGCTCCGCCTACCACACCGGCCAAGACCGGCCCCCACGCCCCCGCCGTCGCCTGCGGCAACCTCAGTTTCAGCCCCGCCGCCTACTCCGCCGGCCGCAACCCCTACAGCGTGACCTCCGGGGACTTCAACCGCGACGGCGTTCTCGATTTGGCGATCACCAACTATCCTGACTACACCGTGTCGGTGTTGCTCGGCAACGGCGACGGCACGTTCCGGCCCCAGTCCACCCTCGCTGTCGGCACTAACCCCGTCAGCGTGGTCGCCGGCGACTTCAACGCCGACGGCAAACTCGACCTCGTGACAGCCGACGACACCAGCAGCAACAGCGTGACCGTCCTCCTCGGCAATGGCGACGGCACCTTCCAGCCCCAGTTCACCTTCTCCGGCGGAGGCCACCCATTCAGCGTCACCACCGGCGACTTTAACCGCGACGGCAAGCTCGACCTCGCCACCGCCAACTATTTCGCCAATACCGTGACTCTGCTCTTCGGCAACGGCAACGGCACTTTCCAGCCTCCAGCCGCCTTCCCCGTCGGCGCTACCCCACTCAGCGTGACCTCCGGCGACTTCAACGCCGACGGCAATCTTGACCTGGCGGCCGCGAACAGTGCCGCCAATACCGTGTCCGTGCTCCTCGGCAACGGAGATGGCACATTCCAACCCCAGACCACCTTCCCCGTCGGCAGTACCCCCTACAGCGTGATCGCCGCCGACTTCAACCACGATGGCAGGCTAGACCTCGCCACCGCCAACCACACCGGCAACAACGTCTCCGTACTCCTCGGCAACGGTGACGGCACTTTCCAGTCTCCCGCCGCCGTCCCCGTCGGCAACTTACCCCACAGCTTGACGACCGGCGACTTCAATGGCGACGGCCTTCCCGACCTCGCCACCGCCAACGACGGCAGCGCCACCGTCTCCGTGCTGCTCGGCAACGGCGACGGCACATTCCAACCCCAGACCATCTTCCCCGTAGGCAGCACCCCCTACAGCGTGATCGCCGCCGACTTCAATGCCGACTCCAAGCTAGACCTCGCCACCGCCAATTACGGCACCAACGGCGTCTCCATCCTCCTGAACACTTGCGTCCCCCTCGCCACCGCCACCGCGACAAGCACAGCAACCCAGCCATCCAACACGCCGACCCACACAGCTACCGCGCCGCCGACCATCAGCCCCACACCGACCGCGCCTCCGGCCAACACCTCCACACCAACACCCGCCAACACCGCCACGCCGACCCCACCTCCCGCCAACACCTCGACACCGACCCCGCCTCCCGTCAGCAGCCCTACCACCACGCCCACGACCGCCATCACGCCCACACCGACCCCACCCACCGCCACGCCGACAGCCATCGCCTGCACCACCCTCAGTTTCAACTCCGCCGTCACCTATTCCGTTGGCCTCCTCCCATACACCATGACGGCCGGCGACTTTAACCGCGACGGCCGGCTTGACCTCGCCACCGCCAGCAGCTTCTACGATACCGTGTCTGTGCTGCTCGGCAACGGTGACGGCACTTTCCGGCCACAAGTCACCTTCGCCGTCGGCCGCGAGCCGGAGGGCATGACAGCAGCTGACTTTAACGGCGACGGCAAGTTAGACCTGGCGACCGCCAACGTTGACGGCTACGTGTCTATCCTGCTCGGCAACGGCGACGGCACTTTCCAGCCCCAACGCCTCTTCCCCACCGGCTATAGCCCGCATCGTGTGACTGCGGCTGACTTTAACGGCGACGGCAAGGTTGACCTAGCGACCGCCAACTTCGCCCCTGGCGGATACAGTGTATCTATCCTGCTCGGCAACGGCGACGGTACCTTTCAACCCCCGTACGCCTTTGACGTCGGCGGCGACCCGTATGGCGTGGCCGCAGCCGACTTCAACAGTGACGGCAAGATCGACTTAGCGACCGCCAACCAAGACGCCGGTAACGTGTCTATCCTGCTCGGCAACGGCGACGGCACTTTCCGGCCCAAAATTGCCTTCGCCGTCGGCATATACCCGTTCAGCGTGACGGCGGCGGATTTCAATGGCGACGGCCAGCTCGATCTGGTGACCGCTAATGAGGGCAGCAACAACGTGTCTATCCTGCTCGGCAACGGTGACGGCACCTTCCAACCCCAGCGCGTCTTCGCCGCCGGTGCCTTCCCCGTCAGCGAGGCGGTGGGCGACTTTAACGCCGACGGCAAGCTAGACTTGGCGGGCACCGGCGACAACAAGGTGTCGGTACTGCTCGGCAACGGCGACGGCACTTTCCGGCCCCCTTCCTCCTTCCCCGTCGGCGGCGACCCGGAAAGCATAATTGCAGGGGACTTCAACGGCGACAGGCGGCTCGACGTAGCGGCCGCCAACTATAACGACAGCACTGTGTCAGTGCTGCTGAACGGCCCTGGCTTCTCCGATGTCCACCCCGCCGACTACTTCTACACGCCGGTGCTCTACCTCGCCTGCCACGGAGTGATCAGCGGCTACAACGACGGCACGTTCAGGCCCTACAACAACAACACCCGCTCCCAGATGGTCAAGATAGTCGTGCTCGGCTTCAACAAACCGATAACCACCCCAGCCAGCGGTGCCTACAGCTTCACCGACGTGCCGACAAGCAACCCGTTCTTCCCAGTCGTAGAGACCGCCTACGCAAACGGCATCGTTAGCGGCTACACCTGCGGCGTGGTGCCCGCCGGCCCCTGCGACAGCCTCCACCGCCCCTACTTCCTGCCCTATGCCAACGTCACCCGCTCCCAACTCTCCAAGATTGACGTCATCGCCGCCGGCTGGACCCTCTACAACCCCCCGACCCCCACATTCACCGACGTGTCCCACACCTCGCCGTTCTACACCGTGATCGAGACAGCAGTCTGCCACGGCGTCATCAGCGGCTACAACGACCACACATTCAGACCCTACAACAACGCCACGCGCGGCCAGATCTCCAAGATCGTCTACCTCAGCATCGTCAACTCCGCGGTAAGTTGTGCCCCATAGCCCCAACCAAATCCCGCCTCTACAGACCCAGGGGATTGCTTCCGGTGATCAACCGGATCTGAGCAAATAGGCTGGCGCTTGGAGCAAAAGTATCGTCTATGGGAGAGCGGCCCCGCCCTCGATTTACTTACCCAGGATCTATCACCTGCGGAGCAGGATTTCGGTGCCCCGTACCGCCGCCGTCCCGGCGGCCACTGCCCCTTGTAAGACACGGCTCCGCCCGTGGACCCTCCGCCGACGACCAACCACCAACCGTTTTCGTGCCTTTTCGTGGATGGAGACGCCCGTAATTCAAAACTCAAAACTCAAAACTCAAAACTCGTCACGCAACCTCCCGCCCCGTTCGCCCGTTCTTTTAGTGACACCCGATTGTGCGGCCCCCTTCGCTGGGCCGGCTAGTGACGAAAGGCTACGATATGCACTCCAACCAAGAAGTCTCCCAGAGCCGCCCTCGCCTTGTGATCCTCGCGTTGCTCGTCCTTCTCCTGCTGCTCATCGGGGCCGCCCCCACCCAGGCCGCCGACTCCCGCGCCAAACCCGCGTCCCAGCCCCCCGCCTCCGGCTCACCCACGCTCGGCCCCGGCGCGGCCTCCGGCCCCGGCACGCTTCGCGCTGCATTTGCCCAGGCCGGTGCCGAGTTCAGCGTACCTCCCGCCCTCCTCGAAGCCGTTGGCTATGTCGAGACCCATTGGTACAGCAGGGACGGCGCGCCCAACGACTACGCCCAGGTCGGCGTAATGAGCCTCCGCCTGCCGCCCACCGGCGATAGCCTCGCCCGCGCCGCCAAACTCCTCGGGGCCGACCCTGCCACCGTCCAGCATGACACCCCGACCAACATCCGCGCCGCCGCAGCCCTCCTGCACCGGCTCGCGCAATCCTCCCACGCCGCCCTGGAGAGCCTCCCTGCCTGGTATCCGGTCGTAGCCGCCTACAGCGACATACCCGACCCCGTGGTGGCCCGCAGCTACGCCTACAGCGTCTTCAGCCTTCTCCAAACCGGCCTCACCGCCGTCGCCCCCGGCGGAGAGACATTGACTATCCCCGCCTCCAGCAAACTCGTCCTCCCCGATACCGCCGACCCCCTTGGCCTCACCCCGAACAGCGACGATTACCCCCCGGCTCACTGGGTGGCCGCCAATTCCAACAACTTCCAACTCGGCCGCCAATACGGCCCTCTCAACTTCATCGTCATCCATGACACCGAGGGCAGCTACCAATCCGCCATAAGCTGGTTCCAGAACCCCAGCTCCGGCGTCAGCGCTCACTTCGTCACCCGCTCCAATGACGGCGATATCACCCAGATGGTCCACAACGCAGACACCGCCTACCACGCCGGCAACTGGGATTACAACGTCCGCGCCATCGGCGTCGAACACGAGGGCTACCAGGGACAGCCCGGCTGGTACACCAACGCCATGTACAACGCCTCTGCCGCGCTCGTGCGGACTATGGCCGACCGCTTCGGCATCCATAAGGACCACGCCCACATCATCGGCCACTACCAAGTGCCCAACCAGTCCCCTCCCGCCCACACCGACCCCGGCCCCAATTGGGACTGGGCCGGCTACCTCGCCCGCGTTCGCAACGACTCCGCAATGGTCGCCCGGGTAGACAACACCGACTCCGACTTTGCGGCATTCCCCGGCACGATTGACCCTGCCCACGGCTGGAGCATCTATAGCGGCGGCTTCGGCACAAGCAACGCCTACCGCGCGCTTTCCACCACCGGCCCCGCCACGAACAGCGGCACATGGACCGCTTCCCTCCCCGCCGGCGGCCTCTACGATGTCTACGCCTACATTCCCTGGTTGGACAACGGCCGCGCCGAAACAAGCAGTGCCCACTACACCCTCGCCACCATCAACGGCCCCACGACCGTCACCCTCAACCAGAAGGCGATCACCGATGCCGGCAACGGCAACGGCGAGTGGGCGCACATCGGCCGCTTCAACCTGCCATCCTACACCTCGGTCTCGCTCGACAATGCGACCTCAGACAGCGCGCTCAACGTCTGGTTTGACGCCGTGATGTGGATCCCCGCAGGCAACGTCGCCAGCCCGACGCCTGCACCCACCAACCCGCCCGGCCCGACTTACACCCCCGCTCCCACCAGCCCTCCCGCGCCAACTCGTACCCCCGTGCTAACGCGCACCCCGGTGTCTACCAATACGCCGACTGCCCTGCCGCCCACCAACACTTCAACCTCATCGCCCACCGCCACCTGGACCCCCGGCCCATGCGGCATGACCTTCACCGACCTGCCCGACACCTATTGGGCCTATCCATACGTCGCATTGCTGTACTGCCAGGGCATCATCAACGGCTACTCCGACTCCACCTTCCGCCCTGTGGCTGACGCCAACCGCGGCCAGCTTGCCAAAATGCTCTCCCTCACCATGCTCTGGTACATCCCTACCCCCACGGTGCCCACATTCAGCGACGTGCCCCCAGACTCGCCCTATTTCTACTACGTAGAAGACGCCTATGCCCACGGTGCGATCTCCGGCTACTCCGACGCCACTTTTCGCCCCTTCAACCCCGTCACGCGCGCCCAGATCAGCAAAATGATCAGCATCGCCAAGAACTGGGCACAGATCACGCCCAATCCACCCTCCTTCAGTGACATCCCTGCCGATTTCTGGGCAACAGGCTACGTCGAAGCCGTGTATGCCCAAGGCGTCGTCTCCGGCTACTCCGACGGCACGTTCCGTCCTGCCAACATGACCACGCGCGCCCAGCTCTCGAAGATGCTCGCCAACGCCCTACAACTCCCCAACGGCACCCCAGTCCCGATCACCACCACGACCGCTACCCCGGTCGGCACGCCCCTAGCCACCAACACGCCCCTAGCCGCCCCTTCCGCAACCGGCACGCCGATCAACACACCCATACCCACCGACACGCCCTTCCCACCCGACGCCTCCCCCACAGCCACCCCCTGACTCCCCTACCCCTCCAGACATCCGCCCCTCTCCCATACGGAGAGGGGCCAGGAGTGAGCCTCCCACCCCCGAAGCCACCGTCTGTGAGAGAGTCGCTCCGCGCTTCAATTTGCTCGCCCGAATCCACTGTCTGTGGGAGAGTCGCTCTGCGCCCGGAGCGCATTCGCTCGCCCCATGCGCTGTCCTTCTGAGCACAGCACCGTCATTCTGAGCGCAGCGAAGAATCTCACCCCACCCAACCACGACCCCCATTCCCAGCCCCAACCTCAGCCCCAACCCACCCAACAATTCAGAACTCAAAACCACAGGCTAGTAGCCTCAAAACTCAAAACTCTGCTGACGGCACGATTGCTGCTGCATTCCCACCGGGTCCGAAAAACACCTCGCTGTAGAAGCGGATTTCCAGCCCGCCACCGAAGTATAGGCGCTTCTCAGGCGGTAAGCAATCAGCCACCAGCTTATCGCCGGCCACTGAACGCTGCTTGCTGATTGCTTAACACTAACAAAGGAGCATCAGTTATGTCAAGTGAAGCTGACATCATAACCCCTCGCAGGCCCTGGGACACAGGCAAGCGCCCCCGCGTCCTTGTCACGCAGGCCGTGCCGAAGGCAGGGCTGGACCTGCTACGCACCTTCGCCGATGTGGAGGACAACACACTCGAGGGCAGTATCTGGACCAAAGACGAGCTTATCGCCCGCCTGCCCAACCACGATGGCCTTTACTGCCTGCTGACTGACACGATTGATGCTGCCGTGATGGACGCCGAGCCGAACTTGCGCGTCATCGCCAACATGGCCGTCGGCTTCAACAACGTAGACCTCTCGGCGGCCAACAAGCGCGGCGTCCCAGTCACAAACACCCCAGGCGTGCTCACCGATACCACCGCAGACTTCGCCTGGGCGCTGCTCATGGCCTCCGCTCGCCGTGTCTCCGAGGCCGACCGCTTTACCCGCGCCGGTCGTTTCCACGGCTGGGGGCCGCTCATGCTGCTCGGCGGCGATGTGGCTGGTCGCACGCTCGGCCTCGTCGGTTTCGGGCGGATCGGACAGGCCGTCGCCCGCCGCGCCCTCGGCTTCGCTATGCCCGTACTATATTATGACACCCATCGAGTAGATCCGGCGACCGAGCGCGAACTCAACGCCCGCTTCGTGCCGATGGACGAACTGCTCGCAAACTCGGACTTCGTGAGCCTCCATGTCAACTACACACCGGAAACCCACCACCTGCTCGGCAGCGAGCAGTTCGCCCAGATGAAGCCTACGGCCTATGTCGTGAACACATCACGCGGTCCGGTCCTCCACGAGGCCGCGCTGGTCGCCGCCCTCCGCGAAGGCCGGATCTCCGGTGCCGGCCTCGACGTATACGAGCGCGAACCCGACCTCGAGCCGGGCCTGCTCGAGTTGGAGAACGTCGTGCTCGCCCCCCACATCGCCAGCGCCAGCATTGACACTCGCAACGCGATGGCGACCATCGCCGCGAAGAACATCCAGGCCGTGTTCCAGAACCAGCGCCCCCCGAACATCGTCAACCCCGAGATCTGGACCTGATCGTGACAGGTTTCACATGAAACACATCGAGGCAGCGCGTGTTCGATTATAGAGCCGGAGATCTGTACATCGAAGAAGTGCCCCTGGCCGCCCTCGCCGAGAACTACGGCACTCCCCTCTACGTCTACAGCCGCCATGCGCTCGAAGCGGCCTACGCCACCCTGGTTGAGCATCTCGGCAGCCTCGGTGTCCCCCTGATCGTCTGCTACGCGCTGAAGGCGAACGCCAACCCCGCGCTTGGCCGCCTGCTGGCCGAACTCGGTGCTGGGGCAGATGTCGTCTCCGGCGGCGAACTCTACCTGGCTCGCCGGATCGGATTCCCCGACAAGCGCATCGTCTTCGCGGGCGTCGGCAAGACCCATGCCGAAATGGCTGAGGCGCTCTCGGGGCCGGGCATCAGCGCCTTCCATGTCGAATCGCGCCCTGAGTTAGAGGCGCTCGCGGCTGTCGCGTCCGGCCTCGGCAAGGTCGCCCCGGTCGCCGTCCGCGTCAACCCCGATGTGGACGCCCACACCCACCCATACATCACAACAGGCACCGCCGCCGACAAGTTCGGCGTCCCTCCCACCGAGGCGCTGGAACTGACCCGCATCGCCGCCGCCCACCCCCATCTCCAGCCGGTGGGTCTCCACGCCCACATCGGCTCCCAGCTCACCAACGTCAGCCCTATCGTCGAGGCCACCCGCCTCCTGCTCGAACTCTGGGATCGGCTATCCGGCGAGGGCATCGCTCTCCGCTCTCTAGACATCGGCGGCGGCCTCGCCATACCCTACCACCCCGATGACGCTCCACAAGGGCCGGCTGAACTCGCCTCTGGCCTCCGCCCTCTGCTGCGCGGTCGCCTCCTCACTCTGGTGCTTGAGCCTGGCCGTTATCTGGTCGGGCCGTGTGGCCTCCTACTCACGCGCATCCTCTGCACCCGCCCCGCCGACCCACCCGCCGGTCGCCCGCACCGCCTGCTCATCGCCGATGCAGGCATGAACGACCTCCTCCGTCCCGCCCTCTACGGCGCATACCATCCGCTCTACCCAGCGCGGTTGCCCGGTGCAGAACTCGCGCCGTCTGACGCCTATGTCACCGATGTCGCCGGTCCCGTGTGCGAGTCAGCGGACTTTCTTGCAACGGATCGTGAGTTACCTGAGATGTGTGCCGGTGACCTGCTGGCGATTGGGCAGGCAGGCGCGTATGGCTTCTCCATGTCCTCCCAGTACAACGGCCGCCCCCGCCCCGCCGAGGCGCTGGTAGACGGAACATCCGCCCACCTCATCCGCCCCCGCGAAACCTACTCTCATCTTATGCCCGAGGCACTCTGACCATGCTCCCCACCCCATTCCTCCGCCGCCTCTCCGACACCGTGCGTCCCCTTCTCGCCGCCGACCCCCAGCCGCTCCACATCCAGGCACGCGGCCGTCTCCTCAAGCTCTGGTTCGGCCCCGATGAGTCCATCCACTACGAAGTCTGGATACACGACAACCTCCAACTAATCGAACTCGGCCTCCATTGTGAAGCCGACCCGCTCCGCAACGCCCGCATCCGCCGTCAGCTCGGCTTCCACATGTTCGACATCAAAGCCGCCCTCGGCAACAGCGTCGAACTGGAAGAATGGGACCGCGGCTGGGTCCGCCTCTACGAAACCCACCCGCTCTCCCCTCTGGACGAACCTCGCCTGGACGAGCTAGCCCGCCGCCTCGCTACCTTCGTCACTATAGTCCAACCGATTTACGCTCAGTTATGCCGCGTACTCGCCTCCGACGGCTAACCACCGACCGCTTAGGAACTCGTGTTCCTAAAACACAACTCAGCAAGAAGCCTTGTAATGATAATGAATGGGGAAGCTACTAAGCTGTTATACCAATACACCCATCGTTCGTTTCGTGTTTTTTCGTGTTCTTTCGTGGATCGGCCTTCTGATACCCGCATTGAGCCAACACGCCCGATAATGCTTGGCGGCCAACTCAGTCATTCAGAACTCAAAACTCATCGCACCGCCTACACCTCCGGCAGCACCGGCCGCAGCATCCCCTCCTGGAACGCCTGTTGTAGCTCCAGCAGGTCGCGCAGCTTCTCCCTTAATCTCTGCTCGAACTCCCCCTCCTCGTAGAGCCGGTCGAACATATTCCCCGCGAAGCTAGGGTCCGCCAGCAGCTCCATCATCACCGCGCCGCATAGCCTCAGATAAGTGCTCCTGTTGATCTTCAGCCCGTCGTAGGCCCGCGTCCGGCTGTTCAGCCGCGACAGATGCTCATCCAGGGGGATAAGCTGCTTCGGATAGTAGTAGACCGCCACCTGCTTCAGCCGCCCTTCCCCCTCGCGGGCGCGGTCGTTCGCCATCTGATCCTCGATACTGTTCCGCGAAGACCGCTCGCGTGTGTCATCGTCCACCTGTCAAGGCTCCCTTCTGCATCAGGCGTGCAGCCACCTGGTCCACGATTTCCGCGTCTATCTGCCGCTTGTCGAGTCGAGGTGCCTGGTCGAAGCACATCGAGCAGATGTTCACGATGTGACGCGGCACCCCGCCCGAATGTTTATGCACCGCTTCAATAGCCCCAGGCGCGAAGAGTTGCACCCCCTCGGCCAGGCCCGCCGTCCGCAGCCGGTACTCGATCAGGTCGCCCACCTGCGGCACGCTCCTCAGCGTCTCCAGCGTCATCGTGAAGCGCACACGCGACGCCAGGTTCCGCTTCTTCGCGATCTTCTCCTGCAACTCCAGTTGCCCGAAGACAACGATCTGGAGTATCCGGTGGTCGTCCAGCGAGTAATTTAAGAAGATCCGCAGCCGCTCCAGCCCATCATACGACAGGCACTGCCCCTCGTCGATTACCAACAGCGGCGTATGCCCCTCCCGCGCCTGCCGTTGCAGGAAGATGATGAACTGCTCGCTCAGTTCCGAGCGCGTGCTCCCGTATGGCTTTTGATCGAACGCCAGCAGCAGCTGTCGCGTGAACTCTGCGTCCGTCACCTGCGACGGGTCGAGGATCTCCCCCAACACGAACTGCTTGAACAGGTCGCCGGTGCGTATCCGCTGCCGCAGCACGGCCATCAGGCTGCTCTTGCCCAGCCCCACATCCCCGTAGATGATCGACAGCCCGCCCCTCCGCAGCACATGCCGCACCAGCAGGTCGAGCGCCTCCCGGTACTGGTCCCCCAGGTAGAAGTAGCGCGCGCTATCCTCGGGGTTGAACGGGTCTTCCCGCAGCGACGGGTGAAAAAAAGCCATCGCCAGCTTCTGGTACTGACTGGTCATAGAGCCGCTCCTTGCTTTACGTGCCCGTCCGCTCCCCGATGCGCCTGGGAGCCAGGCTTGACATTAATGTTCATAGTACAGTAAAACATCCGTGAAGTCAATCCCCCTGACAAGGATGTTTGGCCTAACGGCATAACGGCATGTTAGTACATCGGCACGTCATTACGGTAGCAGCGATTTGACACAGCCCCAGAACTGGGTATAATGTGGTAATGGTGAACCAGGCATACACAACTCAAGAAGCCCTCGAAGCCCTCGCCGACCGTGGCTACGACACCACCGCGCGCGTCCTGAGGAACATCGAAAAGCAACTCGATCTCCGTGTGAACCGCGTCGGCTCACTTGGTGCCGAAGACGACGAGCAAGGGCCTCGCCTATATGCGCCGTCCGATCTCGAGCTCCTCGAACGGGTGCTCGTGCTCCAAAAAGCCGGCCTCCATCTTGTCGAGATCCGCGCCATCCTCGTTGAGCGCGATCACTACCTCTTGGAGTTCCATGCTGCCGGTCTCCGCAGCGCGCTCGACCTGCTCACCAATATACAGGCCGAGTGGCAGAGCTCGGCGGCCTGATGGGGAACATTTTGTGAAGACGCGGATCATCGCTATCGCTAACCAGAAGGGTGGGGTCGGCAAGACCACCACCACCGTCAACCTCGGCGCGGAACTCGCCCTGGCCGGCCGCCGCGTTCTCCTCGTGGATCTCGACCCCCAGGCCGCCGCGTCATATTCCCTCGGCCTCGACCCCGAAGCACTTGACATAACTTTGTACAACGTCATGGTCAAGCGCGAGGGCACCATCACCGACATTATCTTCGACACGCCCGTGCCCGGCATGGGCATCGTCCCCTCCAACCTCGACCTCGCCGCAGCCGAGCTTGAGCTTTTCCGCAACTACACCCGTGAGCGCGTCCTCAAAGATGCCCTCGCCCCCGTGCTCGACAGCTACGACTACATCTTGATAGACTGCCCGCCCAGCCTCACCCTGCTCACCGTCAACGCATTCGTCGCCGCCACCGAGGTGCTCATCCCATTGCAGACCCACCTCCTCTCACTGCGCGGGGTCCACCGCCTACTCGCCACGGTCCAGGAAGTCGCCCAACTCAACCCCGACATCAAGATCCTCGGCATCCTCCCGACGATGTACGACTCCCGCAGCAACCTCAACCGCGAGATCCTAGCGAACATCGGCCAGGTCTACAAGGGCCGCGTCCTAAAGTCGGTCATCCGCTACGGCGTAGTCGCCGCTGAAGCCCCCGGCCAGGGCGTGCCGATCCGCCTCTACGCCCGCAACTCCCTCGTCGCCAAGTGCTACCAGGAGCTTGCCACAGAGATCATGGCCGATGAGACCGCCCCCGCGAAAGGCAGGGCCGCCCAATGAGCAAGTCCCGCGTGCCCGCCCGCGCCTGGGCCGGCCTCATCAATGCCGCCCCCGAAGAAGGCGTCCAGCCCCTCAAAGACGCCAAGCGGATCGACATTGACCTCGTCCATACCGACCCCCGCCAGCCACGCAAGCACTTCGACCAGGAGGCGATGGACGAACTGACCGCCTCTGTCCGCGAGCGCGGCATCTTGCAGCCGATCACCGTCCAGAAGCGTGACGAGGGAGGCTACCTCGTCGTCACCGGCGAGCGCCGCCTTCGCGCAGCCCGCGCCGCTGGCCTCGACTCTGTGCCCGCGCTCGTCGTGGACCTCAGCGACACCGATCGCCGCCTCGACCGGGTGATCGAAAACCGCCAGCGCAAGGATCTCACCGACCTTGAGTTCGCCCGCGCCATCATCGAAATCCGCGCCGACCTCGCAGCCGGTGCCGCCCACCTCTCCTCAAATGAGCTTGACGAGCTGGTGGGCCGCCGCCTCGGCCTATCCGGGCGCACCGTGCGGAACTTCGCCGCACTCCTCAATCTCGACCCCGCAATCGAAGACCTCCTCGGCGAACAACTCACCGAGCTACGCACACGCGGCCTCGCCCGTGTCGCCTACGACCGCGAGATGCAGATCGCCCTCGCCCGTGCCATCCTCGAGCACGACCTCAGCGGCCGCCAGACACTCGCCGTCGCCCAACTCCTCAAACGCAGCCTCGGCCTCACCGTCGTCGAAGCCGTGGACCGTGTGCTGGCCGGCGAACCTGCCAAACCCCAATCCGCCGTGGGTGCGGGTCTCAGACCCGCCGACACCGGCACCCCCCCGGCCCTCCAACCCGACGCTGACGCCCTCCTCGACCCGAACGACCCACAGCGCCGCTACCATCTGTTGACGACATACCTGGCCCGTGCCGCCGCTCTGTTGGCCGAGGCCGGTGCCGACGAGGAAGTACCGCTCGACCGCCGGCAGGTTAGCGACCTCGGCCTCCTGCTCGATCCGCTCCTGCGGCTCCACGAGGCCATCCGCCCCGCCCTCGTCTACATTGCCGAGCAGGAGGCACGGGGCGAGGAAGGCTACGAAGGCGAGCCTCTCCCGCGCAAGTTGGCACCCATGCTGCCTTACGAGCCATCAGCCGTCAGCCATCGGCAGCTAGGCCGACCCGGCCGCACACGGCGAGCGGCCCATGATGCCAAAGCCGAACGCTGAAAGCTGAAAGCTAAAGGAGGTAATCTATCGCAGCATGTAGAAATGGGCATAACAAAAGGACTCGGCCGTCACCCGAGTCCTCTCGTGCAGTTTCTACAACACCGTTGTCATTCGAGAAGTTATCGGCTTAACCCTGGCAAGCGAGGCCGGTAATCTCCTCCCGTTCGATGCGTATAATTGGAAGCCCGCTGGCAGCGGGAGGGCTTTTTGCGGCCCGCTTCCAACTCCTGCACGACTATCATACCGCAGATTCGCCGGCTTGTCAAGCCCCAATTGCGGTCCCGATAGGGGAGGAAATTGCCGACCCCGGCTGCCCATATAGGTCACAGTTTCGAGGGTCACGATCATGCACGGCAATCTAACCGCGACAACCAACCCGTATACCGCACTTGCGCCCGGCCCTCCATCGCCCGCCGAGTGGGATCCGCATCATGCGGACAACCTCCAGCACACCGACTCCGGCCCGGTCGTGGGCGACCTCGACCCCGCGCTGATCCGCGAGTGGGGGCCTCTGCTCAAGCCCACAGGCATCGGCCTCCTGGTAGCCCTCCACAGCCTCGAAGAGGCCGTTCCCGGCCACCCTCGCTATGGATGGGCGCATTGCACCCAAACAGCCCTCTCCGCCTATCTGGGAACATCACAGGACACGATAGCACGCTACACTAATCTCCTCCAGCTCTGCGGCCTCCTCATCGTCGAAGAAGTTGAGACCCCGCGCGGCCGGCAGAAGCTCTACCGCGTTGCCCGCGGCCTCCTCCTGCCGTCGCTCGGCCTCATCGAGTACCTCATCTTCGATGCCGACAACTGGACCCGCAAGCATACCGCCTGGCTCGCCGCTTCCGTCGCCCCCCTCGGCCCCGCCACCGAACTCACCCGCCTCACCGCCCTCATGGCCCGCGCATACCGCGTCCAGACAGACCCGCGCGGCATCGCCTCCCTTCTCGACGGCGCCCGCCTCACCCACCCCGACACCTACCTCCGCCGCCGCGAGCCTTCCGCCACCCAGCCCGCCCTCACCCTCCCCGAAGCTCCGGCGCTCACCGACTCCGCACCATGCGTACAACCCCCCGCTCCGACGCTCACCAACTCCGCATCAAGCGGACAACCTTCCACTCCCCCGTCCAACCCAGCCGCACAAAGCGGACAACCTACTATCCTCCCTGCCGACCCATACGCATCAAGCGCACAACCACACGACCCAACCTCCGACCAATCCGCACTAAGCGGACTCGCCGACTCCACACAAAGCGCACCAAATCCGCCGACTCCGCACTCCGCACTCCGCACTCCGCACTCCGCACAGAGCGGACTCGCTGGCTCGTATAACGTTACCGTTGATCGATCATACGTTAAAGAAACGGACGCTAACGATAACGGCACGCCGCCCAACGCCTCCGCACCAGACGGACAGGCCCCTGTAGACGCCGAATCTCTTGCCCGATGGGGCGCTGCTGCCCTCAGCGACATCGAAAACCTAGAATGGCACCGCCGCTGCCTCTCCCAATACGGCACGGATAGCTACTGCTGGGCTGTTGAGGCGACCCAGAAAGCCCAGGCCCGCGGCACCGTCAGCAAGCCCGGCGCATACTTCACCAGCCTCCTGCGGAAGCGCGGCCTCTCGCTCGCCTCTCCAGCGCCTAAGCCGCCCGCGCCCGCCCCGCAATCCACCTCCCCCCCCCTCGGGATCGTGACCGCCGACCCATCCCCGCCCCCCGCCTCCCCATCTAGCCCCACCGGCATGAGCGAAGCCGACTGCGCCCACCTCTGGCAGACCGCCCTGATCCACCTCCGCGTCGGCCTCCCCATCGAGGACTACACCCGCATACTCCGCTACGCCGTCCTCCTCGAACTCGACACCGTGTCCGGCTGGGCGCTCTTCGGACTCCCCACCGATTTCATGCGCGACCAGGTCGCTGGCCGCCTCGCCGGCCCCATCTCGATTGCCTTCGGCCAAGTCTGCGGCACCACCCTCCACATTGCCGCCGCCGTCCACTCCGGCCAAGGCCGCCTTGCCGCCTCCGGTCCAACCCTAGCCGCCCTACTAGCAGCGCGCGCCGAGCCGCCCTTGGATCCAGACAGCACACCTACCGTGCCAGCTTGTCCCGCAGCGCCCGCAGCTTCTGGAAATCCTCCATGACCTCATCGAACGGCAGCGCCAGCCCCCCGGTAGCGTCATATATCGAGCGCGGGATAGCCGAATTCGCCTCCGGCTCATCGAAGCATGTAAGCAAGAACCGCAGCAGCTCCCCCGTGAGCGGCGCACTACGCCCCGCCGGTTTCAGCAGCCCACGCCGCTCCAGCTTGTCCAGGTTCCTCATCACGAATCCATGTATGGCGAAAAACCGCGCCGCGACATCATGCCCGTCCACGATCCCGTACTTGTCTAGAAAATACTCAAACGCCGCCACCTCCGGGCTGTTCGGGTCCAGTTCCGTACCCTCCGGCATAGCCGCATACTCTCCTGCCGGCAACCGTGGCGTATAGTTTCGCCATCCCATCGTCACGTCGCCCAGGTTGTCTATATCGTCCTTCAGCATGTCAATATCATAGTGCATAGCCCGTCCCTCTCGCGCCGCCCATCAATTTCCACCGAACGCATGTTCGCAAAACCGCATTCAGATAATAGCACATCACCCCAAGTCAAGCAAATCGCGTGCCCAACGCAACCGCCCGGCCCCGTCCTCCACCATCGTAATTCAGAACTCAAAACTCGTCCATCGGCCTACTCCATAGTGCGAGCCGTTTTACGCACAAATCGCCCCTCAGAATCTTACGCCCAGCAAAAGGAGCAACCAAAAATGCAGAACATTTCCGACCAAGATCGCCGCCAGCCGCCGCGAGGTATCCCGCCTCCTTCTGGCCCGCAACACCCTGCAAGAGATCGCTGTCGAGGAAGATCCGCGAAAGTGCCATCTATAATTAGCCGCCACGAACACCTTATAAGTTCCGTTCCTCGTGGTGGCGCGAGAAGCATATGAGTGCGCTCTTCCCCACGTGGCGGATCGTACCCGCTTCAACCGCCGCCGTCGGGCCTTGTCGGGGGCCATCAACCTGGTTCGCCAGATAGTGCTGCAAAGCCTCGATCTGGCCGAAGACGGACAGTGCGTGATCGATAGTCTGCCAGTGCCCGTTATGGGTTTCCACCTGGTGCCCGGCGGCTCGCGGGAGTGGGCAGCCAACGGTGCGACCTATGGTCGGTGTGCTTCCAAGAACCAGACTATCTTCGGCTACAAGCTGCATTGTCTGATGACGCTCGGAGGGGTTATAGTGGACTTCGTGTTGGCAACAGCCAACGAGAGCGATATTGCTGTGGGAAGCGGGCGGTTGTTCTTTGTTGGAAGACCGCTTGGTGGTTGGGGACAAGGGCTACGTCAGCGCAGAGTTGGCCTCTGAATTGGCCGAGCGAGGAGTGCGAGTGGTGACGCTGCCGAGGCGCAACCAAGCGCAGCAGGTGAGCAAGGCGGTGAGCCAGCTGATCAACGCAGTGCGCCAGATAGTGGAGACGGTGAACGGGCAATTGGTAGAACAGATGCATATCGAGACCAACCATGCGTACAATTTCGGTGGGTTGTGCGCGCGGTTATGCACGAAGTTGACGGCGCACACCCTGTGTATCAAGATCAACCGGTTGCTGGGCAAGACGGACTTCTTGCAAATCAAGAAGCTCGCCTTCCCTAACTAGCACATCGCCCTACTACCATTCACACCATAAATCGGTTTGCAGAGTGGAGAAGCACAATCTGTACCACAAACCTGCCGTTCAGAACTCGCCTGCGTCCTCGCAAGTCACACAGAGGTCCGGCACCATGATCGAGCGCGTATCGCCGTCGAGCGCCGCCCCGCAGATCCGGCATGTATCCGCAGCCCCGCCACGGAAACTCGCCGGGTCCACCGCCTCCGCCTGCAACTTGCGCCCGTTCTCCTTGCCGGCAGTCACGGTGAACTGCCCCAGCCCCTCGTCGCTATAACCGCCATAGACCAGGCGCGTGTTCGGCGGCAAGGTCAAGTCACGGCCCTTCGCGTCCTGGAACGTCGTCGCTTGGTCGAGCCGGTATTCAAAACTAGATTGCTGTTTTCTCACAGTCTAACTTCCTTTCGTCGCCTAAAACCACACACCACTTCTGACACAAGCCGGAGGCTCCATCCTTCCTCATACACCAATCTTACCACACTTGCCCTCTCCGCGCCCCAGTACCGCCGATTGCCGCGCCTGCTGACCATTGACCACTGACCACTTCGCTCGTGTGACATTTGGCACACACCATGCTATAATACACTGGGCGCGTATAGAACGCAGCAAGCGTTCAGCTAGCTGAACGCTGACGGTTGAAAGCTGATCGCTCACGAAAGGCGACATACATGGATAACGACCTAACGACATTGGACGACCGGCAGCTTGCCGAGCGCATGGCAGCCGGAGACCCCCGCGCAGTTGCCGTCCTCTACGACCGCTACGCGGCCCCCGCGTTTTCACTCGCCCTCAAACTCGCCGGCGACCCCCAGCTCGCCGCGGAAGTCGTCCAACGAGCCTTCCAGCGCGTCTGGGAAGACGCCCGCAGGCTAGACGCGCACGCCGGGCGCTTCGCCTCCCGCCTCTTCAGCGTAGTGCATTACCTGGCAGGCGACTCGCCCGCTCTTGTCCCTATGCCCCACCGCGGGTGCTCCCATCGCCCACCCACAGGCCCTTTGCGGCCCGTGCCTGCGCGCGCCATGATCCGCCGCGACTGATGCGCTTCCGTTTCCCGCGCCGACTGCTCGCCCCGGCGGTGCTCATCCTGCTGGCGACTGCGGCCATTCTTCTCTGGAAGACCATCTTCGGCGGCTTGTTGGGCGTCAACGTTGACACCGCGCTTGCAGGGCAGGCAAACCTTACTCTGCCTCCGGGCTTCCGCTCCAATATCTTCGCGTCGGGGCTGGCCGGCCCCCGCTTCATGGCCGTCTCGCCCGACGGCACGCTTTTTGTCGCCGAGCGCGGCCTCAACCGCATCGTCGCCCTGCCCAACGCCAACCACGATGGCCGCGCCGACGGTCTGATAGTCGTCGCCGCCGACCTCCACGCGCCGAGCAGCCTCGACTTCGCCAAAGACGGCCTGCTCGTCGGAGAGCAGGACCAAGTCACCGAACTCACTCTCGACTCATCACTGCACGCCACAGCGCGCAGGGTACTCATACCCAACCTGCCCGATACCGGCGTGCATACAACCAAGACCGTGCTGGTCGGCCCTGACGGCAAGATCTACCTGGCAATCGGCTCGAGCTGCAACGTCTGCAAAGAAGACGACCCGCGCCGAGCCGCCGTCTGGGTATACGCCGCCGACGGCACAGGCGGTCGCGTACTCAGCAAGGGCCTGCGGAACGCCGTCGGCCTCGCGGTCAACCCCGTCACCCACGCCGTCTGGGCAACGAACAACGGCCGCGACATGCTCGGCGACGACCAGCCGCCCGAGACTGTCAATATCTTACGGGATGGAGCCGACTTCGGCTGGCCGCGCTGCCACGCGGGCACCCTGCCCGACCCCGACTTCGCCGGCGCGCTCGGCTGTTCCGGCGTTGCCCAACCCGCAGTTACGATGCACGCCCACATGGCCCCGCTCGGCCTCGCCTTCTACCAGGGGAGCGTCTTCCCTGCTGGTTACCGAGACAGTCTCTACGTTGCCTTCCACGGCTCCTGGAACAGCACCCATCTGGTCGGCTACAAGGTTATGCGTGTGCCCTTGAGCAACAGCCAGGTCTCCGGCCCCGCCGAGGACTTCGCCACAGGCTGGCAAACCGGCGACCTCGGTGCCGTAGGCCGCCCTGTCGGCATCGTCGCCGCCGCCGACGGCAGCCTGCTCGTCAGCGATGACAAATCCGGCCTTATCTACCGCATCTCCTACGCCGGAAAATGACCAGCGCCCTGACTGCCGTTCCGCGTCCCGCCACTGCCATTGTGAGCACCGGTACTGTCATTCTGAGCGCAGCGCAGAATCTCCGCCACAGCACTGCGAGTCTATTAGCCTACTAATACACGAATAAAGTAGCCCAATGTTACGCTTCCGGCACGCAAATGAAACGATTTTGACGCGATAATGCACTACCCGACCGACCCAATGGATGCCTTCCGGGCCTTCGAGATAGACGGCTGGAATGACCGCGCCTCCACCTACGACGACTTCTTTGGCCGCATTACCGCGTGCGTCGTAGACCCTCTGCTTGATGCCGCGCATGTCGCCCTTGGTAGCCGCGTGCTTGATGTCGGGACCGGCACCGGCTCTGCCGCGGTCCGCGCCGCCGAGCGTGGCGCGATTGTCGTCGGCATAGACCCCGCCGCGCAGATGCTTGCCCGCTCTACCGCGACATATCCCAATGCCGCCCTCTGCCGAGCGGAGGCCGCCCGACTGCCGTTCCGTGACGGCGCGTTCGACGTGGTGATCGCGAACTTCCTGATGCCCCACTTGGCGCACCCCGCGCAGGAGTTGGCCGAGATGGTCCGCGTGGCGGCGCTCGGCGGCACGATCGCCCTCACCACATGGGATCTGCCTGAGCGGTCCCGGCTACAGGGCGTCTTCCTCGACGCAGTTCGCGCCGCCGGCGCGGCTCCCCCTCCCGGTCTGCCGCCCGGCCCGCCGTCCTTCCCCTTCGCCGACGACGTCGAGTTCAGACGCCTGTTGCTCGCGGCCGGCCTCGAAGAAACGGGGGTCCAGACGTTAGCTTTCACCTACCGGGTAGACGGAGCCGACACCCTCTGGAACGGCGTGCTGTCCGGCACAGTCCGCACCCGCCCGCTGGTCCTCGGCCAGCCCCTCGACATGCAGCGCCGTATACGCGCCGAGTTCGACCGCATCGTGCGGGCTTACGAAGCGCCCGGTGGCGGCCTCGATCTGCCGATCTCGGTGAAGCTGGCCTCCGGGCGCAAGCCGGGCGGCGCAAGGTGACAATGGATCTCACCGCCGGAGCCGAGAAGAGCGCGTTCTACGCCGATGTGCAGGAGTTCACCGCCTGGTATCTGGCGCGCAACCCCGTCGCGGCCACAGAACTCGGCCTCCACGCTCACGATAGCCGCCTCGCCGAGACCTCGCCGGAGGCCCTGCACGAGTCCCAGGTCGGCCTCGCGCTCTTCCTCGAACGGGTCGGCCGTTACAGCGCGCTCGGCGACACCTCGTGGGAGATCGACCTCCGGCTCATGGCCGGTCTGGCGCGCTCCGGCCTTCGCGCCCTGGTCACACAGGATCTTCCCCACCGCAGCCCCGACTTCTACGGCGCGGAGGCCCTCTACGGGCCGTGCAGCCTCCTGCTGCGCGACTTCGCGCCGCTAGAAGACCGCCTGCGGAGCCTCGCTGGCCGCCTTGCCGAGGTGCCCCGCGTCCTCGCCGACGCCGAGCGCAACCTTGGGGTCTGCCCCCGCCTCTGGGTCGAGCTTGCCTCCGCGTCTGCCCTCGGCGGCCTACTCCTCTTCCAGAGCATGATCCCGCCACTAGCGGCGGGCATGAGGAGCGGCGACCCGATGCTGGCGGCCAGGCTCGAAGCCACGAACACGAAGGCGGTTGCCGCCGTTGAGCGTTACGTACGGTTCTTGCGCGAGACGCTCCTGCCCCGCGCCGAGGGCGATTTTGTGCTCGGCGAGGCCGCCTGGAATGCCCTCGTCCACGACGAGCTAATGCTCGACCTCGACGCCGGCACAGCCGGAGCGATGGGCCGCGAGCTGATACGCGAGGCGGAGGACGCGCTCCAGGCAGATGCAGCCGCGCTCGGCAACCGCCCCTGGCCGGATCTGCTCACCGAGATCCACGCCGACCACCCGCTCGCTCGCGATCTCCTTCCGGCCTACCAGCAGGCCATAGAGGCGGCCCGCGCTGCCGTCATAGAACACGACCTGGTGACGCTCCCGCCCGACGAGCATCTGCATATCGCAGAGACGCCCACCTTCATGGCACCTCTGGTGCCGCCAGCCGCATACCTGCCGGCCGGTCCCTTCGAGCGCAAGCAGCTCGGCATCTTCCGCGTCACCCCGGTGCCGACGGGCCTGCCCCACGCCGACACCGACTGCCTGCTGCGCGCCCACCCCAGCGCAGGCATCCCGGCGGTCGCTGTCCGCGAGGCATACCCCGGTCGCCACCTGCAACTCGCCTGCGCGGCTTGGGGTGTGAGCCTACCGCGCAAGCTCGCCGTCGGCCTCGGCAGTTCCGTAACCGACGCCTGGACATTCTATGCCGAGGATCTCATGGAGCAGGCCGGGTTCCTGACTGACCCGCGCGGGCGGCTCCTCCGCCTGGCCGATGGTCTGCACCGCGCCTGCCGCATCGTGATCGACGTCGGCCTCCACTCCGGCGAGATGTCCCTTGACGATGCCGCCGCCCTGCTGGTCGAGACCGCGCACCTCGAGCCGCCTACTGCCCTTGCGGAGGCTGCGCGCGCCACCCAGAGTCCAAATGCACCGCTCTCCTACCTGATCGCCAAGCGCGAGCTGCCTCGGCTCGCCGCCGACTATCGCGCCGGACTGGAGGCCGCAGGCTGGCCCTTCGCGCTCAAAGCCTTCCATGACGAGCTACTCGCGCTGGGTAGCCTGCCGATTGGCCTGCTGAGGATGGCGCTACTGGGCTAATGCTCCACGAGCACAGCCTCAGCCTCGTCGAACAGCCACGCGCCCTCCTCGCGGCCCGGCTGGTAGCGGCGGACAGCGCAGATCAGCGGCTTCTCGCAGTTCTGAATGATCCGCTCGTTTTCGGCGGCGCGCTCAGGCCACTCCCGGTCGGCCACCGCGTGCGCCGTTGCGTCCGCCACCTGCTCGCGCGGCAGCCAAAGATGCTCCGCCCACAGCGCGACCCGCAGGTTCCGCGCCATCTCCGGCTCATGGACCAGCGCGTTGATTTCGCTGTCCGTGACGAGGCCGCGGTTGTTCAGGTTCGCCGACCCGACGGTAAACCACTCATCGTCAATCACGCAGACTTTGGCATGAACATAGATAGGTCTGTACGTGAAGGCGTGTCGCCCTGTGTTTGGCCCCGAGGTATAGAGTGAGTAGGCCGAGACGATGCCCCGTCCGGAATCTGCCTTGAGCAGCTCGTCTACATGCTTGTCGTTGTCCAGCTTGCCGTCGTCTGCGGAGGCCGGCAGCACGATCACGACCCTGAACGGCCCTCTGTGCGGTCGGTCCATCGCGGTGATCAGCGCGCCCACCACATCGGGCGACCATAGGTACTGGTTCTCGATGTAGATCAGCCGTTCTGCGCGGCGGAGGGCTTGTACATAGATATGGTGTATCCCGAACTCACCGAGCGGCAAGGCGCGGTAAACCCCCGCTGGGATCGTCCGCACGATCTGCACAGGCGTCTTCCACACCGGGTCGAACGCCCGTGCTGGCTTTTCAGCTATCTCATCCCCGGTGACCGCCCGCCATCGCTGCCGGAAGTTGTGTTCCACGTCGGCTACCGCCTCGCCCTCGATCCGCACCGCCGCGTCGTGCCAGTTGCGGCCCGCGCGCAGCGGGTGGCGGCCAGTGTCCCAGCGGTCGCCGCTATCTGTCGTCGCGTCTATGCCGCCGACGAAAGCGACGCGCCCATCAACCACAATCGCCTTCTGGTGATGGCAGTGCGAAAAGTGCGCGCTATGGTCGAGGCGGCATTCGAGGTCGCCCGCCGACTGCTCCTCGAACGTCGCCCGCACAGCTTCCATTATGTGTGTCGTCGGCTGGAAAAAGAAAGGCGCGCCCGCCCAGAGCAGCAGCCTTACCGGCAGGCGTTTCGACGCCTCTGAGAGCAGCGTCAGGAAACGTGTCTCGACGAGATCCTGCTCGGTCTCACGCACCAGAGGCAGATAAGGCGTCAGGCACCAGCCGACAACGTAGATGTAGTCTTGCGCCCCGTTGATCGCCTCTTGGAGCGCGGCGAAGTAAGCCTCGCCGTCAACCAGTGGCGTCACAAGGTTGTGCAGTCGGGGTGGGGCACCGCCGGGATACCAACGCGGGTCTTTGCCCCACCAAGTTGCCCGCGCCCGCGCGCGGTCTTCCTTCGAGACCCTTGCCTGGCGGAGGGTATCGTGGTGCCGCCTGCGGCTGGTCAGGCGATGGGTTGCCCTGCTTATGCGCCGCCCCAGGAACGACGACAGGATCTCAGTGAGAAGCATTTGGCGGATTATAGCAGACTCCGGCTTGCAATTGCAACACGCCATGCTATAATGGTGGCGGAGATAACGCGGGGCGGCGGGGGCCGGCCCGGATCGCGATACACGCCTCCGAGGAGTGTTGCCCGATGGAGCAAGGGGACGCCGACCTACACGATATGTTGCAGGCCGGGATAGCAGAGGCAAAAGCCAAGCGCAAGACCGAAGCCTACCTGCTCTTGAAGCAGGTGGTCACGAGCGACCCACAGAGCGAGCAGGGCTGGCTCTGGCTGGCCCCGGTAGCGCCCACCCCTGCCGAATCGCTTGACGCCTTCGAACATGTGCTGACGATCAACCCGTCTAACCAACAGGCCGTGGTTGGCCGGCGCTGGGCGCTCTCCCGCCTCAACATCCCCACCGACGAATCTGCACCTGCCGCGACGCCCGCTCCCCTACCTCCCGCCGCGCCGCCTCCCCTTCCGCCCGGCGTCGGTTATGCCACCGTGGGGGACGGCATAACCCCGCCCCTTCCTGACACTATGTCGGCTACATACGCGCCGACCCAGAAGCCGAGAACCACAGCTCCTCTTGTTATGCCCGAGCCGCTGCCCGCCGAGGGCACCTCTAGCGAGCCGGTGCCCGGCGAGAACGGCAGCCTCGTTGCGTCTCACGTCGCCGAGCCGGAGATACCGGCCCCCGCCCAGCGTCACCCGACGGATCGTTCTGCCGGCGACCTCACTGTGGACAGCGACTCCGCTGATCTGGACAGCGCCTCGGCCTTGACCCCGTCCGCCCCCGCCGGAGAAGAAACAGCCGTAGACACACTCCGCCCGGTCGGTAGGCGCGGGAGCTTGGTGCCGCTCTTGCTTGGCGCGCTCCTGCTGATCATCGGCGCGCTCCTCGCGGTGACAGGGCTATTCGGCGGCTCCGGCTACTTCGACGATGCCGGCACCAAATTTTTCCAGGCGCAGATTGGGAAAAACTACACTGCCGCCGCCGGCTACCTGGCACCCGATTTGCGGCAGAAATACTACGCCGCCCAAAACGACTTGCCTGCGATCAAGCTGAACCAAGCCCTCGCCGCCCTGACGTCGCCCGCCGTCCAACCAGGCAAGCCCCTCGCCCTGGCCCCTGACGGCAACCAGGGCGAGACCATCGTCACGATCACCTTTGCACCCGCGCCCGTCAGCTACCTCGTCCGCCTCACCAAGAGTGGGAGCAGTTGGCTGATCACTGGGGTCAGCGCCTATCCGGCTGCCCCGTGACAGGCGGGTACGTGGGCCATGAAACGGATCGGCCCCGATTTACGTTTATATATGCAAGACAGAATATGTTCGCATAGCTCTATTCGTAGCTCTAACGGAGGATATAGATATTTGGTAGACCCGCGTGAACTGGCCCCAGAGCAGGAGCCGACGGCAGTCCTCGATCCAAACGAATTGGCCCGACTGATCGTGCAGATCGCCTCCGACAAGAAAGCCGAAGACATCGTGATGCTCGACATCCACGAACTCTCTATAATCTCGGATTATTTCGTTATATGCACCGGCACCAGTGACCGACAGGTGCGCGCTATCGCCCACGGCATTGACGAGCAGCTAAAAAGCTCCTATGGCCTGAACCCCCTGCATTTGGAGGGTCTACAGGAAGCCACCTGGGTTCTGCTTGATTACGGTGGGGTGATTGTCCATATCTTCGACCCGGCTACCCGCGATTACTATCGTTTGGAGAAACTTTGGGCGGCAGCCCCGCGCATCCTAGTCGTCCAGTAGGGCCGGGCGCGTTCGGCCAACACCGGCCTCTATGGGCCGCAAGTTAAATGGAGAGAACCTCAATGTCGAGTATCCTCAGCAACGGCGGCCAACCCAACTACCTGCTGATCGGCCTGATCCTCGGCACGCTCACCGGCTTCATGGTCGGCGCGTTCCTCATGCTCCAGGTCGGCGCGCAAACTTCGGGCGCAGTGCATGACGCCTGGGCGCGCCTCCTCGGCGACGAGGACCATGTGCGCTTCGAGCTGCTCTCCCAGTAGACGAGTGCCCACACATATCCCGCGCCTCAAACACCTGACACTACAGGGCTTCAAGACTTTTGCCGCCAAGACCGATTTCGCCTTCCACGGCGACATCACAGCTATCATCGGCCCCAACGGCAGCGGCAAGTCGAACGTCGCCGATGCGCTCCGGTGGGTTCTGGGCGAGCAGTCCTACTCCCAACTGAGGGCGCGCCGCAGCGAAGACCTGATCTTCTCGGGGTCCACCGCACGCGGTCAGCAGGGCATGGCCGAGGTCAGCCTCACGCTCGACAACTCCGACCGACTGCTGGCGATAGACTACGACGAAGTGAGCATTACGCGCCGCGCCTTCCGGTCGGGCGAAAACGAGTACTTCATAAACCGAAGCCGCGTCCGTCTCCGCGATGTGCAGGAACTACTTGCGCCCGTCGGCCAGTCGTTCACAGTCGTCGGCCAGGGCCTCGCCGACGAGCTACTGAGCCTCAACCCGACCGAGCGCCGCGCCCTCTTCGAGGAAGCCGCCGGCATCCGCCCATTCTACGCCCAGCGCGACGACGCCCTTAAGCGCCTCGCCCACACCGAAGACAACATGCTGCGCGTCGGCGACCTCGTGGCCGAGTTGGAACCTCAGCTAAAGAGCCTCGAACGCCAGGCCCGCGCCGCCCAGGACTACAACGCCGTCGCCGCTGAACTCAACGGCCTGCTCGACATCCGTTATGGTGCCCAGTGGCGCGAGGTCCGCTCCGCCCTCGCAGAGGCGGATGCCGCCTCGCTGACCGCCGCAGCATCCCTGGCAGAGGCGCGGGCCGACGCCGATGCAGCCGACCGCCGCCTAGCCGAGAGCCGGAGCGAAGCCGAGGCTGCCCGCGCCGAACTTGACCGGCTGGCAGGCGAGCAAGCCGGCATCCAGCACCTTCGGGAGCAGGCTGCCCGCGCCGCCGCAGTCCACGCCGAGCGCCTCGCCGCCGTCGAGGCCCAGCAGCGCCAGACCACGCTCGAACATGAAACCGGGCGCGCCGCGCTCGCCGAGGTCGCCGAGCAGCTTGCCGAGATGGCGGCGGCGGAGCAGGGTGCCGGAAGCGCCGAGCAGGATCTGCGCGAGTGGGTCGCCTCCTCCGATGCGACCCTTGCCCGCACCGCCGCCGCCCGCCGCACGACCGATCGCGCCCAGTCCGCCGCCCAGGATCGCGCCGCCCAGTCCGCCGCCCATGCCGTCGGCCTCAAGCAGCGGCTCTCCGGCAGCCAGGACCACCGCCTCGAATTGGAGCGCCAACTGGCCGAGCAGCAGAACGCCCTCGCCATGCTCGATGCCCGACGGCGGACCGAGGCCGCCGAACTCGCCGACGCACAGGCCGCCAGCCGCCGGTCCGACGCCGCCCAGACTGCCGCCAGCGAGCAGCTTGCCCACGCTGACGCCGCTCTGGCTGACGCCGCTGCTGCCCGCGAAGCCGCCGAAAAGCGCCTCCACGCCTCCGCCGCTGAGGTCGAGAGTCTCCACACCCGCCTCGAGCTAGCTCGCAGCCTCAGCGAGGGTGGGGCAGGACTGCCCCATGCTGTGCGCGCTGTCCTCGGCGCTGCCAGTCTACACGGCATCGTCGGGCCGGTTGCTGGCCTGCTTGTCTCCCCACAAGAGTTCGAGACCGCCATCGAGGTCGCCCTCGGCGGCAGGATCAACGACATCGTGGTTCAGACCTGGCCTGACGCTGAGGCCGCTATCGCCTTCTTGAAGCAAGCCGGGGCTGGTCGCGCCACATTCCTCCCGCTCGACAGCCTCCGCTTCCCCAGTGGCCCCGCCGATGCCCTTCGCTTCCTCGACAGCCGCCGGGGTGTGCATGGCCTCGCCTCCTCGCTGGTCGAAACTGCCACCCAGTACAGGGCAGTGATCCAGCAACTGCTTGGCCGCACAATCGTCGTGGACGACCTGCCTGTGGCCCGCCGTGCGCTCCGCCGTCTGCCCATCGGTTGGAGCATCGTGACCCTGGGCGGCGAAATAGTGCGCTCAGGCGGGGCCGTCACCGGCGGCTCTCCTGCCCGCGAGCACGGCTTGCTTGCCCGTGAGCGCGAGCGCAGGGATCTCGCCTCTGCACTCCGATCCGCCGAAGTCGGACTCGCAGCCCGCGCCGCCGATCTCTCCTCTGCCGCCGACGCCTGGGCCGGTGCCGACGCGGCCCGCCAGGCTGCCGCCGAGAGACGGTCGGCGGCGAGCAGCCTGGAAGCTGAGTGCAGCGGGACGGTCGGCCAACTTGGGCAGCGTGCCTCGCAGACCGAGCAGGAACAGACCTGGCGCGCGGGCCTCGTCGCGGGCGCTGAGGCCGCGCTCCGGGAGTGGGGTGAGCGGATGGACGGCTTCGTGGTCGAACTTGCCCGCATAGAGCTGGAAACCGGGCCGCTCTCCGAGCAGATCGCTGCCCTGCTGTCCGAGGCCAGGCACGCCCGTGACTCCGAAGCTGCCGCCCGCGACGAACTCGCCGCGCTGAGGACGCGGCTTGCCGTCGCCGAGGAAGGGAGTCGCCACCGCCGTGCTGCGCTACTGAGCGCACGGGCAGGGCATGACCGCCTCGCCGACGAGCAGCGCGCCCGCGCCGCCCGGCTCGCTGCGCTCGCCGATGAACTTGCCACAGCCACAGTCGGCCTTACAGAATCCCGTGCCGATGCCGCCCGCCGTCAGCACGCCGGCGACGAACTCCGGGGCCGTACCTCCGCAGCAGCCCGCACACTCGAAGCGGCGTGTGACCGCGAGAACGCCGCCGAGCGCGCCGCCCACGCCGCCTCATCTGCCGTCCTCTCTGCCGAGTCTGCCCACGGCCACAGCCTGGTCGAGCTTGAACGCCGCCAATCTGCCGCCGCCCAACTCCGCACCACGATCTTGGATTGGGGATTTGGTATCCCGGATTGGTCACGTTCGGCGAGCGCCATAGAAGCGGAGACGGAGAGCGCGGATGCCGCCGTTGATCTCTGGACGCCCTGGGCGGCGCGCTGGGAGGGTGCTTCCATAGACGAATTAGATGCCGCCGAAATCCAAAACTTGTCCTTGAATCGCGTGGATCAGTTGCGGGGCCGCATCCGCCGCATGGGGCCGATCAACCCACTGGCGATTGCGGAATGTGACACGGCGCGGGCGCGCCACGGCTTCCTCAGCACCCAACTCGCCGACCTTCGCTCCGCTGCCGAGAGCCTCCGCCAGGTCGCTGCCGAGCTTGACCGCCTGATGCGCGAGCGGCTTGCCGCCACTTTTCAGGAAGTGGCGGCTGCCTTCGCCGAGACCTTCCCTAAGCTCTTCGGCGGCGGCTCCGCCCGCCTCGAGTTGACCGACCCGCAGGATGTGGCCGCCACAGGCATAGAGGTGCTGGCCCAGCCTCCCGGCAAGCGGTCCTCTCCACTGAGCGCCCTATCCGGCGGCGAGCGCGCTCTCACCTCGGTTGCCCTGCTCTTCGCTATCCTCAAGGTGCGCCCCACCCCCTTTTGCATAATGGACGAGGTAGACGCGGCGCTCGACGAGGCGAATATCGGGCGCTTCCGCAACGAGTTACGAGACCTCAGCGAGCGGGGGCAGTTCATCTTGATCACGCACAACCGCGCCACAATCGAGGCGGCGGCGACGATCTACGGCGTCTCCCTCGGCCCGGATACGGCGTCGCGGGTGCTCAGCCTGCGGCTGGAGGACGTGACGCTCGCGGCATAGGGGCACAGAACTTGCTCGTAAGGCACTGACACTCGGCCCCAACAAGGAGGTTTTTAGAATGGACCAGCAACACAACGACGAATACAAGGCCCCGGCAGGGGATCTGGGCAGTGACCTCGATTTCGACCTCGACGACGAGGACTTTGACGACGACAGCGGAGACCTCATGCGTATCCTCGGCATTGCCGGGGGCATCGCCGCGCTCATCGGGGGCCTGTTGATCATCATGGGACGCCGCCGCAAGACGCCTGCCGAACAGCTCATGGAAAATGTCCGCAGCACCGGCAAGGACGTCCGCAAAGCCGTCGGCAAGGCCGACCTCGGTGAGCTGCTCGCCGAGGCCCGCGATCAGGCCAATTCCCGCCTGCGCGATGCCAACCTCGGCGATCTGGCACGAGATGTGCGCCACGGCGGACGCGGCCTGGCCCGCAGCGCGGGCGAAGCCGTCTCCCAGGTGGATTTGCAGGACACGATTGACGAGATCGGGCGGCGGCTTGCGACAATCGAGCGCGAGGGCCGGCGGGGCGCGGGGCGCGCGCAGAAAGAGGCCCGCAAGGCCCTGAACGACGTTGACCTCAGCGGCCTGTCCGACGACATGAGCGGTCGGCTCTCCGACCTCTGGGACGGCATCACCGAGCGCGCCAAAGATGTCGGCTGGGAGGAGGCTATCGGCGAGGCCGGTAAGCAGATCCGCCAACTCAGCAAGCAGGCCCGGCGCTCCGGCAACAACCTCGACCTGAGCGGCCTCGCCGACGTATTAGACAACATCAAGTCGCAGCTCGGCAGCGCGGGCGAGCGCGTGCAGAAAGACGTGCTGCCCGCTGTGCAAGGCACTCTCGAAGACGCACGTAAGCGCGGCGGCAAGCTCGCCGACGAATACGGCCCGCAGATCAAAAAGGAGGCCGGCAAGACCGCGAAGAGCGCGCAAAGCCTCACCGAGCAGGTGGGCGACATGCTCCGCGTCGTTGCCCTCGATGCCCTCGACCGCCTCATGGGCGAGGTTCTGCCCGGAGCGAAGAAGGGCGGCGAGCGCGTCGCCGACACCCTGCGTGACGATACCTTCCCCTGGCTCCGCCACCGCGCTGGCGAGGCCCGCGACCGCGTGAGGGACGATGTCGCCCCGAAGGTCCGTGATGCCGCGTCTGCTGCACCCGGCACGATACGTGACGCGGTGGACACCGCCCGTCCCGTCGTCGGCGATGCACTCAGCAGCGCCGCCGGCTCAGTGGGCGACGCCATGTCTCACCTCCGGCCTGCGGTCGGCGATGCCGTAGACAGTGGGCGCGACGCCCTGCACTCCGGCGGGTCGGGCATCGGCGGGGCGCTCGGCAACGTCGGTCAGAAAGCTGGCGACGCGGTGGGCGCTACGTTCGACACCACGAAGTATGTCACCGGCGAGACCAGCCGGATCTTGTTCTGGCTGAGTATACTCGGTGGGCTGATCCTCGTTGTCTTCGTTCCCGACGCCGAAAAGCAGAAAGAAATCTGGCACAACATGCAGGGCTTCTTCGGCGAACTCAGGAACATGTGGGGCGACTTCAGCGAGGGCGATGCTAACGAGCAGGATTACACCGGCGACGCTGGGGTGTAAGTCTTGCCGGCATTAGAGCCTGGGCAAAGCATCGTCTTCTTCGGAGACAGTATCACCGCCGCCCAGCCCGGCTACGTTGACCTGTTGTGGCAGGCGCTTCGGCAGACGCGGCCCAACGACGCGCCCCGCCTGCTGAATGCAGCCATCTCCGGCAACACGATACGCGACCTTGCCGCCCGCCTCGACAGCGATGTGCTGGCGCATCGCCCGACCTGGGTGGCTATCTGCATCGGAGCTAACGACTACCTGGACTTCGCCGAGGGTCGCCCAGAGGGTGTGCCTCTGGCGGAGTTCGTCTCCTCCTACGCTGCCATCCTCAGCCGTATCCGCGCCGCCGGCCCCAGCCCCATCCTGATGACGATCCCGATTGTCGCCAACGTCTCCGATGAGTTCCCTGTGCCCGATCCCGGCCCCTACAACGCGGCCATCGTCGCCCTCGCCGAGCGCGAGGAGCTGCCGCTAGTTGCCCTCCACCGCGCCTTCTATGAAGTCTACGAGCGCGCCGCCAACTACAAGCAAACGGTCAGCCTCACTGTAGACGGCGTACACCCAAACCGGCAGGGCCACGCGCTGATCGCGCGGACCATCATCACGCAACTTGGCCCGTTGCAGAAGTAACGCTAGCGACAGTCAAGGCACGAGTAGTCTACGGGAGGACCATTAATGGGGGAGTCCGGAGAAGTAGCAGCCACGGGAGGTGAAAGGGCAGTGTCCACGGCCGAGAGCAGGAGAGAGCCGCCGAAGGCTCTCTTTAAGGTGATAAACCCGGTCATGAGGGCTATACTACGCTCGCCGCTGCACGGCCTCGCAAGCAACGCCCTTGTTGTACTTACCTACAAGGGGCGCAAGACCGGTAAGGTCTATAGCACGCCCGTCGGCTATCACAGAACGGGAGACGGCCTGCTGGTGTTCACAAGTAGCTCCTGGTATCACAATTTCGAGGGTGGGGCGAACGTTACGTTGACGTTGCGAGGGCGGCGCGAACCCGCCCGTGCCGAGGTGGTGCAGGACGAAGACGAGGTATTCCGCAACGTCATGGCGATCCTTGACCGGATCGGGAGGAACAACTCAAGGCGGCTTGGGATTATGTTACCCAAAGGCCACAAGCCTACCACGGAAGAGCTACGGACGGCCTCGAAGGGTACAGTGATGGTGAGGCTTATCTTGCCTCAATCATAGCAAATTGGCGGGCAAGAGAAAATCCCGGTGGGGGCTCAACTGAGGACCGCCTCGACCTCCGCTATCAGCCGCCCGCTGCTGATCAGCTCATCCGCCCATGCAATGTCGTCGGTGAACGGGGTGTCGGCGGTGCGGAAGGGTACGCGCTCGCGGAGCAGGGCGAAGGCGACCGCCGTGCCCCGGCCCAGTCGCAACTGCGCGCCCGCCGTCTGCCGCCGCAGGTCAATCGCCTGACCGGCGGTGATCAGCTCGAGCGCCAGCACCACGGTCGTGTTGCGGATGATAGCGCGCGCGTGGCGGGCGGCTATCGGCCCCATGCTCACATGGTCCTCCTGGTTCGCCGATGTCGGTATCGAGTCGACGCTCGCGGGGTGCGCCAGGCTCTTGTTCTCGGAGACGAGCGCCGCCGCCGTGTATTGTGTCATCATGAAGCCGGAGTTGAGGCCGCCGTCGGCGATCAGGAAGGGCGGGAGTATGCCGCCGTGCGCGTGTATGTCAACGAGCCTTGCCTGCCGCCGCTCGCTGATCGACGCGAGGCCGCAGAATGGGATGCCGAGCATGTCGGCGGCGACGGCTACAGGCATTCCGTGGAAGTTGCCGCCGGAGAGGACCGCCGCGCCTTCGTCTTCCCCGACCGGACCCGCGCCGAAGATCAGCGGGTTGTCCACGGCGGCGTTTAGCTCGGTCTCGACGATGCCCCGCACGAACGCGAGCACGTCGCGGGCGGGGCCATGCACCTGCGGCATACAGCGCAGCGAATAGGCGTCCTGCACCTTGTGCGCTGTCGGCGGCGGGCCTCCGGTGCCGGCGTTGTCCTGGTTATCAAGGCGGCTGCCCCCACGCCAGACGAATTCGCTGCCTGCCAGCAGCGCCCGCAGGTGGGCGGCGGCTGCTGTCTGCCCTCGCTGGCCGCGCGCTGCATGTATGCGCGGGTCGAGCGCGTCGGTGATGCCTTCGAGCGCCTCGAATGAGAGCGCGCCGCAGATGTCGGCGACCAGAGCCAGCCCGGCCGCGTCGTGGACGGCGAGCGCAAGCAGGCCGCTGATCTGCGAGGTGCCGTTGCAGAGAGCCAGCCCCTCTTTCGCAGCCAATTTCACCGGCTCCAGCCCGGCGGCGCGCAACGCCTCGTCCGCCGGCATCACCCGCCCGCCCAGCTCCGCCAGGCCGCCGCCCATCATCGCGTACACCATGTGTGAGAGAGGGGCGAGGTCGCCGCTCGCACCGAGCGACCCCTGTAGCGGGATCACCGGGTGGACGCCGCGGTTGATCATATCGATCAGCAGTTGCAGCGTACCGCGCCGCAGGCCCGAATAGCCGAGGGCCAGAGTCTGCGCGCGCGCGATCATCAGCGCCCGCGTCTCTTCGCGATGCATCGGCGGGCCGACGCCGACCGTCTGGCTTGCGATCAGGTTCGACTGGAGGAGGGCGAGGTCAGCGGGCGGTATCACCCGGTCCTTGAACGCCCCGAAGCCGGTAGTGATGCCGTAGACCACCTGGCGGGCGTCCACAATCCGCTCAACGATGGCTCGCGCCTCGTCCACTCGCCGGGCAGCATCCGGGTGAAGCCCCGGCATGGCCTGGCGCTCAACCTCGGGTCGCCGCGCCCACGCGGCCAGATCAGCGGCAGTGAGTGGATGCCCAGGATCTCCGAGCGCCAACACGTTTCGCGTCAGCCCCTCCGCCGACCCACCCGCGTCGCCAGTAGGATCAGCGCGCCCAGCCCCGCTAGGCCCACGGCTGCGACCTTCACCAGCCCGGTGGCTGACGCCGGCCTGACCACGATATTGCCGTCGGGCGGCACGTAATCGCGCAGACGCCACCAGAGCCGGAACGTCTCCAGGATCGCCCTCACCATCACCTTGATCGACGCGCCCGACTGCTCGCCGACGAGACGGGCGTAGTGATTGACCCCGACCTCGACCACGCTGCGGCCCTGCACGTTCGCCTTCGCGTGTATCTCGGTGTTGATCAGAGCGCCGGGGCTTTCGAGGTCCATGTCGCTCAGTACGTCCGCGTTGAACACCTTGAAGCCGCAGTCAATGTCGCGCAAGTTCACCTGGAAAAGCAGCTTCACCATCTGGTTGAAGCCCGATCCGATCAGGTAGCGGTAGTACGGGTCGTTGCGCTTGATGCGGTAACCGGCCACGATGTCGTAGCTCGGGATGTAGGGGGCGAGGTTGGCGAGGTCATGGATGTCGAACTGCCGGTCGGAGTCCATGAACATCATGTAGTCGCCGGTCGCGTTGCTGAACCCGGTGGTGAGCGCACCGCCGTAGCCGCGGTTCTTTGGGTGGTGCAGAGCTTTGACGTGAGGGTTCTCAGCGGCGAGCGCGTCAATGATCTCGGGGGTGCGGTCTTTGCTGCCGTCGTCCACCACGAGCACTTCGTAGTCTCGAAAGAGGGTCGGCAGCACCTCGACTGCCTCCCGTACGACAGCCTCGATGTTCGGTTCTTCATTGTGCGCCGGAAGAATCAGCGATAATTTGCCGTCGATCACAAAGTTCTCCTGCTGTTGAAAGTATGGTCCTCTGTAGGTGCGGGCCTGAGACCAGCCGCCCATTATAACACACCACGGCCCGCTAGCCCAGCCCGAACAAGTCGGCGACAAGGGCGAGCACCAGCAGCCCGACGGTGATGGTTCCTGCGATGAGCGCCTGGGTGCGATACTCCGAGCTGGCACGGATGGAAGGTGCCGGTAGGCTGGTTGCGCTCCTCCAGTAGAGGCCGGCACCCGCCAGCGTCAGCACCACGTCGAGTATCAGCGAGATGGCCGGGTTGCTGCCGAGGCCGAAGCCGAGCAGCGGCAGACCCCCGGCGTTGCCCGGCAGCACGGTCAGCCCGGTCAGCAGCACCAGATCGAGCAGCCAGTGCGCGATGACCACGCCCGCGACCGCGCCCGCAGCCCTCGGTCCCCAGCGGCGCGCAAGCAGCCCGGCGACGACTGCGATCAGCAGAGCGACCAGAGCGGAGTGGCTGTAGGGCGCGTCCAACATCTCGAAGTGGTTGGCGTCGAAGTGCGCCGAGCCTTCGACGTGAAACGCGATCAGCGCCACATAGAGCACGTCAATCACCTGGCTCGCCAGCATGAGCGCCCAAAGCGGGGCGGTCGGAGCGCGCGACTTGGCGGCGGCTGCGACGCCGAAATAGCCGGCGACCATCAGAGCCTCTCCCGCCGGCCCCGGTTCACCGGCTTCGGCCAGTTGAGCCGCGAGTCGAGCCAGCCGGCCACGACGACAAACAAGATCGTGAACATCAGTGGGGCCATGTCTATCCTCCTCAGAATCCAGGCTGGTCGCGCCCGATCCGCTCAACGGCGATCAGTTGGCGGAGCAGAGGCGCGGCGCGGTAGCGTTCCTCATGGTAGTAGTCGTAGAGGTGGTCGAGCACCTCGGCGACAAGCGGCAGGCCCAGGCGGTTGCCCCAGGCCAGCGGCCCCTGCGGGTAGTTTACGCCGAGCGTCATTGCGGTGTCAATGTCGGCAGCCGAGGCTACCCCCTCGCCGAGCGCGAACGCCGCCTCGTTGACTATCCCGCAGACTACCCGCCCGATCACGTAGGCGGCAAGCGAGCCGTGTTCGAGTATCGAGTCGTCGGCACCCGCCTCGTTGAGCCGCGCTGCCAACTCCCGCTCGAGTGCTTCCGGCAGCCGCGCGTGGGTCAGCGCGGCCGCGTAAGTCGTGTCAATCGCGAGCAGAGGGTTTGGCGTCGGCGCTGCCTCGTCGTAGAGATAGAAGCCGCGCCCGGCCTTGCGACCGATCATCCCGGATTCGACGAGGCGGCGCTGGATCGGGTGGGGCCGGTAGCGCGGTTCTCCAAAGAACGCCGCGTAGACCGACTCGGTGACCGCGAAGTTCACGTCAATCCCGATCAGGTCCATCAGTTGAAACGGCCCCATGCGGAAGCCGGCGAGTTTGATCAGCCTGTCTATCTCGGCCACCGGCAAGATGTTCTCTCCGAGCAGTCGGAACGCCTCAGCATAAAACGGGCGAGCCACCCGATTCACGATGAAGCCGGGCGTGTCCCCGGCTTGCGCGGGTGTCTTGCCCATCTCGCGCGCCAGTTCCATCGTGGCCGCGACGGCCGGATGCCCTGTGCGCTGCCCGCCGATCACCTCGACCAGTGCCATAGCCTGCACCGGGTTGAAGAAGTGCATCCCGACCACGCGCTCAGGCCGCTCGGTCGCCGACGCGATGCCTGTGATCGACAGCGACGAGGTGTTCGAGGCGAGGATCGCGTCGGGGCCGCAGATCCGGTCGAGCGCGCCGAATATCTCCTGCTTGAGCGCCAGGTTTTCGGGAGCGGCCTCGATCACGAAGCCGGCAGCCGCCAGCGCCTCGCGCTCGGTCGCGGTCGTGATCCGCTCCAACGTCGCCGCCATTTCTTCTGCGGTGAGCTTGCCCTTGTCCACTCGCCCCTGTAGGCTCTTCGTGATGGTGGCGATGCCCCGCGCCACATATTCGGGCGCGATGTCGTACATCACCACGGGCCGCCCGCTCGCCGCCACGATCTGTGCAATGCCCGCGCCCATCGTGCCCGCACCGACCACACCGACCGGCGATTTCTCAGCCATCGGCTTCACTCCCCCTTGAACTTCGGGGTGCGCTTCTCAGAGAAGGCTCTAATCGCCTCCTGAGCGTCCGCCGTTTTCGCCACGGTCGCTTGGCCGTGCATTTCGTAATCGAGGATCTCCTGTAGCTCGGCATGTTGTGCCCGGTTCAGTGTTCGCTTGATCAGCCCGTAAGCTACGGTTGGCCCGTTCGCCAACTTGTTCGCCCAGGCTGCGGTCGCTGCCTCGAGTTCGGCGGCGGGCACGACCTTGTTCACGAGGCCGATCCGCAACGCCTCCTCAGCCGAGACATCTTCGGCGAGCAGGCAGAGTTCCATCGCCTTGCCGATGCCCACCAGCCAGGGCAGGAAGAAGCTGCTGCCGGAGTCCGGCACCAGCCCGATCCGGCTGAACGCCTCGATCAGCTTCGCCTTGTCGGAGGCGATCCGCAGGTCTGCGGCGAGCGCGACGCTGAGGCCGGCCCCGGCTGCGACCCCGTTGATCGCGGCGATGATCGGCTTTTCGATGGAGCGCATTTTCAGGATGATCGGGTTGTAGCGAGTGCGGATCGCGTCGGCGATCGAGTGGGAGAGTTCGCCGCCGAGGTGCGTCTTGAGATCCTCGCCTGCGGAAAACGCCCTCCCTGCCCCGGTCATCACGAGGCAGCGCACCGTCTTGTCGCGCTCGGCCTGCTTGAGCGCGTCCTGCATCTCGTCAGTCATCTGCTTGTTGAAGGCGTTGAGCACCTCGGGCCTGGTGAGGGTCAGGGTGCCGACACCGTCTTTCACCACCCAGGTGATGGTCTGGTATTCCATACTCGCTCCTCTAGCTCTCAGCGTTCGGCTGTTCGTTGTCTGTCGCCCCGCGGTGGTGGGCCACTGAGAGGGCGCGGCGGAGTTGCTCCTCGGTCAGATCCTCGGTGAAGATCGGCCCACCGCCGCAGTCCACACTGTAGCGCCGCTCCGCCAGGTCCACGCTCACCGCAATGGTGTCCCCATCCGACGACTGCGCCCGCCAGAGGGTGCCCTGCCGGTGGAGCGTCCACTTGGGGTGCCGCAGCCGCCCGTTTCGGCCCCAGAGCGCAGCCGCCAGCCCCCCGAGCAGCCTACGGACCATCGGGTCGATCACCGACATCGCATCTTTTTCCGCGTCCTCGGCCCGCCTGCGCTCGGCGCGGGTGAGCGCGTCCTCTGTAGAAGGCTCAGTCATGACGGTTGCCATTATAGCACGCCGGAGGCAGGGAGCCAAGTCGGGTGGCCGATGCCTATCAGCGATCAGCCGTCAGCTATCAGCTTTCGGGGGTCGGGCCAGGCACAAAGGCGGCGTGCTTTCTGATAATTCGTGCCTGGCGGGTAATATAAGGTAGTCTTTTGCGGGTAGGCGGTATGATCAGGGGGCGCATCGGTCTTTCGACGGATTTTTGGAGTTTTGAGTGCTGAGTTGCGGGTGCATGGCGATCTGCTCCTTTTTTCGTGCGTAAATCTCGCGCTATTTTTACCCTCTCACTTTATATATCCATTTAGGAGGCGATTTACTGCCAGATTTTGGGGGTAAAGCGGGGGATCGGGCGAAAGATCGGCCAAATGGAGTAGGGATTAGGGTCTTGGATTCTTTGATACACGAAACGACACGAAAGTACGCGAAAAGGAGGTGGAGGGCTGGGATTTTGAATCGGGCACCTACAGAGGCCGTGGACGGTTCTGAGCGGGTGGGTGGTCAGTTTGGCGGGCGGATGGCGAACGGGCGTTCTAGGAGCATCTGGAACGCTCTGGGGACGGATTGCAGAGTGCGGAGTACGGAAGGTCGTTTGTGGGAGAGTCGCTCTGCGCTCGATTTACTTGCGGTAGGTGTGAGACATCGAGGGCGGCAGCCCTCTCCCACAGACACATGACTTGCGCTTCCCCTCCAGATTCCGCACTCCGCACTCCGCAATCGAGACATTCGTGGACGGCCTGGCCGCTATCGCTGCAACTCGCATACACGGCCTTGCGTAGTCTGGTATAATTTAGTGCATGGGTTTGGAAGCGAGAGTGGGAGGGGTCAGATTGATGTCGAAGCTGTGGGTGTGGCGTGTCGCGTTTGGCGGAGCAGTACTCATCTTCGTGCTCAATCTAGGGATTCACGTTGCAACCTTCGTGATCCGCCCGGTGACGGCAGAGTTTGTCCTTGCCCTGCTCTCGCTCTGGATATTGATTGGTCTCCTCATGGTTGCAAACGTTTTCCTGGCTCTACTAGCCATGCCATTGCACTGGCGGGAGCGTGACCGGAAGCGGAAATTACGCGCGCGTTTGCTTCTAACAGACGCCCCGACGCCGGTGCGCCTTATTTGTGTACTTGGCATGCTTCTCATCGTCTATGGTTCCTTTGTCGCGTATCTCCCAGCCATCTCGGCCTTGAGAAGCACTCCCGGTGAGCAACTGGTTGCGAGCGGGCTAGAACCGCAGTTGCTGTTCGTTAGAGGCTTGTCCGCTTTCGATATGGCCTTCTTTCTCCTACAGGCGGTCGACATTGCCGAGTGGCTCGGCCTTTGGCACCGGCGAGGTACATCTTTGGCGTCAGGCTACGCTTCTGGGGGCAGACCGCCGGAGGATTTGGCGAGCAGATGAGGCGGATTACTTCTGGAACCGCCTCTCTGGCGATGGGATCTGGAGCGCGCTGTGCGGCTCGAACTCATTCGTGTATTCGTGACACCGCATTCGTGGGCGGCATTCCCGATACCCGCCGAGGTCTAGCATTTACAGCATGACTGACGCTCCGCAGGTTCTCGACCCGCCCTGGGCATCGTGGGGGGGCCGTGTCGCCTCGGAGGCCGAGCTGGCGGCGTGCGTGGAGGTGCTTGGCCTGGTGGCGGTGCAGGCTGTAGGCGGTTGGCCGTGTCTCGGTGAGGTGCTTGCGGCGGGTGTGGCGACGAAGGCGGCGTGGGGCTGGGTGGGGAGCCTGGTAGCGCGGAGAGAGATCTTCGCGGGGAGGGCGATGCCTGGGTCGGCGGGGCCGTGGCTGGCTGCGGCGGCGGTGTTTCCGGTGGTGTTCGCGCGGGGGCCGGGCAGCGACCCGGCGGCGGCTTACGCGAAGGGGCTGTTCGGGATAACCGGCAAGGCGGTGGTCGAACTACTGATGGTGCGGGGGCCGCTGACGATGCAGCAGATCCGGCTGGGCCTGGGCCAGCACAAACGCTTTCTGATCCACGACACGCCGGCGGTCATGGCAGAACTCGAGCGGGCGCTGGTGGTGGTGGCGGGCGGGCCGGAGATGGCGGCGGATTGGCGGACTGAGGCTCCGAGCCGCCCACGCTCCCGCTTCAATCCGCCGCCAAGCCCGGAGCTTGACCTGCGGGTTTGGGAGCTGACGGTGCTCTGGGCACCGCCGGCGGCACTGGCGGCGGCGGACCGGCTGCGCGAAGACCGAGGCAAGGCACGCACCCTGCTGCGTGCCCACCTCGCGGCCCTGAATCCGGGGGCCGAGGACGCTGAAATCGAGGCACTTTTAGGAGAGGACGCAGACAGATGAACCGGCAATCGCACCCGAACAACGACCCGCCGCGCAAGGCGACGCTCGAAGACGAATACGAGGAGCGGTTCGTCCGCCCGAAGCCGGCAGGCACCCGCCCGCCAACGCGCATCCCGCGTCGTGGCGGGTCGCCGCTGCGCGGTGGGTGCCTGCCGATAGTGGTCATCGTCGTGCTGATCGTGCTGTTCGGCCCGGTGCTGCTCGAAACCTCGGTGGACTGGCAGTGGTTCGGCAGCCTCGGGCTGCAGGATGTGTACGGCACGAGGCTGGCGGCGGGCTTCGGGGTGTTCGGGGCGGGGCTCGTCGTCGCCGCGATCTTCCTCGCGCTCAACTGGCTGGCCGCGAGGCGGGTGGTCACGCAGGGCGAAGTCTACGCCGGGCAGCAACAGATCGTGGATCCACGGCTGCTCGGTTTGGGGCTGGCGGCGGGCGTGGCGGTGGTCGGGCTGATCATGGGCTTCATTGCCGCAGGCGAGTGGAGCACGGTGCTGACCTATTTCAATCACACCGGCTTCGGCAGCAGCGACGCGATCTTCCACCAAGACATCGGCTTCTATGTATTCGAGCTGCCGTTTTACGAGTTCCTCCGCAACTGGGCGCTGGGGCTGGTGGTGCTGGCGGCGATAGGCACGGCGGTAATCTACGCGACGAGGCCGGGGCTGCTCGGCGCGGGGCAGCGTTTCTCGCCCGACCCGCGCCTGGTTGCCCACCTCAGCTTCCTCGGCGTCGCGTTCCTTCTGCTCATGGCGGTCGGATACTGGTTCAATCAATACGACCTGCTTTTCTCGTCGCACAATGCGCTCCACGGCGTGTCGTACACCGACGAACACGCCAGGCTGTTCGCCTTCCAGGTGCTCATAGTCGTGACGGTCGGCATCGCGCTGCTGCTGCTGGTGAACCTGCGGCGGCGGGCACTGGTGCCGTTGGCCGTGGGCGCGGCGGTCTGGGTGCTCGCGCAGGTGGTCGTCGGCGGGATCTATCCGGGCATCGTGCAGACCTTCAGCGTGCAGCCCGCCGAGAAGGACAAGGAAAGCCCGTACATCGCCAACAACATCGCGGCGACGCGGGCGGCTTTCGGCCTCGACAAGTTCGGGGAGCGGGCCGCGCAACCGGCGACCGGCCTCACCCCCGCCGATGTTGCGAATAACCGCAGCCTAGTTGACAGCATCCGCCTCTGGGATTACAGGCCGCTGCTCGATACCTACGGGCAGCTTCAGTCGCTGCGCCCGTACTATATCTTCCATGGCGTCGACCTCGACCGCTACACGCTGGGCGGCACAGAGCAGCAGGTGATGATTTCGGCGCGCGAACTCAACCCGGCGGGTCTGGCGACGCAGGCTCAAACCTGGGTCAACCAGCACCTTGTCTACACCCACGGCTACGGAGTGGTCGCCAGCCCGGTGAACCAGATCGAGAACGCCGGACAGCCCCACTTCCTGGTGCATGACCTTCCGCCGGTGAGTGAAGACCCGGTTTTGCAGGTGAACAGGCCGCAGATATACTACGGGGAGGCCGAGGACAACTACGTGTTCGTGGGCACCGGCACCCAGGAGTTCGATTACCCGGCCGGCGACGGCGACAAGATGACCGTCTACACCGGCACGGGCGGCATCGCGGTCGGCAACTATCTCAACCGGCTGCAACTCGCGGCGTACTTCGGCGACTTCAGCATACTGATCTCGGAATATATCCACGACGACAGCAGGGCGCTCTTCCACCGCGATATACATGACGCGGTGCAGCGGGTCGCGCCCTTCCTGCAATACGACAGCGACCCGTATATAGTGATCGCCGACGGCAAGCTCTACTGGATACAGGACGCCTTCACGACCAGCAACCGCTACCCGAACTCGACCCCTCTGGACGGCGTCGACGGCAACACAAACTACATCCGCAACTCGGTGAAGATTGTTATAGACGCCTATAACGGCGCGATGACCTTCTATGTGGTAGACCCGACCGACCCGATGATCGCCACATACCGGCGGATCTTCCCCTCGCTGTTCAAGGATGGGGCGACGATGCCGGCCACGTTGCAGGCGCATATCCGCTACCCGGAGACACTGTTCAACGTGCAGGCGCAGATGTATGAACTCTTCCATATAACCGACCCGCAGGTATTCTACAACCGTGGCGATGCCTGGAACGTGCCGTTCGGCAGCACGAGCGACAGCAGCGTTTCGCTCCAGGCGTATTACACGATGATGCACCTGCCGGGCGAGACGCGCAACCAGTTCATGCTGTTGGTGCCGTTCACCCCGGCGTCGAAGCCGAACATGATCGCCTGGATGGCCGCACGCATGGACAAGCCGGAATATGGGCGGGTTGACGTGATCCACTTCCCGGCAAGCACGAACGTGCTGGGGCCTCAGCAAATTGACGCCCAGATCAACCAAGACCCACAGTACTCTAGCCAGAAGACGCTCTGGAACACGAGCGGCAGCACGGTGTTGCAAGGGAACCTGTTGGTGATCCCGCTCTCGGACGCTGTGCTGTATGTGGAGCCGCTTTTCTTGCAGGCAACAAACAGCCCCCTGCCCGAACTCAAGCGGGTGATAGCGGCGTCGGGCGGGCGGGTCGGCCTCGGTGAAGACCTGAACAGCGCGCTCACCTCGATGTTCGGCTCACAGGCGCAGGCACCCCCACCGGTGGCGGCCACGCCCGGCCCCGGCACACCGGCCCCGTCCACGCCGGTCATCGCCATCACGCCCGGCGGGCCGACACCGGCTATCGCCTGCACGGGCGACTCGAAGAGCCTGAGCGCGGACGCCCTCACCCACTACCAGCGGGCGCAGGATGCTCTCAAGCTGGGCGACTGGGCGACCTACGGGCGGGAGCAGGCGCAGGTGGAGGGCGACCTGCGCTGTCTGCAACAGGTGACGCGCTAGCCGGTGACGGCACGCGCCCGCCGGTTCGCTGCGGAGCATGAGACGCCGCTGGCGATCTGGCTGGCGCTGCGCGTCGGGCTGTCTCTGCTCGCGCTCATGGCGGGCCTCTACCTGCCGAGCCACACACCGCAGGGCACCGCGCCATACCACCTGCCGCCCGCGCCCGCCCTCTGGGACAGGCTGGTGGGCGTCTGGGCGCACTGGGACGGTCTGTGGTACTTGCAGATCGCGTCTTCGGGCTACAGGCCCGGCGACGGTACGACGGCCTTCTTCCCGCTCTACCCGTGGGCGGTCGGTGCGTTCGGCGCTCTGCTCGGCGGGCGCTACCTGCTTGCCGGGGTGGTGCTCTCCTCGCTGATCTTCGCTGGCGTGCTGCTGCTGCTCTATCGGTTGGTCTCGGAGCAGTACCCGGAGGGTACAGCCTCCCGCGCCGTGCTCTACCTGGCGATCTTCCCGACCGCCTTCTTCTTCTGGGCGGTTTACAGCGAGGGCCTCTTCCTGCTGCTCGCCCTCGGCATGTTCTACGCCGCGTCCCACCGGCGCTGGCTCCCGGCCGGACTCTGCCTGGCCGCCGCGCTCTGGACGCGGCCGTTCGGCGTCGTGCTCCTGCCGTGTCTTTTGCTCGAGGCCGTCAGCCGTCAGCTTTCAGCCATCAGCTATCAGCCGTCAGCTTTCAGTGGTCGGTGGTCAGTGGTCAGTGGTCAGCCGAGATTCTTCGCTGCGCTCAGAATGACAGTGGGTAGGCTCAGAATGACAGTGGGTCCGCACTCCGCACTCCGCAGTCCGCACTCCGCACTCCGTACTACGTTCTGCGTATTACTGTTGCCGTTGGCGGCGGCGGGGGGGCTGCTGGCGTGGTCGGGGTTGGCGCTGGGGGATCCGGTGGCGTTCTTGACGACGCAGGCCGAGTGGAATCGGGCGTTCAGCCTGCCCTGGAACACGGTCGTGAACGCATTCAAGGCTGCGGCGGACACGCGCTTCGCCTACCAAGAGGAGAACCAGAGCTGGTTCTACCTGGCGACGCTGCTGCTTTTCGGGGGGCTGGCGGTGGCGGGATGGGTGTCCAGGGGCGGCGGCGAGTCCTACAGGCCGTTGTTGCGGCCCTCGCACGCGCTCTACCTGACGCTCGGCCTGCTCTTCCCTCTCCTCTCGGCGACGCCGCGCAACCCGTTGCTGTCGCTGCCGCGCTTCGCGCTGGTGCTGTTCCCTGCGTTCATACTGATGGCGCGCGCGGGCCGCCGCCCCTGGCTGCACTATGTCATACTGGCGGTGAGCCTGCTGCTGCTGGGGCTGTACACGATCCGGTTCGCTAACTGGTTTTGGGTGGCGTGAGGGATTAGGCTCTACGCCTCCGCCTTGATCGCCCGGTATAGCTCCGTCGTCGTCGCTGTCGGCAAGACGCCGAGGTCCGCGCCGAGGATCTCTTCGCAGATCTGGTACTGTAGCAGGGCCTGGTTGCGCTGACCCAGCAGGTTGAGGCAACGCATCACGTAGCGGTGGGCGTCTTCGCGGTAGTTGTCCTTAATCAGGATGCGGCGCGCGGCGGCCAGGGCGTCTTCGGGGCGGGCCGCGGCCAGGTAGCCCTCGCAGAGGCGGGCGAGCATACCGAGATAGGTCTCGCGCAGGTGGGTGCGGGTGTTGGCCGCCCATTCGTCCTCGGGATTCTCGCTCAGGTAGTCGTCGTGATAGAGGCCGACGGCTGCCTCGTAAGGCGCGAGCGCCTCAGCCAGGCGGCCCGCCCGGTCGAGGTTCTGGCCCTGGCGGGTGTATTCGAGGAAGTGGTCCACGTCGAGATCAATCGAGGCGAGCGGGTTGAAGAAATATGCGTCGTCGCGGAACAGGATGTAGCCGACGGCATCGCCGTTGCCGACCTGGAGCATCTGGCGGAGGCTCGAAATCGCCAGGTGGAGGCGGTGGGTGCCGGTCTTGATCTCCACATCGGGCCAGAGGGTATGTAGCAGAGTGTCTTTTGGCGTAGGCCGCGCCCTGTGGGCCAGCATGAACGTCAGGATGTCGGCTGCCTTGCGGCTCTGGCGGAGCGACACCTCTTGGTCGCCGAGCAGCACGCGAAACGGGCCGAGCATCTGCGCGCGCAGGGGAGGCAGCGCGCTCGACTGCGGGCCGATGCGAGCGAGAGCCTGTGCCTCCACGGCGGGGGCTGGCAGGGGAGCGCCCGGCATCGTCGGCCAGGCGTCGCGGGCGAGCTTGAGCATCGCCTGGAACTCTTGGGTGAGCCTGAGATCGTTCTCTTCGAGCTGCTTGAGGAGCTGGGTTGCATGGCGGCGCATCTGGTTTTGCTGCTGGTAGGACGTGGAGAGTTGCTGGGCGAGGTAGACGGCCATCGCCAGGGTGGATTGGTGCGACTGTAGGGCGAGTTCGTTGGCGCGCTGCAAGTAGGGAGCGGCCCCCGCCGAGTCGTTCGTGCAGAGGTGTGCCAGGCCGAGCATCCATGTCGCCCAGCCATTATAGGTGTCGCGGTCGGGGCCTTCGGCGCGGACAAGCGCGCTCTGGGCGGCGTCGGCTGCCGTCGAGGCGTCGCCGTAGATCAGCGCGTTGAGCGCCTGTTGGAGCAGCGCGTCGGCACCGCCCTGGAGCCAGAGTCCGCTTGGGGCCGGGGTCACAGCCGCCTCGCGCGGGAGGGTTCCGACGTCTGGGGGTTTCCCATTCTTCACCGGCGTTTCCCTATATTGAGATCCGAGTGCGCGCCGCCGGGCCAAGCCGGCAGCGTCTGCATTGATTATAGCAAGGTTTGTGCTTGAGGTCAAGAAAAGCCCCTCGGCAGGAAGAGCCGAGGGGCCGAGTGGGTCGGGGAGAGAGGACTTGAACCTCCGACCTCAGCGTCCCGAACGCTGCGCTCTAGCCTAGCTGAGCTACTCCCCGTAAATTGTGCCCGATGTAGACACGCTCCTGATTATACCAGATGGCCTACGGGCTGTCAACTAGTGGCGCGACGGCAGAGCGTGGGGTATACTGTGCATGAGCCAATGGGGGAACAGGTCGTGGATGAGCCGGGGTTACTGTACTTAGTCTCTACGCCAATCGGCAATCGCAAAGATATTACGCTTCGCGCGCTTGAGACACTGGCGGCAGTGGATCTTGTGGCGAGTGAAGATACCCGCAAAACGGGGCTGCTGCTCAAGCACTTTGAGATAAAGAAACAGCAGCTATCGTTTCACGAGCACAATGAGGAACGCTCAGGGGCGCGAATAATCGCTGCGCTCGAAGAGGGGAAGTCGGTCGCGCTTGTTACGAGCGCAGGCACACCCGGTATATCCGATCCCGGCTTTACGTTGGTGAGGCGGGCAATTGCGGCCGGGATTACCGTCACCACAATACCGGGGCCTACGGCTTTTGTGTCGGCTCTAGTACTCTCCGGCCTGGCTACACACAGCTTTACTTTTCGCGGCTTCCCGCCACGAAAGCCTACCGCTCGCAGGCGGTTTTTCGAGAGCGATCAGAACTCGCCGCATACGCTCATCTATTACGAAAGCCCCTACCGGATAACCGAGTTCCTGGACGATGCGCTTGCGGTCTTCGGGGATCGGCGAGCCGCGCTGGCAAACGATCTGACGAAGCTGTACGAGGCTGTGCAGAGAGGCCCGCTCTCTGAACTGCTGCAAGGCTTCGCGGTGACGAAACCGAGGGGCGAGTATACGATTGTCATCGCGGGAGCGCCAAAGCCGGCAGCAGCCGGCAGGCAAGAGAGCGAGTTAGAGCAGTCAGAGCCAGGCGGCAATGGCTAGGACGGTCATTCACCTGCCGCATGGGGACGTGGACCTGCCGGTTTTCTTGCCTGATGCCACTCTTGGTGTGGTGAGGTCGCTCGACTCGACCGACCTTGTGCAGTGCGGCATCCAAGCGTTGGTTATGAACACGTTCCATCTGACACAGCGTCCGGGATCCTCCGTAGTCCAGGCGCTAGGCGGCTTGCACAAGATGTGCGCGTGGCAACGGCCGATCATAACCGACTCGGGCGGCTTTCAGGCTTACTCGATGATCAGGCAAAACCCCAAGTTCGGGCAGATCACCGACAAGGGGATTATCTTTCGCCCGGAAGGAACCGACCGCAAGTTTCAGCTCACGCCGGAGAAAGCTATCCAGCTACAGTTAAGCTACGGCAGCGATGTGGTGATCTGCCTCGACGACTGCACGCACGTTGACGCGCCCTTCGATGTGCAGGAAGAGGCGGTCCGCCGAACGGTAAATTGGGCGAAGCGTTGCAAGGCGGAGTTTCAGCGGCTGCTCGATCAGAAAAACGCGCCCGATGGGGCAAGACCGCTCTTGTTCGGGGTGATCCAGGGCGGCGGCTTCCTCGAACTGCGTAAGCGTTGCGCCGATGCTTTGCTCGCGCTCGACTTAGACGGCTTCGGCTATGGCGGGTGGCCGCTCGACGCAAAGGGGGGCCTGCTGACCGATATTCTTGCCTACACGCGGGAGCTTGTGCCCGCAGACCTGCCGATGCACGCGCTAGGGGTCGGTCACCCCGACAGTATCCGAGCGTGCGTACAGCTCGGCTACGACCTGTTTGACAGCGCGCTGCCCACAAGGGATGCGAGGCAAGGCCGCCTCTATGTGCCTGCGGACGAAACCGAGATACTGTCGAGATCGGGCGGCGACCGGTTTAGCTATCTGTACATAGCCGATAAGAAGCACATCAAGTCCACGGAGGCTATTTCGCGCTCGTGCTGTTGCTTGTGCTGCTCCACCTACTCAGTGGGCTACCTGCATCATCTCTTCAAGATCGGCGACAGTCTCTTCTTTAGGCTGGCAACCATCCATAACTTAACATCCATGACCAGGATCATGGGGCGCTTGCGGGGAGTGTGAGATGGATGGAGTGGACGATGATGTTGCTCAGATCGTCAGCGCCGTACTAGCGAGTCCCAAGTACCGGAATATTTCGCGCGAGTTCATCGCGGCTATTGCGCGGCAGGAACTCAGGAAGCGGCGCAACTCGAAGGAGGCCATCAAGGCAACTAAGAACAAGCTACATCAAGTTGCCGGGGTCTACGTCAGCGGCAACGACGGGTATGATCTGTGGCTTGACGAGCTGCGGAGATTACAGGCAGCGGGGAACCAGCAAGACTTTCGCCTGGCCTGCCGTCGGATAATGGCTCACCACGCCTCAACGCGGGAGCGCCTGCCGATACTTGAGCAGTTCTACTCCACCATCTTCGCTAAGCTGCCGGAAGTCAGGACTGTGCTGGATATTGCCTGCGGATTCAACCCGCTCTGCACCCCCTGGATGGATCGGGCGAGCGACACGCAGTACTACGCCTACGACATCTATTATGACCTCGCCGATTTTCTCACCGAGTTTTTCCGCTTGGTGGACGTGCAAGGGCACGCCGAGACACGCGATGTAATCAACGACCCCCCGACGCAGGCTGCGGATGTCGCCTTTCTCCTAAAGGCTATACCGTGTTTGGAACAGACCGACAAATCCGCCGGAATAGAGCTGATGAGAGCGATTGATGCGCCTCACCTCGTCGTCTCCTTTCCCGCACACAGCCTTAGCGGAAGGAGCAAGGGAATGGTCGGCAATTATGAAATGAGGTTCAGGGAGCTAATACAGAATGAAGCCTGGTCGATCAAGAGGCTGGAGTTTGCGACGGAGCTCGTGTTCATTGTTCACAAGTAGAGCCTTCAGCATCTCTGGCTATTTGCTGGCAAAATACGTATAATGGGAGCAGAACGACCGGCGACTGCCCACTGCCTATCGCTTAGTGACGATTATGCTCCGTGCCACATCCATCTTCATACTCATCCTGGTCGCGCTGGCGGCGGCGAACGTCAGCTTCGGCGGCAACGGCGGGCGCAGCGATTGGGGCGCGTCGGTCCAGACCGCTCAGGACGCCCAGGCCGACGCGACAGCCCTGGAGAAGGCCGCCATACCCGGCAAGGATCTCTACCAGCTCACGTCCGAACTCCGCCTCAAGACCGACGCCGCCATCCCACATATCGCCCGTACTGCCCCGCTCAACAAGCATGTCGGCGATGTTGACGGCTTCAGCCTCGCCCGCTTCAGAGAGAAGGACAACATCACGATCAGCGCGACGGTTCGCCTCGTCACCGACCACGCCTACTGGTACGTGCAGAACGGCTTCGACGTCAATCTCGACTACCTGCGAGCCTCGGCGACGAAGTTCGAGGACAAGATCTACCCGACAGACCGGCAGTATTTCGGCAGCGAGTGGAACCCGGGAGTGGACGGCGATCCCCATATGACGATCCTGACCGCGAACATCCCCGGAGTCGGTGGATACTTCTCCTCGTCGGACGAGTACGTGCGGCAGGTCAACCCGTACAGCAACCAGCGCGAGATGATCTACATCGCGGCCAAGCCGGAGGGGCTGACCGGCAGCTACAACTTCTACGAGGGCGTACTGGCCCACGAGTTTCAGCACATGATCCACTGGAACGTGCAGCGCAACCGCGATATTTGGGTGGACGAGGGCTGCTCTGAGGTGGCGATGGCGCTGAACGGCTACGATGTCGGCGGGAGCGACGCCGCCTTCCGCAATCGCCCCGACGTGCAGCTCACCACATGGAGCGACACGCCCGACCCGGTGCATTACGGCGCGGCTTATCTGTTCTTCCGCTACCTGATGGCCCACTACGGCGACGCCGAGTTCCTCAAGGCGCTGCTCGCGTCTCCGGGGACGGGTGTCGCGGCGGTCAGTGGGGCGTTGCAGCGCCGTGGCTCACAGGTCGGCTTCGACGACGTTTTCCGCGACTGGACAATCGCCAACTATGTGAATGATCCGCAGGTGGGAAGCGGGCGGTACTCCTACGATGCGCTCACCTCCCGCGTCAGCACCGACAAGCGGGTGATCCGCTACCCAGCGACGGTGAGCAGCGACGTGCATCAGTACGGGGCCGACTACATCTCGCTGGAGCGCGGCACGGGCGACACGGTGGTGGACTTCCAGGGCGCGGCTACCTCGCCCCTGGTGGCGACCCAGGCCCACTCAGGCCGCCGCTTCTGGTACAGCAACCGCCGCGACTCGGCCGACATGACGCTGACGCACGCCTTCGACCTCAGCCAGGCGCAGCGCCCCTCGCTCGACTTCTGGACGTGGTATCAGATCGAGGGCGACTTCGACTACGGCTATGTGGAGGTCTCGACGGACGGCGGCAAGACTTGGGCGACGCAGAGCTCGGCCCATACCACCGATACGAACCCGAACGGCGCGAACTACGGCCACGGCTACACCGGCCCGAGCGGCCACGCCTCGAAGAGCGCCGACCCGCCGGTCTGGGTCCACGAGCAGGTGGACCTCTCGGCCTACTCCGGCAAACAGATCCTTGTCCGTTTCCAGTACCTGACCGACGAGGGATATAACGCCCCCAGTTGGGCGGTTGACGACATCAGCCTGCCGGCGATCGGCTACAGCACGGATGCCGAGAACGACGACGGCGGCTGGCAGGCGGCGGGCTGGGTGCGCGTCGCCGATGTTGTGCCCCAGGGCTGGTCCGTGGCGGCAATCGAGTACGGACCCGGCGCGCACAACGTCAAGATCGAGACGCTAACCATAGACGCCTCCGGGCATGGCAGCCTCACCATCCCCGCCCTCGGCAGCGCCGTCTCCCAGGCCGTGCTGGTGATCTCCGCGATGGCCCCGACGACGACGGAGACGGCAGGGTATAGGGTCGAGTTGCGGCGGACGCCGTGAGAGTTCTCGATGGCACATGACATAGTACCCCTCGCCGAGGGCTATGACGACTTCTTGCGGGAGCTCAAGGAGCGGATACGGACGGCGCAGTTGCGGGCGGGGCTGGCCGTCAACCGCGAACTGGTCTTGCTCTACTGGCAGATAGGTGGGGAGATTTTGACGCGGCAGGCCGAGCAAACCTGGGGTACGAGAGTTATCCCCCGCCTCGCCGCCGACCTCCGCCTCGCTTTCCCCGATATGAAGGGCTGGTCGCCGCGCAACCTCCACTACATGAGGGCCTTCGCGGAAGCCTATCCAGATGAGCAATTTGTGCAGCAAGCTGCTGCACAAATTCCCTGGTTCCACAACGTGCAGATCGTCGAGCAGGTGAAAGACGCAGATGCTAGAGAGTGGTACATCCAAGAAGCGATCCGAAATGGTTGGAGCCGCGCCATTCTGACTCACCAGATCGGCAGCGGCCTCTACCAGAGGCAAGGCCAAGCCCCTACGAACTTCGCGCGCAATCTGCCCACGCCCCAATCCGAGCTGGCGCAGCAGATACTTAAAGACCCATACAATTTCGACTTCCTGATGCTCGGTGAGGCGGCGCAAGAGCGGGATCTTGAGAAGGGGCTGACCGCGCATATACGCGAGTTCTTGCTCGAGCTTGGCGTCGGCTTCGCCTTCGTCGGCAGCCAATACCGCCTTGAGGTCGGCGGGCAGGATTTCTATATCGATCTCCTGTTCTACCACCTCCGCCTGCGCTGCTACGTGGTCATAGACCTGAAAGTCGCCGAGTTCCAGCCGGAGTTCGCCGGCAAGATGAACTTCTACCTGTCGGCAGTGGACGACCTGCTGCAGCACACCGACGACCAGCCGAGCATCGGGATTATTCTATGCAGGAGCAAGAACAAGGTGATCGCGGAGTACGCGCTGCGTGACTTCAACAAGCCGATGGGCGTCTCGGTATACCAACTCACCGAAGCTCTGCCCGAAGGATTGCAGCGCAGCCTACCGACCTTAGCCGAACTGGAGGCGGAGTTGGGGAGTGCGGAGCCGGAACCGGACGGGGCGGGCCATGACCGTTAGCTTCACCCAGCCTCTGGCCCTGCTCCTGCTTGCCCTGCTGCCGCTCACCGTCTGGGCGGCACGGGAGAGCATGGCGGCGATGCCGCGTGCGCGGAGGCGGGCCGGATTGGGGCTGCGGCTTGTGCTGCTGACGCTGCTCGTGTTGGCCGTCGCCGGGATGCAGATCGTGCAGACGGTGGACAATATGGCCGTCGTCTTCCTGCTCGACCGCTCGGACAGTGTGCCCGCCGCGCAGCAGGACGAGGCGGTCGGCTTCGTGCGGCAGGCGTTGCCATCCATAGGGAAGCACGACCAGGCGGCTGTCGTCGCCTTCGGCGGAGATGCCGTGGTGGACCGCCCGCTGAACAACGACACCACGCTGCCGGATGTCACCAGCAAGCCGGTGAGCAGCTTCAGCAACCTCGCCGAAGCAATCCGGCTAGGCACCGCGCTGATCCCCCCTGACGCGCAGGGTCGGCTCGTGCTGCTTTCCGACGGCAACGAGAACCTCGACAGTGCCGAGAGCGCAGCACGGCTCGCGGCGGCGCGGGGCGTGAAGCTCGATGTGCTGCCGTTGGCTGTGCCGCCGGGCCGCGAAGTGCTTGTGGACAACCTCGAAGCCCCCGGCAACGTTCGAGAGGGCGAGCGGTTCGACTTACGGATCACCATCCGCTCGACGGGCGAGACAAGCGCCACAATCCGCCTGCTCGCCGACGGCGGGCTGATCGGCACACAGGATGTGCGCCTGAGCGCGGGCACGACGACGTTTGTGCAGCCGGTTGTCGGCGCAGGCAAGGGCTTCCACAGCTACCAGGTGGAGGTCAGCCCGCCGGCCGGAGCGGACACGCGGCCCGAAAACAACCAGTACTCGGCGTACAGCTTCGTCTCCGGCAAGCCCCGCGCCCTGCTTGTCGAGGGCCACCCAGACGAGGCCGCGCCGCTCAAGGCCGCGCTCACAGCAGCCGGGGTGGACAGCGACGTGACCCCCGACGCGAGCCTGCCGCTCGACCTCAAGAAGCTGGCGGTCTACGAGGCGGTGGTGCTGGTGGATGTGCCCCTGCCCGAGCTGGCGCAGGGAGCGCAGCCCGCTCTCCAAACCTATGTGCGCGACCTGGGGCGGGGGCTGATCGTCGTCGGCGGTGAGGAGAGCTACGGCGCGGGCGGCTACTCGCGCAGCCTGCTCGAGCAGATGCTGCCGGTGACGATGGACCTGCCCTCGCAGCTGGAGATCCCCGCCGTGGCGATGGCGCTTGTGATCGACCGCTCCGGCAGCATGGAGGAGACCCAGGGCGGCAGCGGCGCGGCAGCCGGCATGTCGAAGATCGAGCTTGCTAAGGAGGCCGCCTACCAGGCGATCAACCAGTTGAACACCCGAGACTCCGTCGGGGTCGTCACCTTCGACACGCAGGCCGCTTGGGTCGTGCCACTACAGAAGATGGGCGATCCCGAGGCGCTGCGCTCCCAACTGGCGACCATCGGTCCAGGCGGCGGTACGTACATCTATTCGGGGCTGGCCGCAGCGGTGGACGCGCTCGAAAAAAGCAACGCACGCGGCAAGCACATCGTGCTGCTGACCGACGGCCAGTCTGGGGGGGGCGACTACGAAGGGCTTCTGAAGCGGATGGACACCGCGCATATCACTCTCTCGACGGTCGGCCTCGGCTCAGATGTGGACGGCGGGCTGCTTGGCTCGCTGGCATCGAAAGGCGGCGGCACGTTCTACAACACGCTGGACGCCGGCAGCCTCCCTGCGATCTTCGCCCATGAGAGCCACCTCGCCTCGCGGTCCTACCTGATCGAGCACCAGTTCGTGCCGAAGCGGAACGCGCCCAGCCCGATCTTGCAGGACATCGCCGACACCCCGCCGCTCCTGGGCTACGTCGGCACGACGATCCGCCCCGCCGCCGTACAGGCGCTCGTCTCCGACATCGGCGACCCTCTGCTGGCGCACTGGCAGTATGGCCTCGGGCGTGTGGCGGCCTGGACATCCGACGCGAAGGGCCGCTGGGCTAAGGATTGGGTCGGCTGGAGCGGCTTCCCGACATTCTGGGGCGCGGCGGCGCGCTGGGCGATGGGCACCGACAACAGCGGCGGCTTGCAGGCCCGTGTGGACTTGCAGGACAACAAGGGCCTCGTCAGCCTCGACGCCGTGGACGGCACCGGCAGCCCGATCAACGGCCTCCACCCCGCCGCGTTGGTCGTACCGCCCGCGAGTGCGACGAGTGCGGTCAGTTCGGCGCTCAACCTGCGGCAGACAGCGCCCGGCCACTACGAGGGCCAGTTCGCAGTGGGCGGCGAGGGTGCATACCTGGTGCGTGTGCAGAGCGGCGGGGCAGCGGACAACAGCGGCACTCCGGTGCCCTCTCCCGGCGGCGGAGCGCAGACCGTCGGCCTCGTGGTGCCTTACTCGCCTGAGTACCGCGCCCTGCCGGGCAACAACGGCCTGCTGGGGCGGCTGACGGCCACGACCGGTGGGCGCGCCCTCACCGACGATGCGAGCGGGGCGGCTACGGTCTTCCGCCACGACCTGCCGCCGGTTTCCCGCGCCACCGACCTCTGGCCGCTGCTGCTGCTCTTGGCGATCTTGCTCCTACCGTTCGACATCGGCGTGCGCCGCGTTATGATCGGCCCCAGCGACCTGCCGCGCTTCCTCGGAGAGGTCCGTGGTCGCCTCGCCCCTGCGTTCGCGCCGTCTGTCCCGAGTGACGCCTCGGCCAGCGCCGCCCTCGGCCCGTTGTTCGAGGCGCGCCGCCACGCCGAAGGCCGCAGCCGCCCGCCCGCTCCCGAAATCGCCGCCCGTATCGAGCGTGAGGCCCGCGCCGGCGACATCACTCATCCGGCCACCCCGACCGGCCCCGCCGCGCCGCCTGCTTCGGGCAACCTCGCCGGCGAGGTGTTGAAGCGGCGGCGGGATCGGGGGTAAGGCGTCAGTTTAGCTATGCCATCTCCGGCTCCAGCAGGCCGTAGTCGCCGTCCTGGCGGCGGTATAGCACCGCCGTCCGCTTCGTGTCGGCGTCCCAGAAGACGAAGAAGTTGTGCCCAAGCAGCTCCATCTGCTCCACGGCGTCTTCACGGGGCATCGGCTGCATCTCGAAGCGTTTGGTGCGGACAATCGGGCGCGCGCTAAAGCCCTCGTCCACCGGCGGCGCGACCTCTGGCTCCTCTAGGGCGACCGCCTCGCCGAGGGGGGTGCGGCCTTTCTTGTTGCGCTCGTGACGGCCCTTGTACCGCTCGATCAGCCGCTCCAGCTTCGCAGTAGCCGCGTCGAGGGCGGTGGGCATATCGCCGGCATGTTCCTCGGCGCGAAGCAGCGTGCCGTTCGCGCGCACTGTGAGCTGCACCACCTGCTGATCAGCGCCGCGGTGGGGGTGCTCGGCGCTGATGATCACCTCGGCCTCTCTGAGATGCTCGAGGTAGTGGGGCAGGCGTGCTAACTTCTTGCGGATCAGGTCTTCTTCGGCGGCGGAGATCTTGCGGTTCTTGCCCTTCACGGAGATCTGCATTGGCCTTGCCTCCTGAGATATGATCTTGGAGTGCCCGCGGAGGGATTCGAACCCCCGACGCCCGCCTTAGGACGGCGGCGCTCTGTCCCCTGAGCTACACGGGCTTATCTGGGGTCTATTATACCGGATCGGCCCGGCGCTCACAAGCGTTTACGGTGCGGGCTGCTGCACGATCACGGCGTCCCGGCTGATGTAGACCGGGAAGCTGAGGCCGGAAATGCCGATACGTAAGTATCCGGAGTTCTGCGCCAGCTCGGTGCCGTGGAGGTTCGTGAACGGCCCCTTCGGTCGCACCGTGTTGTCCAGGTAGAAGAGGCTCTCGCCATAGCCGGCCCAACGGATGGTGGGCGAGCCGGAATTGTTCAACACCTTGATCGGCGTGTTGCCCTGGATGACGACCACGCTGCGGCGGGTGGGAGAGGCTGCGGCCACGGTTTCGGCCTGCTTCTGCACCGCGTCGGCCACGCCGCCGTGATCCAGGAAGCGGAGGATGCCGCGAGCGATGCCTGTGGCGACCGTATCCGTCTGACCGAAAAGCACCCTGCGGTCCTGGATGTTGGTCATGTAGCCGGTCTCGATGATCGCCGCGGGAGTGTAGTCGCTGATGCGGCTCTCGTCGCCGAACCAGGTGTTGATCGCGTAGTACCCGCGCATGTTGCGTGTCACCGCGTAGTCATGGGGCAGGCCGGTCGCATCACTGTAAGCCTGCCCGAGCATCTCGGCCAGCGTCTCGTCGCGGTAGGCCACGTTGGAACGCCAGCGTGTGGCGATCTTGTAGCCGCGTGCGCCGACGTTGGGATTGCCGTCCGCGTGGATCGCGACGAAGGCATTCGCCCGATAGCCGGTGGGCACGGTAGCCGGCAGTATGTCTACCTGCACTCCTGTGACGCGCAACTTCTGCGCTGTGCGTGTGGCAAGGTCCATGTTGAGGTCTACCTCGGTGCGCCCGCCGCCTTGCGCGCCCGTGTCTCCGCGAAGCCGTGCCAAGGGTGCCGGCAGTTGTGCCTCCTTCCAGTGGCCGACCTGTAGGCCGACACGCACGACGGCGGTACTGTTTACGCTCGGTTCGGCGAGCCGACCCAGTGCGGGTGCCTGGGGCAGCAGCGCCGTGCCGGTGCCGAGGACGAGGAGAAGGACCGCTCGGAGTGCGGAGTGCGGCCTAAAGCAGCGGAAGAGGGATCTGTTCATGGAAGGGTAGTGCCTTTCGTCTGATTGTGAAGGCAAGGGCTACGTGGATATTATAGCGTATCACGGGGCTGTTGTCGAATCTGAGACGCGCGCCGGCAGCTCCGGCGCGCGTCTCGATGGTTTTGTGCCTGGCCACTGGCGCGTCGAAGATCGGCGCGTCGGCGGCGCGGATGCGGCGCACCCAGGTTCGCACACTACTAGCTACGGCGCGACCGTCGGAGTGGGCGTGGCGCGGTTACGTCCACCGCCGCCGAAAGCGAAGCCCGCCGGCACGAGCGTGATCTGTTGGGCAGCGACGTTGGTGCCGGAGCGGGTGCCCTGCACGGTGATCCGGTCGCCGATATTCAGGTCGCTAAGCGCACCCTGGACAGTTTTCATCACCGTCGTGTTGGAGCCGGTCGTGACGGTCAAGCCCGGAGTCTGGGCGGTATCCATCGTGATCTGGCCGCCTTGGATCTTCGTGATGGTGCCGAAGTTGCCGCCCCCACCACCGCGCGCAGCACCGCCACCGGCACCTGTAGCGGTGCCGCCTGCGCCGGTGCCGCCGGCTCCGCCCGCAGCACCGCCACCGCCGAGGCCGCGCGACTGGAGGAACTGGGTTTGATCATTCTGGGCCTGGGTCTTGCCCTGGTCCTGGCCGTAGGCATAGGCTCCGCCTGCGACCACCAGCCCGATTACAAGCCCGATGATGAGTGTAATTATTGGATTACGCATAGCCGTGTGTCTCCTTTAGTTATAACTTGTTATTCGTACCGCAGTGCGACGATTGGATCCAGGCGGGACGCGCGCCGCGCCGGGTAGATGCCGAAGAAGAGGCCGACCGCCAGCGAGAAGCTGAGGGCAAGCGCCGCAGAGCCGGGAGTTACGATTGATGTCACTGTGCCGGTGAGGCTCACCAGGTTGGCGACGCCGAGACCGAGCGCAAGGCCGAGCAGCCCGCCGCCCACGCTCAACAGCACCGCCTCGATCAGGAACTGGCGCAATACGTCGCCCTGCTGGGCACCGACCGCCTTGCGGATGCCGATCTCCCGCGTTCGCTCGGTTACCGAGACCAACATGATGTTCATGATACCGATGCCGCCTACCAGCAGCGAGATGCCTGCGATGGCACCCAGGAAGAGTGTCAGCACAGCGATCACCCCGCTGAGTGTGCTCAGGAGGTCCGCCTGGTTGATTACCGTGAAGTCGTTGTCGGCGGTTGTCAGGTGATGGCGTGCGCGCAGCGCCTGAGTGATCTGGTCCTGTGCTGCGGACATGTTGTCTTTGTTATCAACCTGCACATAGATCGTGTTTACGTTATGGCCTGAGATGGCGGCCCCGCGCTGGCCGGTCAGCTTGCGCTGGGAGGTAGTGATCGGGATGTAGATCCCGTCGTCGAGCGAGCCGAAGCCGGTGCCGCCCTTAGCTGCCGCGACGCCGACCACGCGGAAGGCGATCCGGTTGATGCGGAAGGTCTTGTCGAGCGGGTCATCGCCGGCGAAGAGGTCGGTCGCCACATTCGCGCCGATAACCGCGACGTTTGTCGCAGCCGACACGTCGGCAGTCGTGAACCAACCGCCTTCGGCGATAGATATATTGCGTATCGTGCCGTAGTCGGGCGTGGTACCGCTGACCGCATAAGTGTTGTTTTGCGCGCCGTAGACCGCGGCGATCTGGCGGCGGACTTCGGGCGCGACGAGCTGGCAGTTCTGGCAGTTCGTTGGGTCTGCAATCGCGGTGGCGTCCTCGGTGGTGAGGGTTTGCGCGTTGCCGTTGCCGTTACGGACCCCGCCCTGGCTGGTCGAGCCGGGGATGATCGTCAGCAGGTTTGTGCCGTTGCTGGTGATCGTGCTGGTGATCGACTCTTGCGCTCCCTCGCCGATGCCCATGAGCGCGACAACTGCCGCGACGCCGATGATGATGCCGAGCATCGTGAGTATGCTGCGGAGCTTGTTGGCGCGCAGGCTTGCGGCGGCGACGCCGAGGCTTTCGAGGAAGTTCATGCGACACCTCCCGCGACGAGCGCCGGTGCGTGCCGCGCTGCATCTGCGGCTTCGGCCTCAAAGGCTTCCTCCCGCGCTGCACCCGGGTCGGCGATCACAGGGTGCTCCACCACTTCGTCGGCCACCAGGTGGCCGTCGCGCATCCGCAAGATGCGGCGGGTGTGCGCCGCGATGTCCGGCTCGTGGGTGACGAAGACGACCGTGATGTTCTGCTCGCTGTTCAGTTTTTGGAAGATCGCCATGATTTCCGCGCTGGCGATGCTGTCCAGGTTGCCGGTCGGCTCATCGGCCAAGATGATCGCCGGGTTGTTGACCAGCGCGCGGGCGATTGCGACGCGCTGTTGCTGGCCGCCCGATAGCTGGTTCGGGAGGTGGTCGAGCCGGTCTCCGAGGCCGACGACCTCAAGTGCCGCGCGAGCACGGTTGCGGCGCTCTTTGGCGCTCTGCCCGCTCCGGTTGTAGATCATCGGCAGTTCAACCTGGTGGAGCGCGTTAGTTCGCGACAAGAGGTTGAAGCTCTGGAAGACAAAGCCGATCTGTTTGTTGCGGACGACTGCGAGCTGCCCATCGCTGAGTGTGGCGACCTCCTGGCCGTCGATCCGATAGGAGCCGCTCGTCGGCCTGTCGAGGCAGCCGAGTACGTTCATTATGGTTGACTTGCCGGAGCCGGACGGCCCCATGACGGCGACCAGTTCCCCGTCGTTGACCGTGAAGCTGACACCCCGCAAGGCGTGTACATCCACGCTCTCGCTCATGTGATAGACTTTGGTCAGGTCGGTAACTTCGAGCATTGTCCTATCCCTTCACGGCCCTGTTCTGCCGCCGCCGCCGCCGAGCCGAACTCCGCTCCCACCGCCGAAGAGACCGCCGCCGCCGGTAGCCGTCGTGGTCGTCGGTGTGTTGAGCGTCACGCTATCGCCCTCACGCAGGCCGTCGCTGGTGACCTCGGTGAACTGGTCGTTGCTGATACCTGTCTGGACGGGCACCGGAACCTGTGTGCCGGCGTTCATCACAAATACGATCTTCTGGCGGCCCTGTGTATGCACCGCGCGGTTGGGCACCATCAGCACATTGTCCTTTTGCTCGACTGTGGCTGAGGCGGTCGTGGTCATGCCGGGCTTGATGTCGCTGTTCGCGGCTTTCGGGTCGAGCGTTGCCGTCGCCAGGTAGCTGACGACGCCCGAAGCGATCGTTGCCTTCGGCGCGACGTAGCTGACCGTGCCGGTGAAGACCTCACTGGGCAGCGCGTCGAAGGTGAGCGTAACGTCCTGCCCGACTTTCACCCGGCTGATGTCGCTCTCGCCGATGTTCATATCCACATGGTAGGTGCTCGCGTCAAGCAGATCTATCACGGTCGTGGAGGCGGTTGCTTCCTGCCCGACAGTCACAGGGATGTCGGCAACAGTGCCGTCGAAGGGCGCGGTGATCGTAGCTTGGTCTAGCTTAATTTGGGCGGATTCGAGGCTCGCCTGCGCCTGGTCCACTCCGGCCTGTGCTGTAGTGATGTCCGTAGCTTTTGGTCCGGCCTTGAGATCGTTCAGGTTGTTTTGCGCCTGGTCGAGCGTGGATTGTGCTGCCGCGATGTCGGAGGATGTGCTTCCGGCCTTCACTTTGTTGAGGTTAGCCTGGGCTTGGTCCACAGCGGCCTGAGCCTGCACGAGGTCGTCGTGGGTGGCCGGGGCCTTCAGCTTCGACAGGGCGATCCTCGCCTGATCCAGGGTTGATTGCGCCTGGACTACATCAGTGGCTAGGGGTCCGGAGAGCAGCTTCTGAAGGTTGTTGTTCGCGGTATCTACGCTCGACTGGGCGACTGCCACATCATGCGGGTCGGGTGCGTTAAGCAGTTTTTGGAGGCTGTTGTTGGCCGAGTCCACGCTCGACTGGGCCACTGTCACGTCGTGGGGGTCGGGCGCATTAAGCAGCTTTTGGAGGCTGTCCTGGGCGGTGTTTACACTGGCCTGGGCGGCGGCGATGTCGGCGGCGGTGCTGCCCGCAGTCACGTCGGCGAGCTGCTTGTTGGCGTCGTCGAGCGTGGACTGGGCGGCAGTGTCTTGCAGGGCCTCCTGCTCGCGCGCGTCGTCGAGGGCGATCCGGTCCTTGTTGTAGGTGTCCTCTGCATCCTGTAGAGCGCGCAGGGTTGTGTTGTAGTTGTCGATCTGCGCCTGGCTAAGGCCGTCGTTCAGGCTGCCGTCGCCTTTAGGGCTGAGAAGCGGCCCCGCCACGGTGTTGTATTTGTCCTGGGCGTTACGTAGCGCGTGATCCGCCTGGTTAAACGATAGCTCGGACTCTTGGCGCGTGGCCGAGGTCGAGGACTTGGTCTTATCGAGGTTGGTCTGCGCGGTAGTTACCTTGAGTTGGGCTGCACTGATCTGCGCGGCGGTCGGCCCGGCCTTCGTCAGGTCTAACTTAGCCTGTGCACTAGTTAGCGTGGCGCGGGCGCTTGCGATGTCCTGCGGTGACGAACCGGCTTTCGTCTGGTCGAGCTTGGCCTGCGCGCTTGCCACTGTGGCGCGGGCATTGGCGATGTCTTGCGGCAATGAGCCAGCCTTCGTCTGGTCGAGCTTGGCCTGGGCACTCGACAACGCGGCGCGGGCATTCGCTATGTCTTGTGACGACGAACCGGCTTTCACCGCGTCAAGTTTCGCCTGGGCACTGTTGATCTGGGCCTGGGCGCTCGCCACGTCGTTCGCGGTCGGGCCGACCTGTAAGGCATGGAGCTTCGACTGCGCGGAGACGAGTTGCGATTCGGCTGTCTGGAGATCCTGGGGGGTCGAACCCGACTTCGTTTGGGCCAGCTTTGCCCGCGCCGCGTCGATCTGCGACTGGGCATCCGCCAGATCCTTCGCGGTAGCGCCCACCTTCGTCGCGTCCAGCTTGGCTTGTGCCGAGTGGACGTTAGCTGTCGCCTGGTCTACGGCGAGCTGCAAGTCCCGTGTGTCGAGAGAGGCCAACTTGTCGCCCTTCTTGACCGTCTGGCCTTTCTGGGCGAAGATCTGAGTAATCGTGCCGGCGGAGCCGAAGGTCAGGTTCAGGTCGGATGCCGGCTGTAGCTGGCCGCTTGAGAGGACGCTCGCGGCGAGTGTGCCGCGCGTCACCTGGGCGGTGAGGATCGCAGCCGTCGCGCCGTTGCCTTTCGCTCCACGCATTAGGAGAAAGCCGCCGCCCGCAAGCAGCAAAACGACTACGACCGCGACTATTACTTTCGCAATTCTGCCCATTTTAGTAACTCCTATCTAGTAAATCCACAGCAGGAACCACGTCGGCGCGGCGTGTTCTGCTGTTATTATCGCAAGCGTTTGTAATAACACGCTCAGAAACGGGTTAGCCCTTCATAAGAAGTCTAACCCGCGTTCAGTATTCCATCTCCGGCAGGTTAAAAGACCAGGGCCGTGCGCTCCCCGCGCGAGTTTGTAGAACGGCACCGAGACCCGGTAGTGCGGCCAATACCAGCAGCGGGCCGCCGACGAACGGCAGCAGGCTGACGATGAACAGCACCAGCAACCCGGCGAGCAAATCCACTTGGGGCGGCTGTTCGGCCAGCCCAAAGCCTCTGCCGAGCAGGCGGCCAAGGGGCAGGCTGATCGCGGCGAGGCCGAGCAGCCCGCCGAAATAACTTAGTGCGAGCAGCACAACCCAGAGCGGCGCGCCCACCACCGTCAGCACCGAGAGCGCGCCGAACGCGAAGCCGAGGGCCGCCACGGCGAGGCCGAGAGCCGCCAATCGCAGCCGCCCACCCCAGCCGGTGCGTAGTGCTAATGCGACCCGCCCGACGCGCGCGGGCAACAGATAAAGCGCCAGCAGCCCCAAGACGAGGAAAGTCAGCAGGGATGCTAGATGGAGCGTGAGGCCAGCCGCCCCGTTGCGCTCCAGGCCGAAGGGCAAGAACACCCGAAACCCGGCCCGTCCGTCGCCGGCCCGCCCCGTGACCGATCCGGCCGACCCTGGTGTCAGCGCAGGGCGGGGAGCAGGCTCCGCGCGCCCCAAGCCCGGCGGCGTCGGCATAAACGGCCCATCCTGCCACTCGGCCGGCAGCAGGCTCACCAGCGCCGAAAGCACCAGCGCCAGCCCCAACAGCAGCCCCAACATCCCCCATGCCCTCTTCGACGGTCTCACAAGCTAACCTGCCCCCTGCCCACTAACCGTTCGCCGCTCGCTACCCGCCGGTGAACTCAGTGAGTGCAGCACGAAGGTGCCCGCGCCGAGGACCACTAAAATCGCCCCGACGACAAGGCCGAGATAGGCTTCCGGCGTGGTGATGCCAGCTAGTGCGATGAGACCGGTGCCAAGCGTGCCTGCATCCGTAGATGCCGCCATGTTCACCCAGTCGCTCGTCCCCTGCCAGGCGCTCGACAACAGCGCGAAGGCGTCGCCGGTCAGCAACATCACCAGCAGGCCGGTCAGCACAAGCGCCCCCGCGCTCCACTGGTGACGCCACCACGCGAGCAGACCGGAGGCTTCCGTCGGGGCCTGCGCCAGCCGGGTCGGTAGGTTCGCTATCACCCGGAGCGTGAACCCCGGACCCGGCTGCCTGTCGGCCAGCGAAAGCCTCCGCAAGGCGGCTTCGAGAGCGGGGTCGTCGTCAGGTTCGCGGTCAGGCCGCAGGCTCATGTCGTTCCTCCCTCGTCGTATAGGTCCGCAAGCAACGGGCGTAAGAGCGCCTTTGCCCGGTGCAGCCGGGCCTTCACGGTGCCGATCGGCAGTTCGAGCGTCGCTGCGATCTCGCTGTATTCGAGGTCGGCACCATACCTCAGCGCGATAATCGTTGCGTAGTCGGCGGGCAGCGACGCAACAGCCCGTGCCGTCAGCCGCGCTTCCTCGGCTCGCTCCGCCCGTCCCTCCGGTGCGACCACCGGGTCCGCATCGCCAAGTTGCTCGAAGGCGATCTCGGCGGCCTCTCCGTGCAGAGCTTTTGGCGAGCGGCGCTCGCGTGCGTTCAGCGCCAGGTTGACCGCTATCCGGTAGAGCCACGCGAAGAACGACCGGCCCGCCCGGTACTTGCCGAGGTTCGTGTATGCCCGCAGGAACGCCTCCTGCGCCACATCCTGCCCGTCTTCGTAACTCAAACCCGACACCCGGCAGCAGATGGCGACAACGCGCCCGCTGTAGCGGGTGACAAGTACGCCGAAGGCCCGTGTGTCGCCCCGAAGCGTTTCGCGGACCAGCTCATCGTCGTCGGCATGGGCCAACTCGGCTTCGTTCATAAGGATATACACGGGCCGGATGAGGTTTGTTGCATGAACATTCTCCGCTGTAGTATACTCGTTACGAGAGGAGACAACTATGGAGAACCTCATATCCCAGGTGCGGGCTGTGCTGCTGACGACGCCGGTACGCTGGCTGAATCTCACCGACATGATCCCCGAAGAGATGCTGGCGCGGCCCGCCGCTCCCGGCGAGTGGTCGGCGCTTGGATGCCTGAGCCACATGCTCGACACCGAGATCCATGTCTTTAGACCCCGCGTGCGCGCATTGTTGGCCGGGCAGGATTTCCCGGCGTTTGACCCCGACAACGAAGGCACTGACTACACGGGCCAATCACCGTCCGGCATCGCAACCGATTTCGCGCGCCAGCGCGCGGAGAACCTCGGCCTACTCTACCGCATTGCCGAATCGGATCTGGCCCGCACCGTCCGCCACGCCGAACTAGGCCCGGTGACTCTCAGCCAGCAGCTACACGAGTGGGCCGCGCACGACCTGATGCACACCGTGCAGGCCGAACGCGCCCTCATGCAGCCCTTCATCGCCGGTTGCGGCTCCTGGCGTCACTACTTCGCCGACCATGATCTGCACGGCGAGTAGTTATGGCCCCATCTATCGAGAGTCGCCAAGCCAAGCAACCCAGAGGAAAGGGGCTATCCGAGAAAGCGCCCCGCCCCAACACCGCATCTCCGCCCGCCTCACGACCGGGGCAACAAGACGGAGAGGAAATCGGTCCTTGCCCGAACTGCGGCACGCCGATGAACGCGATCCGCGGCAGCAAGAGCGCGATCTGCTCCAACTGCGGCTTCAAGGACAGCTGCTGCTTCTGACGGGTGGTTAGTGGTTAGTTGTTGGTGGTTAGTGGGCATTAGGCAGTGGTTGGTGGTTAGTAGTCAGCCGTCAGTGGTCAGCTGTCAGCCGCCAACACGCACTCCGCATTCCGCATTCCGCACTCCGCACTCAGCGCCGTGGCACATAGGTGAAGTAGACGTCGGGATAGAGGATGCGGTAGCCGGAGCGGAGGGCGGCTCGCATCTCCGGCGTCAGTATGTCGGCGCGCAGGGGGACGTGGGGCGGGTCGGAGACGTCGCCCGCAAGCATCACGATGGGGAAGCTGCCCTCGCGGAACTGCGCCTCTAGGGTCGAGGCGTCCCAGCGGCCAGCGGCGGCGAGGGCGGTCATCGTGAAAGGGTCGTCGTAATCCGTTGTCTTGCTGGCGAGCGCAAGCAGACCGGGGTCGTCCGCGAAGTACTTGCCCGGCGGTCCCGCCCTCACCATTTCGACGATCTTATGCAGCTGCCGCTGCACATCTGCCCCCGGCATCGCCATGTCCGGCCCATACCAGTCGGCTGGCGTAGACGCCATCTGCAGGAAGCCAATCGCTGCGAGCAACAAGGCGCAAAACGCAAAACGCAAAACGTAGTGCGGATTGCGGATTGCGGATTGCGTGTTGCCCTCTGGCGGCTGACGACTGACGGACGCCGCAAGGGCTGCTCCTAAGGCCAGCACCAGGGCTAGGTCAACCGGCAGCAGGTGGTTGTGGTCGGCACCGACGACTCCGGCTGTGGGCAGCGTGAGCAGGGTGGCGAGGAGGTACCAGGTGAGGGGGTCGTTGCGGCGGGAGCGGATCGTCCACGCGGCATATCCCAGAGCGGCGAGAATCAGCAGCAGGTGATCCTCCTGCCAGGCGACCAGCAGCCGGGAGAGGGTGGGCCAAGACCAGGGCAGGCTGTGGTAGGAGACCATCTTGAGGTAGAACCAGCCGTCGCTCGACAGGTTGAGCGCCAGGAACGGCAGTCCGCCGACTATCCCTAGCCCGGCGACCCACGCCAGCCCTCGCTTCCAGTCGCGCACCAGGAGATAGGCCGCCGCCGCCATCGGCCCGGCTATGGCTGTCTGCTTCGTGTAGAGCGCCAGCACGAAGAAGGGTATGCCGAGCCAGGTGAGGACGAAGGAAGGGGATCGGGGGGATACGCTGCCCAGGACCACGCAGAACAGCCCCGCCGCCATGAACGCCATCATCAGCATGTCGGCGCGGAATCGGGTCGCCCATATCTGAACCGGCGGGCACGCGAGCCACAGCCCTGCGGCTATCAGCCCAGCCAGGCCGCCCAGTGCGAGCAGGCGACCCGTCGGACGGGTGTCGCGCTCTGAGTTCGCGCAGGCGCTCACCGTCACGCTGCCCGCAGCCAGCGCGGCGACGGCCAGCGCGGCCCACATCGAGATGCTCCGCCCGTCGAAGAAGCCGGGCACGGCGGGCATTACGCGCCCGGCGAGCCACAAGTAGACCGGCGGGTAGGGGCCGGAGATGAAGCTCGACTGGGTGATCGGGCCGTAGAGGTCCGCGCCGCCGCGCATCAGCAGCGTTTCGTAGAGCATCAGCCCTTCGGAGCCGGGGCGCGGGTAGGGATACGGCAGCCACGCCTGCGCGGTAGCGACGAATCCGGAGACCGCCCCCCACAGCTCCCAGGCCAGCACGCCGAGCAGCACCGTCGTGACTGCGGCGAAGGCGAGCCGGGGCACCCGCCCGGCTATGCCCTCATGTCTCCTGCTCGCCACTCGGCTCCTGGCGTGCTTGCTCCTCACCCTCAGCAGGGGGCGCGTCGTTCGGGGGAGGCGGGGCATAGCCGCCGTAGTACTGGCCGGGCACGAGATAGCGGCCAGGCCAGCCGGGGTAGATAGCCAGCTGGCCCGGCCCAGCAGCCACCCGCCCTGTGACCGCCTCGTAGAACATCGTCCACATAGCGGTGAGCCAGGCCGTCGGCAGGGCGAACACCAGCCCGGTTGCGAGCCAGCGGATGACGCCAGGTACAACCCCCGGCAACGCACCGCCGATCCCTCCGGCTGTGGTGATCGGCAGAGGTATTGTCACGTCGATGATCTGATTAATTATGACCGTTGGGATAAACAGGGCGATGTCAATGCCGAGCTCGACCAGCAACAGCAGGATGACGCTGCCGACGTTTTGCCGTAGCAGCCGCCAACCGGTAGACATAGCCTGGCCGACCCTCTGGTTGTCGAGGACGACCGCACGCTCACCAAGACCGATCATCGTGATTAGGATCCCAAAGATGGAGGCTACGAGTAATGTCGGCCCCCAGGGACTGCCGAAGTACCGCCCTATACTGGTCGCGATTGCAGATGCGGCGGATGGGTTGGAGGGGGCTGGGGGGTGGGAGCCGCCTGTGAACGTGGGGAGGTTGATGCTGAGAGCGCCGGCAAACAGCAGAAGTAACAAGAAGGCGATGATCAGACCCAGCACCACAGGGATCAGCGCGACCATATAGATCCCCAGCACCCGCCACATCTTGCTTTTGCCTGCTTGCCACGCCTCGCCGAAGCTGGGCACAGAGCTTCGCTCCGATCGCGCGACTGCGCTGATCGTCCCGGCCTCGAATGCCGCATGTATTATAAAGAAGACTATGAACAGGCTGTTTGTGAGCCACTCTGCCCCAGACAGGGTCACGCTAAAGCTGATGCTGATGTCCATTAGGCCCATAGCCAGTCCGAGGAGCCAGAACACCCGGTTGCTTATCACCAACTTGAACGAGCGGGATATAATCGCGCCTACGTCAACGTTCATGCCGAGCTTCCTAGCTCTTTTCGCAACAGGTTGAGCGCGGCAAGTGCGGACAATCGTCTGATTTCGCCCCGCGCGGCCCGAATCGGTATGAGGCGTACCTGCTCTGGTCCGCCTGCATCGGCAAAGAGGATCGCCACCCATAGTACGCTTTCCACACGCTCGTCGTCACGCCCGGCCGGCAGGCTCCCCGCCGCCACCAGTGCCGCGTCGGTGCCCCAGCGGGCGTGTGCGGCTTCGGCAAGGGCGCGGACACCGACCTCGCTGATCATATCCGCGTCTGCATCGAAGCCGGTATCCAGCCCAGCTGCGGCGAGCGCGCCCCCGTCGGTCCCCGGCACGGTGAGCGCGGCGACCACCTGGACGGCCTGGCGTGCGCCGCTCAGTGTGCGGGCAATCTGGCCGCCGCTCGCCCCGCCGGTCTCAACCACCGCGAGGCCCAGGCCCCGCGCCGCCAGCATGTCGCAGATCACGTCTTCGAGCGTGTCGTCGTCCGCGCCCCAGATCGCCTCGCCGAACCGCTCACGAACTGCGGCTTCGAGCGGCGCGAGTAGTGCGCGCGCCTCGGCCTCGGTCGGCGCGCGGGCGGTGAGACGAAAATGTATGCCGTCGTTCTTCGCATAGGTTCCCACCGTCGGGTTCCCGGTGTGCAGCAGGTCGCGCACCTCCTCCTCAGCCGCCGACTCGCCCATGCCGAGTATTTTGAGCGTGCGGGAGACGAGGCTGGCACCACTGCGTGCTGCGAGCCGGGGCGCGATCTCGCGGCTCCACATCCTCATCATCTCGTGGGGCACGCCGGGCATACAAACCAGGATATGGCCCGCGTGTTCGACCCACCAGCCGGGCGCAGTGCCGACCGGGTTCGGTAGGATGCTCGCCGATGGGATGAGAGTGGCCTGCTTAACGTTGCCCGGAGGCATCGCCACGCCCCGCTTGGCGAAGAAGGCGCGTAGCTCGGCCTCCAGCTCAGGCTGCACGCTCGGCGTCTCGCCCAGCACGGCGGCGAGAGCCTCCCGCGTCAGGTCGTCCTCTGTCGGCCCCAGCCCGCCGCTGACCACGGTGAGGTCCGAGCGGTCTAGGGCGCGGGCCAGCACCTCCTGTAACCGTGCCGGATTGTCTCCGACCTGGGAGACCCAGTAGCAGTTGATGCCGAGCGCGGCGAGTTCGCGCGTCAAGTAAGTCGCGTTCGTGTCGGTGATGCTGCCGAGCAGGAGTTCGGTGCCGACCGAGATGATTTCTGCGTTCATTGGGCGGGTGTTGGGTGTTGAGAAAGTGCGTCCTCGACTTGCTCGACGACTTCGCGGGTAATGCCGGCATGGGCGGCGGCTTCGGCGAAGGCCGGAGCGTCTATGCGGCGGCGGACATCGAGGATCGTGATCGCGGCAGAGGCGGCTTCGGGGCGGCTGGTGCCGTGGAAGATCGAGAGCGCCTGCCAGGAGTCGGCGAGCGCGGAGAGATTGTCGCCCTCCAGCAGCCGCAGGCGGCCAAGTTCAGCCAGAGTGCCGCCGATACCCGGCCAATCCTCGAGCCTCCGGTTGATCACCAGAGATAGGCCGTAGAACTCGGCAGCTTCAGTCAAGTTTCCCTGGAGCCGACGCAACATGCCCATCTGGTGGAGCGTGCTCGCCATCGCCGCCCGGTCGCCAAGCTCGGTTTTTATGGAGAGGCTGCGCGCGTAAACGGCGTCTGCGCCCGCATAATCACCGGCTTGCAGCCGGGAGCGGCCAAGCTGGTGGAGGGTGCGGGCCTGCGCCTCGGCGTCTCCGAGTTGCATAGCGAGCGCAAGGCTCTCCTGCAAGAGAGGTTCGGCCCCCGCGTAGTCGCCCTGGTACTGGCAGACGACGCCGAACTGGTGCAGGCAATTCGCCAGCGCCCAGCCGTCGCAGAGCGCCCTGTACTCGTCGCCGGCCACACGGTATCCTGCGGCAGCTGCGTCGAGATCGCCCGCGGCGAACGCCACCTCCGCTTCCGCGCACGCTATGCCCGCCCGGGTTCGCCGCGCCTCGTCTGTCTGCCCGTAGTCCTCGCCGCTCATCTGGCCTCCGCGCCGGTTTGTCACGACATTGTAGGCTGAGGGGCCGGTTTTGTCAAACGGACATCGGGGCGGCTATGGCCCCGTGCCTGTGGGCGCGAATAACTCGTCCAGGCGCTTGGCTTCAAGCCTTCTTCCGCCCGTATCCCGCCAGATAAGCCAGCTACCGATGACAGCTGGGCCATATGGATTGTTCGCAGGGTTACTGATCAGCACGCGTGGAGTGGGGTCGTTGAGCTGTAGACCCCATATTTCTGTGGTAGTGCCCCTTATGGTAGGAACATTGAAGTACGCGGACCACGCGACCGTTGTGCCGCGGATCGCTGGGTGCAAGGCAGGGTGGTCATAAAGAGTCCGCACCTCTCCCGTGTCGAGGTCGGCTATATGCACAGCCGGGTCCGTCCAGACGAGGGAATGACCGTCAAGGGCGAGTCCGAGCGAGACTTCAAGGTTAGTGAAGTGCCCCACAGTCTTAGTCAGCCCTGTCTTGACGTTGTAAGCCTCCAAGTCATAGGCGTTTCCCGGATCGGATAGTTCGGCCCAGACTACGTACTCATTGCTGATGAGGAGGCCGGCAAAGACATCCTCTAGCGGCAAGGTGCCGACTGTGCTGGTCTCGCCAGTGTAAAGGTCTTTTATCATTATTCTGGTGTCTCTCGGATCGCCCTCTGCCCAGGCAACACGGCGGCCTGCTATCACGGCATTGCTTTTGGGCGAGGGGTCGTCGGCGATGGCGAAAGTGGTCCCCGCGTTCAGGTCTTCTCCAATGACCTTCCGACAATCCGGTGAGCAGGCATCGGAAGGCTCGGTCCATACTGCGACAGCACCGGAGACCGACAGATCGCCCGGGTAGTACCGTTCGGCCGGTCTTGCGACAGTTAGTGCTCGCCCGGTGCGGAGATCGAGGAGATGGAACGTATATGTGGGAGGCGGGCCTGGCATCGAGAAAGTCGGAACGGAAAGCCCTTGCTGTTCGGTCCATGCGAGAAAAGTGCCCGACCCTGCGGGGTCTTTTTGGAAGACAATACCGCCCGTTGAAGGCGGCGGGATCACCAGCGGGCCGTAGCCAGCGCGATAGGCGTAGCTGCCGAGTTGCGTCAGCAGCACTTCATACGGCGTGCCGGCGTTCTCCGGGTGTCGCTCGAAGATGGCGCGCTCGAAGTACTGCACCGTGTAGGCATGGCTGTCGAGGGTGTTCACCTCGCTGAACTCATCGGATAGAGGGTAGCCGAACTGAGCAAGCCCGCCATGCCCTTCCCAATATGCGCGGAAGACCCCACCGAGGGCGTGACCTGTCTTCGGAAAGATGCGGGGGTTGTCGGTGGAAACATACTGGCCCGACGCGCCGTCGGGGCCGTAGAGTTCTTTGTACTCATCAGCGCCGAGGCGTCGGAGCAGGACTTCATACGGAGTGCCCGTGTTTTCCGGGTGCAGCTCAAAGACGGCGCGCTGGAAGTACTGTACGGTGTAGACCAGGCCGCCGGGTGTAGGGGTCTCTGACATCTCATCGGAGACTGGGTAGCCGAACCGGGCCAGGCCACCGTGGGCATCCCAATACGCGAGGAACGCTCCCCGCACGCCGTGGTTAGTTTGCGGGAAGAAGCGGCTGCCTGGCTGGGCGACGACCGACCACTCGCTGCCAGCCAGGAGCATTAAGCCGAGCGTAAGCATCAGTAATGCCTGAAGACGGAACTTGCTCATAGCCGAACCCCACGAGTATCATACATACACGCCTCTACAACGTATACTATTCGTGGAGGCTGCCCGGTTCAGCCTACCGCCGGCTCACATCGCCCAGATCTGCTTGACTGCTGCTTGGCCGGCCTCGGCGGCGCTCGAATCAACGCTTGTGCTGTCCTTGAGGTCATTGATCACGAACTTCGGCATGTTGTTATTGATCCAGAACACGAACTGCGCGTTGTCCTTCGCGTTGCGCTCGGCAAGGCTCGCGGTCTCTTGGTCGCCAAGAGCGAGAGCGGTCGCGTTCAGCATGATATAGCTTATGATGCTGAGGTTTAGGGCGGTGTAGTCGTCGCGGAGGTCCTTCGACAGCTCCTCGGCGCGCACTTTGTCTACCAGCCCTGCGGCGGCACCGAGGACCGCAGCACCGGCCTCTTTCACCGGGTGGGTGGGGCTGCCGCCGAGCGCCTGTAGACGCATCTCCAACGCCGAGAGGTGGCCGTTGAGTGTGCCCGAAATCTCCCCGAGCTTGGCTTTCGCGTCAGCATCGTTCTCCGCCAGCTTCAACTGCTTGTCAATAGCCGTCTGGATGTGGGTTTCGAGTGCGTGCATGTCTCCGACGTATTTCTGGAGGATCTGTTGCTTGTCCATGATACTGCTCCTTTAAGTTGTGGTAAGTTGCCGGTTGAGGCATGATATTCCCATTCGTTTCTCCGGCTTTGTGGAAGCAATATATATGCCAGACCCTTGCTCTGGAGAACAGCCGCTCTTGGGTCATCTCCCAACGAAGCGTACCCGCCCCATGCCCGGCACCTCTACCGGCGAGCGCGCTGCCAGGTAATCGGTGAGCGTGCGCCCTAGCGGTCCGGCTGCGAGCGTCAGGTCGGTCGGTCGGGGCGGGCCGAGTTCGTCGAGCACGCCGAAGTGGAGGTCGTAGTAGGCCGATGCTACGCTGTAGGTAGCGTCCGGGTCCACCGGCGTGCCGTCGGCGAGAGACAGGACGGCAACCCGGCTGCCGGGCGGGGCGGTGTCGTCAACTGTGAGGCGCAGGCCGGAGATGGCGGGCTGGCCTGCCGGCTTGTTGCGGAGCGGTGTCGGCTTCCAGGCCATGCGGGCCGGGTTGAGCCGCCATTCGAGCAGCGCCCGTAGCTGCGACCCCAGTAGGCTGACCACTGCGGGGTGCGTCGGCGTGCCCAGCACCTGGATCATGTCGCCGACAGTCACCGGCCCGGCGTTGAGGCCGCGCCGGAGGTGGCCCGGCAGGATCACCGCTGCGTCTGCCCCAGTGCGCTCCCGCACGGCGTCAGCCAGCAGATTCGCCAAGGGACTCTCCGCCTCGTAGCAGAGCGGCGCGGGTGCGGCCAGCGTCGCCACCACCCGGTCCAGGCCGCTGCCGTGTAGCGCGATCTGCTCCTGCCATGCCGCCTCCACGGCCGGGTCGCCGGGCGCGCTCTTGTCGAGGGGCCGCAGCCGCCCACGCAACTCACGCACGCCTTCGCGGTCGAGGGTGATGTCCATCCGCCCCAGGTATGCGCCGCGATGTCCGGTCTCGCCGATCGGCACGCCGTTCACGATGATCGGCTCGGGGTAGATTTCGTGGTCGTGCGCGCTGATGATCCAAGCGAGGGAGGGGCCGAAATGCTCGGCCAACTCCTTGTCGCGGCCCGAACCGCAGTGGGACAGCACCGCCACGAGGTCCGCACCGGCAGCGCGCACCCGTGGCAGCCATGTTTCCAGCACGGCACGGGGGTCGGCCACGGTGAAGCCGAGGCTGGCGTACTCGCGGATCGACACGGTGATGCCGATCACTCCCAGGGTGAGCAAGCCGAGGTCATGCAGCACGAAGGGAGCGGTGCCTACGGGGTTCGCTCCGGTCCCTAGCTCGGTGACACCGGCGAGCAGCACCGGTTTACCGAAAGCCGCCGCAGCCCCCGCGAGCGCGCCGCTGCCGTAGGTCAGTAGCATCCCGTTGCCGACGGTCGCTTGGTCCACTCCGGCGGCGCGCAGCAGCGCCCAGAGCGCAGCCCCCTGGCTGGCCGCGCTCTCCCGCACGGTCCATTCCTCGACATCCCCGGCGTCCCACCACAGGCAGGCCCGCCCCTCAGCATCGCACTCGGCGCGTATCTCGCGCGCCAGCTGCGCCGCACGCGCCAGCCCCGCGACCGAGCCATGCAGGTCGTTGGTGTGCAGTAGAGTCAATTCGGCCACAGCACATTATATCTCCGCCCCGCCGCCCGCGCAACGATCTGCTATAATGAGTGACGTATGGCGACTAAGATCACCGTCCTCGGCACGGGAAGCTGGGGCACGACGCTGGCGATACTTCAGGCGCGGCTGGGGCGGGAGGTGACGCTGCTCGCGCGGGACGCGGCTGAGGCCGAGCGGCTGCGGGCTGCGGGCGAGAATGTGCGTTTCTTGCCCGGGATCGCTTTCCCGGAGGGGCTGCGTGTGGAGCATGACCCGGAGGCCGGGCCAGCGGGCTGCGAACTGCTGCTGCTCGTGGTGCCTGCACAGACGATGCGCGCGAACGTTGCCGCGCTCCGCCCCTACTTGCCTGAGGACGCCGGAGCGGGGCCACTACTGGTGAGTTGCGCGAAGGGGCTGGAGCTAGGCAGCCTCCAGCGGATGAGCGAGGTGATCCGCTCCGAGCTGTCGCCGGGCTACCGTTCGCGTGTCCTCAGCCTCAGCGGGCCGAATATCGCCAAAGAGGTGGCCGCCGGGTTGCCTGCGGTGGCCGTCGGCGCCACAGAGGATATGGAGGTCGCGCAGGCGGCACAGGTCGCGCTCACCGGCGGCCACTTCCGAGTCTACACGAACAGCGACCTGATCGGCGTCGAGCTTGCGGGCGCGCTCAAGAACATCATCGCCCTCGGCGCGGGCATCGCGGATGGCATGGGCGCGGGCGACAACACGAAGGCCGCGTTCATCACGCGGGGCCTCGCCGAGATCGCGCGCCTCGGGGTCGCCGCCGGAGCCAACCTCTACACCTTCGCGGGCCTCGCAGGCGTCGGCGATCTGATCGCCACCTGCGCCAGCCCGTTCAGCCGCAACCGCCGCCTCGGAGAGGCTCTCGTGCAGGGCAAGACGGTCGAGGAGTTCGAGCGGGAGACCGGGCAGGTCGCTGAGGGCGTGCCGACTACCCAGGCCGCCCGCGCGCTCGCCGCGCTCCACGGCGTGGACATGCCGATCACCGACGAGATGTACCACATCCTCTTCGAGGGCAAGCATCCCCTAGCCGCCCTCGCCTCTCTCATGGAGCGCGACCCGACCGACGAGCTTAGAGGGATGGGCGTGGGGTAAGCGATCTCCACCCCGCGATACCCAAGCCTGCGGCGATCCCGGTGAACAGATCCTGCTTGCGGATCTTCTCCGCGCCGAAGCGGGATTCGAGGAGGCGGACGAAGGCCGGGATGGAGGATGAGCCGCCCGTCCGCAGCACCACGTCTATCTGGTCGGGGCTGAGGCCGGACGCCGCCACGGCGCGGTCCACACAGGTGCCGATGCCGACCAGCTCGTTCGTGATCAGGCGCTCGAACTCGGCGCGGGTGATCCGCTCGTTGATCGCGATGTCTCGGTTGAACATACGGAGGCTGGTCTCCTCTTTGCTCGACAGGTCTATCTTGGCGCGCTCGATCTCCTCGTAGAGCGGCAGCGCGAGGTCGTGGGCGATCAGCGTGCGGAGCGCCCGTATCGCGCGGGGGCTTGCGGCGGTCGCCTCGGCCTCGCTGAGGAACAGCATCGTTGTCGGGTTGTCGAGTTCGCGGATAGTCTGCCAGCGGGTGATCCGCTCCAGGATGTGGTGGGGAAACTCCTGCCGTCCTGCGCCGAACCTCACTCCCTGCCCGAAGTACTTGAGCAGCTTGCCCTCCATGATCCGGCTGTCGAGGTCGTCGCCGCCGATCGGCACCCCGTCGAGGCTCAGGATCTCCGCGGGCTCGCCGCCGCCGATCCGCATCACCGTCACGTCGAGGGTGCCGCCGCCAAAGTCGAAGACAAGCACGTTTTGCGGCCCCGTCAGCGTGAGTTCGTAGTTGAAGGCTGCGGCCACCGGCTCATACTCGAAGATGACCTCCCGAAAGCCTGCGGAGCACGCCGCAGCCTCAAGATGGGCTGCGGCGGCCTGGTCCACCTCCGGCGCGCTCGAAAAGTGGACCGGGCGTCCCAGGTAGATCGAGTCTACCCGCCCGCCAAGCTCGGCCTCTGCCCGCTGCTTCACCTCGGCCAGGAACTCACCGATCAGGTCTTCGACGCTGTACATCATGCCGGAGGGCGCGCTGCCTCGTTGCGGCGTCGGGTCGAGCAGCAGGGTACTCAGCGTGAGCGTGGTCCGCAGGCCGGTCTTCAGGGACTCGAAGAACCGCCCCGGCTCGGCCTCGTCCACGTCAAGGTAGAAGTTGCCGACTTTCGTGAACTCGGAGACATACTCATGCCGGCCGACCACCTGGCGCACCCAGCGGTGGGGCCGGTCGGTGTTGTCGGCGAAGTAGGTCTTCAACGCCTCCTTGCCGATGAAGCGCCCGCCGACGCGCCGCATGTAGAGCAGCGAGCGGCAGGTCTGGGGCGCGTAGTTTGCCGGGTCAATCGGGAAGAGCGTCACGCGCCGCCCGTCAAAGAGCGCGACGCTGGTGTTCGATGTGCCGAAGTCAATTCCGAGGCGCACCGGAGCAGGCGGGAGGCCGCTGTCGTGGTAGAAGCTCGGAGGCTTGTCGCGCAGCCGCAGGCTCTTGTCCATGTAGAGGTTCTTGTCGGGTGTGGCCGTGTGCGACTTGCTCGGCAGCTTGATCGCGCTCGCCAGGCCAGCCGGGGCCAACCCCTCACGTTGCAGCCATCGGAGGAATGTCAGCAGGGCGCGCAGGTGGCTCTGTGCGGCGGTATTGCTCCGCAGGGCGCGCGCCATATCGGTCTCGTCGCGCCGGCCGGTCACGAAACTCCTTGCGTAGTCCTCGATCCTGCCGGGCCGTAGCGCGTCTACCTTCATGCCCGGTCCGAGCGCGGCGACGAACTTCCGCAACTCGCGGGCGGTATCCGGGTCGGGAGCGCCCCGCTTTGGGCGCTCCAGGAACTCTGTGGCGGCTTCTTCCAAAGTGAGAGGCATGGGCACAATGATACCACCCTTCGGCGCTGCGGACAACCGCCGAAAGGTGGATCTTTGGCTACATCAGGAGATGTAGATTAGGGCTTTTCGACCGGGAACTGGACCTCGGTTACGTACTTTGACGGGTCGCCGTCGCGCTCGTACTGGAGATAGACCTCGCGGTTCGGTCCGGCCACCCGGTAGCCGTTTGCCTCGATCCATCCCATGAGCGTATTGTAGGCGCTGCTGAGGCCGTCGAAGCTGCCGTGATGCACCGTGCAGGCCATCATCGCCGCCGGAAGCTCGTGGACGCGCACGCCGTCGCCTTCGGGCAGGTTGCCCTGCAGCGGAAGCGCCGCCGCCACGCGCATATCGTGATCGGGCTGGAGAGCATCGTGCCAGAGCGCGATGCCCGGCCCGTTCATCTTGCCTCCATGCTTCACTACATAGTCGGTCACGCCGTCAAACAGCCGGTTGAAGGTGGGGGTGATCGCCTCCTCGTTCGGGATAACCCCTTCGAGTCCGGCCACGCGCACCGCGCCGACCGGTTTGAGTACCACTTCGTAGTTCGACATCTTACCCTCCTCATCTATTTGGCGCAGCCGGGCCTCCACCCGCGCCAGTTGCGTTTGCGCCGTCTCCATCGCCTGTAGTAGCTCCGCCCGTCTGAGGGTGAGCATGGTGCGGATCTGCTCTATCGGCAGATCCGTGTCGAGCAGCAGGGCGATCCGGTCCAGCGACAACCCCAGATCCCGCAACGCGAGGATGCGGTTGAGCCGGGGCAACTGGTCGGCTGTGTAGTAGCGGTAGCCGGTGAAGCGGTCGATCCGGGCGGCGCAGAGCAGCCCGATCTCGTCATAGTAGCGCAGGGTCTTCACCGACAACCGCGTGAGCCGGGCGAAATCGCCGATCTTGAACATGTATGCCTCTCCGCAGCTCAGTCACTACTCTCTCACTTTTCAAGCAGAATAGCCAAGCGCAGGAATAGAAAGTTCGATCACTTCGTCAATGGTTGCCGGATAATTGTTTTCATCTTCTCCGCGGATGAACGTCGCGGATCGCTGAGGTAGACTTCGTGGTGCTTCCCTCGTAGGCCGTCGAGGGTGTATCCCCGTTCGGCGATGAAATTGTGCAGCCGTGCAACGGTCGGGCCTTCAGCGGAATAGGGGCCGAGGTGCATGATCTGGGCGGCGTGACCCTCGTCGAACAACTCAAGGCGCAGCTTTGCCAGCGCCGGTGAACTTTTCTTGCCACGGGCCTGCTCAAGCGCCTGCTCGAAAAGAGCAGCGTCCACTTCTTGCGGCTGCATGATCATCATCGTCCATTGCCAATCACCCTTGCGCTCGACACTGAACTCGCTCATGTCGGTTGCCCACCACAAGCCTTCGAGCGGCATCACGCTGTAGTTAACGCCTTGCTCCTTCTTGAGCATGAACTTCAGGGCGTAGGCCAGGCTATATAGCGCCTCAACCGCCTCCTGATATTCCGGCGCGTTATTGGGATCGCCTGCCCCGTCGATCATCAGGAATCGCATTGGCGGTACATCTATCTCTGTTACCTCCTTCGCTGACGGGTTGTAGAGCTGGGCAAGCCCCTTTTTTAGATCCATCTTCTTCGTCGTTGCACTGCTCATGGCTGTGTGTCCTCTCTCTTTGCCACCCGGTCTAAAGTGTCGCTACATTAGCCGACGTGCAAATGTAGTGTCAGTGCTGCTCCTATGTGGACGGCCATCCACACCTATCATACAGCCTCCGGTTACGGGAGAGTCAATAGGGTAGCCGGACGAGTTTCACGGCAGATTCGGCAGGGGCGGCATGTCCTGGCGCGACTGCGCCAGCAGGTAGCGGGTGCCGTCGCCGGAGAGGATGCTGCGGTAGGGGAAGCTGCGCTCGGTGCGGAAGCCGGGGATCGACACATCGGTTATCTCGTAGGTGCCGTTGCTGTAGCCATAGATGTTGTTCCAGTCGAAGCCGAGCTGCACCGGCTGGGCGCGCGCCGCCAGCCAATAACCGGCCTGCCAGCGTGCGTTATCGTGTGCGATCTCATCCGCTTTGAGCAGTAGGCTGAAACCCGACCAGACCACTGCGACCGTCAGCGCATAGCCCCAGGCCACGCGCCCCCAGCTCCTCGACCCGCGCACCAGGAAGATGATCAGGAACGGCAAGAAGCCGAGCAGGTAGCGGTCGTAGAAGTCTCCAGTGGCGGCCAGCGAGACGACGAAGATCATCAGCCCCGACAGGTAGAGGCCGGCGAGGGGGGTGAAGCCCGACCGTGTCCGGCAGGCGCGGAGCCAATCCAGCAGGCCAGCAGCCATTTTGGCGAGCAGCAGCAGGCCGAGGATACTGCCGAGCACAAAAAGCCACCGCCAGGCGTCCGGCGTCCAGATCGGGGCCTGCCGGTATTGGTAGAAGTCGAGGCCACCGGAACGCAGGATGTCGCCTGCGCCGAAGAAGGTGTCTATCTCCGGGGGCAGGTTGAGCGTCACCGGGCCGATGGAGACCACGCCCGGCGGCTCAGTCATGGCGATCCAGCCATGTTGCAGACTGCTGACCCACGCCCAGGCCGCTCCCAGCGCGACAATGAGGGGCAGCATCAACCTCCAGCCGAAGCACCTCAGCCGGATGGCGGTCCACGCCGAGAGCGCGGTGAACGGCATGACCGCGAGGGCGCGGAGCAGGAAGACGGTGGGCCAGGGGTCTTTCAGGAAGAAGGTGGCGCGCCGAGCCGCCACCGCGATGTCCGCGCCCGACGGCGGCATGTTGCGCGACCAGAGCCACCAGCTGCCGACGATCAGCGCCGGGAGGAGGCCGACGCCGATGAGTTGCCGCAGCCGCAGCCTTCGCGTGAGCAGCATGTCGAGCAGCAGGTAGAGGCCGAAGCCCGCCGGCACCAGAACCGCGAACTGCCGGATGAGGAAGGCCCAACCGGCCGTCAGCCCCCCCGCCAAGAGCCAGGCGTAGCCCCTCGCGTTGAGGCCGCGCAGATAGCACCAGCACGCGACCATCAGCAGCGATATGAACGGCACGTCTGTCATGAAGCTGTAGCTGAGGTGGAGGAAGATCGGGTTGAGGCCGAACAGCACGGTGCCGAGCAGCGCGCCGGATGGCGGCACGTCCACCTCGCGCATGATGCCGTAGAGCGCCAGCAGCCCCGGCAGCGCGAGGGCCAGCGTCGAATACGTGAGCGTCGTGTAGCTGAGGCCGAGCAGCCCCGCCCAGGCCGTGGCCCACAAAGTCTGCCCGACGAGGTTCGCCTGCGCCTGGTTCGGCATAGCGAAGGCACCGGTAGCCAACTGGTGCTGCACAGAACCGTGGTAGATCCAGTCGTCAATGATCGGGTACTCGTGCTGGGGCGGCAAGAACAGCAGCACGGCGACGAAGCCGGCGACGATCAGCGCCAGGTTCCGCAGCTCGGTCGTCCGCTCTACTTCCAAACCAAACTGTAGACCGCGATCAGGTCGTCACCGGCCATGCGATTGCCTGGGACAGGGAAGCGTGCCGCCTCCTGCGCCCAGGCCAGGGGCTTACCCGACGGCCACCATCGGGGGTAGTAGAGCAGGTACTCGGCACCATGGGCGCCGAGCAGTCCAGCGGTCGCCGCCCAGTCGCCGTAGTGGCCCAGCTGCGACGGGGTGGTGAGGCCGACGATGTCCACCGTTGGGTGCCCGCTGAAGAGGCGGATAGCCCCGATCGGCTCTGCGGCGAGGGTGCTGCCGGGAGCGGCGTGGGCTGCCAGCCAGAGGGAGGGGGCAACGTGTGCGTCTTCGATGTTCTGCACGAAGAGCGCGTAGTCGGTCGCGGCCCATTGCCGTGTTGCGCCTATCTGAACCGCGAGAGCGACGGCAGTGAGTCCGGCACCGAGGGCGAGCGCACACCGTCCTCCCAAGCGTGCGAGCTGGCTGGCGAAGGAAGGCTGCGCGAGCAACAGGGCAAGCGGCGCGGCGGCAAGAGGCAGCGCCAGTGCGTGTATCGGCAAGATGTAGCGGTCCTCCTGCCCGAACCAGCGCACAGCAACCAGCATCGCCCCAAAATAAGCGACCGCGCAGAGCGCCGGCAGCCCGGCCGGGCAATAACCCACCCCTGTACCGCCGCCGTCTCGGCGGCCTGCATCCATCCGCGTGGAGCGCATCACGGCGAGCGCGCCGAGTGCCGCCAACACGAGCAGGGCGAACGACGGCCATGCCCGCGCCGCGACCCACTCCTGCAACGCCGCAGTCAGTGTGTCGAACCGCACCCCGCTGACTTTAGCGTAGAAACTGCTCGGCAAGGGCCGCCCGGTGTAGGCCATGAACACGCTCATCAGCGCCGCCAGCCCAACGCCGACCGCGATCAGATACGCTCCCGCCGCCCGCCATGTCGCCCAGCCGCGCCACGCCCCCCAACAAAGCCACGCCCCCGCCGCCAGCCCGACAACAGCCAGCTCAGGCCGCGCCCAGGGCAGCAAGCCCGCTGTAACAAGGCTCCAGCGCAGAGACAACCCCCGGCCCCCGGCCCCGGCCATCGCCGTCGTATCGCCGCCGTCTCGGCGGCCCCCGATCCCCCGCAACTCACGCAGAAGCAGTGCCGGGGCCAGCGCGACCAACAGCAGAGAGAGGGGGATTTCGAGCCCCGAGTAGGCCGCCCAGACCACATTCTGATCGGCGAGGAGGGCGAAGCCGACGGCGACGGCTGTGAGGAGGGCACCGCGCCGCGGGAGGCCGCGATAGCACTCGCGGGCGAGGGCGGCGACGGCGAGCGCAGCCCCAGCCAGCAGCAGGCCACCGAGCGCATAGGCGGTCATGTAGAGACGACCGGCCTCCACCGCAAGATGCAGATCTACAGCTCGTACTCCTGCCGGTGCTAGCGTCGCGGGTGCGTCTCCGAGAACGCCGGTCAGAGGGTGGGCCGCCCAGAGCAGCAGCATCCAGCCGACGCCGGTGACGCCGCCGCTTCGCTCGCCTGGGTTGTACTCGAAGGGGTGACCGGCCTCGGCGGCGAGCACGTAGTTCGAGTAGATGTAGGCGTCGTCTATCGGGAAGGACCACGACCCTGTGCGGCCCAGCCCTGCGCGGGCGCAGAGCACGCCGTCAAGCAAAGCGAGCAGCAGGAAGGCCCCTGCCACCGCCGGCTGTAGTCGGCTTCTACCCGGGTGTGCGGGCGGGGTCAAAGCCGGGCGCTACTCGTCGGCATCGGCTGCGGCTCCCGGCTCGACCCACCGCCCGTGCAACTTGATCAGATCGACCAGCTTGTCTACGGCTACCCCGGTCGGCACATTTTTCTCGACACATTCTTTGCCTACGAAGAGGTTCACTTTGTCGGGAGCGCCGCCCATATAACCAAAGTCGGCATCCGCGAGTTCGCCGAGGCCGTTGACGATGCAGCCCATGACGGCGATCTTCACGCCGACTAAGTGGCCGGTGCGCGCCTTGATCCGCTCGGTGGTGGATTGGAGGTCGAAGAGCGTGCGCCCGCACGACGGGCAGGCCACGAACTCGGTCTTGCTGACGCGCGCGCCCGCCGCCTGCAACATGTTGTAGGCGAAGACCAGCCGCGCGTCGAAGTCGCCGCGCCCGTAGGTCTGCACGCTTGCCCCGATGCCATCGGTCAGTAGCGCGCCCAGAGAAACCGCGCTCGCCAGCAGCCGCTCTTCGTCCGCGTGGTCCACCTCTGTGGCGATCAAGTGGAGCGGGTAGGCATAACCGAGCGCGCGGAGCCGCGAATCGAGCAGCCTGTATGCCCGCAACCGGTAGGCGGTCTCGTCAATCGTCATGCTCAGGATCGCCTGGCGGACACCTGCTTCGTGCAGCCGCTTCGCCGCCGCCAGCAACTCGTCCACGATCTCGAAGCGATGCTCCTCCTGCGCTTTGTGGAGTTCGGGGTCCGACCGCGTGTCTAGTAGGTCCACCCACAGTGGCTTGCGTTCGGCTTCGGGCAGCGCCAGGTAGGCGTCGAGGAGCGGAGCAGGGTCGCGGCCCATGATCAGCGCCAATTTCACCCCGTCCGCCGTCGCCGTCGCAGGCGCGACCAGACTAGGCTCACCGACCACCGCTATGACCGGAAAGGGTTTGCCCATGTCGCGCATCTCGCCGATCACTTTGCCGAGTGTGGCAACATCGTCCGCGCGGGCCACCGGCACGCTTAGGACATCCGCTCTCACCCCCGGCTCGCCGACGCGCCGCGCCAGCCCCAGCACCCCGGTAAGCGCGCCCGGCATCGGCGGCAGCATCCCCTCGAGCGAAACGGTCACCTGCGCCGGCAGCCCCCCGCCGATCTTGCTCCTGCCGATCCGCACGGTATCCGTCGGGCGCGGGTCGAACCCGTATGGGTCGCGCAAGTCCGGCAACCCCTCCCCCTGAGCGCCACCGTCATTCTTCCCATTACTGTCATTCTGAGCGCAGCGAAGAATCTCGCCGCCCCGTGGCGTGTACCGTTCCGCCAGGTGGTACGCGACCGGCACCTCGAACTCCGGGTCTTCGGTCAGCGAGACCCGGATCGTGTCGCCGAGGCCGTCCTCGAGCAACGAGCCGATCCCGATTGCGCTCTTGATGCGGGCATCCTCGCCGCTTCCGGCCTCAGTCACGCCGAGGTGGAAGGGATAGTCCATTCCGAGTTCGTCCATGCGCGCGGCCAGCAGCCGGTACGCCTGGATCATCACCTTCGGGTTGCTCGCCTTCATCGAAACGATGATGTCGTAGTAGCCGTACTTCTCGCAGATCCGGATGAACTCAAGCGAGCTTTCGACCATGCCGAGCGGTGTGTCGCCGTAGCGGTTCATGGCGCGGTCGGAGAGCGAGCCGTGGTTGGTGCCGATCCGCATGGCGATGCCGCGCTCTTTGCAGCGCAGCACCACCGGCGCGAACTTCTCCTCGATCCGTGCCAGCTCGCCCTCGTAGTCGGCGTCGGTGTATTCCTGCACCTTGAACAGCTTGGCGTCGGCGAAGTTGCCGGGGTTGATCCGCACCTTGTCGGCCCAGAGAGCGGCCTCCATCGCTGCGTTCGGGCTGAAATGGATGTCGGCGACGAGCGGCGTGGTGATGCCCCGCGCCAGCAGCCGCCGCTTGACCTCGCCGAGCGCCTTCGCGTCGTTGGTCGTCGGCGTGGTGATACGCACTATCTCGCAGCCGACATCGATCAGCCGTAGCGTCTGCTCGAAGGTCGCGTCCACATCCTTCGTGAGGGTCGTCGTCATGGACTGGATGCGGATCGGGTTGTCGCCGCCGACGCCGACGTTGCCGACCATCACCTCGCGCGTTCTGCGCCGCCTATACGAGTACGGGTCCGCGCAATAAGGCAACGCCCCGTCCCGCTCCAACTCCGCCTCCACCGCCAACAAAGAATTACTCAAATCGCACCTCTCTAACGACTAAACCGCCAACCTACCATACAATATACGCAACCAACGCCCAGGCCGGGCCTATAGCCGCCCCGCCGTATTCGCCCCGCTGATTATACCTGAAAGAGGGGTCTAGACAAAACGGGGGTCGGGGGACAGGGGATGGGGGACGGGGACGAGGGATGGAGTCGGTCGCGGGGGAGAAGCTGTGGGAGAGGGCTTGCCCCATCTTTCACTTTCCCCCGCCCCGCCCCTACATCCGCCGGCGAGTTGCGGCGGATCGCTTCCGCACGGCGATGCCGGCGAACAGGGCGAGCAGGCTCACGGCGAGCAGTCCGGGCCAGTAGCCCACACCAGCGGCCGCCGGCTTGGTCGGCTGGACGGCTGCGGCTGGATCGCGCAACCTGATAAAACCACTGAAATCCTGGCGGTCGTAGCTCTCTACCCAGCTATAAGTGCCGTCAGGACTGATCGCCACTTCCCCTAAACTGGAATCGCCAGTGAGCGTAATGCCTGCGCTCTGCGGTTCCACTAGAGTCGCTGTACTATCCTGCAGGTGTATCAAGACCGGGTTGGGGTAGCTTACACTCTCGGGATCCATATTTTGGTATCCGCCGCTTATCCAACCTCCGCTCCGTCTGCTCAAGGTCAGGCCCCCTAGCGCCAGGGCGACCCCATTGTAAACCTCCGGTGATCCCCGGTGAAGTGCGATCTGGTAGGGAGGCGCTTTATCCGAGAAATAGATCAGCTTATCCTCACCTAGATACTCGTCGCCACCAGAACCCCCGATCAGCCACGCATTACCCGCATCGTCTGCGGCGAATTGGGTCGGATCTCTGTCCGGCAGGATATTGCTGTACGTAAGCACCCATTTCCAGCCGGTCCAGTGGTAGATGTCCGTGCCGGGATTCCCATCGCCCAACGCCCAGGTCTGGTTCCCACCGGGGCTACTCGCCACGCGGAAAACGTAAGCTCCGTCTGGCTCAGGAGCAGGATACCAATCTCCGTTGCGTAAGCGCAGCAGACTAGGATTCGACGCTCCTTGCTCATCGGTCACCATCCAGCCGTCGCTGCCGTCTGCGATCATAGTCAGGTTATACAAGCCGGTGTCTTTGGCAAAGTTGTTTTTGGCGACGCCCCAACTCCCGTTCTGGAGCCGCCAGAGCATTGGGGAGCCGTTCGTATCCATGTCCCTGCCCACGCTGCCGATGGCCCAACCCTCTTTGCCGTCCGCAGTTATCGCCATACGGGTCATATCTAGGCCGTCCGGCAGCAGTGTGTGGCTGGTGCTGCTGACGGCGACAACGTGCAAACTACCGTTGTCGATCCGCACCAGGGAACTAGCGGCACCCAAATCCAAGCCAGCGTTATCGGTCCAAGCCCAGCCCTTGCCGCTGTCGTCGAGAGCCATCACCACAATCCGGCCGATCTTATTGTTCGCTTCGAGAGGGGAGGCCGTCGTCCACCCGACAAAAGCCGGCATGAAGCCGAAGATCAGCAAGCAGCTTAGATGGGCGCGCTTGCTCATTTGGTCACAGCTCTTCCGGCTCGTTCGCATACAACTCTGTGTAGCCACAACTGGCGCAAGCCTTAGCTACAACTCGAGCGCGTGGGTGCCCCCAAAAAGATCCCTTATCAACAGACTCCAGCTCTATAGGCATCAACTCTAATCCCAGATTCCGTGCTGCCCTTACCCTAGCCCATTTCGTCAGGCCACCGCATTTAGGGCATAGGTCTTCACTCTCCGGTTGATCGAGTCGGCGTGTGGGCTTGTCCATAGCCTTATTGTACCTGATCAGCCGCGTAAATGCACGGGCAAATTCGACTGACCCCCGACAGATACGCCTTGCCGCCCTGCCGCGCAGGCGGTATAATGAGCGTATTGAGAGCAACCTGCTCTTGGAGAGGCGACTACTATGAAAACGACGATTGGCGCACGGTGGGCGCGCGCTCTCGGTCTGCTGGCGGTGGGGGCCGGGCTGCTCGCGGGGCTGCCGAGCGCGCGGCCCGCCGAGGCGGTCAGCCTCCGCTTCGCGGACAGCGCCTTCGAGCGCGTCTGGACCCGGACCGATGCGCTCGTGGTCTCCAGGGACGCCGCCCGCTCCTGGTATTGGGGGCCTGCGCCCGGCATGATCGTCCGCGAGCCGTTCGCGGACCTGCCCGGCGGCTCCCACCTCGTGCAGTACTTCGACAAGAGCCGCATGGAGATCAACGACCCGAACGCCGACCGCGCGTCGAAGTGGTTTGTGACTAACGGCCTGCTGAGTGTCGAACTGATCTCCGGGAGGGTGCAGACCGGCCTCACCAGCTTCGATCAGCGCTCGCCCGCCGAGATCCCGCTCGCATCCGATGCGGACGATGCGACCGCGCCGACCTATGCCTCGTTCCTGCCGGTCAGCAACACCTCGCGCGGCGACCACCCCGCCGACGACCTCACCGGCACCGATGTGACCGCCACGATTGACCGCGCCGGGAATGTCGGCAGCGACGCCGGCCGCGCGATGCCCGCCACTCGCCTAACGCACTACGAGCCTAAGACGAAGCACAACATCCCCGGCGTCTTCTGGGGCTTCCTCAACGCGAGCGGTAAGGTCCGCGAGCCGGGCGGCGTGGTCGTCGGCCCCTTGTCCGACCCCTGGGACTTCGCCGTTGGGCTGCCGATCAGCGAGGCGTATTGGGCGCGGGTCAAGATAGCCGGGGTGCCGACCGACGTGCTGATCCAGGCATACCAGCGGCGCGTGCTGACCTATGTGCCGTCGAACGCCCCGCAGTGGCAGGTCCAGATGGGCAACATCGGCCAGCACTACTACCAGTTCCGCTACGGCAGCCAGTCTGCTGTGCTCTCTGCGACGCTCGACCGGATGGCCTCAGCGCCGAGCTACCACTTCGAGTCGCTCTTCCAGATCAAGAGCGGCGGCTACACGCTGCCCTTCGCCCGGCAGTCGGGCGATTTCCTCGCCCCCGACCGGGTCCACTTCACCCAGCAGGCCCCCGACGGGCAGAGCGAGTACATCACGATCGGCCCGACGACCTACATCAGCAGCACGACGACCGGCAGGCGCTGGCAGCGGGCGGGTACCGGCAGCACGCTCGACCTGACCGCGCTGATCGGCGTGCTGCAATACGCCTCCAACATCACCTCCGCGCCCGATGAGACGGTGAACGGCGTGGCGAGCCGTCATCTTCACGCGACGCTCGACCCCGCCGCGCTGCCGGTATTCGCGGGCATGTCCTACTCGGCAGCAGAGACCGATGTCTACATCGCACCCAATGGGCTGATGACCCGCGAGACCACAAGCATCACGCTCGCGCCGACCTCGAGCCAACGCGGGCTGCTCTTCATCACAGCAGATTTCAGCAACTACGGCGAAACGGTCCACATCGCGGCACCGCTGCCGTAGTGCGTGGTGCGTGGTGCGTGGTGCGTGGTGCGTGATGCGTATAGGCGGCTGACGGCTGAAAGCTGAAAGCTGAAAGCTGACGGCTACGAGGAACCTTTTGCATGGCGAGAGCCGGAACACGCGAGGGGATCATCGCCGGGGTGGGGGTCGGCATGCCGGCGGGGATCTGCGTGCTGCTCTTCATCGGCAGCAATCTGCCGCTGCTTACCGAGTTCATGTTTGGGCTGGTCGCCGGGGCGGCGGGAGCGTATCTGGCAACCCGTGCGCCCGAAGCGACGCGCAAGACCTGCGTGCGCGCGGGGCTGATCGCCGGTGCGGTCATGGGCGTGTTTTCGGCGCTTGCCTTCATCATCGGCATCTCCCAGCTGATAGGCAGCACGGAGTTCCAGCGCCAGCTAAAGCCGTTGGCCGCCCAGGTCAATGTGAGCACCGACTCGCTGTCGGGTATGGGAATAGGCTGTACAGCCTTCTTTTTCTTGCTTGTTCTGCCCGTGATCACCGCCGGGTTGGGGGCGCTGGGAGGTTGGCTCGTAACGGCATGGATTCGCTAGATCTAGGAGATAGTAAATGGACACACTCATACAGATACTCGCGGGGTTCGCGCTCTCCGCGCCCGCCGGCCTCAACGCATGGCTGCCGCTGCTGATCGTCGGCCTCGCCGCCCGCTTCACCAACCTGATCCACCTGAGTTCGCCATACAACTTGCTCTCCAACGGCTGGGTCTTGCTTGCCCTCTGTGTGCTCTTGTTCGTCGAGATCATGGCCGACAAAGTGCCGGTCGTCGACTCGGTGAACAATGCGATCCACACGTTCATCCGTCCTGTGGCCGGGGCGATCCTGTTCGCGGCGTATAATGGCGAGATACACCAGATCAACCCCGCGCTGGCGCTGATCCTCGGCCTGCTCGCGGCGGGAAGCGTCCACGCGGTGAAGACCGCCACGCGCCCAGTGATGACGGTGGCGACGGGTGGCGTCGCCACACCTTTCGTGAGCATCGCGGAGGATGTGCTTGCCGCAGTCAGCGTGGTGCTCGCGCTGGTCTTGCCGGTCGTCGCGGCGATCCTCTTCCTGCTGGCGATGATCCTCGCCATCCGCTGGCTAATGCGTCGGCAGCGTCGAAATGCCACACGGAGCAGTGCGTCCCGCTAGCCGAGGCCGACCGCGTAGCGCGGTTGGCCTGCTTGGGGTGTTGCTGCCCACTGCTTGCGTGGAGGACACATCGCTGGACCCCACTCCGCCCAAGGGTGCGCTGGCTCCGCCGGTTGCGCTCGCCACACGGC
>JBPCPV010000022.1:0-91196 GCA_050998805.1 Chloroflexia bacterium | reverse complement strand
CGATGTCGGCTCGTCGCATCCTGGGGCTGGAGTCGGTCCCAAGGGTTGGGCTGTTCGCCCATTAAAGCGGTACGCGAGCTGGGTTCAGAACGTCGTGAGACAGTTCGGTCTCTATCCGTCGTGGGCGTAAGAGAGTTGAGGGGAGCTGACCCTAGTACGAGAGGACCGGGTTGGACCGACCACTGGTGTGCCGGTTGTCTAGAAGGCAAAGCCGGGTAGCCACGTCGGGAAAGGATAACCGCTGAAAGCATCTAAGCGGGAAGCCTGCCTCAAGATGAGCTCTCTTCTGAGTTAATCAGGTAAGACCCCCAGAAGATTACTGGGCAAAGAGGCGGCAGGTGTATGTCGGGCAACTGACGAGCCAAGCCGTGCTCATGGTCGAGGGTTTGAGCGTTTTTCAGATTGAGGGCTTCGGCCTGTTGCAGGTGCGACGGGCGGGAGAAGCCAGTGAAGCGGCAGAGCCGGTGCGATTGTTGGAACGATGTCAACGAAACGTATGCGAGCCGTCGAAGCGGCAGCAGTCAGCGCGAGAAGTGCTGATTGCTGATAGCTGACGGCTTCTTAACCTCGTAAAGAAGAGATCCGTGGCAAGAGCGCAGTGGACCCACCCAGCCCCATCCCGAACCTGGAAGTGAAACGCTGTAGCGCCGAGGGTACTGCCTCCTCAAGGGGGTGGGAGACCAGGCCGTTGCGGGTCTCTCTTTTTTATACCCAAAATGGAGCATGTCTATGGCCTCCGAACCCTTCTCGTCCCTTCCGACAGGCTCCGTGCGCTGCCGGGGCATCCGTGGTGCCATCTTTGTGCCCGAAGATACTCCGCCGGCCATCTGGGATGCGACGCGCGAACTGCTGGCCGCGATTGCCGAGGCAAACGGGATAGACACGGCGGATATTGCCAGCGTCTTTTTCACGACCACTCCCGACCTCCGGTCGGCATTCCCCGCCCGCGCCGCACGGCAGTTGGGCTGGGTTGATGTACCCCTACTCGGTGCGACCGAGATCGATCAGCCGGGCGCTCCCGGCCTCTGCATCCGGGTGCTCTTGCACTGGAACACCGCCCGCCGCCAGGACGAGATCGTGCATGTTTACCTGCGCGGTGCCGATGTGATGCGGGCGCAGGATCCCCCCAGCCACCTCGCGGGCAGCCCACCGGACGCCGACGGGCAGGGCGATGTCTGACCCGGCGCTCCCAGACTGGCTAGCCGAGGCCGAGATAGCCGTAGTAGGGTTGGGCTTGATGGGCGGGTCGCTGGCGGGGGCGCTGCGGGGCATGGGGAACAGCCCGCGCCTCTGCCGGCGCGTCGTCGGTATCGTTCGCCGCGAGGCTGCCCTTCCACAAGCCGTCCTCTGGGTGGACGAAGCGACTACCGACCTCGCGCGCCTCGCAACGGCCGATGCCGTGGTCCTGGCGACTCCGCCGCGCACGATCTTGGCGCTGCTGCCGCGTGTCGCACCTCTCCTGCGCCCGCGCGTGCTCCTCACCGACCTCGGCAGCACCAAAAACGCCATCGTTAACGCAATGGCGGAACTGCCGCCGGACATACTAGTGGTCGGCAGCCACCCGATGTGCGGCAAAGAAGATGCGGGCCTGGCTGCTGCCGATCCGGGCCTTTTCCAGGGCGCGGCCTTTGTGTTCTGCCCGGTGCCCGACCGCCCGCTGGAGGCCCTGGCTCGTGCCTGCGACCTCGCGCGTGCCGTGGGCGCGCGGCCAATCGTCATGGATGCCCCCACTCACGACCGGATCACGGCTGCGGTCAGCCATATCCCCTACGCGGCAGCGATCGCGCTGGTAGCCGCCGCCGAGCAGGTGGCCGCGGGAGGCGCGGATGACGCGCTGTGGCAGCTCGCGGCGGGCGGCTTCCGCGACACTACCCGCATCGCGGTCGGCGACCTCGACATGTGGGTGGACATCCTGCTCACCAACCGCTCAGAGATCCTGGCTCACCTCCGTCGCCTCGACCGGGCACTCGCCGCCCTCACCGAAGCTGTCTTGGAAGAGGATGCGGCGCGACTCCGTGCGCTCCTGGCCCGCGCCCAGCAACGCCGAAGGGCGGGATCGTTTTGAGTTTTGAGTTATGAATTACGATGGGCGGAGGGCTGGAGGTGGGCGAGCAGGCCGTCCACGAATACGGGCCACGAATACACGAATGGTGTGGGGACGGTTGGCGGGATCGGGGTAAGACCGGCCAATCGAGGGCGGCAGCCCTCTCCCGCAGCCGATCCCTCCTCCCCGTATCGCCGCCGTCTCCGTACCGCCGCCATACCCCTGTCTCTCGGATCACCCCATACCATTCGTGTATTCGTGACCCGTATTCGTGGACGGCATCTTCCGCCACTCCGCAATCCGCACTATGCTCGCAGCCGGCTAGAGAACTCGCCGTAGCCGTCGGGGTCCTTGTCGAGGCTCTCGGGGTCGTCAACGGCTGTCTGGTCGTCGAGCAGGAACTTGTAGCGGTAGAGGCCCGGCGGCAACGGGGGAAGGCGGAACTCGAAGATGCCGGGGCCGTTGCGGCTGAAAGTGTAGCCCCCCGCGAACCAGTTGTTGAAGCTGCCGACCAGCCCCACGCGCTCCACCCGTGGGTTGTAGTAGTAGAAGTGGTGTGCGCCGTCCTCCGTCTTGTGAGGCGAGACCGGGTAGCCGGTCATCGGGCCGTCGAGCCGCAGCGCGAGAGCGACCGCGAGGGCGGGGTTCACCACGCCGTGGCCCTGCCTATCCTCCGGCACCCCCTCCATCGGGATCGCCGTGACCGAGAGCAGTTCCTTGACCCTCGCCGGAGTCAGCTTCGGGTTCGCCTCGAGCATCTGGGCCACCACTGAGGAAACCACTGGGGCGGCTACCGAGGTGCCGTCCACGAACTGATACGAGGCGGAGAGCCAGTTGTTGCGGGCCATGCGCCCCGCCACCAGGCTCCGTATCGCCGCGCCTCCGATGCCGTCAAGCGCGCCCCTACGCAGGTATAGCAGCCTGCGGGCTTCCTCGCTCGCGCCTTCCAGCGTCTGGTCGTCGAGCGTCAGCAACGAGGCCAGCCGCGCGGCCTCCCGCGCCTGGCTCGTGCCCGGCAGCAGAGGCGCGGCGAGCAACATGCTTGGCGCGACAAGCTCCGGCTTTCGGTCTCCGGCTCGCGTCGGCCCATAAGACGACCGCCAGGGCTGGAACGTCTCTAGGTGGATATTGAGCAGGTTTTGGTCGGACGCCCCGCCGACGGTCAACACAGAGGGTGCGCTCGCCGGCGGCAGAATGTAGCGCCGCCCCGCGTTGCCCGCCGCCGTCACCACCGTCACCCCCTCGGCGACCAGCTTCTCCGCGAGCCGGTCCACCGGGCCATCCGTCATCTCCTCGTCGCCGCCGAGCGAAACGTTGAGCACTCGGATGCCGTAGCGGCGATGATTGGCGAGCATCCAGCGCAGCCCGATCGCGATCGCCCTGTCGGGGATGCTCACTTTGTCGTTGCCCACCTGCGCGAGCACGAGACCGGCCTCCGACGCGATGCCCCTGTACCGCCCGCCGGAGAGGTAGCCGTTGCCGGCGACCACCACGCTAGTCATCAGCCCGTGCCAACTCCGCATCTGCGGCTTCGTGAAGTCGGCCCCGACGACCGGCGGCTCCCGCGACGCATCTACAGCCGCCAGCACACGGTTGGTCGGCTCTACGAGGTCGGGGTGGAGATAAAAGCCGCTGTCGAGCATACCGAGCACGACGCCCGCGCCCCGGAAGAGCGGGTTGGCGTGCAGGCGGAGAGGCACAGGCAGGGCAGGCTTGCCGTGCGCCGCCACCTGCGGGTGGTCGCTGCGCGAGCCGTGATGCGAGAGCACGCTGTGCAGGTTCAGCCCCGACACACTGAGGGTGTTCGTCGCCCGCTCGACGCAGGCCGGGCAGACCCCCGATGTAGGCCGCCAAGCTGGGAAAGCGGCCGCCAACGTCTGCCGGCATATCTCCTCGATCTTGCCGTGTTCCGCGAACAGCGCCGGCTCAGCGGGTTGCCCGCAGATCGGACATAGGATAAACGGACGTGCAGCAATTTCGGCTGGGGGGTTCTCGATCATAGATACCTATCATAGCAGCTTGCGCCTCTCTCCGCAACCCGTGCTTTTTAGTGATTACCCACATCTCGGGGAGAGTAGATAACTCCTGCATCTACAGCTGATTCGGAATGCTCTCCACTGTTGCCCCCATTTTTGAATCGCCTCCGCTTGGGCGAACGGCCCGGTCTGAGAAATCAATTACCAGGGGCAGGCTATTGACATCGGGAAAGAAATCGGTTACAATAGCAGCACGTTAATGGTGTGCCCGTTCCGCTCGCGAGTTTTGTGTGTCTCTTCCAGAGACCAAAACCGCTCTGCACAGTAATCGATTACCATCGGGTAACCGATTACCCAGTAGGAGCACGATGAAAGCGTCTACGGCCAAAGAAGTCGCTCACCACGCCGGTGTGTCGGTCGCCACGGTCTCCCGCGTGCTTAACGGCAGCACCTCTGTCGACACTGAACTCCGCCGCCGCGTCTTGGACTCCGCCCAGCAGTTGCGCTACCGCCCCAACCGCCTCGCCCGCAACTTCCGCACCAAGTCCACCAAGACAATCGCCATCGTCGTCCCCGACATTGAGAACCCCTTCTTCATCTCGGTCGCGCGCGGCCTCGAAGAAGTAGCTTTCCGCGAGGGCTATACCCTGCTGGTCTGCGACACCGATGACGCCCTGGATCGCGAAAGCACCTACCTCCAAGTGCTCGCCGATGAGGCAGTGGCAGGGATCGTAGTCTGCGCCACCGATGAGCGGCGCAGCTCCGCCCCCGTCCGCAAAGTCCTCGAGCAGGGCATCGCCGTCGTCGCGCTCGACCGGCGGCTCGAAGATGCCTCCGTAGACAGCGTGCTCTCCGATAACTTCGGGGGCACCCGCGCCGCCGTCTCCCTGATGATCGAGCAGGGCCACCGCCGCATTGGGCTGGTGGCCGGGCCGTCCAAGTACGCCCCAGGCCGCGAGCGCCGCATGGGCTACGAACAAGCCCACGTAGACCACGGCCTACCCGTCGATCCGGCCCTCATCAAGGTCACCAACTTCAAAAGCCCCGAAGCCGAAGTTGCCACACGCGAGCTACTCGACTCTCCCGATCGGCCCACCGCGCTCTTTCTTGGCAGCGGCAATGTCGCCATCGGCAGCCTCCGCGCGATCCACCAGCTCGGCCTGGTTATTCCCACCGACGTCTCGCTGATTATCTTCGACGACTTGGAGTGGGCCGATGCCTATAACCCGACGCTCACCGTCGTCTCACAAAACACTCGCCGGCTCGGCACCCTGGCCGGTGATCTGCTGCTGCAACGAATCCGCGGCAGCGAGGAACCGCCTCAGGAGCGGCACTTACCCACCCAGCTTATCGTTCGCTGCTCCGTTACCCGACCGCCCAACTAAGGAGGAAACTTATGCTGCGTCGTCTCGCTCTGTTCGCTCTGCTGATCTTCTTGGCGTCCGCCTGTGGAGGTTCGGCAGGCTACCCCGCCGTCTCCGCAGATAATGCACCCACTGTGACGCGCGTCACTATCTTGAGCGGCCATTCGGGTGGAGTCAACGCCCTCGCCTGGTCATCCGACGGCAAAATGCTGGCCTCCGGAGGCGACGACCACACCATTTACCTCTGGGACGCCGATAGCGGTAAGGAGATCCGCCACTGGGCGGCTCACACCCTGGCAATAACCTCCCTGGTTTTCTCGCCCGACGGCAAGACCCTCGCGAGCGGAGGCCGCGACAAGGCAGTTATCCTTTGGGATCCGGCCGCCGGCAAGCAGCTACGCACCTTCTCCGATAGCGCCCAGATTTTGGCCCTCGCCTGGTCCCCGGACGGCAAGCTGCTGGCCTCGGCGGGGCGCAGTAAGCAGGTGCTCCTGTCCGACCCCAGTAACTTGCAGCAGGTGAAGACGATCACCGGCTTTGGTGACCGCATCAATGGCGTGGCCTTCTCACCCGACAGCAAGACGCTGGTCACGGCGGACAACGACAACAAGGTGCAAACCTGGGATGTTGCCGGCGGCAACAAGGGTCTCGAGCTGACCGACGCGATGGTGGGGGCGCTGTCGGTCGCCTTCTCGCCCGACGGCAAGAGCATCGCCGTCGGCGCGGGCGATACAAAAGTGCGCGTTTACGACGCAGCATCAGGCAAACTCGTCACTACCTGCAATGGCCTGATAGGCAAAGTAACCAGCGTCGCGTTCACCCCCGACAGCAAGCTGCTGGCTTCGGCCAGCACCGATCACGGCGTGGCTCTCTGGAACGCAGCCACGGGCGAGCGTCTCGGCCCCGGTCACACACCCGCCGATCAAGTTGCGGTCGGCCATGGTGCCGAGGTAGATGCCGTTGCCTGGCGGCCCGACGGCACTATGCTGGCGAGCGGCAGCTACGATCAGCGCGTGTTCCTGTGGGCGGTTCAGAAGCAATAGGGAGGAGGTCGCGTATAGACAAACTCGTTCATACGATGCAACCGGTCGCGCTAACAGTTGAGCTAAAAGGAGGAAAATATCCTATGTCACGCAAAACTAGTGCCGGGCTCGCGCTGCTGCTGGCAACATCCATGCTGCTGGCGGCCTGCGGCGGAGCAGCCGATACTCCTGTTCCCGCTCCGACCAATACAACTATGGCGGCCCCGGCGACCGACACCACAGCCGCCATGCCCGCGGCCACCAACACAACCGCCGCTATGGCCGCGCCGACCGATACTACCGCCGCTGTGGCCGCGGCCACCAACACAACTGCGCCTATCGGCACCGTGACTGTCGGCCCGACTCCTGTGGTTCCGGCCGGGGTGACGACGGTCAAGGTTGTCGACTGGGTGCCGGACAACATCTCGTCCTGGGCCAACCGTTGGTACAAGCCCTTCGAGGATGCGAATCCCAACATCAAGATCGTTCACGAGCAGATCACAGGCAACTACATCGAGACGGTGCTCACGCGCCTGACCGGCAGCAACGACATAGACCTGATCTTCGTCGCCCCGGACAACGTGGGTAGCTTCCTGCGCGCCGGTGCCGCCCTCGATCTCAGCTCGAACATCGCCACGGACAAGGCCGCGCTCCAGCTCGACAAGTTCCCGCAGTGGACCCTGGACGATTACACCACCGTGCGCTATCCTGAGCTAAAGGTCGGCCCCGGCCAGTACGGCCTGCCGGTGGTTGAATTCGTCTGGGAGATGTGGCATAATGCGGACCTAGAGAAGGCCGCTGGCATCAGCACGCCGCAGCGCGGTTGGACCTGGGACGACTTCACCACCATGTCCAAGAAGCTCACCGACCAGTCGAAGCATCAGTACGGCTACCAGAACCAGGCGTGGCTCCTGCCGCTCTGGACATGGGTCTGGGAGAACGGCGGCAACGCTATGACGCCCGATGCCAAGACCCTTACCTTCGGTGAGAAGCCGTCGGTCGACGCCTTCACCTACCTGCAAAACCTACAGATCAATGACAAGGCCTTCGTGCCGATCGACCAGACAACAGGTGCCAGCCCCATCGGGTTCGACACCGGCAACGCCGGCATGATAACCCGTGGCAACTGGAATCTCGACCTCAGCCGCGACTGGAAGTTCAAGTGGGATCTCTCCTATCCGCCGAAGAACAAGGCGGAGGGCACGCTCGGCGAGGAGCTGGGCATGATCATCAACAAGAACAGTCCCAAGAAAGACGCAGCCTGGAAGGTTCTCAGCTGGGTTTCCGGTCCTGAAGGCGAGGCGGCTCTTGCCCCTACCGACGTGGTGCCCAATACCGCCGTTATGCGCCAACTCGGCCTGCAAGCGGTTCCCCAGAATGTCCGCAACTTGGTGGTGCCGCTGTCCAGCGACCCGATGGTTCATTCATCGCCGCAGTGGTTCCGCCCCAAGTATACCGCCAACGACCTCAACGACCGCCTCTCAGTACTCTGGACCGGCGAGAAGAAGGCAGCCGACCTGCTGCCCGCGCTGCAAAAAGAGTTCAACGATGCCCTCGCCAAGCCGTTGCCGTAAGGCATGACAACCCTCCCCTGGCGTGGGTGTCACGCCCACGCCAGGGGATCTCAGACCGGAAAGAAAAGATTGGGAGAAAGTCATGGTTAGAGCAAAAATGGGTCGAATGGAGCGCCAGCGGGCCATCCAGGGCTGGCTTTTCGTCTCGCCTTTCGTCGTCGGCTTCCTGCTTTTCTTCGCGGGGCCAATGCTGTTCGCCGGCTATATAAGCCTCAACATCTGGCCCGTGCTCGGCGCACCGACCTTCGTCGGCCTGCAAAACTTCCAGAACATGATCGGCGACGATCTCTTCTGGACATCGTTGCGTATCACTGGGATCTTCACCATTTTCAGCGTGCCGCTCGGCATGGTCGTTGGCCTCGCCCTAGCGATGTTGCTCAACCAGAAGATCAAGGGGTTGGCGTTTTTCCGCACGCTCTACTACGTGCCCGCTGTGATAACCGGCGTGGGGTTGGCGGTACTCTGGTGGATGATGTTCAACACCGAGTATGGCCTGATCAACAACGCGCTGCGCCTGGTCGGCATAGACGCGATTCCCTGGCTCACCCAGACGCAGTGGGTACTGCCTGCGCTGATCATCATGAGCCTCTGGCAGGTGGGCGGCGGCGTCGTGATTTACCTCGCCGGCTTGCAGGGCATCCCCAGCGAGCTTTACGAAGCCGCCGCCATAGACGGCGCGAGCGGCTGGTCCAAGTTCATCCATATCACAATCCCGATGCTCTCGCCGGTGCTGCTTTTCACTTTCGTGCTCGGCGTGATCGGCTCCTTCCAGAGTTTCACAAACGCGCTCGTCATGACCGGCGGCGGCCCCAGCGAGGGCAGCCTCTTCGTGGTGCTTTATATCTACCGCAACGCCTGGCTATACAACCAGATGGGCTACGCGGCCGCGCTCTCCTGGGCGCTCTTCGTCGTCATCCTGATTGTGGTTCTCGTCATCTTCCGCACTACGTCCGCCCGCATCTTCTACGCCGGCGGCAGCTCACGCGGAGTTTAGAAAGGGACTGTCATGGCTAGCAGCAACGTAAAAACGCAGATCGGGCGCGAGGAAGCGCCCGCAGTAACGATCGCGGTACATCCCAACACCGGCGTGCGCTGGAAGAGCATCCTCGGCAGGATCATCGTATACGGCATCTTGATAGGCGGGCTGCTCATCGTGCTCTTCCCGCTGGTCTGGATGCTGTCGGCTTCCGTCAAGGCAAAGGCCGATATTTTCGCCCTCCACCAACCTATCATACCGACCGACCCGCTCTTCTCCAACTACCCGAGGGGCCTCGAGACGATGAAGTTCGGCATGGCCCTCACTAACACCCTGCTCATCGCCATCCCCTGCATGATCGGCCAGGTCGTGTCGTGCGCGCTGGTCGGCTATGGGCTGTCGCGCTTCCGCTTTCCGGGCCGTGACGCGCTCTTCATATTGGTGCTCGCCACAATGATGCTGCCCAGCCAAGTCACGTTGATCCCGACCTATGTGATCTTCAGCAAGCTGAACATGGTAGACAGCTTCTGGCCGTTCTGGCTGCCGGCCTGGCTCGCCACGTCGGGCTTCAATATATTCCTCTTCCGCCAGTTTTTCGGCTCGATTGCCCCCGAACTCGAAGACGCGGCGCGGATTGACGGCGCGGGCGTGCTCGATGTCTTCTGGCGCATCATCCTCCCCCTCTCCAAGCCCGTGCTCGCCACCGTATCGCTATTCGCCTTCCTCTACTACTGGAACGACTTCTTCGGCCCCCTGATCTATCTGCCCTCCACCAACCACAAAACACTCCAACTGATGCTGATGAACTTCCAACAGTACTTCACCACTGACTGGGGTCCGATGATGGCCGCCATGGTGGTGATCAGCCTCCCCCCACTGCTGATCTTCTTCTTCGCCCAGCGCCTCTTCATCCAGGGCGTCGTCTTCACCGGCATCAAGGAGTGATGTGCATGAACACGGCGATCAGCACCGAGAACCTGAGCAAACGCTATAACGAGCGCCTGGCGGTGGACGGCGTTGATCTAGAGGTGGGGCGGGGGGAGATCTTCGGCTTCCTGGGGCCGAACGGCGCCGGCAAGACCACCACGATTATGATGCTCCTCGGCATCCTCCCGCCGAGCGCCGGCAGCGTCCGTGTCCTCGACCAACCCATGTCCATGAACGCCCTCGCCCTCAAGAAGCGCGTCGGCGTTGTCTCCGAGCATCAGGCGCTCTATGGCGACATGACCACCGAGCAATATCTCGGCTTTTTCGCCGACATGTACGGCGTGCCAAACGCCAATCAGCGCATCGGCGACCTGCTCGACGCGCTCGATCTGGCGAGCCGCCGCAAGAGTCGCGTCAAGGAGTTCAGCCGCGGTATGCAGCAAAAGCTCGCCGTCGCGCGCGCCCTCCTCCATTCGCCCGACCTGCTCGTGATGGACGAACCGGCGTCGGGCCTCGACCCCTACGGCATCTCGCAGGTGCGCGAACTCATCAACGAGCAGAAGCAGCAGGGCAAGACGGTTTTCCTCTCGTCCCACATCCTCTCCGAGATCGAGCAAACCGCCGACCGCGTGGCTATCATCGCGCGCGGGCGCATCGTCGCCCAGGGCAGCGTGCCCGACATACGCGCCAAGCTCGAACCCGGCCAACGCTACGTCGTGGAGTTCGAGGGCGACATGCCTGCGATCAAGAAGGCCCTCTCCAAGATACACGCCGTGCGCGACGTGCGCCTCGAAAAGGGCAAGCTCGTCTTGCACAGCAGCACATCCCGCGACTCGCGTCCCGAGATCAGCCGCGCAGTTGCCGCAGCCGGCGGCTTGCTCCTGGGTATCACTCGCCTGGAAATGACTCTCGAAGAGGCGTTCCTCACCGTCACCGACGACAAGGTGAAGCGCCTGGTAGCGGCCAAATAGCCGGATAGGTCTTCTACGATGGAAGTTTCGATGGGAGCAAAGTCTCACATCCAAGAGCCGGAGCGGGTCGCAGCGGCCGGCGGCATTGGCTGGGGCCTGCGCCTTGCCTCGATGCTGCGCCTCGCCCGCCGCGACCTGCTCGCAGCGCTCGTCAGCCCCACCCTTTACCTCATGGTCACGCTGAGTTGCCTCGTGGCCGCCGTGGTGGTCAAGAGCTACCTCGATTACGTGAACGACAACGGCACTCTCGTCCTCGCCTCGCCCCTGAAAGCGCCCCTCGTGTTCGCCGTGCTTGCCCTCACCGCCTACCTCGGCCTCTTAGCCGCCGCCGGACTTGCGGGCGAACGCGAGCGCGGCACTCTCGAAGTCCTCTTCTATGGCCCCGTGGACGCGCCGACCTTTGTCGGCGGCAAACTGCTCGGCGCGCTCTTCGTCTACATCTTGGCGATAGCCTCGCTCGCCGTCTTCCTGGCCCTGGCCTCGCTCCTGAGCGGGATGCCGTTGGACGCCGGAACCCTGGTCATACTAGCAGCGTCGATCCTGCCCGCGGCTTCGATGGTCGCGCTTGGCCTGCTCCTGGCTGCGCTTGTTGGACGTGTCCGCCCCGCGCTCGCACTCACCTTGCTGGCGATATTGCTCTTTTTCGCCATAGACGCCGGAAACGGCTTCGCCGCAACACAGCCTGGCGACAGTTTGCTCGGCTCGGCGGCGGGGTTGCTCTCGGCGCTCGCGGGGTTTGTTAGCTGGCTCTCCCCGTTCGGCTACATTTGGCGGGCGATGGACGGTCTGAGCCTGGGCGACGCCGCCGCGGTCGCGCTCGACCTGGGGGTTGCGCTGCTCTATGCCGCGGTTCTGACCGCCCTCGCGGTCGCCGCCCTTCGCGCGAAAGGAGTCCAGCGATGGCGCGAGTAAGAACAACCGGGTCGCTGCTCGGCATCTTGCTGCTGCTGACGACCGCCGCGCCGTCTATGGCGCAAAGCGTGCCCCAGAAGGAAAAGCAGGCGGTCTACAACGGCGAGATCTTCGACGGCCAGGGCTACAGCGGCCAGTTCTATCCCGCGGGCGAGCACACGATCTACGTGCCCGCCGACGTGCGGCATGTCCTGACGCCGAAAATGACGCTCGTCTACTGGTGGGCCATCACCCACGAGTATAAGGCTGATTGGCAGTCGCTCAACGAGCCGATCACCGGCACGCTGGAAATCGGCGACCGCCGTTTCACGCCCACCACCTATAGCCTGCGCCAGGACGGCGGCTACACCAGCGCCCAGACGACCCTGCTGCTGGGCGACGCCGCGACGAAGGCTTACGCCGGCTACCAGAAGTCCCTCAACGATTACCAGACCGCGCAGAGAGTCTATACCGCGCAGTGGAACGATTTCCAGAGCCGGCTCCTGGACTACGGCCAGAAGTCGGCGGCGCTCCAAGCCAAGGGCCAATCCACGAAGGATCTGCCGATACCCAAGCAGCCGGACACGCCCACCCAGCCGACCGTGACGATCATCGAGCCGGCCCAGGGCATACCGTTCAGCCTGCCCGCGGGCACCTATCAGATGCAGTTGCGCGGCGAAGACGGCAAGATCGTGGCGGGCAGCGACCGCACCATCGTGGCCTTCGCACCCCGCCGCGAGGGCATCGCCTATAAGGTCATCGCCGCCAGCAAGTGGACCCTCCCCGATACCAGCACCAACCCCGACGACACCATCTTCGTCAGCGGCGAAAAGGCGCTCTACGTGCAGCCCGCCGCCGAGCGCGAATATGACAACTACTACGCCGCCAAGATGATGAACCCCCAAGATCGTTCGGTCCAGGACCGCCGCAGCATCTGGTCTTGGATACCAAGCGGCACATTCGGCGGCACGAAGCTGTCGCTGCGGGTGGGCGGCACGACGCGGACGATAGACCAGGTGACATACTATGCCAAGCAGACTTCCGGCTCGGCGCTGGGATACGACATACTGCCTTACGACAAGAGCGCGGGCGAGGGCGTCGCCACCTTCAAGGCATTCATGGTCACGCCCCAAACCGGCTCGATGACGATCTCCGCGCCCGGTGTCCCCGGCAGCAGCCGCGAGATCCGCGCGGTCAACACCGGCATGGGCAATGTCCTCCTCGGAATCAGTTTCGCGCCTCTCCTGGGCGGGCTGCTCTGGCTGTCCTATCGCCGCCGGAGAACCAAATGAGCTTTACCCTGGCGAGCCGCGCCTTGAGTGTAGAGATCGATGACGCGAGCGGGCGGCTGCTCCGCGTGCGTAACCTCGCCCGCGACCTCGACCTGATCGCTGCCCCCGATATATGTAGCCCCGCGGGGCTACATATATCGCCCTTCCGCCTCGAACTGGCGAAGCTCGGCGTAGTCGAGGGCTTCACCGACTTCAAGTGCATGCCCCTGGCAAACGGACTACGGCTGCTTTGGCAGGCCGAGCACGCCATAACCGTCAGCGCCGATGTGGTTACGCGCGGCAACGACATTCTGTTCACTGCCGCCGCCGCCAACGCCGGGCAAGCCACAATAGACCGCCTCGAATACCCCATCATCGGCGGTATCGGTCGCCTCGGCGGTCACGGCCAGGACGAACTGGCGCACACGCATGCCACTGGCGTCCTCTTCCACGATCCGCTCGACCTCTTCGAGCCGGACCCCGAAAATCGCCGCCGCCTACGCTTCTCGCCCTATCCCGAAGGCTTCGCAGGCTCGACCATGCAGTTCCTTGCCTACTACGCCCGCAACAAAGGGGGCTTCTTCGTCGGCACCGAGGACGGCGGCAAAGCCCTCAAGTGGTACAACTTCTATAAAGACGGCGAGGCGCTGGCTTGTAGCGTCATGCATAAGGCGTCCGTCCTCGCGCCGGGCCGCTCGCTCAACCCCCCCTACCCCGTCGTGCTCGCGCCCCTCATCGAAGGCACATGGTACGAGGCCGCCGACCGCTACCGCCTCTGGGCGCTCAACCAGTCGTGGGCGCAGCCCCGCCCCCAGAGCCGTTGGCTGCGCGAGCAGGTCGGCGTCTGCACCTTCGGCATCAACGCTCGCCATGATCGCTCCGCCTGGCTCAACGAGATCCACCGCATCGCCGGCACGCCGGTCTTCCACATCCTCGGCCCCAACTGGGTCGCCGCACAACAGGACTACCATAACAACCTCCCGCGCGGCCGCGCCGACTGGTTCCCAGCCGCCTTCGACCCCGCGAACCTCGCCGCCATAAAAAGCAACAGCGATTATTGGGCACCCTTCGAGTTCGACCTGCTCTCCAACTACTCGACCGACTTCCCCGATCCGGTTATGGAGTCTCGCATGGTCCAGAACGATGCCGAAATGGGCCTTGTCGATCCCGGCCTGGTGGGCTTCCCCTTCATGTGCGCCGGGACGAAATACTGGCACGATTTCCACGTCGAGCGCGATGCACACCTCGTCGAAGAGTACGGCGCGCAGGCGCTTTATTACGACATCTCGGTCAGCAACCTCCTGCTGCAATGCCTGGCCGGCAACCACGAGCACGCGCCAGGCGCGGGCAACGAAATCGCCGATGCCTTCACCACGATGTACCGCGACACCAGCGCGGCGACGGCGCAGGCCGGCAGCGCCTATATCCCGGCGGGCACCGAGGTGATCAGCGAGATCTTCCTAAACATCTTCGACTACTACCAGGCGCGCGCCGAGGCCGGGCCATACGCCCCCTTCGAGGTCAACAACTTCCGCGATTGGCTGCTCGACGGGCGGGCCGAGAAGATTCCCCTCTTCACCTACGTCTTCGGTGAGCGCGCCCCACTGCGACTGGACGGGTGGGCCAAGCTGTCGCCCCAAGCCGGCGACCTCTTTTACTGGACCGCGGCGCAGGTGCTGCTCAACGGCGGGTTGTTCGAGCTAAATTATGAGTTTAGCGCCCTGGAGGATCTCGACGGCAAAGCCGACGTGGTTGCCGAGCATTATTACCGCTTCGAGGAGCGCCATCACGTCATTGACCCCCAAAAAGCCGCCTTTGTGGGCGAGGTCGCCCGCACACGGACCGGACCCGCCAACCACTTCCTGGCCTATGGCCGCATGTTGCCCGCACCCGCGGTCGAGGCCGAGCCGGTCGCCCTGAATTACCACACCTTCAACGTCGGGCTGGGCGACAAGATCTATGGCGACCAGGGCACGATGAGCGTACCCGGTGCCCTGGCTTCCGCTTGGCAGCTCGACGGCAAGACAATCTGGCTTGTCGCCAACCTGCTGCCCACCGAGCAGCACGCCGCCGTCGCCGGCAAGAGCCTATGCCTTCCGCCCCGGCGGATTCTCGTCGTCGAGCAGTAAGGAAATCAAGATCTAGGAAGGGGAGACCACTCTAGTGGACGTGTTGAACGCAATCTCCGGCAGCCCTCTCGCCGGTTTACCCTTGTTGCGTGATGCCACTTCGCGGCGGGCCTCAAGCTGGGACCGCAGCGGCGGCAACGACGACCGCCTGCACATCCAGCCCGGCGAGACGGCGCTACTGGCCTACATCAAAGGCGCAGGCTGCGTCAGGCATATCTGGATAACCATTGCCTGCGACGAGCCTGATTACTTGCGTAAGATCGTGCTGGAAGCCTGGTGGGACGACGAGGAGTTGCCCAGCATCAAGGTGCCTCTGGGCGATTTTTTCGGCGTCGGCCACGCCCAGACCCGCAACTTCACCTCCCTGCCCCTACAAATGAGTCCGCAGGATGGCAAAGGCTTCAACTGCTGGTTCCCGATGCCCTTCGCCCGCTCAGCGCGCATCACAGCCAAGAGCGAGTGCGCTACCGAAGTGCTGTTCTACTACTATGTTGACTACCATCAATACGACTCGCTGCCCGTCGGCCTGGGCTACTTTCACGCACAGTGGCGGCGGCAGAACCCCGCCCCCGGAGTTTCGGAAGAGGGCATGAGCAACGAAGAGTTTCTCCTACAGGGGTATAACAAGACCGGCGACGGTAACTACGTCATCCTCGAGGCGCGCGGGCGCGGCCACTACATCGGCTGCAACATGAACATCCACAACCTGCGCCTGACCGAACAGTGGAACTGGTACGGCGAGGGCGACGACATGATCTTCGTGGACAGCGAGCCGTTCCCGCCGAGCCTCCACGGCACCGGCACGGAGGACTACTTCAATACCGCCTGGTGTCCCAACCAGGAATATTCGGCACCCTATCACGGCATTACTATGGCGGGAGGCCCCAACTGGTCGGGCAAGATCTCGCTCTACCGTTTCCACATCGAGGATCCGGTCTGCTTCCGCGAGTCGATCCGCGTCAGCATCGAGCACGGCCATAATAATCACCGTTCCGATGACATTTCCAGCACGGCCTACTGGTATCAAACCGAGCCGCACCTGCCCTTCGACTTGCTGCCTCTGGAGCAGCGGCTGCCGCGGCCCGACGACCCGGCCGAATGGTAAGCCAATGACTAGTGGTTTGAGCACCGACCGAGTGCGGGCGCTTGCTGATGGTATCTTCGCATTTGCCATGACACTGCTGGTGCTTGATCTGAAAGGGATACAGCCAAACGGAAAGGACTTTTGGCAGCAGCTTTCACCGTTGCTGACAAAGCTCTTTCCCTATGTATTGAGCTTCATCATTTTGGGTCTCTATTGGACCGGTCATTACGCCGAGTTTCACTTCATTAAACGCACGACTCGGATGCATCTCTGGATCAATATCCTGCTTCTAATGTTCGTCGCTCTCGTTCCTTTCTCGGCATCTCTACTGACCGAGCGTGCGCTAAATCAGTTCTCGGTCATAATTTACGGGGTCAACCTAATCGCAATAGGGGTCGCGTTCTATGTTCAATGGTCATACGCAACACATAATCGCCGCTTGGTGGACGCTGATCTTGATCCCCGTCTGATATGGGACGTGAAGAAAAGGATTCTCGGCACTATCTCCTTTTTCATCTTGGCTCTTGGAGTTTCATTCTGGAACCCAATACTGAGCCTGATTCTCTATTTGATGATTCAATTGTTTTATCTGCTCAGGACATCGCAGACAGTCACCGGCGCGCCGGCAGAGATTGAACAGTCGGTTTGAGGCAAACTTGCCGCTCATCGAGGAATAGCCAAATGCGACCCATCAACGGCATCCGTGCCTTCCGCGCGGAACATGCCCAAGTCGCCTTTCCGCTCGGCGGAATAGGCACTGGCAACGTATCGCTCGGCGCACGCGGCGATCTGCGCGATTGGGAGCTGTCCAACCACCCCGATAAGGGCAACTCGCTGCCCAACACCTTTTTCGCCATTCGCACCCAGTCCGGCGACGACCCCGTCGTGGCGCGGGTACTGGAAGGCCCTGTCCAGCCGCCGCACAACCTCTCGCACGGCTACCACCCCTGGACGGCGGCGGGTTTGCCGCGCTTGGCCGGAACCACATTCTATGGCGAGTACCCGCTCGCCGCCATCGAATTCGCGGATGACGCCCTGCCGGTGCGCGTCCGCCTCGATGCCTTCACCCCGCTGGTGCCGCTGGACCCCGACAGCTCCGGCCTGCCTTGCGCCGTGCTGACCTACACCGTGACTAACACGAGCGCCGCGCCGACGGCCCTCACAATAGCCGGATCGTTGATCAACCCGGTCGGCGGCATCGCTTTCGACCCATTCGGCAACATCGCTGCCGGTGGCACCGGTCTGAACCGGAACGATTTCCGCGAAGAAGCAGCCCTGCGCGGTATGTATCTGCATTCCGAGCAGTACAAGCCGGAAAGCCTCCGCTACGGCAACCTGAGCTTGGCGACCACGCACGGCAAGGTGACCACCAAGCCGGCATGGCTGCGCGGCGCTTGGTACGATTTCCTACAGGAGTTCTGGGACGACTTTTCCTCCGACGGCCTGCTGACCGACCTCGGTTACGACGATCCCTCCCCCATGGGTCAGACCGACACCTGCACCCTGGGCCTGGTAGACACGCTGGCGGCGGGCGAAGAGAAGGCGTATCGCTTCATCTTGAGCTGGTATTTCCCCAACCGCACCAACAGTTGGGACAACAATCCCGACGCCCCGCCCGTCCGCAATCATTATGCGAAGCAGTTCGGCGACTCGTGGGAGGTGGCCCGCTATCTGGTCGAGAATCTGCCGCGTCTGGAAGAGGAGACGCGGCGCTTCCACGATCTGCTGTTCGGGAGCACTCTGCCGCCGCCAGTGCTTGACGCCGTTTCGGCCAACATCGTGCCGCTACGCAGCCCGACCTGCTTTTGGCTGGATGATGGGCGGTTCTTCGGCTTCGAGGGCTGCTTCGACACGGCGGGCTGCTGCGAAGGAAGCTGCACCCACGTTTGGAGCTACGCACAGACGCTCGCCTACCTGTTCCCCTCTCTGGAGCGTGAGATGCGCCGCATCGAATTCGCCGTGGAAACTGGGGAGAGCGGCTACATGTCCTTCCGCACCCACAAAACCTTCGGCAGCCGCTTCGTGTGGGGCTGGGCCGACCAAGAGCCGGAAGCTGCCTCCGATGGGCAGATGGGATCGATCCTGCGGGCCTACCGCGAGTGGCTGTTGTGCGGCGACCGCGCTTGGCTGGAGAGCATCTGGCCCGGCATCAAGCGCGCCATCGCCTTTGCGGCGACTCACTGGGACACCGACCGTGACCATGTGCTCGACGGCCGGCAGCACAACACCTACGACATCGAGTTCTATGGCCCCAATCCGCTGTCGCAGATCTACTATCTCGCCGCGCTGCGGGCGGTAGAAGAACTGGCCGGGGTGATGGGTGAGCCGGACCTGGCACGCCGCGCCCACGAAGCGTTCGATCTCGGCAGCCGCCGCGCCGACGAGATGATGTGGAACGGCGAGTATTTCGTGCAGAGGCTCGAGGACATTGACGCGCACAAGTACCAGCACGGCGACGGCTGCCTGTCGGACCAACTCCTCGGCCAGATGCAAGCCCGCACCCTCGGCCTCGGCGACCTCCTGCCGGGGGAGCACGTTCGCTCGGCCATCGGCGCGGTTTTCGCCCACAACTTCAAGCGCGACTTCCGCGACCATACCAACTGCCAGCGCACCTACGTCCTCAACGGCGAGGCCGGCCTGCTGCTCTGCACCTGGCCCAACGGCGGTCGTCCACGCTTCCCGTTCGTCTACTCCGACGAGGTATGGACCGGCATCGAATACCAGGTCGCCGCGCACTTAATCTACGAAGGCCGCCTGGACGACGGCCTCGCGCTTGTCGAGGCGGTGCGCGCCCGCCACGACGGCCTGCGCCGCAATCCCTGGGACGAGGTTGAGTGCGGCCACCACTACGCGCGCTCCATGTCGAGTTGGGCGCTGCTGCTCGCGTTGAGCGGCTTCCACTGCGACGTAGCGCAAGGGCAGATCGCCTTCGCCCCGGCGCTGCACGCCGCCGACTTCCGATGTTTCTTCAGCGCCGGCACCGCCTGGGGCGGCTTCGCCCAACAGATCAGCCGACGCGAGCTGCGCGCCGATCTAACGGTCGCCGCCGGCAGCTTTGACCTCCACCAACTACGCCTGAACGCGGCGGCGGCAGGGGTCGTCGCGGACCTCAACAGTGTGATCCTGCCCGTGAGCGCCACGCTAGAGAACGGCACGGCCCTGATCTCATTCGCCGCGCCCGTCGCGCTCCGACCGGGCGACACCCTGGACATTCACCTGACCTTAGTTTGAAGTCAAGACCAGAAATGGAGTGAGCTTTATGACCGCATACAAACTTCCCACAATAGAGACGCCCGCTCCCGTCGGGTCGAACGAGGTAGTCCTGATCGCAAGCGGCGACCTCCGCGAATCCGCCAACCGCATGTGCTGGCCCGCACAGGCGGCGATGGAGGAGCAGTTAGGGGCCGCCCTGGCCGCCGAAGGCATCACCGTGCGGCGCGGCCACGCCTATGACCCCGAACTCGCGCATGGCTTTATCTGGAACCAGCGCATGGGTATGAACATCTTCAAGGGCATCCACCCCGACGCCCCCCTGATCGTCGCCGAGGCGGTCTGGCAGTACAGCCACCATGTGCTCGCGGGGCTGCGCGATCACCACGGGCCGATCCTTACCGTCGCCAACTGGAGCGGCCAGTGGCCCGGCCTGGTCGGGATGCTCAACCTGAACGCCGGCCTCACCAAAATGGGCGTCAGCTACTCGACGCTTTGGAGCCAGGACTTCACCGACGACTTCTTCCGCCGCGGCCTCCGCCAATGGCTGCGCGAGCGCAAAGTCACCCAAGACGCCAGCCATGTGCGCGACCTCGACCCCGCCGCATTGCCCGCGCCCGAACGCGAACTCGGCGAGGCCCTCGCCCGCCAACTCAAGCACGACAAGGCGATCATCGGTGTCTTTGACGAGGGCTGCATGGGCATGTACAACGCCATCATAGACGACGAGTTGATGAACCCCCTCGGCGTCTACAAAGAGCGCCTAAGCCAGGCCGCACTGGTCGCCACGATGCGCCAGGTGAGCGACGAGGATGCCGACGCTGCGCGCGCCTGGCTCGCAGGCCGCGGCATGACCTTCCACACCGGCCCCGACGAGGCGACTGACCTGACCGACGCCCAGATCCGTGAACAGCTAAAGATGTACATCGCCGCCGTGCGTATCGCCGACGATTTCGGCTGCGCGGCCATCGGCATCCAGTACCAACAGGGCCTCAAGGACATGGTGCCCGCTTCCGACTTGGTGGAGGGCCTGCTCAACAACGTCGAGCGACCGCCGGTATATCACGCCGAAACGGGAGCCGAGCTTTACGCGGGCCAGGCGCTGCCGCACTTCAACGAGGTGGACGAGGGTGCCGCGCTCGATGAGCTTGTGACCAATCGCGTCTGGACTGCGATGGACTTCGACCCCGCCACCACGCTGCACGACCTGCGCTGGGGCGAGCACTACAGGGGCGACGGGATCGATGATTTCGTTTGGCTCTTCCTCATCTCCGGCTCGATCCCCCCCTCCCACCTGCTCCAAGGCTACGCCGGCGCGACGAGCGAGCGCCAGCCGCCGATGTACTTCCGCCTCGGCGGTGGCACGATCAAGGGTGTCTCCAAGCCCGGTGAGATCGTCTGGAGCCGCATCTTTATCATGGACGGCGTGCTGCACGCCGATATTGGCCGGGCCACCTCGGTTGCGCTGCCGCAGGAGGAGATCGAGCGGCGCTGGCAGGAAAGCACCCCGCAGTGGCCTCAGATGAACGCCGTCTTACACGGCGTGACGCGCGACCAAATGATGGCCCGCCACAAGGCCAACCACCTCAACGTCGTCTACGCCCCCACTGCCGAGCAGGCCGACAAGGCGCTCGCGGCCAAAGCCGCCATGTTCCACGAGCTTGGCGTCAAGGTGCATCTCTGCGGCAGCGTGGCGCTATAGTCCAGCAAAAGGAGGCAAGAATGGATACGACCGCAGGCCGCCAAGACAGTATGATCGTAGACCTATTTCGGCACAACGCCTGGGCCAATCTGAGGCTGCTGGAAGCCTGTGAGGGCCTGACCTCGGAGCAACTCAACGCCACGGTGCCCGGCACCTACGGCACGATACGCGATACCCTGCTGCACATCGTGGGCTCAGAAGTGAGCTACGTGCATCGTGTGAACGGCCACATGCCGGGCGATCCTCCCAAGCCAGGCGAGTTCCCCGGCTTCGATGTCTTGAAGCGCAGTGCCCTCTGGTGCGGTGAGGAGCTTCCGGCGATGGCCCTACAGGCCGCCACGACCGACATAGTCCAGCAAACGCCGCCGAGAATGAAGCTGCGATACCCGCTTACGGGCCTCCTGACGCAGGCCATCAACCACTCCACGGAGCACAGGGCGCAGGTGGCTACAATCCTGACCCAGCAAGGCATAGAGCCTCCCGACATGAGCGGCTGGGAGTACATGGAGGCGACCGGGACGTTAGAGGAGCCACCGGTATGACCCCATTCAACGGCCTCACCCTCGGCCTCGGCGGCCTCTCGCGGCTGTCGACGGCGCAGACGCGCTCGATCAGCCCCGAAAACTTCAGCGGCGAAAAGGGCCAGGGCGGCAAGGCGACCGAGGGCACCGGCGCGGAGGCCGCACGGGATCTCGGCCAGGGATGGAAGGTGTCGCCCAGCGTCAAGATCGCGGCGGGCGCAGTCTGTACGATGGCCGACATAAACGGCCAGGGCGCGATCCAGCATCTCTGGCTGACCACCCACAAGTCCAACTGGCGACGCCTGCTGCTGCGCTTCTACTGGGACGGCGACGAGCAGCCCGCTGTCGAGGTGCCGGTCGGCGACTTCTTCTGCAACGGCTGGTGCGAATACAGCCAGGTCAGCTCGCTGCCTATCGCAGCCAACCCGAACGGCGGCTTCAATAGCTACTGGGAGATGCCCTTCCGCAACGCCGCCCGCATCACCATCGAGAATCTGGCTCCCGAAGAGATCGTGCTCTACTACCAGGTGGACTACACGCTGACGGGGGTCGGCGACGATGCCGCCTACTTCCACGCGCAGTGGCGGCGCAGCAATCCACTGCCCTACCGTCAGGTACATACGCTCCTAGACGGCATCAAGGGCAGCGGCCATTACGTGGGCACCTACATCGCCTGGGGAGTCAACAACTCCGGCTGGTGGGGCGAGGGCGAGATCAAGTTCTACCTCGACGGCGACGACGAATACCCCACCATCTGCGGCACCGGCACCGAAGATTACTTCGGCGGTGCCTGGAACTTCGACGTGCCCGGCCAGGGCTACACCGCCTTCACCACCCCCTTCCTCGGCCTCAACCAGATCCTCCGTCCCGACGGCCTCTATCGCAGCCAGCAGCGTTTCGGCATGTATCGCTGGCATATCATGGACCCGATCCGCTTCTCCAAAGACCTGCGCGTGACGATCCAGGCGCTCGGTTGGCGCAGCGGCAGGCGCTACCTGCCGTTGCAAGACGACATCGCCTCGACCTCCTTCTGGTATCAAAAACAGACCTCGACCGCGCGACCGCCGGCACCGGGTGCCGATCAGCTTGAAGTGAATTGAGTCGAACCTTGAGTGATCTCTTACTGGGCATAGATATAGGCACTTCAAGCTCCAAAGGCGTGCTGGCCCGCCCCGACGGCACGCTCGTCGCCACCGCCGTGCGCCCGCATGACCTCTCGCTGCCGCGCCCCGGCTGGGCCGAACACGACGCCGAAAGCGTCTGGTGGGCCGACTTCATGTCTATCTGCGCGGAACTACTGCCGCAGGCCGCAGGCAAGCTCGCTGCGCTCTGCGTTAGCGGCATCGGCCCGTGCCTCCTGCCCGCCGACGCGGCCGGCAACCCCCTCCGCCCCGCTATCCTCTACGGCATCGACACCAGGGCCACCCGCGAGATCGAGGAGCAAACCGAACGCTACGGCGCGGAGCGCATCTTGGAGCGCTGCGGCTCGCCGCTCACCACCCAGGCTGTCGGCCCGAAGCTCGCCTGGCTGCGCCGCCATGAAGCCCAGGTTTGGGCCAAGACGCAACGTTTCTTCATGGCAAACTCGTTCATCGTCTACCGGCTGACAGGCGAGTACGTCCTCGACCATCACTCCGCCAGCCAGTGCGACCCGCTCTACGACCTAAAGCAAAACCGCTGGATCGAGGACTGGGCAGCGGAGATCGCGCCCGGCCTGCCCCTTCCGCGCCTGCTGTGGCCCGACGAGGTAGCGGGCACCGTCAGCTCGGCGGCGGCCAGGCTTACCGGTATCTCGGCTGGCACCCCGGTGGTTACAGGGACGATTGACGCCTGGGCAGAGGCGGCCAGCGTGGGCGTCCGGGAGCCAGGCGACCTGATGCTGATGTACGGCACGACTATGTTCCTGGTCGAAGTAGTCTCCCAGCCGCGCCCTCATCGCACCCTCTGGAGCACGGCGGGCGTGTTCCCCGGCACATACAGCCTCGCCGCTGGCATGGCGACTTCGGGCGCGCTGACCGCCTGGCTCCGCGAGATAAGCGGCGACCTGCCTTACGAGCAGCTTGTGCGCGAGGCGGCGGCCGTCGCGCCCGGCGCAGATGGGCTGGTCGTCTTGCCCTACTTCGCCGGCGAGCGGACGCCGATCTTCGACCCGCGCGCCCGCGGCGTGATCGCCGGGCTGACGTTGAGCCACGGGCGCGGCCACCTCTACCGCGCCCTGCTGGAAGCCACCGGCTACGGGATCCGCCATATCCTCGAGGCGATGCGCGACGCGGGTGGTGGCGGCAAGCGGCTGGTGGCTGTCGGCGGCGGCACCAAAGGCGGCCTCTGGACGCAGATCGTGTCCAACGTCACCGGGCGCGAGCAGGTGCTCCCCACCGAAACCATTGGTGCCGCCTACGGCGACGCGCTCCTGGCCGCAATCGGCACCGGCCTTGTGCAGCCGGATGCCCAATGGAACCCGCCCGCCGCCGTGGTCACGCCGGACCCGGCCACGCACGAGGTCTACGCGACCCTCTACGGTATCTACCGTGATCTCTACCCGGCCACCCGCGACGCGGCCCACGCCCTGGCCGACCTGCAAACAAAGAGCAAGTAAAGGTAAGGTAGCGTTCGAGAGGAGATTATGATGGAACGGCGAATCATCAACCCGTGGACTTGGCAAGACCAGTTTGGGTTTGTGCAGGCCGTCGAAGCCAGTGGTGCCCACCGCATACTTTTCTGCACCGGGCAAACCGCGACGGACCCTGCCGGGGCTTCCGCGCACCCCGGCGATATGGCGGGGCAAGTGAGTATGGCTCTGGACAACCTGGAGACGCTACTCGGACAGGCGGGCCTCAAACTCGCCGATGTTGTTCGCCTGGAGATCTTCACGACCGATATGGATGCATTCCTCGCCGTCTTCCCAGCGATGAAGGCGAGGCTAGACCAAGCTGAGTGCAGTTGCTCACAAACGTTGGTCGGCGTAACCCGCCTGGCTGGGCCTACATTGATGGTGGAGATCCAAGCGACAGCCGCGCAGTAGCAGAACAGGATGAACAAAATGACAACTATAACCGTCTGGAACGAGAACAAACATGAGCGCAACCCCGATCACCCGGTCGGCAAGATCTACCCGAACGGCACGCACGGGGTGATAGCCGACTACCTGAACACCCAGCCGGGCATCACCGCGCGCACCGCCACTCTGGACCAGCCGGAGCACGGCCTCACCCAGGACGTGCTCGACGCCACCGACGTGCTGATCTGGTGGGCGCACATCGCTCACTCCGAGGTGGCCGACGAGGTGGTTGAGCGCGTTCACCAGCGCGTGCTCGACGGCATGGGGCTGATCGCGCTCCACTCGGCCTGTATGTCGAAGATCTTCCAGCGCCTCATGGGCACCACCGGCAACGCGCAGTGGCGCGAGGGCAACGATCACGAACGCATCTGGCTGGTCGCCCCGGCCCATCCCATCGCCGACGGCCTAGACCTCAGCATAGACCTCGAGCATGAGGAGATGTACGGCGAGTTGTTCGACGTGCCCGCCCCCGAAACCCTAGTGTTTATCTCCTGGTTCAGCGGCGGCGAGGTCTTCCGCAGCGGCTGCTGCTATACGCGAGGCAAAGGCCGCATCTTCTATTTTCGCCCCGGCCACGAAGCCTTCCCGACCTACCATCATCCGCAGATCCAGCGCGTGCTCGCCAACGCCGTCCGCTGGGCCGCGCCCGTCGGCGGGCCGCCAGCGGTCTTCGGTAATGTACCGCCGCGGGAGAACATCTGATGCGCCACACCACGCTGCCTTTCGTCCTGCTCGCCTCATTATTGCTCACGGCCTGCTCTACCGGCGCGTCCGCGCCGCCGACGCCGATCTCAGCCGCCGTCCGTCCCAACGCGCCCTTCTTGCTCAAGGGAGTATCCGACCTCAAGCAGGTCGCCCGCCTGATCGGTGCCGATTCGATCAACAAGACCGACCGCTACGCCGTCGCCGGGGCCGACCTCGGCTCGATGATCAACCTCGGCGACAAGACTTACTTCATCTTCGGCGACACCTTCGGCAAGCGGGACGCGAACATGACGGGCGGCGGTGGTACGGATTGGCGCTCGAACGTCATGGCGGTCAGCAGCGACATCGAGCCCTCCGACGGCATCACCTTCGATCGCTTTATCGCCGACGGCTCCAACCACGCGAACGAGCTGATCACCTCGGCCAAAGTGGATAATCAGGAGATAACGCGCGTCCCGACCCACGGCGTGGCGGTCGGCTCGAACATGTATCTCTACTTCATGTCGGTCAACCACTGGGGAGCAGCCGGTGTCTGGTACGCCAACTACAGCGGCGTCGGCAAGTCCACCGACGGCGGCGAACATTGGCAAGTCATACCCGGTCTCCAATGGCCGGGCGACGGCAATTTCATCCAAGTCAGCCCCTTCAAGATCAAGAACACCGACGGAAGCGTTGACATCTACTTCTGGGCGATCCCCGCCGGTAGGTTCGGCCCTGCCAAGCTCATGAAGGTGGCGGAAACCCAGATCGAGCAACTTAGCAGCTATCGTTACTACGCTGGCTCCCGCGCCGACGGCACCCCGATCTGGTCGCCCGATATGAACAAGGCCGCCGTAGTCGTCAACGACACGGTGGGCGAGCTGTCGGTCATCTGGGACAGCTATCTCGACCACTGGATCATGACCTACCTGCGGGGCGGCGGCAACGTGGTGATCCGCGAGGGTATCAACCCCTGGGGTCCATGGGGCGAGCCTATCGATCTGGTCACCCAGGCCGGCTTTCCGGGGCTGTACGCCCCCTTTATGAACCCCAAGTTCGTCGAGGACGACGGCCACACGATCTACTTCTGCCTCTCGCAGTGGGGACCGTACGCGGTCTACTGGATGAAAGCCACGCTAACCAAGAATTAGCCGGATACTCTCCGAAATCCTGCTTAATGGCTGTAGTAGACAGCCAGCTCGGCAAACGACGTGTACTTGCCGGCCCCGCCCGGCGTCCCGATAATCCGCACCCCGTCGCCCCAGGTGTCGGCGAAACTAAACGTGTACGTCTTGTTCGCCCCCACGCTCGCGTTATTCGGGTACTGCGGCGCGACGGTCGTGCTCTTGACGTCTACCCATTGGAAGTTCTGCCTGACCTGCACCCGGACATCGTCGAACCAGCCGCCGTCGGTCGCGTCTATCTCCCCGGTCGTATATACTACTTTGTTCACGCTGTAGCTCCGCGACCACGTATAGCCCCAGTAATCCTCCGTCTTCGCCTCGCCATTCTTGCTGTCCACGCTCTCGGCCAGATCGCCGTTGTTCAGCGACGCATCTCTGCCGAAGCGGAACCTCGCCCTCGAGATCGGCGTAACATCTTGTCCGTGCTCGGGTAACGCGAGGTTGTCTGCGCTCGGACCGTTGCTCGGCGTCGTCGCAGCGTATGGCGTGACCCGCAGCTTGCGAAATGACAAAGAGTAGTTCTTGATGCCGCCCACGAACGTGTTCGAGTTCAGCCACATCTCGCGCCCGTCCGCGCTGATGTACTTGGACGGGATCACGGTCGCGTAGCCGCCATGCACGCTCTGAAACCAGGGATAGCTCCCGAAGTCTTTCGACAGGAAGCGCCGCCACGGTCCCCACGGCCTCGGCGCTTCGTAGAATTCGAACGTGAACTCGGTCCACGAGGTATAGATGTAACGGTTCAGAGGCCGGTTATAGACGATGCTCCCCTGCGAGATCACCGACATATTCTTGGGAGATACGTCCCTCAGCGTCTTGCTGTACACCCGTCTGTCGTCTTCCAACACCGACTGCTTCTCCTGGATATTCGTCGTCCAAGCCGCCTTGCCGCCGAGGTCTCCCGAGTAGAACTCCCAACGCCCCCGGTCTTGGATACCGTCCTTCGGCACACGCGCCAGATACAGCTTCGTCGGGTCAGTCACCGTATCCGAGAACGAGTCGCGCCAGTTGTTGTCCAGGCCATAGGCGTACACGTAACTGTCGAACGTATTGTTCGCCCCGTCCTTGCCGTAATCGAGGAACATGATAGTCGTGAACAGATAGTGATCAAACATCGGTCTCGTTTTGTCCCACATCCAGGTCTTGCCCTTGTCCGCCGACTTGACGATAGTGGCCGCAGGCACATCATTGAACGCGGCGGCCCCCGGCCCACTCCGTAGATCCTGGACCGCCAGATAGAGCACACCCGCAACCGAGATCATGCCGGTCGGTTTCCGATTATACTTGCCGGGGTCGCTCCAAACCTGGCTCACCTGATCGCCGCTCGCCAGCCTCATGCCGGTCACATTCTGCGCCCCCGGCTCGCCATTGATCCGATTGACAACGACATCCGCCGGCTGCCCTCCCAGGTCGAAGCCCTTGCCGTCCCCGTTCGCCGCATACAGATAATTGTCATCCGACCACGCCGCAGGCCATAGATCGCCGTCGCTGTCGGTGTTGTAGGTAGATGTTTCCTCCACGTAAGCCGTCGAGAAGAAGCTGCTCTCCGCAGGCACCACGCTCCCAGGGTTCGATTGGTTGCGTAGCGCAGCAACGCCGACGATCCCTGCGACGATTACCACACAAGCCAGTACCAGCAGCAGCGTTCTAGATGCCTTCGGTTTCATCGCTCTATTACACGCCCCCGGCTTCCAGCATCGCGCTTACATTCACGACTCTGCCCTCGCGTGAGGCGTCGGCGGCGGCAAAACAGATCGCATCGGTCCGGATGTTATCGCTGATCGCCGTCTGTGGGGCTGGTCCGCCGTCCAGCCAGTTGAGGAACTGATCGATTATGGCAAGGTGGCTCTCGTAGGTCGGTGTCGCCTCTTCCACTTCCGTGACCCGCGTCCGCCCAAACGCGATATGCTCGAACAGGCGCACCGTCTGATCTCGGTCCACCACCAGGCTCCCCTTCTCGCAATCCACCCTGTAATACTCGTGATACCAGTCGTTCTGCGCGCCCACCGCGATATACGAGGTCTCGTACTGGCACTTCACCCCGTTAGTCATACCCATCACGAACAGCCCGCAGCAGTCGGTGTCCACGCCGCTGCCCGGCGGGTTCCAGGCTTTGCCCGTGATCCACTCGCAATCCGCGCCTGACAGATTGCGGAGCTGGTCGAAGTGATGCACAGACGCCTCGTAGAGCATGATGTCGGGAATATCGTACCTGAACCTGCCCCCGCCGTTGTGCCGGTGGTCCACGGTGAAGCGCCCGCTAACGTAAGTTATAGCGCCCAACTCGCCCCCCTCCAGCACCCGCTTCATGGTCAGGATCGGCTTCGTGTAGCGGTAGTTCTGGATGATCGCCATCTTGAGGCCCGCCTGCTGGGTCAGGCCGAGTATGTCGAGGCACGACTGCCAGCTATTCGCTATCGGCTTCTCGCTCAACACAGGCAGATGATGTTCCACCGCCAGCGACACCGCCTGCTTGTTGAAGCCCGGCGGGATCGCCATGATGCAGAAATCAGCTTTGGTATTGGCGAAGGCTGCGCCCATGTCGGTAAACCGCTGCTCCGCCGTCAGCCCCAGCAGGTCGCCAGCTTTGTCGAGTGTCTGCCGGTTGACATCAACCAGCCCCGCCACGCTGAGGCGGTCGCGGAACGCTGGTAGAAAATCACGAACCCATACGCCGGCAAAACCGCCGGCACCTATCATCAAACAACTCTTACCACTCATGGCATCTCCGCTCTGTTGGCGATGTTTGTTGGCCGCACTGCGGTTGTAGTACTAACCACTACCACTGGCCGTCTGGACTTCGGACAGCAGCCTCGCCAGAGATGGATCGTCCTGGTGGGCGTCTAGGCCCAGCTTGAGGAGGGCGGCGGCGTAGCGGGGTTGGGAGCACTCGGCGTAGGCGCGGGCCAAGGCGAGGTAGCCGGGCGCGGGCATGTCGTAGAAGCCGGGCACATTCCCGAACTCGTAGTCGGGCTGCTGCTTGACCACCATCAAGAACTCGGCGAGGCTCGACCCCTCCTGCCCGCGATATGCGAGGGCGACGGCGCGCTCGGCCCGCGTCCGCAGGTCGTCGCCCGCCGCCAGCGTGATCCGGGACGGAGGCAATGGCGGGGCCGCAGGGGCAATGGCTACGGCGGCAACCCGTCTACGGGGCAGCCCGTAGAGAAGCAGCGCTAGTAGCAGCCCGCCGAACAAGGCTGCGCCCACGGGCCAGACCCAAGCCGACGTGTCGGCGGGCGGGAGCGGCGGGCTGCCGGTTGCCGCGCTCACGACCACCGCCGGTGTATGGCTTGATGAGAGCAGGCCGCCGGGGTTGAGGTTACCGGTGTTCGCCGGGTCAGCCGGTGCCGCTGTTGCGCGCGGGGTCGGCAGCGGGGGCGGCAGCGCAGCCGCCAGGAACCAGAGCACCTCAGAGCGCCGTGCCACAGTCAGCGCCTCGGTCGTGTTGTCGGCCTGCTGCGCGAAGCCGTAGTCAAGTATCGCCCCGCTGTCGGGATAGGTGTGGCCGTACTGCTCGCCGAGCACGACCGCGATCAGCCGCCGCCCGTTGCGGGTCGCCGAGGTGATCAGGCAGTTGCCTGCGGAGTCGGTCATGCCGGTCTTCACGCCATCCGCGCCCGGGTAGCGGGTCAGCATCTCGTTCGTGTTGATCAGGTGATGGTCGGGCACGTTGTGGAAGACCTGGCTCACGATCTGGTCGAACACCGGATTGTGCAGGTCGTCCCAGGTGATGCTCGCCAGGTCGTAGGCCGTGGTGTAGTGGGCAGGGTCGTCGAGGCCGTGGGGGTTCGTGAAGTGGGTATCGGAGAGGCCCATCTGCGTGGCCTGCCGGTTCATCAGGGCGACGAAGCGGGCCACCGGCGGCGCGTTCCCCGGATCTTTCAGCCCGCCGCCGACATAGCGCGCCAGGGCCATCGCCGCGTCGTTCCCCGACGGCAGCATCAGCCCGTAGAGCATATCGCCGACGGTCTGTGTCTCTCCGGCTACCAGCCCCATGCTCGACTCGCCCACCAAGTCGTCGGCGGTGGCGGTGACGACATCGGTGACGGAGACCCGCTGCAAGACGACCAGCGCGGTCATCGTCTTGGTGGTGCTCGCTTCCGGCAGGCGCTCGTGCATGTTCTTGCTGTAGAGGATGCGCCCCGAAGGGTACTCGACCACAATCGCGGCCTTCGCCAGTATATCGGGAGGCGCGGCCTGCGCGGGAGGCGCGGCGGCTGCCGTAGGCCCGTAGCCCGACAACGCGACAAGCAAGAGGCAGAAAACTAGTACTGAATACCTGAGCGACTTAATGGCTGGCACGCGGCTCCCGACCCCCCTAGCTGGCGGAACAGCGCGGACGTCACTCCCGCGCGGTCGGGGCCATTATAGCATCCTGCTTGTCGGGAGGCAAGCTGGTTTCCCTCTCCTTCTGCTTTTGTACGGAGCGCAGTTGCCGAGCGCGATAGGCCCAGATGATAACCAGCAGCAGCCCGAAGCCGAGCGCGTAGCCGCCGAGCGCGTCGCTGGGCCAGTGCTCGCCGAGCCAGACCCGCGAGGGGCCGACCAGGACTATCAGCGCGCCCGATAAGGCCAGCAGCAGGCTGCGGGCTATGCCGGGCTTCATCTCTGTCCAGAGCAGATAGAAGCAGAAGCCGGCGACTACCGTGTACTCGGTGACATGGCCGCTGGGGAAGCTATAGGTGTCGAGCCTGCGGATCACGTCAATATGCACCTGGTCAGCCGTCGGGCGGGCGCGATGCACCAGCGCCTTCACGCCCTCCTGTAGCGTCGCCGAGCCGATTACGGCGACGGCCAGGAAGCCGGCCTCCAAGAAGCGGTGCAACAGCAGCAGGCCGACCACGATCACAGTCGGGATGAGGAAGCTCCAGGGCGCGAAGCCAGGCTCGCTCACCGCCCGCATCAGGGTATTCCAGGGTTCGAAGTCGATCCCCTGGATCGCGTGCGAGATCGGCACGTCGAACTCTAGAGGATGGAGCAGCAGCACGAACGCCGTCAGCCCGCCAAAGGCGGCAAGCAACACCAGCCCCAGTGTGATCAGCGCCCGACCGCGAAACAGCGCCCGCCGCCGCTTCCCTGCCTCCAGTTTCTCTTCCGCCGGACTCAGCTCTTCCATGTAACCTTCCGAAAGCATATTCCGTACCTATAGTTGACAACGCTGGGTAGCTGTGATAGGATAAGGCAGAGTTCGATGCCAGGTCGCGCGATCCTCGATGCGACGTCCTTCCAGCCCGACCCAGCGCCTGAGTACTGTTAGTCGCCACGAATGCTGAAAGGAGCACAACGAAAATGTCGTATAACTACAACCAGGGCGCGCCGCCCCCAGCGCCTCCGCCAGGCCCGCCTCCGAGTCCGGGCGGAGGGATGTCATCGGGCGACTTCCAGGATGTCATCAACTCCTGGATCTCATCCGTGACCCGGCCCGCGATCGGCACCTACGCCGCAGAGGTTCCGCGCGCCTCGCAGAGCAGGCTGATCATGAGCGTCGGCATCGTCACCGTCATCGCGGCGATCGCCGGTCTGATCGGCGGCGTGTTCACCGGGCACGCCGTTGGTGGCTTCATCAGCGCCCTAATCATTACTCCTGTCGGCTTCCTTATAGTTGCGGGTGCCTTGTACCTCGGTGCTCGCCTGATGAAGGGCACCGGCACGTTCGAGCAGCACGCCTGGGTGGTGTCAACGATCTGGGCACCGATCACCATCCTGAGCAGTATAGCAGGGATCATCCCGATTCTCGGCGGGCTCATCGGCATATTGCTCGGCCTCTACTCCATCTACCTCTACTATCTGAGCCAACAGGCTGTCCACCGGCTGGACAGCTCGAACGCGATCATCTCTATGTTGATCGGGATCGTTGTCTATATCATCGGCGTTGCCATTATCGGCCTGATCATTGCTGCGATCCTGCTTCCGTTCGGCCTCATCGCTGCAAATACCGGAATGTTCGGCCGCTAACATCCTGTCACCGGACCCTGCCCCCGGTGATGGGGGCAGGGTCTCACTGTGTGTGCAAGGTTATGGTCGGCGGGTGCCTCGGCGCTTGAGTAGCTCGTAGAGAGCCAGCATCACGACGAGCACGCCGAGGATGTGTACCAGCCCACTGCCCCAGCCGAGCACGAACCCGAGCACGCCCAGCCCCGCCAACGCCCCCACCAGCCCCCAAATCCCCCAATCCGGCTGCTTCTCCATTCCCTCGCAATCCCCCTTTCGCCCGTTACTGACGCGCGACATATGCCCCGGCGATTTGACAAATCCCCAGCGATTTGGTATAATTGCTTAGAACAAAAGTTCTGAAAAAGCCCTATACAGACCAAACTATGACCGCCGACGAAGGAGGAAGCGACAATGGAAATGACATCGCAGGAAGCCGCCCGGATCTTATTCAACTGCGCCACGATGCTCGAAATGGCCGGGGCGAACAGATACCGGGTGGCGGCATACCGCAACGCCGCACGGGTGATGCTGCAGCTCGGCTACCTCGCGCCCCGCGTGGCCGCGAACGACGAGGCGCTGAAGGCGCTCGGCTTCGGCAGGCGGCTCTCCGCCAAGCTGCGCGAACTCTTCGCCAGCGGTGGCCTCTCATTCTATAACGAATTGCTGGGCGAACAGCCACTCCCGGTCGCCCGGCTGATGAGCGTGCCCGGCGTCGGCCCCAAGACGGCCTACCGGCTTTACAACGAGCTGGGCGTGAACTCGCCTGGGTCGCTGGCGGTCGCGGCGGTCGAGGGTCGGGTCAGCAAGCTGCGGGGCTTCGGCCCACGCCGCGAGGCACTGTGGGCGGGGGCAGGCGTGCAGGCGAACGGCTCCGCCGATCTCCCGGAGGCGGCCTGAGATGACGGGCCTGATCGCGCCGCCCGGCTTCGACTTTGACCCTAGTGGTGAGGGCGACCTGCTGGCCGCGCTCTCTGCCGAGGAGAGCGACGACGCTCCCGACACGCTCGGCGCGAATGACCAAAACCACTGTCATTCTGAGCGAAGCGAAGAATCCCCGGCGCACCGAGCGGGGGGTGTAGCTGACCCCTTCGCGCTTGCGGAGGAGCGGTTTGGGCTGGCGGCGAGGCCGGAGATGGGGTTCGAGCCTCGCGTCTACCAGCGGGACGCTCTCGCGGCATGGGTCGCGGCGGGCGGGCGGGGCATGGTCGTGCTGCCGACGGGCGCGGGCAAGACGGTGCTGGCCCTCATGGCCGTGGCTCACGCGCGCGTGCGGACGTTGGTGGTGGTGCCGACAATCGAGCTTCTCTACCAGTGGCGCGACGCCCTGATCAACAAACTCGGCCTGCCGGAGGCGATGGTCGGCATCATCGGCGGCGGGGTGCGGCAGGCGCGGCCGGTGACGGTGATCACTTACGACTCGGCGGCGATGCCGCGCCGCAAGCTCGACGCCTGGGGCCTGTTGATCTTCGACGAGGCCCACCACCTACCGGCCTCCGCCTACCGCAAGATAGCCGAGCGCTCCCCCGCGCCGCTTCGCCTCGGCCTGAGCGCGACGCCGGAGCGGTCGGACGGGCGGCACGAAGACCTGGCCGCGCTGATCGGCCCCGAAATCTACCGGCAGGGGCCGAAGGCGCTCTCCCGCGACAAGCATATCGCCGCCTACCGCGAGAGGCGGGTCTTCGTGAAGCTCGGCGAGGAGGAGCAGTCGCGCTACGACGCGCTCACCGCAGAGTACCGTTGGTATCTGGCGACGCATCGCTCCGAACTCGGCGCGTCCTACGGCACCGGCATGTTCGAGGCGCTGATCCGCCGCAGCAGCTTCGACCCCGCCGCCCGCCAGGCGCTCGCCGCACAGCGCAAGGCCAGGATGCTCGCCCTGAACGCCGACGCCAAGATCCACGCGGTCGAGGAGCTGCTACAGACCCACTCGGCTGACCGGGTGATCATCTTCTCCGAGTTCAACCTGCTGGTCGACACGATCAGCAAGCGGTTCCTGCTGCCCTCGATCACCTATCGTACTCCGGCTGACGAGCGCAAGGCGACGCTCGCCGCGTTTCGGAGCGGAGCCTACACCAAGCTGGTGACTGGCCGTGTGCTCAACGAAGGCGTGGACGTGCCCGATGCGAACGTCGCCATAGTCGTGAGCGGCAGCAGCACCCCGCGCGAACACATCCAGCGCCTGGGTCGCGTCCTCCGCCCCAAGCCCGGCGAAGCCGTGCTCTACGAGTTGATCACGCGCGGCACCTCCGAGGAGCACTCCTCGCGCCGAAGACGCCCCAAAGAACCCCCCGCCGAACCAAGCTGTGAAACGTAAAGTCAGCTATCAGCTATGATTAACCAGACAAACTGAAAGCTGACCAGGAGGGATACCATGCCGACCACATTCAAGAAGACGGTGCGACGATCTGCCGGAGATGGGCGGACCTATATTTACCCACACAGGCTGGCGAACGGGACAGCGGCGCGCAGCCGCGAGGTGAAGGCGCAGCTTGCCATCGCTATCCGCTACTTTGAGACGATTGTCGGGCAGCGCCGCTCGGCGTTCGACCCCGAGGCGCTGATCTCGCTTTTCGGCGAACCGAAGCTGGCGCGGGGGCTGGTGACGGCCTTCGCGCGCTACTACCGCTACAGGCCGCTGTCGGTCGGCGAAGTGCTGCCGTCGGCGACCACCGACCTACTGCACGAAAAGCGGCTGGCGTCGCCGGTCGCGCTGCGAGCCAACGTCTTCCGCTTCGTGAACGACGCTCCCCGCCCCGGCTACGCCCCGTCAGCCGACCGCGGCGACATCCTCACCAGCTTCGGCGCAGATCTCAGCCTCGACCCTGAGCAGCTGACCGACCTGCTCTGGCTCGACAGCGAGGAGAACTGGGTGCTGACCCGGCTCGCGAAGCCTGAGCCAGCTGACCTGATCGCGCTCTATGACTATCTTGCGCTAGAGACCGTGCTGCGCTACGCGAGCAGAGTCGAGCTATAGGTCCGCACGCCGGTCTCCGAGGCGCTTGGACGCGACCTGCGGCTGCTGCTGGGGCACTACGGCTTCAGTTGCGAGCTGCCGGAGGCAACGCCGGGGCAGCCCTGGCCGGTGACGATACACGGCAAGGCCGACGCGCGCGGCTCGTGGGCGCGCTACGGCAAGCGGCTGGTGCATCTGCTGGTGCGGCTACTGGTCGCGCACCCGGCCTGCATCGAGAGCGGCGAGGCCAGGATCGAACTCGGCGCATCTTCCACAGTCCTCCGCCTGGACGCTCCCCAGCTTGCCCAGCTTGGCGCGAACACCGACAGCGGCGACGACGCGCCTCCTGTGCTGATGCCGGCCGCCTGCGCCGACCTGCGCGCCGCCGGACTGCCCGCAGCCTGGCGACTGAGCCTCGACCCCGAAGCCCTGATCTACCCCGGCGGCGTGCTCGTGCCCCTGGCGCTCTGCACGCGGAAGGCGCGTCGGATATACATCTTGCCTGTCGCTGGCCTCGATGCGCTCGACCGGCTCGAGCGCGCGATGCCCCACCTCGGCGGGCGCGCCGAGCTGCTGCTCGCGGCAGCGCCGGAGGTCGTGGCGAGCGGGCGGGAACTGCCCGCGCCGCATATCGCCTGGCCGCCGGGCGAGCCTCTGGACCTTGCTGGAGCCGTCGGCCTGATCACGGCGAACTGGGGCAAGGACGGCCCCGCGCCTGTGCAGGCTGAGGAGACGTCGGCGATCAGTCGGCTGCTGGGCCGGGCGCGCCGCGAGGGGCTGGTGCCTCCGGCGGATGTGCGTGAGGCGCTCGGCGAGGAGCCGCCCGCCGGTCCGGTCGCCGGTGGGCGGGGCGTCGAATACATCCCAGGTGTGGGGCTGTGCAGCGCCGGGTTCCTGACCCGCGTCCGCGAGCTGATCGACGACCAGCTCGAGTTCTTCGCGGGCAGGCTGCTCGCTCTCCCCCAGCTCACCGCGACAATCGCGCTGAACCTGCCCGCAGCTGCAGCTGCCGGACGGCAGGCGCTCGAAGTCCTTGTCGCCGCGTTGCCCGAATACGTGATCGTGCCCCGCAAGCTGTTCGACCCCTACGTGCGCCCGCTGTCCCACGTCACAGGCACGGCCTCGCGCGCGGCGGCGACCGCTGCGGCCCTCGGCAAGGCGGCGTAGACCGGCAACATTCTCACCTGGATTCGTGCTATAATCAGCCGTCAGCTTGTCAGCTTTCAGCCGTCAGCCGTCAGGTAGTGTGCAGCCTGGGTTTGTAGTGGGCACTTCAGTGCTAGGCCCGGCGGAGCGCTCAAGTGCTCACTACGAACCGCGACCTGGCATCTAACCGGCTGGACAGGCTTTCCAGTCAGCCCAATGGTGCCTCTGCTGAAAGCTGACGGCTGAAAGCTGACGGCTGAAAGCTGACGGCTGACGGCTGACCGCTTACGTGGTGGCGAAAGGAGCAGGCATGGATAGCGTGGAGGAATATCTGGTCGTGGCCGTGTTGCCCCCGGACGAGGTGGGGCAGGCGTTGCGTAACCTTCCGGCGCTTTCGGTGGACCCGACGCGGCAGGCGAGCGTTTTCCTGAGGGATGTGCCGAGCGCCCTCGCTGACGAACTGTCGGGCACGTGGGGCCTGGCGGTCAAGGAGATGGGCAGCCTGAAGATGTTGCGGTATGCGTTGCTATTTGCGGGGCTGCCGCCCACAGCCGCCGAGGAGTATGCCTCAGAGTGGGAGCATGGACAGGCGGTGGTGCTGCTGGTAGGTGTGCCGCCGGAGAGGGTGAATGAGGTGGCGAACTGGGCGAACCGGAAGCCGGCGGGCGAAACGGCGGGCGGCGAGCATTTACCCGGCGTCTATCCTGCCGGCATGGGGCACAGGTGGCCTGCCACGCCTTCGTCCGAAGCTATGCCGTTGCCGGCAGGCGGACCACCGCCCCCGCCACCGTCGGGCGCGGATCTGCCCGGCCTCTGGACTGGCGGGCAGGGGTTGTCGAAAGCCATGCCCCCGCCTCCGCCACCGCCCCCATCGTTTCGTCCGACACCGACGATACTCCCACGGATCGAGCCGGTTCCGGCGTTTGGGCCGGGCCTGCCCGAAGCAGCGGAGAAGGGTATATTGCCGCCGCTTCTGGAAGGGGAGCCGATATTCCAACCACCTGCAGAGCAGCCGCCCCAGATAGTACGGCGATACGCGAGCGTGAAGGCACCCGGCGGGGTAGACGCAGACCAGACCTTCGACCTGACGGTTGCGCTGACGAGCCAGGCACCGGCGGATATGCTGGCCCAGCCGATGGACGTGCGGGTGACGGCCGGCACGGGGCAGCCCCCGGTCACGGTGATCGTCTACGCCCCGGCGTTCGACGTGATCAGCGCGAGCCGCGAGATATACGCCGACAAAGAAACGCCGCCCGTTAGCTTCCAACTGCGGCCCAAACAGGGGGCGAGCGGGGAGCAGGAAGTCGGCGCGACCTTCTTGCAGGGCAGCGACGTTCTTGGCCGCGTGACGGTCAAGATCACGGTGGGCGGGCAGGCGGCGGTTTCTACATACGTGCTGCCTCTGGACACCAACGGGCCTCCCGCCGCCGCAGGCACCGCCGCGCCGGATGTGGTGCTGATTGTCGAGCGGATGCCGAAGGACGGCGGCGATCACCTCCACTTCCAGTACCTGTGGCCGCAGAACGACGAGTGGGATCTGGCGGAGGGCGGCACAGTTGACCTGAACAACGTCGAGACCTGGGCGCAGTCGCAGTACAAAGAGCTGAGTGGGCGCGCCCGTTTCGCACTGCCTGGGCCGCTGACCGATCCGGCGGTGCAGGCGCAGGTCGTAAAGGCGGCGCGAGATCTGGAGATGATCGGGGAGAACCTCTACGACATGCTCTTCCCCGCCGAGATGAAGGCGTTCTACAGGCGCTTCGCCGCTGGCCCAAACCCAGCGCGGACGATCCTGATCTACAGCACCGAACCCTGGATACCGTGGGAGATAGTCAAGCCTTACGGCCTCGACCTGGACGACCCTGCCTGCGAGTTCCTCTGCGCCCGCTTCGAGGTGGCGCGCTGGCTGACGGGCGACTCGACCCGACGGGTGCCGCGCCGGGTGGCGGTGAGCCAACTCTGCACGGTGGCGCCGGTGCCGGTGCCCGACCTGCCCGCGGCGAGGCTCGAGCGCGACTACATGAACGCGCTCCCTCAGACCTGGAAGCCGCTCGCGCTCTACAACCCGTCCCCCGTGGACTTGAACGGTGTTGTGGACGCGATAGGCGCGGGCGTGGTCAACCTCTTCCACATCGCCACACACGGCAACTTTATCGCGACCGACCCCGATAAGGCGGCGCTCCAGATAGGCGGCGACCAGTTCACGCCGAGCGACCTGGTAGGCAACAAAGTGCTGCGCGGGATGGCGAAATCCACGCCCTTCTTCTTCCTGAACGCCTGCCATTCGGGGCGCAGCGGCCTGGCGCTTGTCGGCATGGGCGGCTGGGTGGACAGGGTGCTGCGGCTCGGGGCGAGCGGCTTCATCGGCGGCAACTGGGAGGTGGAGGACGACCTCGCGGCGACGTTCGCCGAGGAGTTCTACGAGCAGTTGCGGCAAGGGAAGACCTTCGGTACGGCCTGCCGAGAGGCGAGGCTCAAGATACGGGCGGCGAACCCCGGCAACTCCACCTGGCTGGCATACGTGCTCTACGCGCACCCGCTTGGTAGGCTGACGGTAGGCGCGGACGCCCCTGCTGCGGCGCAGCCCGCGCCGGTGGTCGGCGAGCCGCAGGCCGCGCTCAACGAGCAGCCCGGCCCGCCTACCGTGATCTTGCCAGGGCCCATGCTGGCCACCGTTCCCGGGCCGCAAGCGTCCGATATGGTCACGCACACACCGCTCCACAAGCAGGCGGAGCCGCCGCGCGATCCGCCTCCACCGCCGATCGACAACAGGCCGCCGGAGCCGCCGACGCCTCCCCTCCCTTCGACTGCCCCGCCGGAAGACCTGCAAGCCCAACGCCTGAAAGAGTGGGTCGCGGGGATACTCGCCGTCGTGCTCGTGCTCGGCACGATGGCGCTGGCGGGCTACTCGATCATCTGGCGCGACGGCAGTGAAGGCTCGAAGAACATACTGCTGATCCTCAGCCCGCTTTGCGGCGTGGTGCTCGGCTACTACTTCGGGCGCATACCCGCCGATGCGCGGGCCGCCCAGGCCCAGGATACGGCGAAGCAGGCGCAGAAGGAGACGGCCGATGTGAGGGTGAAGGCCGAGGGCGTACGGCAGGTGGCGGAGAAGATAGTGGACAAGACCCGCGGCCTCACACGAGGCGGAGCCGGCGAGACAGCCCCTCGGTCCACGTCCGGCGGGGGCACTGCCGGAGACGATCTGACCGACGACTTGCGCGAGTTGGAGCGGTTGACGCGGGGCCTGTAGCGAGTGGTTGGTGATTGGTGGGCAGGTGCTCTCAGCCGGTCAGGAAGGCGCGCAGCCGGTCCAGCCCAGTCGTGACCATCTGTTGCCAACGATCGCGCACGTATACGTCGTCTTGCAGGCCGATGTCCCAGATCAGGTTCTGGATGCGGCGGAGCTGGGTGAGCGTCGTCAGGACGGCTTCGGGCTGGGCGGGGAGGGGGCGGGACGCGCCGTATCCGGCGAGCAGGGCGGCGCGCAGCGCGGAAGAGCGCGGGTGGTCCTCCAACTCAAACGTGGTGACGGCCAGGTCATAAAGGAACGGGGCATAGCCACAGTCGTCAAAGTCGAGGAGGCGGATCTGCCCGTGATCGAACAGGTAATTCCACTGGTGCAGGTCGGAGTGGATTAACCCATAGGCGTCGGGGCCGGGCCTCAGCCGGTCCAGCGCCTCGGCCACGCGGTCCAGCCCCGCCTCCACCAGCGCCACGTCGGCCGCCGGGCGCACGCCCGCCACCAGCGGCACGACGGCGGCCCGCGTGCCCGCGATGTCGTCTATGCGCGGGCGGGTGAAACCGAGCGGGGGCTGGAAGCGGATCGCGTGGTCCTGGAGCCGGGCCGTGAGCCGGCCCACCTCCTCCAGGTGGCGAGGCATCAGCCCCGCCCGCACAAAGCCGCCCGGCACCCAGCGAAACAGCACGCAGATGCGCGGCTCGGGCACGCCGGGCACACCGGCCACGGACAGCAGCGCGCCCTCGCGAGTGGGCACCGGGTCGGGGACGACCAAGTCCGTATCGCGCCGCAACGCCGTCAGCCAGGCCAACTCCGACTGCACTTCGGCCACGGTGCTCTTGCCCGGCCGGGTGATGCGTAGCGCATACAGATTGCCCCGGCGTCCGTCACCCACCTGGAAGGTCGTGTTGAAGGCGTGGGCCAGCGGGGCGAGGCGCGGCCCCGGCAGATCGTACTCTGCTAGGGCCGCCGTGGCGAGCCGTTTCAGGAGGCCCACCTGCGCCCGTCGGTTCAGCGCGGCAAAAGATCCCATCGTACTCCATGTGGTTAGTGGTTAGCGAGCGGGGCCGCCGGTACAGCGGCGGTACGGCGTGCAGCTGATGGCTGCACGCCGTAGGCTGTAAGACACGGCACCGCCCGTGGACCGCTCAAGCCGTATGCCAGCGTCTCGGCGGCCCCGACCACTGATCACTGACCACTGACTGCGGGCAGGGGCGGCACCGTGGAGGTCGGCTCGATCTGGACTAGGTTGGTGTGGAAGGTGCCGCCTCCGGCGAGGTCTGCGGGGCGGGTTGAAGTGAGGGCGTTGGCGTTCCAGCCTCCGGGCGACCAGCGGCCCCACCAGCGGCTGAGGTGGCAGGCGACGCCGGGGCCGACGGTGTCCTTGACCTCGGCGACGAAGAAGGCTTCGCCCCGGTCGTTGAAGGCGCGCACCCAGCCGCCGTTCGAGATGCCGCGCGCGGCTGCGTCGGCGGGGTTGAGTTCGATGCTCGGGTAGTGCTGCTTCTTTCGCATAGTCGGCATTTCGCCGAACGACGAGTTCAGGAAGTGGTGGGCTGCCGGGGTGATCAGGCGGATCGGGTAGCGGGCGGCGAGTTCCGGCGAGCCGTCGGGGCTTTCGGCTTCGGGCACGTAGTCAATCACCGGGTCGAGGCCGAGGCGGAGCATCGTCTCGGAGTAGATCTCGATCTTGCCGGAGGGAGTGGGATATACGCCGTCGGCGAAGGGCACGAAGGGGCGGGTGGGAGTGTTCAGGTGGACGAAGGTTTCGCGCTCCAGCCGTTCGAGGGTGATGCCGGCCATGAAGGGGTGGTCGCTGTCGAGGGCCTGGCGGATCAGGTCGTCGTCGCCGTCGCGGAAGCAGGGGTCGTCGTAGTCCATCGCGGCGGCGAGGCGGCGGAAGAACTCGGTGTTCGGCACGGCCTCGCCCATCGGCGGGATGGCAGGGCGTCCGAGCTGCACGTAGAGGTGGCCGTAGGCGGTAAAGATGTCGCTCTGCTCGAGCGCGGTGGTCGCGGGCAGCACGATGTCGGCCCAGCGTGCGGTGTCGGTCATCAGTTGCTCGTGGACGACGGTGAAGAGGTCTTCGCGGGCAAGGCCGGCGAGCACGCGGCTCTGGTCGGGGGCGACTGCGGCGGGGTTCGAGTTGTAGACGAGCAGGCCCTTCACCGGCGGGTCGTTGACGTCGTTCAGCGCCTCGGCCAGCTGGATCATGTTGATCGTGCGCGGGGTGTGGGCGTGGCGTTCGAGTAGGTCGGGGCGTTCGAGCGCGGTCATGTTCAGGCCGAATGTGCCGCTGGTGCTCAGGAGCGCGCCTCCGCCGACTCTGCCCCAGGCCCCTGTGACGGCGGGGAGCATCAGCACGGCGCGGGTGTTCTGGCCGCCGTTGGTGTGGCGGGTCATGCCGTAGCTGAGGCGGATCGCGCTCGGCTTGCTTGTCGCGTAGAGGCGGGCGAAGTCGGCGATCTGCTGTGGGGTGAGGCCGGTGATTGGGGCGGCGCGCTCCGGAGTCCAGGCGAGGGCGCGCTCGCGCAGCGCCTCCCACCCCAGGGTGTGGGCGTCGAGGAACGCCTGGTCATGCAGGTCTTCGCGGAGCATGACATTGATCATCGCCAGCACGAGGGCGGCATCTGTGCCGGGGTTGAGCCGGATGTGGATGTCGGCCTGCTCGGCGGTCTTGCTGCGGTGGGGGTCAACGACGACGAAGGTCGCGCCCCGCCGCCGTGCCTCGTGGATGAAGGGCATGAGGTGGACGTTGGTCGAGACGGGGTTCGTGCCCCAGGCGATCACCAGCCGGGCCTCGGAGAAGCCCTCCGGGTCCGTGCCCATAGCCGCGCCCATCACCGATTTGTACGCCTCGAAGCCGGTGGTCGAGCAGATGGTGCGATCGAGCAGCGACGCGCCCATGTAGCCGAAGAACCGCTGGTCCATGCTTGAATACGAGAGCTTGCCCATCGCGCCTGCGTAGCTGTAGGGCAGGATCGCCTCCGCGCCATGCTCTGCGATGATCGCCTTGAAGCGGTCGGCGATGGTGGCAGTAGCCTCAGACCAGGAGATACGCTCGAAGCGCCCGCTGCCCTTCGAGCCGACGCGCCTCTGCGGATACAAGACGCGCAGGGGCGAGTAGATCCGCTCTTGGTAGTACTGGGTCTTCACGCAGAGGAAGCCCTTCGTCACAGGGTGGTCGGCGCGCGCGCCCATCTTGACCACCTTGCCGTCCTGTATCGTGGCGGTCATGGCGCATGTGTCGGGGCAGTCGTGCGGGCAGATGACGGTGCGGACCTCGGTTTGGGCTGTCATGGGCGGTCTCCTGGGTGCGTGGAACGTGAAAGCTGATAAATAGTACGAGTCAGATACGCTGGGTCAAATGCCTCTGGCCTGTAGAACCTTTAGTTCCCCAGTTCTTTCGACAGCAGGAGTGAAGCGCTTTCTAAGTGCTGTAGGATCGCAAGTTCTTGGGCTAGATCACCAAACGTGTATAGCCGAACGAGGATGCAGCCCATTAGAATGACCCAGATGTCGCCGAGGGAGATGTTTACATGGGCACTCCTCAACACCCTGATTGTTTCCTGGGCTTCCTCCAGGCTCAGTTGGAGCAATGCACTTTCGCTGGGGATCTCCTGGCACCCAAGATGATTTTTGCGACAGACGAGCACTAGATCAAAATTAATCGGACTTTTCGCCCGCTGAACCGGCACCGAGACCGCCATTTCCGCTTTAACCGGATGGGCCCGAACGATGTAGAATCCGGATGCGCGAACTGCCTTGTATACGGCGGTCCAGCCTTCCATACGCGAGTGATGATAGGTGAACACCAACCGTCCAGTGGTCTTCAAGACGCGGTGGCACTCCGCAAACACAGCGGTGAGACTGCCGGCAAAGGCCGCAACATCCGCACTCTGCACTTCTCGCGGGGACCGCGTGGTGACTTGGAGCCCGTGTTCGCTGGGATCCAGAATCTGGCGCAGCCAGACATAGAAAAAATCTGCCAGTTCTGAATAGTGGACGTTATCAAAGAACGGGGGATCAGTAAGCACAAGATCAACGCTGACATCGGGCAGATCCGTGACTGCCGAGTCCCCAGTCGAGAGATAAACACCATCGGACGTGGCAAATGCCGGGTAATTCGAAACCACTTGGCGATCGACAGGCGAACTGAGGCCAAAAATCTTGTGGCTCTTGATCACGCCGTTGTCGCTAGTGATCTGCAACTCAAACGGATCGCGTTTGTAGCTCAGGGCTGGCAGTATCCTGCTCCGAAAGAGGGTGGAAAACGCACCGGAGGATTGGGCGGTTCCCCAGACATTGGCTTCCAAGGGCATGAGCTCGGGTTTAAGAATGTGATGAGAGAACAGCGGACGCACCGCCCCCGTGCCGATGCCCTTGAAGGACGCAAACATATTATTGAATTCTGTTACCCCGGACAGCAGGCAAGCAAACAGTAACTTGATTTCTGGGGCTTCGATGCGCGCAATCTCGGTGGCTAAGAGAGCCAGGCTGACAAGCTGGCGCGCATTGAACATCTGGTGCCAGTGCCGGTAATTGTAGTTCAGCATCTGGTTCGTATTATGCCCGGGCTGAATAGCTGCTTGCGGTATATAGGGACGAAGGGCGGGCAGCATAGTTTCTGCGGTGTGGTATAAGGTCTGATCCGTCGCATCTACCCCAAAAAACTCTTTGTGCCCATCCCGATGCAGTACCAACTTGGCATACATTTGCTCGCCGAGGGGCATATGCAAGGTCCGTAACCGATCAATCAGCTTGAAAACATGGCCGCAGAAGGGGCACGTAATGATCGCTTTCGCGGCCACACCGAGTTGGGGGTTGTAAATCGTTCCACATGTGTGGCAACACTCGCTACGGCTGTCATAACGCACGTCGTTGATGGTGCGGCATGAAGGGCAGAGCGCCTTTGCCGACGAGTCTTTGGTCGGGACTGCGTGCTGGGCAAAGATCCGGCGCTTGAAAAGCTCGACCGTATGTTCACAACATGGACAGGGCACAACTTTCACCCAAAAGTAATACAAAACATCAGCGGTATTGCCATCCGGAAGGGTACACTGATAGAGCGCACGGATTTTCTCGCCACAGGTGGTCGCCAAGTGGGCGAACGTGGCTAATACATCTTCTTGAGCGTAGGGCTGCAAAGCCGCCTGAACCATGAGAGCCGAGACCGGGTTAATATCCCGCCCAATCGTGCGGCAACCGAGTTTGAGCGCCTCACCGACCGCCGTTCCGCTCCCCATAAAGGGGTCAAAGACCGTCAGCTTGGGCAAGGCAATGGGGCGGTAGAGGAGTTGCGCGAGATCCTGTTCCGCCTCGAACGCACTGGCTAAGATCAGGGCGCGGAACACCGATCCCAGACGCCGAGCCCACCACTTATGCATGTAGTAGATCGGGCGATACACTTCTTTCCGCCACGATTCGTGCTCGGCTAGCTGACTAATCAGGGCAACCGGAAAGGTATTCTCAATGATCGTTTGTCCTACGCCAGGATCCTGACCGTCATTCTGCCGCCCAGCGCGTGGCGACGCTGTGGTATCGGCTTTGATCGCCTGCTCTGGGAAGGGCAACACTTGCTGTATGGGAGGAAAGGGTATCATCATTCCTGAACTGGGCGGATCGGTAAGCGGAACTTACCGCGCGCCTGAGTTCCGCTGACGCGATTGATAGGTTGAGGGAACGGGTTCAGCAGACGTTGGGCTTCCCATCCTGATGGGATGTCTCCGACGCTACGGTACGCAAAGAACAACCCCTCGCCCCCCTCAGGAATGGTGCGCCCAATCTCATAGACCAGACCGAGGCGGGGATCGACTTCGACCATAGCATCCGCCTGATGAATCAAAGTTATGCTACGATCTAACTGGGCCGCACCCAAGGGATTGGCGAAGACTAGCATGGGGCGCTCCCGATTTATACCATCCCCATAGGTGCCCAGACCTGTCCCCTTCTGGCGTTGGCCGGTAATACTCAAGTACAGCTTAAAATCGGCATTCAGCGCATACCCATCACAGAGGGTCAACGCGGTGAGCATGTAGCGATCTTCACCGGCCTTCTCCTGACACACAAACAGATAAAAGCTCCGGATGTCGAGCGGCTTGTCATCTGCGTCATAGACGCGAACGGTACCGCAAGGGGGAGTGGTGTTATAGTCCAACCCCGTGGAGCGTGCCACTTGCCCACTCCGCTCCCGTCCTAGTTTCTTGACCTCCAGCGCTACAATTCGGGAAGGATCTTGCTTGAGAGCGGCGCTCGACATCTGCTGGCAGGCGGCGCGATATAGAACCATATCGGGGCTAATCAAGGGACCTGGAGATTTGAGACAAGTAGCATCGTGCAAGTCGCGGGCCAGCAATTGGGCAATATATGCGTCAAGCGGATCATCCTGGGTATTCTGCTTATCACGAAGGGTGAATGGCAACGCTGTGCCATCCGCGCCGAAAAACGCGTTGCGTAAGATGAAGAAAGTATCAATTGTGAGGTCGGATAACGGCACCGGTCGTTGCTCCTCTACAGGGATCCTATCCTGGCTAATTATGCTGTACTCCATGTTCGACCGACAGTTGAGCTCCGCCTGGGACCAACTGCGGCACTCTCGATAGAATCGGACGGCGTCCCTAATGCTGAGATACCAGCTACACCCTTTAGTATAGGGAAGTGGGAGATTCCCGTCAAGCGATGTCTGGGCATCACCCGATTCCATCCACGAAAGGACACGAAAATGGACGGTGGGTGTAATAACTGGAGCTACCCGTTACAGGAGAAGCTGACTCAAGCCTGGACATCAGTATCCCCCGCTATGCTTTCGCATCTCCATTATTTGCCAACAGGCAGCAGAACTGGCAACCAGGACCACTATTGAGACACCAATAAGCAGACCCTGAGCTAACGGCCAGTTTCTGCCTCGTAAAATGAAGCCACAAACCAGGCCGCCTAGCTGTAGTGCTATGAGAGGGAGCAAGAGTATACCTTCCAAATCATCACTTCCCACAGCTATGTTCCTGCTCTGTAAAATAGTCACAACCACACGGGTCAGGAGAACGTAACTCAGTGATAACAGAACGAAACTGCAAGCAACGATCAAAACTAGCGGAGATTTGCGGTACACATCGGAGCGGCTAGCCCAGAGCCGCCTCCTCGGTCGGCACGAACCAGCCGACGGTGCGGTTATCGGGGCGGAAGTAGGTACGGGCGACACGCCGGCACTCCTCCGGGGTGACGGCGGAGTAGCGGTCGAGGAACTGGGTGTAGAGGTCGGCGGTGGCGATGGCTTCGAGCCAGCCGAAGATGTAGCCGAGGCCGCTCACGCCCTCCGCCGAGTAGACGAACTGGGCGCGGGTCTGGGTGATCGCCTTCTCCAGCTCCTGGGGCGAGGGGAGTTCATTCGACAGCCGGTCCAGCTCGCGGAGTATGGCGTCCTCCATCTCGCGGAGGGCGACTTCGGGCGGCTTGCCGGGGCGCGCTGTCGCGGCGAACTGGAAGAGGCCGGGGTCTCGCGTGAGCCGGAAGTAGCTGCCGGCTGCGGCGGCGATGTCGGTCTGGACGAGCGAGCGGTAGAGGCGGGCGCTGCGGCCCATGCCGCCGCCCATGCCCATCGCCTTCGCGCCCGACAGCAGAGCGTCGGCGATCATCAGCGGGTAGACGTCGGGATCGGTCGCGGCCGGGGTGTGGTAGGCCATCTGCAACTGGGCAGTGGGGCCGGGGCGGCGGACGACCACCCTGCGCTCGCCCTCTTGCTGCGGCTCAACAGCAGTCACGGGGGGGATCGCGCCGCTCGGCTCCAGATCCCCGAACATAGCGGTCACGCGCTCGATCAGGTAGGGGGTCTCGAAATCGCCGACCGCGACGATGACGGCGTTGTTCGGGGCGTAATAGGTCCGGTAGTGATTATAGAGGTCGTCGCGGGTCATCGCCAGCAGGTCGCACTTCCAGCCGATCACGTCCACGCCGTAGGGATGGATCTTGAAGGCCGCCGACTGGACCTCTTCGTTCAGCTTGAAGTCGGGGTCGTTCTCGTGGCCCTCGCGCTCGCTGATGATCACGGTGCGCTCTCCGGCGACCTCTTCGGGCTTGAAGGACGCATTCCGAATCCGGTCAGCCTCGATCTGTAGGCCGAGTTCCCAACGGTCGCTCGGCAGAGTCTCGAAGTAGGTGGTGTAGTCGTCCGAGGTGAAGCCGTTGAGGGTACCGCCGTTCTCGGCGACGACGCGGTGGATGCTGCCTGCGGGGAAGGTCGGGGTGCCCTTGAAGAGCATGTGTTCGACCCAGTGGGAGACGCCGGTGATGCCGAGGTGTTCGTTGCGCGCACCGACGCGGTACCAGATCCAGAATGTAACGACGGGAGCGGCGTGCATCTCGCGGGTCAGCACGGTGAGGCCGTTCGGCAGCACGCGCCGCTCGAAGGCGGCAGCCGGGGCTTCGGCGGCCGGTGCCGCCAGGGTAGTTGTTTCGGTCAAGGCTTCTTCTCCAATCGTAAGCGGTCAGCAGTCATCGTTCAGCCAATCAGTCGGCACCATTATAGCATAGGGTGGGCCGATGTTTCTAACGCTTGCACGCGGGGGTCGAGCGTGGTATAATGGGCGCAGTAACATGCGCCTGTAGCTCAGCGGATAGAGCGCCAGCCTCCGGAGCTGGATGCGGGGGTTCGAGTCCCTCCAGGCGTACCCATTTCAACGCCCCGGGCCGCTAGGTGAGTCAGGGGCATTACTCATCCCCCATCCCCGGCCCCTACGCCTCGAAGGTCAGGCCGAGCCGACCGAGCATCAGGTGGTCGCCGGGGCGTATCGGCACCGGAGCGTTCGCGGGGATGCGGCGCTGGTTGAGGAACGTGCCGTTGACGCTGTTGAGGTCTTCGATGAAGAACTGGCTTCCGCTCCGGGTGAGGCGCGCGTGCCGCCGGGAAACGCCGAGGTCGAGGCCGCCGTGGGGATTCAGGTCCACGTCGGGGAAGCTGTTGCTCTGGGGGTCTTCGCGCCCCAGGACTATGTCGTCGCGGGTGGGCAGCTTCAGTTCGGCGCGGCTCGAGATCACCACGAGGCGGGGTGTGCCTGCCGGGGCCGCGCTCACGGGATGCGGCGCGGGGGCCGGGATGCCGATCGCGGCGAAGGGCGGGGGACTCGTGGCGGGCGAGCCGAAGGTCGTGACGGTTGCGCCCGCGTCCGGCGAAGCAAAAGGCGGAGGACTCGCGGGAGGCGGGGGCTGTGCGAAGGGCGGGGGCGCGCCGGGTGCGGGGGCCACGCCGATCAGCGAGGCCCCGCAGTTGTCGCAAAAAGCCTCTCCGGGCAGCACCGATGTGCCACAGACCGGGCAGGTGGTCGGGCCGGCGGCGGGCTGTGCGGAGGCAGCGCCCCCACCGAACGGCTGGTAGACCTGGCTCGCCTGCGGCATCTGGCCGCGCACTGGAGCGCCACATGCGTCGCAGAACGACACCCCATCGGGCAGTTCGGTGTTACAGCGTGGGCAGCGTATCATCAGCTTCTTTCCTCCTCCAGCTTGTCGAGCCGCACCGTTTTGCCGCTGCCGAAGCGGATCGTCTTGCGGCCTTCGGGCGTCATCACGCGCCCTCTCTCTAGGTTGCTAATCTCTTCCTGGACAGTCGCCGCGAGTTCGGTGTCTCCCTGGTTGAGCAGGCGGGTCACAGCGTTTTGTAGCTTGCTCGTCGCGGCGGGCACGTTCCCGGCCTCCAGATCGGCTAGGGCCGAGGTCTGTAGCTTGAATGCGGTCACCTTCTCGACGAGGTTCATAATCACCGGGTCGGCGTTGCCGAGGAGCTGCGGGTTGGCGCTGTATTCGAGCAGCACGTCTTGCCTCGCCATCTGGCCCGACATCCGTTGCGCGGGAGCGTCATAGGTAACGCCGACCTGGGCGATACGGTACGAGCCGGGCGGCCGGGCGGGCACCACCATCTCGAGCAAGAGAGTCTGGCCGTGCCCCTGCTCGATCTCGCCGAGCGACACGTCGGTGCGCCTATTCGCCAACAGCGCTGGGCCGGTGTCGATCCGCCCGATCAGTGGGTGGACGCGATAGATAGTGCGGCAGGTCACGCCGAGCGACGAGCGCACCTCGATACGGGCGTTGGTAAGGGCGACGGCCTGCATCTGGCGCACTGTCCTCTGGAAGTGGCGGGGGATCTCGTCGGCGCTACGCACATAGTCTGCGCTGCCGCCGCTCCGTTCCGCGATCCCCTCCATCAGCTTGTCGTTCCAGTCGTTGCCGATGCCGAGGCCGACGATCGGTATGCCGAGCGCGCCCGCCGCCGACCCCTGCTCGAGGCACCGCTTCTCTTTCTCGGTGATGCCGTCCGTCAGCAGCACCATGCGGCTGACGACTGAGCCGGGCGGGGCCTGGTCGGTCCGCTTCCGAAGTTCCATCAGCCCCGCGTCCATCGCCGGGGCCATATTCGTGCCGCCGTCTGCCTTCAGGCGGCGTATCTCGTCCTCGACCTGCCTCCGTCCGGCCTCGTCCAGCCCCCGGCTCGGCACCAAGACGCGCGTCTTGCTGTTGAACGCGACGACCGATATGCTGTCCTGCGGCTGCAAGAGGCGAAGCACAGCCTCGGTAGCCTCGCGCAGCCTCTCGATCTTCGCGCCGCGCATCGAGCCGCTTTGGTCAAGCACGAGGCTCAGGTTCAGCGGCAAGGCGGTCGCAGGCATATCCTGGGCCGGTCGAAGCTCGACCAGCGCATAGACCATCTGCTCGGTCTCCAGCACCGGCACGGTAGGTCGCGCCAGCACCACGCGCAAGTTCAGTTCCCCCGCCACACTGCGGCCTCCTTTCCGAGCTTTCAGCTTTCAGCTTTCAGCTAAGCTAAGTGCTGACGGCTGATGGCTGACCGCTTACGATTATACTCCATTCAGGCACCGCTTTCAACGCGCGCCTAGCCTCCGCTCCGTACCGCCTCGTATCGCCGCCGTCTCGGCGGCCCGTCGTCCCTGTAAGACACGGCTCCGTCCGTGGACCGCACTCCGCACTCCGCACTCGGAACGGACGGCCTGTCTACCAGCCGCGCGCCTGCTTGATGGAGAGGTAGCAGTGCCGTAGCTCGTCCTCCAGCTTGCGCCAGTCGGCTTCGGTGTCGGTTGAGGTGTGGCCGGTGATGAGGTCCACGGTGTTGTTCGCCTGCACGCGGAGCACGGCGGACTCGCGCGCCTGTTCGGGGGTAATGCCGAATATCGTGCTGTGCAGGCTGGTCATTGTCTCGACGAAGTCGGTTTTGTCGGGCTGCCCGGCGAGGCGGCGGTGGTCGTCGTTGTAGCGAAGCTCGAGTTCGGCCACGCGCGCCGGGTCGAACTCTAGGCCCGAGTAGCGGAGGGCGATCCGGTAGAACTTCTCGTAGTAGGCGCGGACGGCACGCTCGTCGTGATCCACGGGTGCCCAGGCGACCGAGGCGCGGGTGACGTAATACGCGGCACGCAACGACTGGGGGAAGGGGATGCGGAACTGCTCCTGGCAGAGGGATACGATCAGCCGCAGCAGCTTCGGCCAGTTGTGGTCGTAGTAGGCGCGCCAGCCAGTCGCCTCGAAGTAGGCAACCCGGTTGGGGTCGAACGTGACAGCCATTCCTACCTCACTGGTGCTGCTGAGTATCCCCTGGGGACTACTTGCCCTTCTTGCCCTTCTTGCCCTTCTTGCCGTCCTTCTTATCTTTAGCCATCTCGGTCCCCTCCTTCCCCCAGCTGACGGCTGACCTCTGAACACTGATCGTTCGCCGCCATTATACAGCATCCGCCGTCGACTGCAACAGATCTAAGCCGGCGTCAATACGCACTACATCTACGCACTACGTCTACGCACTACGCACTACGCACTACGCACTCCGCGCCAGAACCGCCTCCACCTGCGCGCGATGCTCGGGATAGTGCAAGTATGTGTCGCCCGCGATCTCCCAGTATGGTGGGCGGCCGCGTATCTCCACGGAGAGCTTGTCTTCGGGAACGTGTTCCAGGACCGACAGCAGTTCGGCGTGGACGCGCGCGAAGTCGTCACGCACCTGGGCCAGGCTGAGGTCTTTGTGCATCTCATAGAAGTATGCGTTCAGCGCGTCGGTGTTGCCCGAATCGGGGAAGTCGAGAGGCGGCGGCGCTTCGCCGAAGACGCTCTCGCGCACATTGTAGAGTGTGGACTGTTCCCAGGAGGTGATGTGGGCGAGCAAGTCCTTGATAGACCAGCCGCCGTCCAGCAGGGGAGCGACCATCTGCTCGTCGCTCACCCGGCCGAGTGTGGCCTCCAGCGGGTCGTGTGCCTCCCGTATCAGCTCGATCAGATGTGCTCTGTCGCGCGGGACAACGAGCTCAGTAGCATCGCTCATCAACGTCTCCTATATCGTTTCGGGTATTATTTCAGATTTCACTTCTTGCCGCCCCATGAGCACGACCGCGCCCATCAGCCCGACGAGCATCCAGAAGGCGAGCGCGAGATCCTGGGTGAAGTAGGCCATGTCGAAGAAGCCGTGGACTATGTGGTCTGTCATGCCGGCGATGAGCGCGAGGATCAGCGCGCCGAGGAGCGTGCCGGAGCGGCCGCGAAAGGCGCGGATGCCGTACCAGTAGAAGGCGGCGAAGGTGGCGACCATCAGGGCGAGGCCCCAGATGCCGAGGCGCAGCCAGGTGTCGAGCACCCAGTCGTGGGGGTGCGAGACGGTCTGGAAGCGGGTGTTCGGGATGCCGTATTTGGCGTCTTGGTAGAGGAACTGGTCCTGTCCGATACCTGCCCACGGGTGGTCGCGGATGACGCGGAGGGCCGCCGCCCAGATGTCGGTGCGCGAGAGGAGGCTGCTCCCGGATGTGCTGAACCGCTCGAGGTCGCCGTAGCGGATCAGGATCGCGGCGGTGCCGGCTGCCGCGATGCCGATGAAGCCCGCCAGGATGCGCCAGGAGCGCCCCAGCAGCATGACCGCGACGAGGGCGACCGCGACGCCGACCCAGGCCCCGCGCGTGAAGCTGAATATCATGCCGAGGCCGAGGGGCACGCAGAGCAGAGCGAACGCCCACCGCCAACGCCTCAGCTTGACGTCGGCCCACGGCAGGAAGAGAGCGAGCGTGGCCGCAATCGCCAGCCCCCGCCCGACGAAGATCCCGAAGCCGGTGGCCCCGGTATAGAGGCCGATTGCTCGGCCCACCCCCTCCATGCTCCATGTGTCGCCGAAGAGGTACTGGTCCACGCCTACCTGGGCGTTGAGCGCGCACGGCACCAAGAACGCGGTGAGCACGCGCAGGATGTCGCGCTCGGTCCTGATGTAGCGGGCGATGAGGCCGAAGAAGAGGATCGGCTCGACGATGGTCCAGCGGAACTCGCGCAACGCCTCGGCGCGGTGGGTGGGATGGGGCAGGAAGAGGGCGAGCACACCCACGGCTAGGAAGCCGGCGGCGGCCCAGACGAACGGCCTACGGATGGCATCGCGCATGAGGTCGCGTACGAGGTCGGGCACCGCCAGGCCGCCGGGCCGTCGCAGGATGTCGAAACTGTCGCGCAGGCCCCAGGCCGCGATCGACAGCACGATCAGCACCTCGGCCAGTGGGAAGACGTAGTTGCTGATGGGCCGGGGCCGGTAGAAGAGCGACGCGGCGGCGATGATCGGCACCGGGGTCAGGTACGGCTTCCAGAGGGCGAGAGCCAAATAGAGCGCGCCGCCGAGCACGGCGAAGGTCAAGCCAGGCCCCAGGTAGAAGACCCCGGCGGCGAGGAACAAGCCGGCGATGGCCGCGCCGTCGGAACGGAGTATGGCGGTGATGTTTGGACGCACTCTGGTATCCGCGAAGGCGGGTGCCGACCGGGGCTGGGTCGTTTCCATCTTAGACCGGAGCCTCCGCAGCTACGGCGCGGAGCAGCCGGAAGCGCCGCCAGAACGCCGGCGGGGCCAGTAGCAGCAACAGTGCCAGCAGAAGCAGCCCGCCGAGGCCGACCGCGCCTCCCCAGGCAAGGATTGCCTGCGTGTTGCCGAGCGCCGGTTCGGGGCTGACGGCGACCTCGACCGATTCGGCGTCATAGCGGCGGAGGGCGCTGAAATAGCCGTCGTGGTAGCGGTCTACGCTCGGCAGGTTCTTGCCGTCGGCCCACAACTGGTCGCCGATGAGGGCGATCCGGCGGAGCGTGGCCGAGCCGGCGTCGGGGGCGTCAAGCTGGGGCGCGACCTGCTCAAGCGTGCTGAGTGTCGTGCTGATCGGCGGGGGCGCGCTCGCCATGCCGGGCATCACCGGAGCGCCCGCGATAGGCGTCAAGATCGGACTGGACGCGCTCGCGGGCGCGAAGATGAACTCGGTGTCTTTGCCGACCGGCACGGGATAGCGTTTCAGCCATTCGAGGATCGGCCAGGTTGAGGCACGCAACTGCTCGCTGCGCGCGCCGAGCGAACGGGTCCAGCTCATCAGCGCGTCATCGTAGTGGAGAAGTTTGACGAAGAAGTCGTCGCCGGCCTCGGCGTAGGGGGACATCGCCTTGCCGAGGTCGATCATGCGGGCGACGCGGGTGTGTGCCTGCTCCATGATCGTCTGGCGGTCGCCCCCGGCATCGAGCTGGTCGGCTTCCTGGCGGAGTTCGTCGGGCAGGTTGCTCAACGGGGCGGTGAGGAAGCGTTCGTAGTCGAGTTCGGCCTGCTGGAACTGGTAGCGCGCGGTGATCGCCTCGGTGCGCGCGGTGACCAGAGTGGTGCGCGAGCCTTCCTCGCCGGTGACCAGCGCCGGTAGGGGGATCACCCTGCCCATCAACACCAGCAGCAGCGCGGCGGCTATCGCGGCGGCGGTCCAGATGCGGATCATGCGGTGCCTTTCTTGGTTGCGGTGATGTGGACGCCGACGGCGCGCCCGTCGCGCATCCGGGCGCGGTCTTCGTAGTAGGCGAGCCGCCAGGTTGGGTAGAAGACGGCGCGGCTGAATAGGCGGACGGCGGCGCGGGCGGGGGCGCTGCGCGCCCTACCGCCCGCAAGCTGCTCGCGCCGCCAGTAGTCCACCACGTCGTGTATCTGGCCGAGCAGGTGGAAGCTGAAGCTGACGTCGGTCACCGGCAGGCCGTGCGACCACAAGATGCCGCAGATCTCGCCGGTGGTGAGGATCTGGATGTGACCGATGTGATCGCGCTTCCAGCGATGGATCGGCAGGCTCTTCGAGTGCCGCAGCAGGGCGAAGAGCGTGCGCGGGTTGCCTTCGCAGGGCACGAAGCAGTGGAACACGCCGCCAGGCCGCAGCACGCGGGCGATCTCGGCGACGGTGCGCCCCACATCGGGGACATGCTCGAGCACGTCGAACAGCACCACGATGTCGAAGCTGCCGTCGGGATAGGGCAGGTCGAGCGCGTCGCCCAGCCTGTAGGCTATCGGCCCCTCTGCCCGCTCGGCCTCCGTGAGCGCGAGCCGGCTGATGTCGGTGCCGTGGAGATCGAGGTCGGGGCGGTAGTGGGCGAAGGCGCGCAGGTTGCGCCCCGCGCCGCAGCCGATCTCGAGCAGGCGACCCTCCGCATCGGCGAGGGCGTCCAGGCAGCGCTCGAGGCGCAGCCCCGCCAGGTCGTGGCTATCGGCGCGCAGAGCGCCCCGGCCCTCGACGGTGGCGGGGTCTTCGTAATCGAACCGGAAGCCGGTCTCGGCGGGCGCGTCGGCGGTAGAGGTCATGGGGCGGCGGTCAGAGTGGCGATACAGTCTATCTCGACGAGGGCGTTCCTCGGCAGGGCACCGACTTCGACGGTCGAGCGGGCCGGAGGAGTGTCGCCGAAGTAGGAGGCGTAGGCTTCGTTCATGGCGGTGAAGTCGTCGAAGTTCGCCAGGAAGACGCTGGTCTTCACGGCGTCGCTGAGGCTTGAGCCAGCGGCCCGCAGCACGGCGTCGAGGTTGTCGAGCACGCGGCGGGTTTGCGCGGAGATGTCGCCGTCGATCAGCCGGTTGGTGGCGGGGTCAATCGCAACCTGGCCGGAGCAGAAAACGAGGCCGCCGGCGACGATGGCCTGGGAGTATGGGCCGATAGCGCCGGGGGCGTCAGCCGTCTGTATCTGTTGTTTTGGCATCTTTGTTCTCCGCCGGGGGCAGGTCTATGCGGCAGACCGCCTTCCGCAGTTCCTCCAGGTTATCAAATACGTAGTCCGGGCGCATCTCCGGCGGCAGCCCCGCCACCTCGCTCGGCTGGGTCACGCCGGTGAGCACGAGGGCCGTCGGCAGCCCCGCCCGCTTGCCTGCAAGTATGTCGGTCTCGGCGCGGTCCCCGACGACCAGCACCTCTTCGGGCGGCAGGCCCAGCATCTCCACCGCCTGCTCGAATAGCGCAGGCTCCGGCTTGCCGAGCACGACATCCGGTCCCCGCCCGACTGTCTTGGCGATAGCGGCGACGATTGCCCCGGCCCCCGGCCAGAACTCGCCGCCCTCCATCGGCAGGCTCGCGTCTACATTCGTGGCGACGAAACGTGCGCCGCGTGCGATAGCCAGGCTCGCAGTGCGTAGCTTCGCATACGTCACCTCGGTGTCGAGGCCGACCACCACGAACTCCGGCGACTCGGCGTCGAGCACGCACCCCTCGCATTCCATGACGACCTTCGCCAGGTCGGCAGAGCCGACGATGTAAACGCCCGCCCCGCCCGGTGCCTGCCCGCGCAGCCAGCGCGCGGTCGCCATAGCCGAGGTGAGGATCGACTTGACCGGCACGGTGATGCCCATACCCTGTAGCTTCGAGGCGACCGAAGCCGCCGAGCGCGTCGAGTTGTTCGTGACCAGTATAACCGAAACCCCCGCGCGCTGCAAAGCCGGAAAGAGGCCCGCCGCCCCCGGCAAGAGCGTGTCGCCCCGATAGAGTACACCGTCCATGTCGAGCAGCAGTGCCTTGAAGGCCATATCGTTCTCCCTTCTCCCGCCCCTATTATACGGGACTGGGGCCGCCGTGTCATCCCAGCTCCCGCCCACTTCTCCCACCCACTGTCATTCTGAGCCGCAGCGAAGAATCTCTTCTGCCCGATGGGAGCAGCCTGGTCTGGCAATAGGAACGTTCCGGTGGTATAATTAGCATACGTAGCCCAACCTCGTCTCGCGGCAATGGCTATCGCAAGCGAAGGAGCACGGCAATGAAGCGGAACTGGATAGTAGGGCTGGCGGCGGCCCTAGTGCTGGTGCTGTCGGCATGGGTGTTGTACGGGGCGAGTGCGGTAGCGCAGAAACCGCCGCCACCGGCCCCGCAGGCCGTACCAACCGTCTGCGGGCAGATGAACGTCGTGCCCAGCCCGAACGTCGGCAGCGGCGATAACACTCTCTACGCGATGTCGGCAGGATCGAGTGACGATATCTGGGCTGTCGGATACGACGGCAACGTCAACCAACAGACGCTAGTCGAACATTGGAACGGCACAGACTGGTCTGTTGTGCCCAGCCAGAATCCCAGCGGCCGGGGCAACTTCTTGTACGGAGTATCGGCGGTATCGGCTGACGATGTTTGGGCTGTTGGATCTTACTTTCCCGACTACGTTAACTCACTACGGATGCTGGCGGAGCACTGGAACGGCACGGGCTGGTCGATTGTGCCCACCCCGAATGTGGGCACCGGCGAGTTTTATGCAGTCTCAGCTCTGTCAGGCAGCGATGTTTGGGCTGTGGGATATTATAACAACTCCAACAGCATCCCGCAGGCACTGGTGGAGCACTGGGACGGCACAGCCTGGTCTATCGTGCCAAGCCCGAACCCCGGCAGCGCCGACAACCTGTTGTGGGGAGTGTCGGCCCTGTCGGGCGGAGACATCTGGGCGGTCGGATACTACTTGAACCTCAGCAACGCACCACAGACATTGGCAGAACACTGGGACGGTACAGCCTGGTCTATCGTGCCAAGCCCGAACCCCGGCAGCGCCGACAACCATTTCTATGGTGTGTCAGCTCTAGCAAGCGGTGATGTCTGGGCTGTCGGCGACTACTCCAACGACAACTACATGCACCAGACACTTACGGAACACTGGGACGGCACAGCCTGGTCGGTGATATCCAGCCCCAACCCCGGAAGCTACGACAATCACCTAAATGCCGTGTCGGCTTTGGCAAGCGGTGATGTCTGGGCTGTCGGATCATCTTACACCAACAACTACGGCCCTCGCCAGACGCTGACGGAGCACTGGAACGGTACGGCCTGGTCTGTAGTGCCCGGCCCGAGCCCCAGCAACTCCTACAACTATCTGGTTGCGATATCGGCTCTGGCAAACGGCGACGTCTGGGCCGTTGGATTCTATGCCAATGGCTCTTACCTCACATTGGTGGAAAAATACGGCGGCCCTTGCGGCGGGCCGACCGCCACGCCTACGGCGACGAATATGGCTCTAGCGACGGCCACGTCCACAGTGACAAACACAGCCATGCCGGCAAGCAACACACCGGCGAGTACAGTGACGAATACAGCCATGCCACCGAGCAGCACTCCGATGAGTACAGCAACGAACACGCCCGGTCCGCCGAGCATAACGCCGACTAGCACCCCTGTACCGACGCAGACCCCGGTCGGCCCGACGGCCACGCCCACGCCCCTGCCGACCTGTCCGTCCTCCTGGCGGGTCGTCAACAGTCCGAATAACCCCACCTGTGGTGCGCTGTTCGGCGTGGCGGCGCGGACGGCGGACGACATCTGGGCGGTCGGCTCCGGCGGGTGTGACATCGCCACGGGCGGGTCGCTGATCGAACATTGGGATGGGCGGATCTGGCAGGTCGTGCCCAGCCCGCAGACCGACGAGATCTTGGTTGGCGTCGTGGCGGTCGCGTCTAATGACGCCTGGGCGGTGGGCGTTGGTGACTCGTCGGAGCCGCCTCTGATCGAGCATTGGGACGGTACGCGTTGGACCCAGGTCGCCAGCCCCGTGTCCGCCGGCGGGCTGGAAGGTATCGCCGCGGTTTCCCCTACCGACATCTGGGCGGTCGGCGGCGACAACCGGCAAGGCGACGACCGGCCGCTGGTCCTACACTGGGATGGGGTGCATTGGAGTACGGTCCCGACGTACTCCGGCCTGGGCTCGCTGACCGGAGTCGTCGCGCTCACGGCCCAGAATATCTGGGCGGTCGGTGGGACCGGCTTTGGGGTGGGGGCCGTCATCGGCACCCTGGTCGAGCACTGGGATGGCGCAAGCTGGCACCAGGTGCCCAGCCCGAACCCGGACCCGGCCTTTAGCACGCTCGTCCAGGTGGCGGCGGTGTTACCAAACGACCTCTGGGCGGTGGGCACAGCGAACCGGACTAGCCCACAGACGCTGATCCTGCACTGGGACGGGGGTGCCTGGCGGCCGGTGGCCAGCCCCAGCCTGCCGCCGGCCAGCCGGCTGTGGAGCATCGCTGCTGGTGGGCCGGACGACCTATGGGCCGTGGGCGACGCGATTGACTATGCGGCCGGCCAGGGAGGTGCATTGGTCTTGCATTGGGACGGGGCGGCGTGGAGCTTGGTCCCCAGTCCCGGCCTCGGTCCAAGCTATACTTCGCTGTGGGGCGTTGTCGCCCTCGCCGGCCATGATGTCTGGGCTGTCGGCAATCACGGCGATCGCAGCGCCAACCGGGTGCAGACGCTGGTCGAGCGTTACGTGGACAACGGCACCTTCAGCGATGTGCATAGCACGGACTACTTCTACACCCCGGTCACCTATCTGGCGAGCCACGGCATCATCAGCGGCTACAGCGATTGCACCTTCCGCCCCTACAACAACACGACGCGCTCCCAGATGGTCAAGATAGTCGTCCTCGGCTTCAACAAAGCCATCACCACTCCGGGCGGTGGTGCCCACAGCTTCACCGACGTGCCCCCTTCCAATCCGTTCTTCCCGATGGTGGAGACCGCATACGCCGACGGCATCGTGAGCGGGTACAACTGCGGTACTGCACCCGCCGGTCCTTGCGACGCACAGCGCCGCCCCTACTTCCTGCCGTATGCCAACGTCACGCGGGGCCAGCTCTCGAAGATAGATGTGATAGCGGCGGGCTGGACGCTCTCCAACCCGCCGGCACCGACGTTCACTGACGTGCCGCGCGGCTCGACGTTCTACACGGTAATAGAGACGGCGGTCTGCCACGGGGTGATCAGCGGCTACTCCGACCACACATTCAGGCCGTTCAACAACGCGATAAGGGGGCAGATAGCCAAGATCGTCTATCTGAGCATCACTAACCCTCCGGTGAGTTGCGGGCCGTAGGAGAGGTTGTACCCCACGGCAAGAGTCTTGCTGTGGGGACACCCATGCAGACGCTGTTTATCCCCGAACCCGACATCGTATACGATGGCCGGCAGCTTGCCCCGCACTGGCTCTATCGCGAGTTTGACCTGCTCAGCGACGCGGCTGTGGCCTTCGTGGGGCCGTGCCGGGTGGACCTCGGCGAAATGGTGGACATCGAGGACGTGAAGGCGCAGGCACCGATCCGCAGCCCGCGGATGCTGCATCTCCTCGCCGAGTTCTTCACCGGGGATCTGCACCTCGGCGTCTACAGGCAACGGCTGCTGATCGTGACGGCGGGCGAGCTGCTAGAGGAGGCGACCAGGCGGCGCGTGACCCGGCGGGGCGACGACCTCTACCTGGACCGAGAGGACGGCACGCCCGGTAAGCTCTCGGTGTCTATCGCCACATCGGGGCCGAACTCGACGCTGATCCACACCGGCTTCAACATCGAAACAGAGGGTACTCCGGTGCCGACGGTCGGCCTCGCGGAACTCGGCGTGGACGTCGCGGTGTTCGCCCCTGAGTTGCTGCGCGTATACTCGGCGGAGATCGCCGATATATGGCTGGCGCGGTGCAAGGTCCGGTCTGTTGCCGAGGGCTGAAATCCATCCACGAAACAACACGAAAGACACTATGAAGCCGACTGCTGACGGCTGACGGCTGACGGCTGAAAGCTGACGGCTTACCGGAAAGGACAGTACATGAGCGACTTACGGATGCTTTTTCTCGAGGAGGGGCGCCAGACGGCGGCGGATGTGGCGGGGCAGCTCGCCGCGTTCGTCGGGAGCGCGACTGCGAGCGTAGACATCGCGATCTACGATATGCACCTCACCGGCCAGGCCCAATCTCTGCTGATCGGCGCGTTGCAGGCGCGGCAGAGCGCAGGCGTGCGGGTGCGTATCTGCTACGACTCCGGCGACAACTCGGCGACGCCCTGGGCCGCACACTCCCTCGGCGCGGAGCCGGTCACCACCCAGACCGGCAGCTACCTGGCGACCACCGGCCTGCCGAGCAAGGCCATCGCCAGCGAGATGAACCTGATGCACCAGAAGTACATCATCGTAGACGCGAACACCCCGAACGCTCAGGTCTTGACCGGCTCGTGCAACTTCACCGACGACGCCTGGTCGCTCCAGGAGAACAACCTCCTCTTCATCCCGTCTCCACAGCTGGCGGCCTACTACGCCCAAGACTTCGGCGAACTCTGGTCCACCGCCGACATCCAGACAACCGGAGCTCACGACACCGGCAGCGCGGCCCTGAGCTATGCAGGCGCGCCGGCCGATGCAACTGTCTACTTCGCGCCCGGCCAGGGGCAGCGGATCGACTCCATGGTGGCGCACTGCCTCGGGCGCGCCCACCGCGAAGTCACCCTGGCCGTCCATGTCCTCACGTCGGGCCATATACTCGGTGCGCTCCACGACCTGATACAGGAAGGCTTGCCGATTGACGGCATCTACGACCGCACGCAGATGCAGGGCGTGTTCCAGCAGTGGCAGCAGGTGCCGACCAATGGCTGGAAAATACCCGCCTTTGCTGACCTGGTGCAGTATGGCAGGCTGGCCGGCAAAGACAGCACGCCCTGGTCTCCCACCAGCATCCACGACTTCATGCACAACAAAGTGATCATAGTGGACGACACGGTGATCACCGGCAGCTACAACTTCTCGCGCAACGCACAGGGGAACGCCGAAAACCTGCTGATGATAGACAGCCCCGCGCTCGCTGCCGACTACCGGGCCTACATACGGGGGCTGGAAGCGCGCTACGGGCAGCCGGCTTGAGTCGAACCGTGCGGGGGCTGCTGCCTGCCGTGCTTGTGCTCGGCGGGGTCGCGCTGCTCGTGCTGCTCGGCCTGGCTCGCAGGCCCGACGGCGGTCCGCTGCTCGGCATCGAGTTCCGGCAACAGGACCAGCTTCGCATCAGCCGGGATAGCGCGGCAGCCTACCCCGACGCCCGCAGCATCGGCCAGAGTTTCCGGTCGGACCATGCGAACCTGAGCAGCGTCGCGGTGCAGCTCGCGGCCAAGAGCAACACCCTGCCCCACACCGGCAGCTTCCACCTCCAGGCCGGCGACCGGCCGGACGCCCCCGACATCCTGGTGCTGCCGCTCGACGCCGGCGATTTCAGCGACAACCCGTACCTGGCCTTCCACTTCGCGCCGCTGCCCGGCTCGGCGGGGCAGACATATCGCTTCCGCATCGAGACCGCCGACCCGCTCGCGTCTCATCTCTCCGTGCAGGCGGCGGCATACGATGCCTACTCCGAGGGCCAGGCGACCGCAGACGGCGCGCCCCAGCCCGGCGACCTCTCGTTCCGCACATCCTACACCTACACCCCGCCGGACCTCGCCGCCGACATCGCCCGCGCCCTCGGCGACCACGCCTGGCTGATAGCCGCCGCGCTGCTCTTCCTTCTGCTGCCCGGCACCCTCCTCACCCTCGCCCTTGCACCCTCCCCGCCGCCCGACAGCAGTACCTCGGAGGTTCGTAGTGGGCACTTCAGTGCCGCAGCGTCCGGCCATTGGTCCCCCGCCGAGCGTCTCCTCGCCGCTCCCGCCCTCACCCTCCTGGCGTGGCCCGTCCTCCTCCTCGCCGGCTGGACGGCGGGCATCGAGGCTTGGGGACAGTGGCTGGTCTGGGCGATCATCGCGCTGAGCGCAGCCGGCCTCCTCATCTTCACCAGCCGTCAGCGGTCAGTCGTCAGCCGTCAGCGGTCAGCGGTCAGCGGTCAGCGGTCAGCCGTCAGCACCCCGCACTCAGCACTCCGTACTACGTACTCCGCACTCCGCACTCCGCACTCCGCACTATTTTTCGCCGTGCTCGGCCTCACGCTCCTCTCGCGGCTCGTCACGATCCGCGACATGGTGGCCGGTATGGGGCTGGACGCATACCACCACACGCTCGTGACGCAGCTTTTCCTCGACCGTGGCGGGGTGCCCCACGGCTACGCGCCCTACGCGCCTCTCGCGTCGTTCACTTACCACTACGGCTTCCACGCATTCGCAGCCGCAATGGGCTGGCTGGCTCCCGGCAACCTCTCGGTTGAGCGGCTGATGCCGCTCGCCGGGCAGTTGGCGACTGCGCTGCCGGTGTTGAGCCTGACGCTTTTCGGCTGGCGGGTGCTCGGCAGCCGATGGCTTGGGCTGACCGCTGGGGCGCTCGCCGGTGTGGTCGCGATCTTCCCGGCGTTCTACGTGAATTGGAGCCGCTATACCCAGGGTCTGGGGCTGGCGCTGCTGCCGGTGGCCTGGGTGGTGGTCTTCGACGCGCTCGCGCCGGTCTCCGACTGGGCGGCGGGGAGCACGCCACGCCGCTTGCCGCGCATCGGGGCGTGGCGCACCTGGGTCGGGCCGACGGTGCTGGCCGGCATAGCGGGTGCGGGGATGTTCCTGACGCACTACCGTATCGCCGCCATGTGCGCGAGCTACGCCCTCCTCTTCCTCGGCGGCGTGGGGATCGCGGCGGCGCGGCGGTTGCGGGCCGGAGAGCGGCTGGCGACGGTCGGCAGCCTGGTGCAGAGCGGGCTGGCGGTCGCGGTGATCGCGCTGCTCGCGGTCTTGCCCTGGCTGCTCAACCTACGGGCGGACTTCACCACGCGCTTCGCAGGCTCCGCGGACCAGAGCAACGCCGCCTACTACGACCTCAACAACATGCTCGGCGACCTGAGCGCCACGAGCCAACTCGGCTACTGGTCGACCGGGATCCTGCTGGCGCTGGCGGCGCTCGGCCTGCTGATCTGCCTCTTGCGCCGCGACTGGCCACCGCTGCTCCTCGCGGTCTGGTTCGGCCTCCACCTGCTCTGGAGCAACCCGACGCTCCTCCACCTGCCGGGCGCGGGCTACCTCGACACGGTGACCGTCGCCACCTCGGCCTTCATCCCGGTCTGCTTGCTCGCGGCATATCCCCTTGTGTGGGCGGGGCGAGTGCTGCTCCGCCTTGCCGCCCGGCCCCCGGCGGCCCTCGCCGTCCGCACCTTCCTCGGCGTGGCCGGGCTGCTTGTCGCGGTGGTCGGGGCGGAGAGCCTCCTCCCGATACTCGATGTTCGCCCGTATGTCGAGCCGCAGGACATGGCCGGTATGCGCTGGCTGACCGCGAACACCCCGGCGGGCGCGCTCGTCGCAGGCAACGGGTTCGGGCAGCCCTGGGGGCCGGAGGCGGTGCAGGGGTCGGACGCCGGGGTCTGGACGCCGGTGCTGGCGCGGCGAGCTTCCACGCTCCCGCCGGTGCCTGCCTACAACGAGCGGCTCGCCGACCCTGCCTACCTGCGCCACGCCGTGCAGGTTGTCCGTTCGACCGACACGCTCACCCGCCTGCCGAACACCCCTGACGCCGCCAACGCCTGGGCCTACCTGCGCGCTCAGGGCGTCGGCTACATCTACATCGGCTCGCGCGGCGGCGTGATGGACCCGCAGGTGCTCCTCGCGCAGACCGACCAGGTGCGGCTCGTGTTTCACCAGGACGATGTCTGGATATTCAGCCTGCTCAACGCCAAACGATGAGGCGCGACATGAGGCGGCATGAGGCCGAGGTAGAGACATTCTTGCGGGGGCGCTTCGGCGGCGGGGAGTGGAACTTCGCCTTTCCGCCGGGCAGCGGCCACGAGACCTACTTCGCGGCGGGTGCCGGGGCGCGGTTCTTCGTGAAAGTCGGGGCGGAGCCGGTGAGGGCTGCTGCTCTGGCTGCCGCCGGTCTATCTCCTCCGCTTCTGGCGAGCGGGCGACTCGCGGACGGCGAACCTATCCTTGTGCAGCCGTACATCGTGGGCCGCAAGCCCCGCCCCCGCGACTTCCAGGCCGCGCTCGATACGGTGGCCGGCATCGTCGGACGGATGCACCGCGACCCCGGCGTGCGGGCGGCCCTGCCGGCGGTTGCGGACGAGAGCTATCGCGCAGCGGGCATGGCGGCGCTCGCTGAGGTGCGCCTGCAGTGGGCGCGGGTCCGCGACGCGGTGCCTGCGGTCGCCCCAGAGGTGGACACCGGGTTGGACCGCCTGGAAGGAGAGATAGCGAAGTTCGTGGGCACCGGCCTGGTCGCCGCGCACCGGGACATCTGCAACGCCAACTGGCTGCTCACGGCGTCCGGTGCCTGGTATGTTCTCGACCCCGAAGCTATGGCGCTTGACGACCCGGCCGCCGATCTGGGGCCGCTGCTCTGGTGGTATTACCCGCCGCCGACACGCAGCCGGTTCCTCGCCCTGGCCGGGCAACCAGGGGATGCCGGGTTCGCGGCACGGCTGCGGGCGCGGTTGGCCCTGCACTGCCTGCGTATCACCCTGTCCCGCGCAGGCAGCTTCGACAGCTTCAACTCGGCAGGCTATGATTCGGCGCTGACCGACTTCCGGGCGGCTCTGTCCGGCGCTGAGAACCCGCAGGGGTATGGCTAGATGGATGGATTGTGAAGCCACGCACAAACTTGACAGCGATTTTGCAGAGTGCTAGGATTGCATCGGGCACGCGATCGGTGCGGCCCCCGCCATGCCGGGCGGAACCCGACTGGAGAGAAAGGGGACAGCAATGGGCGATAAAAGTCCGAAGGACAAAGAGAAGAAAAAGCCGAAGGTCGACCCCAAAAAAGGGAGCGCAACTCCTGCTCCCAAGAAGTAGCCCTCGGCAGCTTTGCCGGGCCGGGTCCGCCGCATCTCCTTTGAGTCTGGCGGGTCTGGCCCGGTGTTTTTGTCCGATGCAGAGCTGACGGCTGATGGCTGACGGCTTACGATGCGTAGTGCGCGAATGGAGGATGTTGCGATGGGGACGGATTCTGCGGGGCGGTTGGGGCGGCTGTGCGAGGGGCTGCGGGCGGCTGGGGTTGATTTCTGCTTCGTCGGGCCGTCGTCGGACCTGCTCTACCTGACGGGGCTGGACCTGCACCCAAGCGAGCGGATGTCGCTGCTGGTGGCGCACAGGGACGGCGGTTTCAACCTGGTCGTGCCGTCGTTCGAGGCTGCGGGGCTGGCGGGGCTGCCGCAGGGGGTGGGCGTCGTCCCCTGGTCTGAGAACGAAGACCCGGCGGGCCGCGTAGCCGCGATTGTTTCACCTGCGCCCCTCAGCATCTCCGTGAGCGACCGGCTCTGGTCGGTCTTCCTGCTGAGGCTACAAGCGGCCTTACCGTCTGCCCGGTTCACCCCCGCGGAAGGCGTGCTCGCACCCCTCCGCATCGTGAAAGACGAGGACGAGATCGCCGCGCTCGCCGAGGCGGGCAGCCGCGCCGACGATGCCTTCGGGGAGATACGGGGCCTGCGCTTCGCCGGGCAGACCGAGCGGCAAGTCGCGGCGGCCATCGCCGACCTGCTGCGCGCCCGTGGGCTGGCTAACGAGGGGGGGCCGATTGTGGGCAGCGGGCCGAACGGCGCATCTCCCCACCACACCGCCGGCGACCGCGTGATCCAAGCCGGCGACTTCGTGGTGCTCGACTATGGCGGGCGGCTGAACGGCTATCAGGCCGACATGACACGCACCGTCGCCGTGGGCCAGGCCCCGATCGGCGAGATGCGCGCGGTCTACGACCACGTTCTGGCGGCGCAGGAAGCCGGAGTGCAGGCAGCCCAACCCGGCATGACCGGCGAGGCGCTCGATGCAGTCGTCCGCAACCACCTCAATGCGTCCGGCTACGGCCAATTCTTCACCCACCGCCTCGGCCACGGCATCGGCCTCGACGGCCACGAGCCGCCCTTCCTGGTGCAGGGCGGCCAGACCATGCTCGCCCCCGGCATGGCCTTCTCCATCGAACCCGGCCTCTACCTGCCCGGTCGCTTCGGCGTCCGCATCGAAGACATCGTGGTCCTCACCGAGACCGGCGCGCGCCGCCTGAACAACGCCACGCGGGAGCTGGTGGTTGTGGAGTAGAGGGAGTGTAGTTGCTCAGGGGAGCTAGTAGCCACCGGTGCTGAACCGACTGAGGAACTGCTGCCAGGCTTCCAGCGGGATTCCGGCAAGATCCTCGCGGAAGACAGTCTTCATGTACTCGTCCATAAGCCCTGTCCGGGCGAACCGCCCGAAGTTGCCGCCTGAGTCCTGCTTCGCCACATCGGATATTTTGTCGATCTTGACCGGGTAGTGATGCGTTACAGCGGAAACAGCAATCTCATTCCCTCCATCGGTGCCTTTCGCGTATTGCCAGTGCCAATTTCGGTACTCAGCCGCGTAGCGGGCGTTCACGACATAAGGCTGGAACAGACGTGGCGAGCCGGAGATGACATTGGACAGCGCCCACGGATAAACCACCAATAGGTCGGCGGGCGCACAGACTGCCGGTGTAACTCTATAACGAAAACTCGGCTCCTTCTCCCTAGCGAGAATATACCAACCCTTCAACTCAATCCCCATCAGGATCGGCTCCGGCCCCGGAGCAGCTCTGCGTAATATCACGTCGGGGAACCTTTGTGGTTGCCGAGCAAAGCTATAGAGTCTGTACATATCCGCAGGATCCCAGGTCGTCCGCAGGCTGTTAAGAGCCTCAACAACCTGGACTTCGATGGTCGCTCCCAGCGAAGCGTTGAACGTGAAAAGGTCGGTAGCCAGCACACCGGATATATGAAGATCCGATTTGAAAAAAGCCGGTAGAGCGAATAGAGCATCGCACACAGCCCGAAACAGCCCAGTATGTGGCCAACTGTCGTCCACAACAGTCGGCTGAGGCGGGGGCGGCGAGCCGCCGTCAGGAGGCTGCGGCTGCTCTTGTGCCACGTTCGGCCTCCGCTTCCAAGCGAGTCTTCGCAGCCTCGTAGTACTTTGGGTTGACCTCGGCGCTATAGCAACGCCGCCCTGTGTGCAGCGCGCCCACGGCACCGGAGCAGAGGCCGCCGAACGGCTCCCAGACAACATCGCCGGGGTCGCTCGACGCCACTATCAGGCGCTCGACTAAGCGCAAAGGCTTCTGATTGGCGTGCAAACACTTTGCGTCGTCGTCTTTCAGCCGCTCAGTGCCGCGCATCGGCAGCTCTGTCCAAACGTTAGTGACGGCGTGGGTGTGGTTCCACTTGGCGCGCATCCGCGCCCACTGCTCGGCTGTCAGCGGGGCTGTGCCGTCCAGCGAAAAGTAGGGGTACTCTGTCGCCCGCCCATGCCGGTTCGCGTAAGCCGCGATCCGCTCCATCATCTCAGGCGGCGGGAAGTACCAAAGGTGATCTTGCGTGAAATATTTGCGTGTGGCGGCGTTCTTGACACCGCAGGCTTCATTCGTCCTGTTCAGCGGCAGCCCCGACCGTAGCCATTCCTGGCGCAGCCATTGTTGCATCGGCAGGGGTGTGCCGGAGACGGACTGCAGGCGGACCGCGCGCACATACTGCGCGCAGACCTCGGTGACGATGGGGAAGCGGCGGATCGTCTTGCTGTTCACGTTGCCTGCGATATGGGCGATCCCTTTGTTCCAAACATGCAAGGCGCGGTACTCCCAACCGTGGAGCGCCAGCACGGGGTGGACGGTCGCCCAGCCGATCTCGGTGCCCCAGAACCAGAGCGTCGTTTCGGGCAGAGCATAGCGTGCCCACGCGGCGGCGTGCGGCGCGTACCAGTCGGCCAGCCCAGCCGGCGTGGGCGGGTCGCCTGGGAAGCCGCCGACACCGTAAGCCCCGTCGGATATAATCACCGTCGGCGAGGGCCACGCACCGTAGCGGGTCATGGCGTCCGCGCACTCGATCTGGATGGAGCCGAGAGCCGTCTTGGGTGGGGCGGCTCCATCCGGTGCGCCCGCATATAGCTCGATTTTCATCTGCCGCCAGGGGCCTTCTGCCCCGCTTGCACGCTCTCCGGCCATCTTTCCCTCCCATTTCCTCCTATTCTACTCCTTCCACCAACCCCGCGCAACCAACCCCCACTTGCCCTCCACCGCCCTGAGCGGTATAATGGCAAGCGGTCAGCGTTCAGCCCGGCTCGAATAGAGTCGGTCGCATTACACCTAAGCTGAAAGCTGATGGCTGACCGCTTACGCATGGGAGCACGCGATGCAGACAGACGCCACGACAAAGCGGGCCGGGACACCGCCCGCAGCCCAGGCGCAGGCAGGCCGCGAGGCGCGGGCCGAGCCGTCGCGCCCCGCCTTGCTCAACATCCGCACCGTCGAGGCGAACGGGCTGACCTGGGTCGACATCCAAAGGCCCGCGCGCGCCGAGATAGACTGGCTGCGCTCCCATTACAGCTTCCACCCCCTGCACCTCGAAGACGTGATCAGCAAGATCCAGCGGCCCAAGCTCGACGAGCGCGACGACTACATCTTCCTCGTGCTGCACTGGCCCGTTTACAACAAGATCACCCGGCTGACCACCGCCAGCGAGGTGGACATCTTCATCGGCAAGGACTACCTGATCACCGTCCACGCCGGCCACCTGCGGCCCCTGCTGCGCTACTTCCAGAACTGCCTCGACGACCCCGAGATACGGGCACGCGCGATGCGCCGCTCGTCCGGCTACCTGCTCTACCGTGTGATAGACAAGCTGGTCGACTCCTGCTTCCCGCCGCTCGGCAAGATCGACCAGAACATCGAGCGCGTCGAGGACATGATCTTCGAGCAGCACAACCGCCAGACGGTCTACGAACTCTCGGTGCTCCGGCGCGACATCATCGCCTACAGGCGCATCATCAAGCCCCAGATCGCGGTTATCGGCAGCCTCGATCGGCGGGCCGACTCTCTCGCCCCCCTCCTCGGCGACGACCTCGGGGAGTATTTCAGCGACCTCGGCGACCACCTCTCGAAGATCTGGGACACGCTCGAAGACTTCAAAGAGGTCATTGATGGGCTGAACGGCACGAACGACTCGCTGACTGCCACGCGCACCAACGAAGTCGTCAAGATGCTGACCGTGCTGACTGGCGTGCTGGTGTTTCTTGCGCTGACCGGCGCTGGGCTGGCGCTCGCCGGCACCCTCGCCGCCTCCGCAACGCTCACCGGCCTCTCTCCGGCCATCGCCTTCTACGCCAGCATCGTGCTCATCGTGCTGGCCCTCGTCGGGCTGCTCGCCTTCTTCCGTTACAGGAGATGGATCTAGCCCGTGGCGACGGTACGGGCCGGGCTGGGAGACAACGGCGCGCTGCGGACGCTCGGCCTCGCGCTCGGCGCGCTCGCGCTCGGCCTCGCGGGCGGGGTCGCGGTCGCGGCCGGCAACCCTCTGATCCCGTTCGCGCTGCTCGCCGCGGTGCTGCCGCTCCCTTGGCTGCTCACCCGCCCCCAGGCCGACCTCTGGCTCGTCGCCGCCGTGATCACCCTGCTGCCGTTCGGCACCCTGCCCGCGAAGATCGGCTTCACCCCGACCCTCCTCGAAGTCGGCATCTTGCTGCTCGCTGGGGTCGCCATCTTCGCCGGCAGCCGCGCCGACGACCCGGCGTGGCGTGGCCTGGTGCGTTCGCCGCTCGACGGCGCGGTCCTGCTCTTCATCGGCGTGATCAGCTTCGCGTTCGTGCTCGGCCTCGGCCGCGACAGCAGCACCGAGATCGTCCACAACTACATCAAGCTCCTGCTCGCCATCGCGCTTTTCTTCCTCGTCGGCCAGGTTCTACGTACCGCCGACGCGATCCGCCGGTTCATGCAGGTGCTGATCCTGTCGGGCGGGCTGGCGGCGGCCATCGGCCTCGTGCTCTGGAGGCTGCCGCAGCCTCTGGCCGAGCGCCTCCTGCTCTACCTGCAGCCCATCGGCTACCCCATGGCCGGCGTGCTCCGCTTCGTCGAGGCCGGCCCCGCTCTCGGCAAAGAGCGCGCCATCGGCACCTCGGTGGACCCGAACAGCTTCGCCGGCCTGCTCGTTGTGCTGATCGCCCTCACGCTGACCCAGCTCCTCGGCAAGCGCCCCTGCCTCCCACGCCCCCTGCTCGCCGCCATCGTGGCTGCGGAGGCGGCTGCGCTCGTCTTCACCTACTCGCGCACCGCGCTGGTCGCCGTCCTCGCGGCGGCGCTGCTCGTCGGCGCGCTCCGTTACCGCAAGCTGGCGATCGCCCTGCTCGTCACAGGAGTTGCCGTCGTCCTCAGCGGCCTCGGCGGCAGCTACACGGACCGGCTGGTGTCCGGCTTCCTGCTCCAGGACCAGGCCCAGCTCATGCGGATCAGCGAGTTCCAGAACGCCGGTACGATCATCGCCCGCTACCCGTTCTTCGGCGTCGGCTTCGGTCAGGCCGGAGAACTCGACCTAACTACCGGCGTGTCGAGCATCTACCTGACGATCACCGAGCGCACCGGGCTGCTTGGCATGGCCGCCTTCGCCGCCGTCATAATCGGCTTCTTCCTCCTGCTCGCCCCCTTTCTACCCAACCGCCCCGATCCCCCAACAACCGCCCCAGCCCTCTCTGAATACCCTCATTCTGAGCGCAGCGAAGAATCCGAGCACCCCACTCCGCACTCCGCACTCCGCACTCCGCACTCCGACCTCGACGCCACCCTGCTCGGCGCGGCCGCCGCCGTCCTCGGTGCGCTCGTCGTCGGCCTCGCCGACCACTACTTCTTCAACACCGAGCAATCCCACCTGACCGCCCTGCTCTGGCTCTGCCTAGCCCTCGGCCTCTCCGCTCGCCGCCTCCTGATTGCGGAGTGCGGAGTGCGGAGTGCGGAATAAGACGTGTCGCGTATTTCGTGTTACGTATTGCGTAAACGCTGCCTACCGCCTACCGCCTACTGCTGCCGTCTACTGACCACTGACCACCGACCACTGACCACTGGAGAAGACACATGCCCGACCTACAACTGCCCCTCAGCAGTACAGATATAGAGAAGATCATACCCCATCGGTACCCCTTCCTGCTTGTGGACAAGATAATCGAGCTTGAACCGGGGGTGCGGGGGGTCGGCATCAAGAACGTTACCGCCAACGAGTGGTACTTCCCCGGCCATGTGCCCGGCTACCCTGTGGTGCCCGGCGTCCTCATGGTCGAGGCGCTCGCGCAGGTCGCCGGCATCGCGGCACTCAGCCTGCCCGAAAACAAGGGCATGATGGGGTTCTTCGCTGGGATCGACAAGGTCCGCTTCAAGCGCCAGGTCAAGCCCGGCGACACCCTGCGCCTCGAAGCCGTCATCACCCGCCTCCGCCCGCCGATCGTGCAGGCCAACGTCCAGGCCACGGTTGACGGCGAGACGGCGGTGGTCGGTGAGATCATGTTCATGATCGTCGCCGCCGAGGGCCTCGGCAGCCCTGGCCGGTAGAAGGTGCCACAAGGAGACTCCCTAATGCCGGATGCAACCAGCGCCAGTACAAACATCCTCCCCATCCGTCGGCTGACCCTCTACAAGCACGGGGTCGGCTTTGTCGAGCGCCGGGGGACGTGCGAGGGCGAGGAGATCCAGCTTGCGTTCCGCGCCGACGAGGTGAACGACACCCTCAAGAGCCTCCTCGCGCTCGACCGTGGCGGAGGCCAGGTGCTCGGCATCCGCTACGACACGCCTGCCGACCGCGAGGCGCGGCTGGCTGAGAGCGGCATCACCCTCGGCCCCGACCATAGCCTGCTCGACCTCCTGCGCGGGCTGCGCGGCTGGCAGGTGCGTCTCACCGTCGGCGAGGGCGCGGCGGCCGAGCAGCATACCGGCCGGCTCCTCGGCGTCGAGGTTGCAGAGGACAGGCCGGTGGACCGTGCGCGGGTTGCGCTCCTCGAAGACCGCGGCGTAGTCAACCTGCCGATGGCGCGGCTGGCGCGCGTCGAACTCCTCGAGGATCGCGCCCTCCACGACCTGCACTTCTTCCTCGACACCAGTCGCACCGAGGAGTCCCACCGCACCGTCAGCCTCCGCCTCAGCCCCGGCACCCACGACCTCGCCGTCTCCTACCTCGTGCCAAGCCCGACCTGGCGCGTCAGCTACCGTCTGGTGGCCGAGAGCAGTTCCGACGAGGGGCCAGCTGGTGGCGAATTGGTCATCCAGGGCTGGGGGCTGTTCGACAACCGGATGGAGGAAGACCTCAACGAAGTCGCCGTCACCCTCGTCGCCGGGCAGCCGATCTCCTTCATCTACGACCTGACGACCTCCCACATCCCCTCCCGCCGCGTGGTCGAAGACGAGGCGCGGGTCGCCCCCGGCCCCGTCGAGTTCCAGGACATCATGCAGGCTGCCGACGGTGGCAGGATGCCCGCGCCTGCTGCGCCCCGTATGATGGCGGCTCTAGCCGCGCCTGCTGCGGCCATGATGAGCATGGCAGACCTGGAGCGCGCCGCCCCAACCTCCGCGACCGGCGCGGACCTCGGCGAACTCTTCGAGTACCAGGTCACCGCGCCCGTGACAGTCAAGCGCGGCGAGAGCGCGCTCGTGCCGATCCTCGCGGCGCGCGTGCCATATCGCCGCCGGCTCCTCTACAACGGCGCGAAGATGCCCGTCCACCCGGTCGCCGCCCTCCGCTTCACTAACACCACCGGCCTCGTGCTCGAGCGCGGCCCCGTCACTATCGTCGAGGATGGCGACTACCGGGGCGAGGCGCTCGTGCCCTTCACCAAGTCCGGCGGCGATGTATATCTGGCCTTCGCGGTCGAACTCGGCATCAAAGTCACCGAAACCGCGCAGCACACCACCCAGACCGCCGCCCTGCGGATCGAGGGCGCGTACTTCTACATCCAGCAGGCCAACCTCCTCACCACGACCTACACCTGTGAGAGCAGCCTTGCAGGCGAGCGCGTCGTCACAATCGAGCGCCCGGTGGATCCGAACGCTACCCTCGTGGAGACTCCCACTCCCGATGAGAAAAGCGCTGAGTTCTACCGCTGGGAGGTCGTCTGCCCTCCGCGCGGCGCCGCCGCCCTCACCGTTGCCGAGCGCACCCTCTACTGGCGGCAAGAGGCCGTGCTCAACCAGTCCTACGACCAGCTGCGCCTCTACCTGCGCGACCGCCTCCTCGACGAGGATACTCTCGCCCGCATCAAGCGCCTGCTCGATGAGCGCCAGGCCATCGCCGACAACGACCAGGAGCGTGCCCGGCTGTCCTCCGAGCGCCAGGAGATATACGCCCGCCAGGAACAGGTCCGCCAAAACATGGCCGCGCTCGGCACCGCAGGCGAGGAGGGCGCGCTCCGCCGCAAACTCTTCACCGCCCTCAGCGCCTCCGAAGACCGCCTCGCCGCGATCGACGCCCGCATCGCCGCCCTAGCCGCCGACTCCGAGGCCCGTCAGGCGCTTATAGACGCCGAACTCCCGGCCCTGAATATGCACCCCCGAAAGGAAACCGAATGACCCCCGACCAATACCTTGACGCCCTCCTCGGCCTGCCCGGCCTCTACGCCCCCGCCGTCTCCCCAGACGGCAAGTGGGCCGCATGGACATGGTTCCGGGCCGGACCCGCGGCCGATGTCTACACCGCCCCGACCGACGCCGCGGCCCCGCCCCTCCGCCTAACCGACACTCCCGACGACACCATGCTGGTCTCTTGGACGCCCGACTCGTCTGCGGTGATCGTGGCGCAGGACCACGATGGCGACGAGCGGGCGCGCCTCTTCAGGGTGGATCTCGCCCGGCCCCTTGAGATGCAGCCGCTCACCGCGGCCGACCCCCACTATTTCCTGCACGAGGGCTGGCTGCACCCGAACGCCCGCCTGCTCTTCTACGCCGCGAACTTCGACGCCGAGACCGGAGAGGAGATCGAGCCGACGCTGATCTTTCGCCACGACCTGGCGACCGGAGAGCGTCGTCCCATCGCCCGCCCGCGAAAGCCCGGCTGGCCTGCCCCCGAGCTTAACGAGCCGGGGACCCACATCCTCTACAACCGCCAGGATATCGGTCCCTCCGGCAGCCAGGTCTGGCTGGTGGACATTGAGGGCCGCGAGGATCGCGAGGTGTTGAACTTCGGCCCCGCCGTCAAGACCCAGGCATCTTGGCACCCCGACGGGCGGCAGGCCGTCGTCCTCAGCGAGGCCGGCAGTCACCGCCGCGTCGGCATCTGGGACCGCGACGGCGGCGCAGTCCGTTGGCTGGTAGACGACCCCGCGCGCAACATCGAGGCCGCCTTCGTGCCCCGTGGCAGCGACGGCAGCCGCGCTGTCGTGCTCGAAGTCCGGGACGCAGGCACGCGGGCGTCGCTCCTCGACATAGAGACCGGCGCAGAGACGCCCCTCCCGCCCATGTCTGGCAACCTCACCCCCCTCCACCCGCTCGCCGACGGCGAATGGGTCGGCATCTACGGCAGTTCCCGGCAGCCGACAGACCTTGTCCGCTTCTCCCTGACTGGCCCCCACCCGGAGTCGTTCACCAGCCTCACCCGCGTCTGGGAGCGTACGCCTCTCCGCCCTGCCGATCTCGCGCCGGCTACAGATTACCGCTGGCGCTCGGTTGACGGGCGGGAGATACAGGGCTGGCTATATCGCGCCCCCGGCCCCGCTCTCGGCACTATCGTCTATATACACGGCGGGCCGACCAGCCACAGCTCCGACGCCGTCAACAACGCGATCCAGTTCTTCGTGTCGCAGGGCTTCAACGTGCTCGACCCCAACTACCGGGGCAGCACCGGCTTCAGCCTCGAATACCAGGACGCGATCAAGCAGGATGGCTGGGGCGGCCGCGAGCAGGACGACATCCGCGCCGGCATTGAGGCGCTGATCGCCGAGGGCATAGCAGCGCCCGGCAAAGTCGGCGTCACCGGCACCTCCTACGGCGGCTATTCCTCCTGGTACGCGATCACCCACTTCCCGCCGGAGGTCGTCGCGGCCTCCGCCCCGATCTGCGGCATGACCGACCTCGTGGTGGACTACGAAACCACCCGCCCCGACCTCCGCCCATACAGCGAGGAGATGATGGGAGGTCGCCCCGACCAGGTGCCCGACCGCTACCACGAGCGGTCGCCGATCAACTTCGTCTCGGACATCCGTGGCCGCCTGCTGATCGTGCAGGGTATGCAAGACCCGAACGTCTCACCGGAGAACGTTCGTGCCGTCAGGTCCGCGCTCAACGCCGCCGGCGTCGCCTACGACGTTCTCGCCTTCGAGGACGAGGGCCACGGCATCAAGCGCCCCAAAAACCAGAAGATCCTCTACACGCGCCTCGCCGAGTTCTTTGCCGCCGCGTTCGGAGAGGCATAATACGCCAGGTGAAGCTGCTCACCCGCTTCCTGCTCTACCTCGGCCTCGACCTGGCGGGGCCGGAGCCTGCGTCCCTCTTCGAGCGCCTGATCTACGGCTTACTGATCTTCGTGCCGCTCGCGCCCGTCGTCAAGCTGCTCGGCCTGCCCGACCTCTGGCTCTTCATCGTCAGCGCGCTCGCGATTGTCCCCCTGGCGAAGGTTCTCGGCACCGCCACCGAGGAGATCGCCTCCCGCGTCGGCTCAGGCATCGGCGGCCTACTGAACGCGACGTTCGCCAATGCGACCGAGTTGATCATCGCGGTCATCGCCCTCAACCCGGGCTGCTGGATGTCGTCAAGGCGTCGCTCATCGGCTCGCTCATCGGCAACATCTTGTTCGTGCTCGGGCTGGCGATGTTCCTCGGTGGCCTCGGTCGCAGGCGGCAGGTCTTCAACAAGACCGGCGCGAGCGCCAACTCCTCTCAGTTCGCGCTCGCCGCAGTCGGCCTCTCGGTGCCCGCCCTCTTCATCGTCGCCACCCGCACCAACGACGCCGACACCTCCCAGCTCATTTCGGTCGGCGTCGCCCTCATCCTGATCCTCGCCTACCTCGCCCAGATGGTCTTCTTCCTCAAGACCCACGCCTTCCTCTATAGCGAAGCCGAAGAGGTAGCCATGCACGGCACCGCTTGGTCCACCCGCCACAGCGTGATCGTCCTCGGCGGCGCGACACTCCTCATCGCCGGCCTCTCCGAACTCCTCGTGCAGGGCGTCGAATACCTCACCAACACCCTCGGTTGGAGCGACGCCTTCGTCGGCGTCATCCTGATCGCCATCATCGGCAACGCTGCCGAACACGCCTCCGCCGTCACCGTCGCCATGCGCGACCGCATGGAACTCGCCCTCTCCATCGCCACCGGCAGCGCCCTCCAGATCGCCCTCTTCGTCGCCCCGCTCCTCGTCTTCGTCGGCCTCCTCATCGGCAAGCCGATGAACCTCGTCTTCACCCTCTTCGAGCTTGTCGCGATGGGCGTCGCCCTCCTCCTCACCACCCTAGTCTCCCAGGACGGCGAATCCAACTGGCTCGAAGGCATCCAGCTCCTCGCCGCCTACGCGATCCTCGCGATCGGCTTCTTCTTCGTCCCGTGATCGCAGCGGTTGAGCTACTCGTCCATCCAGGGGAAGCCATCCGGTTCCCGCGCCGCCCGCTCCCTGACCAACGCCGGGTCGTGCGCGTAGATTTGCGAGAGGAACGGGAAATCGGCAGGGGCGACAGCCAGTCGTGCCAGCGGCCGAACAGGGACCAGGCTCGCCCACTGCGCGATCTCGACCTGCCCGCCTCGACTTGACTGCACCGGCTGCTGCTCAAACGTCCCACGCGGCAGCAGATAGATCGTGCCGTGCCGCCAGGGCTGGTGCGGCAGGGCGTCGCCGTTGATCGAAAAGAAGTAGTACGGCTCGCTCAGGGTGCCTCCGGCTTCCACCACGCGAAAGCAGGCGTTGGTCAGCGAACGCACATACCGATCACGGTCCATGACCGCGAAGAACATCGGCCAGATGCCGTCCGAGGCCGCATAAACCGCACTCCGATTGCCGAACTCTTCGATGTCGTTGGATTGGCGCGGCTCAAACTCGACAATGCCCCCGTTGCCCGAGCCGTGCAGCAAGATGTCCCGCGTATCCGTGAGCCAACACAAGAACTGCCATTTCGGCACCGCCAAAGTGTAGTCAATCTCCCGCCCCGTGCCCGGCATCACCGCAGCCGCATAGAGCCGCTCGAACGCCGCCAAGGTAGCCGGATCGGTGGCGACGGGCGGGCGCTTAGAAAAGTAGCGCGGTAACTGCATTCTACTCAGTCCTTTCCGGCGGCACCGGCCTCTACCCAATCCGCCTGTGCGCCGTCCTGCTGCCCCCAGACCGCCGACACAAGAAGTAGCAACGCCCCAGGGAGCCGCATCCCCACTGGAATCGCCTCACAAGGGCGCGCAGCCGCCCACAGCCGGTCTGGCTCCGCGAAGCCAGCCCCCCAAAGATCGCCCTACGGCCCCGCACCCACGCATATTGTACACTCGTCCCGCAGCCGCCGCAAGTTCCCCAGCCCCCGCACCGCCGCCGTCCCGGCTGCCCGGTCCACCGACTACCGCCCACGGCAAGCCACGGCTCCGCCGGTGGACCACCCACCACTAACCCCTTTTCGTGTCCGCTCGTGTCGTTTCGTGGATAAAAGATCTGCGCGTCCCTAATTCAAAACTCAAAACTCAAAACTCAAAATTCCGAAGGAGGGGCCTCCGTCTAATGGAGTATCTTTCGTCCCGACGCCCCGTTTTGCCCCAAAATATGGCAGTAAATGACCCTCGAAATGGATATTAAAAGTGAGAGGGTAAAAATAACGGGCCGAAAGCCCCCTACTCCGTGCCTGAAAAAGCAGCGGCGCGCCACCGGGCCGGGACACTCGCCGGTGGATTCTGCCCGTTTTCGGCAAAGATACTGCGATCGGAGTATCTTTGAGCATGAGCGGCCACAGCACTGTCATTCTGAGCGCAGCGAAGAATCTCTGCCCGGGATTTTACGCCGCTCTAAAGATGACACCGCCCACTGCTACCGCCTACTCGAAAAGACTCTCTACTATAACCTACCAGGCACGAGTCTTCAGCCGGGGGCCGACCGCCGTGCCTGACGCGACCCCCGAAAGCTGATGGGGTTCTGATATGCTGACCACCAACTACTAACCACTAACCACTAACCACTAACCACTAACCACTAACCACTAACCACTGACCACTGACCACTGACCACCGACCACTGATCACTCACCCGCGCTTGCGTGCGCCGGTCGCCTTGACGTATAATGGCACTTCTATTCTTGGACCCGAAAGGAGGATGCAGCGTGGAGACTACCGAATTGCTGCCGTCGGGCAGCGTGCTCGACCTGGCGAACCTGTTGCGCGACAATCTGGAGACCACGCTGCGTCGTCTCGGCTACGCGCCGCCTGAGAAGGCGCTCGAAGTCCGCCGCCAACCCCTCGAGGGTCGCTGGGGCTACGGCAGCGCCGTTTGCAAGGCCCTGGGCCGGGGGCCGGACGCCGCGCAGCAGATCGCCGAAGAGCTGGTCGCCGCCTTCCCCGCCCACCCCCTCGTCCATAAAGTCGAGGCGATCAAGGGCTTCGTCAACTTCTACGTGGACGTGCCCGCCTACGCCGACCTTCTCGTGCGCGAAGTGCTTGCGCGCGGCGAGGCATGGGGCCACGGCGCTCCCAAGAACGAGCAGGTGATGGTCGAGTTCGCGCAGCCGAATACCCACAAGGCGGTGCATGTCGGCCACCTGCGGAACATCGTCCTCGGCGACGCCGTCGTGCGGATCATGCGCGCCGCAGGCTGGAACGTGCTCGCCGCGACTTATCCCGGCGACATCGGAATGCACGTCATCCGCTGCCTCTGGTGCTACCTCAACTTCCACAACGGCGGTGAGCCGGAGACCCGGCGGGGCCGCTGGCTCGGCAACGTCTATGCAGAGGCCGACGCCCGCCTCGAATACCGCAAGCACGTCACCGGGCTGATCGCCGATGCGCTCGCCGACCCCGCGCTCGGTCCCGCCCTCAGCGCATGGCTGCGCGCCCACGATGGTGCCGCCGGCGACGTGCAGAGCCTGCTTGCCGCCGTCGCGGTCGCCGGACCCGACACCGACCCCGACAGCCCCCACGAGCCGGACGAGAGCCTGGGCCGCGACATAGACCTCGACAGCGTTGACCCCGGCCTGATCGCCGCCCTCTGGGCCTCCCTCGGCGGCCTCATCCCCCCTACCGGCCCGCTCCGCGAAGACTACGACAAACTCGCCGCCCACCGAGACTGGTGGGACCAGGTTCCCGGCTGGCGACAGGGAGTGCGCGATCTCTTCGCGCGCTGGGAGGCGAAAGACCCCGACCTCGTCGCCCTCTGGCAGCGCACCCGCCAGTGGAGCCTCGACGAGTTCGCTGAGGTCTACAACACCCTCGACGTGCATTTCGATGTCGAGTTCTACGAGAGCCAGGTCGAAGAGGAAGGCCGCGAGATCGTTGGCAAGCTGATCGACATGGGCATCGCCGAGGATCTCCGCCCCCAGGGCGAGCCGGTGCTGGTGCGGATAGACGACCAGCTCCGCAAGCACCCCGCGCTCCGCGAAAAGTACGCCGACAAGCTCTACAAGAAGAACAAAGACGGCACGCTCGCCGAGCGCGAGCCGTACCGTGTGCTGATCCTGCTGCGCTCCGACGGCACCACGCTCTACGCGACCAAAGACCTAGCCCTCGCCCGCCGCAAGTTCGACGACTACGGCGTCGAACGCTCGATCTACGTGATAGACGTGCGCCAGTCGCTCTACTTCCAACAGGTGTTCAAGGTGCTGGAGCTATACGGCTTCAAGCAGGCTGACAAGTGTCAACAGCTCGGCTACGAGATCGTCGGCACGAAGGAGGGCGCGTTCTCCTCCCGCAAGGGCAACATGCCCCTCTACGAGGACTTCGAGCGCGACGCCCTTACGCACGCCCGCGCCGAGATCGACCAGATCGAGGCCGAGAACCTCGCGCGCCGACCCGACGCCGAACGCCGCCACATGACCGACGCCCAGAAGGACGAGGCCGCGCGGATCATCGCCCTCGGCGCGATCAAGTACGGGATGCTCGACAAAGACAACAACACCGTGATCATCTTCGACTGGGAGAAGGCGCTCAACCCGCGCCAGCAGAGCGCGCCCTACATCATGTATGCCCACGCCCGCGCCGCCAGCGTCCTCAGCAAGGCCGGAGAGGCCTCGGCTATCGGCTCCGAGCCGGTGGACTTCACCCGCCTCCAACTCAGCGACGAAGACCTCGCGGCGCTCGAACGCCTCAAGGATCTCGGCGACCGCGACCCCGACAAGCGCCTGCTGATCAGCCTGAGCAGCGAACTGACGCTGCTCGACATGATCAGCCGCTATCCCGACGAGGTACTGCGCGCCGCGACCCTCTACAACCCAGTGACGCTGACGCGCTACCTGTTCGTGCTCGCCGAAACGTTCAACAAGTTCTGGGACACGACCCGCATCTTGAACGCAGAGACACCCGCCCTACGCCGCTCGCGCCTGGTTCTAGCCGCCGCCGCCCGCCAAACCATCGCGAACGGCCTCAACCTGCTCGGCATCGCGGCACCCGATACGATGTAGCGCCTAGTTAGACGAAGGTTCAATGTCGAACATCAACGTCTGCACAGAAATAGACTGCCTCCGCGAGGCTATCATGCACCGGCCAGGCCGGGAGCTTGTCCGTATGACTCCGGCTACGCGGGAGCATTTCCTGTTCGATGACCTGCTCTACACGCGGCACGCGCAGCAGGAACACGACTTGCTGACCGCCCTGCTCACCGACCACCTCGGCATCATCGTACATAGCTTCCACCAGATGCTTGCGGGGGCGCTGGAGGCGGCACCCACAGCCGACCTTGACCACCTGCTGGCGCGTACCGCGCTGATCCAGGCGGAGCCTGAGCCGCTCGAACAGCGCCTTGCACGACTCGAGGACCGCGCCGGACTGCCGCCGACGCTGCGCCGGGGCTACCTCGAATCCTACCTGCAACACCTCGCCGGCGACGGCGCGTTCGCCATGCTCGCGGCCACGCTGATCGAGGGGATCGAGGCCCACAATCCCGATTTGGCCGGCGGCGTCCTTGTCCCCGAACTCGCTCGGCTCGACAACCTCAAGGACGAGGATCGCCTCTCGCGCTTCGCCGAGGGCAGGCTCTTCCACCTGACGCCGCTGCCCAACATGATGTTCATGCGCGACATGGGGGCTGTTGTCGGCGACCGGCTCGTCCTGAGCCGCATGGCCGCCTACGCCCGCCGCCGCGAAACCCTGCTGGTCGCCTTCGTGACCAGTGTGCATCCGCGCTTCGCCGGGGTGGGGCGCTGGCCCGCCGGACCCCGCGTCGGCAGCCGCGACGAACTCCCGCACTGGGAGGAGCCTGAGCTACAGCATGTCCCCGATGAGCGCACCGGCCTCTACCCGGCCCACGCTGCCTATGTCGAGGGCGGGAACATCCTACAGCTACGGCCCGACCTGCTGGCGGTCGGCGTCAGCCCCCGCACGACGATGCCGGCCGTGCAACGGTTGGCGAGTGCCTGGGAGGAGGCTGCTACAGCAGCCGGGCGGCATGTGATCCTCTACGTGCTCCGCCTGCCCTCCGGCCACAATCATCTCGACTCGGTCTTCAGCCTGCTGAGTCCGACCGAGTGCGTGCTCTACCGCCCGGTCTTCATGCCGTATGGCCCCGCCTCGGTTGATGTGATACGCATCGAACTCGGCAAGGGAGGCGCAGAGCCGGAGCGCCGCACGTCGTTCGTCGAGAGCCTGCGCGACGACGGCCTCAACTTGCAGACGATCTACTGCGGCGGCGACGACCCGATCGACGAGGAGCGCGAGGAGTGGTTCAGCGGCGCAAACCTGCTGGCGGTTGCCCCCGGCAAGATCCTCACGTACCGCAGCACCGACCAGACCGCAGCTGCTCTCGCCCGCGCGGGCTACGAGGTGATAGACAGCAACGCGGTCTTCGCGGGCCGCTCGATCAGCCTGACCGCTCCCGGCAAGTGGGTGCTGCGTATCCGTGGCTCCGAACTCTCGCGCGGCCACGGAGGCCCCCACAGCCTCGTGCTGCCGATCGTGCGGGGCGAGTTTTGAGTTTTGAGTTTTGAGTTCTGAATGACGAGGGGCGACGCGGAGCCGCCGGGACGGCGGCGGTACGGGCTGCGGGTTCCACGGACGGAACCGCTTACAGGAGTTTGGGGAAGGGGGTGATCGGTTGTGGCCGACGAGAAGACTGCGATTGAGCATGGTGTCGAGGCGGTGGGGCGGGCGGTGAGCCAGTTTGTGGCTGCGCTGAGGGTTGGACCGGGCGGTGCCGCCGTGCCTGGCGGCGGCGCGAAGTGGGACACGCCGGAGGCGCTTGCCCTGCGGGAGTCGCTGTTCGCGCGCTATCCCTTCACGGCCGAGGGGGCAGATTATATCCGCAGGCACAGCCGGATCGCCGTGCAGGACGCCGCAGGCACGGGCGGCGGAGGCTACTGGGATCCGGGACGGAAGCTGGTCTTCTTGTATACCGCCCAGGACGAGGCCGCCCTACACGAGCACGCCCACGTCTGGTGGCACGAGCGACGCCTGGAGCCGGGACGGGCGGAGGGCATGATCGAGGCCACAGTCCGGCTCAGCGCCGAGGCCGACCCCCGATATGCGCGCGCGCAGCGCCTCGCATACGACTATGTACATGGCATACCCGCGCAGGGCTGGGCGGGGATGCTTGTGGAGCGGAACGATTGGGAGATGTTCGCGGGCCTCGCCAGCGGCACGATGGGCGACATGCGCCTCCTGCCGACCTATATGCGCCGCTTCTATGCGGGGCTGTTCGAGCAGCCCGACACAGCGCCGGTGGATCAGACTTGAGCGGCCTGAGCATCACATCCGAGATAGGCCCGCTGCGGAAGATCCTGCTGCACCGGCCCGGCGAAGAGATCCGGCGGATGACGCCAGGGCTGCGCCACCAGTTCCTCTTCGACGACATCCTCTACCTCGACCTGGCCCGCCGCGAGCATGACGCCTTCCGACGGCTGATGGGCCTCGTCGCGCCGCCGGAGGGCGTGCTCGAGGTTCTGGACCTGCTCAACGATGTGCTGGCCGACGAGCAGACGCGCCGCAGTCTGATCGCAGATGTCTGCGCGCTCGAACAGGTCGGCGAAGACGTGCTCTACCGCTTGCTCGACGAGCCGCCCGCCTCCCTCGCAAACCGGCTGCTGGTCGGATGGGAGAAGCCGTCCGGCAGCGCCACCCTCTCCGGCGCGCTCGACACCTATCCCTACCTGCTGGGGCCTAGCCCGAACCTGATGTTCATGCGCGACCCCGCAACCGTCGTCGGCGAAGGCGTGATCCTCTCCCAGATGGCCCGCCCCGCCCGCCGCCGCGAGCCTCTGCTGATGCGCTATATCTTCACCCGCCACCCGCTCTTCGCCGCAGGCGGTGCCGAGCCGCCACTGCTCTTCGACCGGCTACAGACCGACCAGATCCGCAGCCTCAGCGCGACCGGAGGCCATGATCCCTACACGGTGGAGGGCGGCGACGTGCTGGTTGTGCGCCCCGACCTGCTGCTGATCGGCGCGAGCGAGCGGACCTCGATTGAGGGGATCGACGTGCTCGCCCGCGAGCTGCGACGCCGGGGCAGCCCGGTGCGGACGATCTACGCGGTGATCATGCCGAAGCAGCGCAGCACGATGCACCTCGACACGATCTTCACCTTCCTGAGCCGTGACGAGTGCCTCGTCTATCCCCCGCTGATCCTGCCGGGCGGCGGCGAGCAGGTCGGCATCGTCCGCCTCAGCCGCGACGAACACGGCGTGATGCGCGCCGTCACCGAGCATCGCTCGCTGATCGCCTGCCTCCAGGAGGAGCTAGGCCGCCCGATCCACGCCATACCCTGCGGCGGCACGAGCCGCCTCTACCAGGACCGGGAGCAGTGGACCGACGGTGCCAACGCCTTCGCCCTCCGCCCCGGCCTGATACTCGGCTACGAGCGCAACGAGCAGACGTTCAAGGCCCTCAGCGCCTCCGGCTACCGCTCGGTCGATCAGGAAAACATCGTGCGCTGGGAGCCGGACCTGTCGGCACCTGATGGAGGCCGCTGGATAGAGAACCCCGCCCTGATAGCCGAGATCCGCGACCATCCGGAGCGCAAGTACGCGGTCAAGATCAGCGGCCTCGAACTCTCCCGCGCACGCGGCGGCCCGCGCTGCATGACGATGCCGCTCGAGCGGGAGGATTATGAGATGTGAGGTGCGTTTGAGTAAGGAAGAAACGTTGGTTGTTGCCCTCGGCGGCAACGCGATCAAGGGGGCGGGCGAGAAAGGGACCAGCGAGGAGCAGTTCCGCAATGTGGGGCGGGCTGCGGAGGCGCTCGCCGAACTCGCCGTGCGCGGATACCACCTGGTGATCACGCACGGCAACGGCCCGCAGGTCGGCAGCCTGCTGCTCCAGCAGGCTGCCGGGGCGGCCCAAGTGCCGCCGATGCCGATGGATGTGGCCGGGGCGATGACCCAGGGCTGGGTCGGGTACATGATCTCCCAGTCCCTCCGCAACGCACTGGTGCGCCGCGCCAACCCCGCCGCCACGCGGATCGCCGCCGTGGTAACCCAGGTGATCGTGGACGCCGGCGACCCCGCCTTCGCGGACCCGTCGAAGCCGGTCGGCCCTTTCTACACCGGGGAGGCGGCCCAATCCATGCGTGCGTCCGGCATACGGCTCGTGGAGGACAGCGGGCGCGGCTGGCGGCGCGTCGTCCCGTCACCGAGGCCGCGCGCCATCGCCGAGGTCAACGCCATCCGCACCATGCTCAACGACGGCATGATCGTTATCGCGTCGGGCGGTGGGGGCATCCCGGTCGTCGCCGCGCCCGACGGCACGCTCACCGGCGTCGAGGCGGTAATAGACAAGGATCTCGCCGGTGCGTTGCTCGCGGAGCAGGTCGGCGCGTCCCGCCTGCTGCTGCTGACCGATGTGGAGAAGGTCGCGCTCAACTACAAGCAGCCCGACCAACGCGACCTCGATAAGATGACGCCTGCCGAGGCCCGCCGCTACCTGGCCGAGGGCTATTTCGCCACAGGCAGCATGGGGCCGAAGGTCCAGGCCGCGCTCAACTTCGTGGAGAGCGGCGGGCGGCAGGCGATCATCACCGGGCTGTTCCACGTACTCGACGCGCTCGACGGCCGCACCGGCACTGTTCTGAGCGCGGAATGAGGACTGGTATAGAAGGAGAATAAAATGGCCGTAAGCATGAAAGGGCGCAGCCTCACCTCGATCAACGACCTGTCGGGCGAGGAGATCTGGCGGGTGCTCGAGTTGGCGAAGAGCCTTAAGATGCAGGTGAAGACGGGGCAGCCGCACCATATCCTCGCGGGTCGCAGCCTGGCGATGATCTTCGAGAAGCCTTCGGCGCGCACCCGCGTGTCGTTCGAGGTCGGCATGACGCAGCTCGGCGGGCACGCGCTCTACCTCGGCCCGAATGACATCGGCCTCGGCAAGCGCGAGAGCGTCGCCGATGTGGCCCGTGTGCTCGGCAGGATGGTAGACGGTATCATGGCGCGCACTTTCGAGCAGGCGAAGGTTGACGACCTGGCGAGATACGCCGGGGTGCCGGTGATCAACGGCCTCAGCGACGAGGAACACCCCTGCCAGATCCTCGCCGACCTGCTGACGATCTGGGAGAAGCGAGGGCGGCTGACGGGCCTGCACGCCGTCTGGATCGGCGACGGCAACAACGTCACCCACTCACTGATGATCGGCGCGGCCAAAGTAGGCATGGACCTGACCGTGATCAGCCCCGAGGGCTTCGATGTTCGCGAGAAATACGCCGACAAGGCAGCCAAGTCCGCCCAAGCGAGCGGCTCCCGGCTCGCTTTCAGCCGCAACCCGGATGATGTCGGCGGTGCCGACGTGATCTTCACCGACACCTGGGCGAGCATGGGCCAGGAGGCTGAGGCCGAGAAGCGCCGCCCGATCTTCCGCCCCTACCAGGTGAACGCCGAACTGGTGAAGAAGGCCGCCCGCGATGCCATAGTGATGCACTGCCTGCCTGCCCACCGTGGCGAGGAGATCACCGACGAGGTGATAGACGGCCCCCAGTCGGTCGTGTTCGACGAGGCCGAAAATCGCCTCCACGCGCAGAAGGCGCTTCTGGCGCTGCTGATCCCGTAACGGTCAAGGGATCTATTCCCTTTAGCCCGCCACCCGTGCGTCACGTACCACGCCATCCCGTTGGTACTGGAGTGTGAACTCGCGGCCTGGGGGCAGCTTGCCGAGGAGAGCCTGTAGGCCGGAGGCGTCGTGGACCGGCAGGCCGTCTACGGAGGTGATCACGTCGCCGGTATGGATACCGGCTCGGGCTGCGGAGCTGTCGGGCCGGACGCCGCCCACATAGGCCCCGATCGTCGGCAGCCCCGGCTTGCGGAGGGCAACCTGTGCTGCGTCGCCCACGCTCAGGCCGAGCGAGGGACCACCGTCGGGCGCAGCCGCCGATGCCGAACGCTGCGCCAGGAGTTGCTCGAGGCGCGGGCGGTTGAATCCCACCACGATGTTGTCGCCGACTGCGATCACCGGCACGCCCTGCTGCCCGGAGAGCCGGATCATCTCCATTGCGGCCCCGCGGTCGTGGTCCACTTTCTTCACTACGTAAGGTACACCGCGCTGCGTAAGGAACTCCTTCGCCTTCACGCACCACGGTCAAGTGTCGGTGCTGTAAACCACCACCGGCGCTGATTTCGCATTGTCTGTAGCCATCTTTGCCACCTCCTCACATACACATCCGCAATCCCCGTGCCACAGCCATCCAACAACCAATCCTTTGGGAATTAGCACAAACGTGCAAAACGCGGCTGAATATGGTATAATATATAGTAGGCGAACCGCCTGTTCAGGCACGAAACTCACCCTAATCACCCGGAGGACATCAAGTGTCGGTAGAGAAAGATCTAGTCAAAAAAGCCCCGTCTGCGGCAGCGCATGAATACGGAGCCGATAGTATCCGCGTGCTGAAGGGCCTGGAAGCAGTGCGTAAGCGGCCCGGCATGTATATCGGCTCGACCGACCAGCATGGTCTGCATCACCTGGTGTACGAGATCGTGGACAACAGCGTGGACGAGGCCGTGATGGGCGAGGCGAGCCATATTGACGTGGTGATCCGCGTGGACGGCGTAGTTGTGGTCAGCGACAATGGGCGCGGCATCCCGGTCGAGGTGAACAAGCTGGAGGACAAGTCGGCCCTCGAATTGGTGATGACCGTCTTGCACGCCGGCGGTAAGTTTGACTCCGATAGCTACCAGACGGCCTCCGGTCTGCACGGCGTCGGCGCGTCGGTCGTGAACGCGCTCTCCACCTGGGTGCGCGTCGAGGTGAGGCGCAAGGGCCACATCTACATGCAGGAATACAAGATGGGCGTGCCCACCGCCCCGGTGAAGATCATCGGCGAAGACCCGAAGGGCCGGGGCACCACGACCTACTTCAAGGCCGACCCCGACATCTTCGAGACCACCGACTACGACTACGAGTTCCTCGCGCAACGCTTCCGGGAGATGTGCTACCTGACTCGGGGGCTGGAACTCACCTTCGTTGACGAGCGCGAAGGCCACGAACGAGAGACGACCTTCTACTTCGAGGGCGGCATCTACTCCCTGATCCGCCACATGAACCGCCGCCGCACCGTGCTCACCAAGCCGTTCTACGTGGGCCGCACAATCGAAAAGACGAAGGTCGAGGTCGCGCTGCAATACAACGACAGCTACACCGAGTCGGTCTTCACCTTCGCCAACAACGTCAACACGATCGACGGCGGCACCCACGTCACCGGCTTCCGGTCGGCGCTCACCCGCACGCTGAACGACTACGCGCGCAAGAGCGGCATCCTCAAAGAGAGCGAGGCCAACCTCACCTCGGACGATGTGCGCGAGGGGCTGACGGCCATTGTCAGCGTGAAGGTTGTGGACCCGCAGTTTGTGAGCCAGACGAAGAACAAGCTGGGCAACGCCGAGGTGAGGAGCCATGTGGACACCGTCTTCGCGGACGGCCTGAGCCAGTTCCTCGAAGAGAACCCCGCCGACGGCCGCAAGATCATCGAGAAGAGCCTGATGGCCGCCCGCGCCCGCGACGCCGCACGCAAGGCCCGCGAGGTTGTGCGCCGCTCCATCGGCGACGGCGGCACGCTGCCCGGCAAGCTGGCCGACTGCTCGGAGCGCGACCCCGCCCGCAGCGAAATTTTCGTGGTGGAAGGCGACAGCGCCGGCGGAAGTGCGAAACAAGGCCGCGACCGCCGCTTCCAGGCGATCCTCCCACTGCGCGGCAAGATCTTGAACGTCGAAAAGGCCCGCCTCGACCGGATGCTCGGCAGCGAAGAGATCAAGGTGCTGATCACCGCCCTCGGCTGCGGCATTGGCGATACGTTCGACATATCGAAGCTGCGGTATCAGCGTGTCGTGTTGATGACCGATGCTGACGTAGATGGCGCGCACATACGCACCCTGCTGTTGACATTCTTCTTCCGCCACATGGAGCCGGTGATACAGGACGGCTATCTCTACATCGCCCAGCCGCCGCTCTTCCGGGTCGCCCAGGGCAAGAACGTGCGCTACGTCTACACCGACGCAGAACGCGAGGCCGCGACCGCCGAACTCGGCGGCACGGTCAACATCCAGCGGTACAAGGGACTCGGCGAGATGAACGCCGAACAGCTCTGGGAGACGACGATGAACCCCGAGAGCCGGACGATGCTCCAGGTGACTATCGAGGACGCGCTCCAGGCTGACGAGACCTTCGACATGCTGATGGGCAGCGAAGTCCCGCCCCGCCGCAAGTTCATCCAGACGCACGCGAAGAACGCGAATTTGGATATATAAGGGCGGCGTATAGCTTACGTATAAGCAAAGGAGTACCCACCATGGGAGACAAAAGCCCCAAGAACATCGAAAAGCTCAAGGAGCAGGCGGAAGAAAAGAAGGAAGAGATCATAGAGAAGAGGCACGAGACCCCCGCCGAGAAGCAAGAGGATCACGAACGGGAGGAGGCTGAGAAGGAGCAGGGCGCTGACGAGAAGCAGGAGACCGACGAGGAGTCGGCAGTCCCCTAAATAAGCGCCAGGTTCCGCAGGATGATCGGCTCGCCGCTCGCGGTTTGCTTGCGGATGTAGTAGACGTGCTGTAGGTGCGGCGAATAGACCGCCTCCACCCGGTCGCCGGCGGCGAGTTCCTGGTAGGTCGGCTTGTCCACACGCAGGTTCACCTCGCCGGGCTGTAGCTTACGGCGGCTGGGAGGAGGAGGCAGCGGCTCGTCCTTCTCCGTCTCCGGCGAGCGTGGGGCGACCCCCACATCCTGTAGCTGAGAGCCGAAGGAGCCGAATCCGCCGGTCACGAAGCCGCGACCGCGCGCCGGGAAGGCAGAGGTCTCCACGGGGTCGGAGCCGACGGCCAGGCTCTCTATGGAGGCCGTAGCGGCGGCACCCGCCGGGCGTATCACGACCCAGTAGCCACTGCCGCGCCCGCGCCCGTGGTGATGCTGCACAACCGACCCCTCGAAATGCACCGGCTTGGCACCGAGGTCGCGTGCGGCGATCCGGGCGGCGTTCACGAAGTAGAGCGTGATGACCAAGAGCAGCAGTGAGCCGATACCGCACCCGCCGAGCAAGGCGAGCGACCCCGCGACGTCCTGCGTCGGGTCACTGACCAGGTTGACCAGGATAGAGACCGAGACATAGGTCAGCACGCCGAAGAGTACGACGAGGAAGATCGCCGAGCCGAGCGTAGCCACGATAGGCGGCAGGTAGCTGATCGTCACCTCCTCACCGGCGGGGAGCGCGCCCTGCCCGCGTGACTGCCGGGGCTGCGGCATGGACGAATCGAGTTGAGTGTTTCTCATCCTATGTCTCCATGTCTTGCTCCGGCGGCTCGCCCACGAAGCGGCTCAAGAGCACCTCGGCCTCATAGCCCTGCTCGGTCTTGATGTAGCCCAGCCTGCGCCCCTCCTCGTAGAAGTCGTACTTCCGGTAGAGGTTCAGCGCCCGCCGGTTGGACGAGCGGGCGCTCAGAGTGATCTTCTCGATGTCGCCCTGTGCCGCAGCCCAATCGAGGGCGTATTCGAGCATCGCCGAGCCGAGGCCATGCTCGCGGTACGCGGCGCGCAGCCACATGCCGAGCTCGGCGGTGTGACGGATGAACTCGGGCCGCCCGCGCACGAGCGATAGGCCGCCGGCCGGCTCGATCTCGTGGCGAGTTTGCTCGTTTTCGAGCAACATCGCCACCACGACAAGGTCGGTGCCGCTGAGGGCCACGTTGATCCAGCGCCGCTCGAGGTCGGGGGTGATGTCCCAGGAGCGGCGCAGGAGAAACCGCCCATCGTTCGCCACCTCGTTGAGGGCCTCGAGGAGCAGATGGGCGTCCGTGGAGCGGGCGGGGCGCAGCAGCACCCATCGGCCATCACTCAGATGGAGCGCCCGATCCATGCTCGGCTCGTCCGGCTCGTCCCTGTCGAAGTCAAATGTGTCGTCTGCCATGCCCTAATTATAGGCCCGGCACCGGTGGGGCGTCAAGGAGGTTTCCCTCAGTCTAGGGCCTATGCGTGCTACCAGGGGTGAGGAGGGACAAACGGGCGCTCCTCTGCTAAAATGGGTTTCTATCACCAAGCCCTTAGCAGAAAGGAACGCCCTATGGATTATACACCACCCCGGCTCAC
>JBPCPV010000056.1:0-95140 GCA_050998805.1 Chloroflexia bacterium | reverse complement strand
GGCTTCGGAGCGGAAGCATGGGCCTACTTCCACGCATGGCTGTTGCTTGGGGCACCGGTTGGCTTCGACGTGGCACGGCGCAGGCGTGCCGGGCCGGGGGCACGCGACCCCGCGGCCCGGCGGATGCTCCTCGCGGCCGGGGTCTGGGCGGGTGTGGTCATCGCCTACGCCATCGTCGGCATGGCGGCCAACCTCTATGTGCGCTACGCCCTCTTCGCGCTGCCGCTCGTCGCGCTCGGCTCCGGCCTCCTCCTCAGCGCCCTCGCCGCCAACGGACGCCCCGCCCGCGCCCTGGTCACGCTGATCATGTTCGCCGCGACGCTCGACGCGCTGGCCTTCTGGTACATGCGGATCACCTTCGCCAACAAATAGCCGTCAGCCGTCAGCCGAAAGTACTACGCGCTCCGCACTCCACTGGCCCATCGTAATTCATAACTCAAAACTCAAAACTCAAAACTCCGTTGCCAGCGCCAGCGCCGCCAGCACCCGCCGGGCACGCTCACGGTAGGTGTAGCCGGCGGCGCGGGCAGCTGCGGCGGCACCCAGCCGCTCGGCCAGCTCGGGGTCGCGGGCCAGCCGCTCGAGCGCATCGGCCAGCGCGGCGGCGTCACCCGGCGGGAAATACAGCCCGTCGTCGCCGAGGATCTCGCGGAGCGCGGGCAGTTCGCGCAGCACAATGGCCCGCCCCGCCGCCATGTACTCGAACAGCTTGAGCGGTGACGCCGTCAGCGTAGTCACCGTGTCAGGTATCACCAGCACATCGGCGGCATAGAGATATAGCACGACCTCCTCCTGCCCCACCTGCCCAGGCAACACGAGTGCGGACCCACTGTCATTCTGAGCGCAGCGAAGAATCTCGGCTGACCATCTTCCACCGCCCACCGGCCACTGACTACTGACCACTGACCACTGACCACTGACCACTGACAGCTCGGCTGGGCGGCCGCCGGCGAGGACGAGGCAGAGTGGGCGGGAGGGGCCGAGGCGGGCGGGGAGGGCGGCGAATGCTTCCACGAGGAGGTCGAGGCGGCGGTAGGCGAAAGTGAGGCCGGCGTAGCCGACGATGAAGGCGTCTGCGGGCAGGCCGAGCGCGGCACGGGCGGCTGCCTTCGTCGTGCCGGTGTACAGGCCCTCGTCATATGCGTCGGGGATCACATCCACCTCGGCGCGGTCGCGCAGGCCGCGCTCGGCCAGGAAGTCGCAGAAGGTCGAAGTGAGCGACACAAGGCGAGCGGGGCGGCGGATAGTCACGCGGTCGAGCGAACGGCGGAGGCGTGACCAGAGCGCGCCCCTGGCGGCGGACGGGTTGCTGCTCTCGAGGTCGTGTACCTCGTAGACCAGGGGCGCGCCGGTGAGCGCGCGGGCGCGGGCCAGCCAGTAGGCGCAGACGACATCCCGCACGTAGATCGCAGCGAAGCCCCGTCCGGTTACCCGCCGCCCCACGATCCAGGCGATCAGCAGCAGGCTCCAGGCGCTGCGCTCAACGTAGGAGAGCAGGCCGGTTTTCCAGAAGCGGGTCAGCTTGTTGAACGGGATGCGCGACAGGTGGACCACCCCCGCGCCGAACTCCTCCCCGAAGCGGCTAGGCTCGCGCAACCAGCGCGGCACGACGACCATCACCTCGGCCCCTGCCTCCCGCGCCAGTTCGCGCAGACACCGCGCCGTGTTGAACGTCTGCACCGCGTTCGCCGCCTTGAGCGTCAGGCTGAGGGTGTAGGCGACGTAGAGGTAGTGCGGATTGCGGATTGCGGATTGCGGATTGCGGATTGCGGACTCCCTTCGCTGCCGAACCCCGCGGCGTTTTCTCTGTCGGCTACCAATATACCCTACGCGACACGCCTGGGGCAAGGGGATCGTCTGTGGGAGAGTCGCTCTGCGCTCGATTGGCTACCTGGGGCAAGGGGATCGTCTGTGGGAGAGGGCTGCTGCGCTCGATTGGCTACCTGGGGCAAGAGAATCGTCTGTGGGAGAGCCGCTCTGCGCTCGATTTACTCACGAAGGCGAGCCAATCGAGGGCAGCAGCCCTCTCCCACAGCCGCCCACCGCCCGCGTATCGCCGCCGTCCCCGATTTGCTATAATGGGCTGCACCGCCCCGACGGGCGGTCTCCAGGGCGTAGCGCAGTCTGGTAGCGCACTTGAATGGGGTTCAAGAGGTCCCGCGTTCGAATCGCGGCGCCCCGACCATTTAATAAGCACGAAAACGCGCGCCTGGCCCCGATCCCAGAGGTGTTTCTCTGTCTGCCACAGTGTGGGTGGAGGATATCTTGTTGGGGAGTTGGGGGAGTCTACCTGGCGGGATAAGCTGCGGGGTAGGAGTCCGTCGTCAACGGCCTGGCCGAGGGCCATGCGGAGTATCAGTGTTGGTAAGACGAGCAAGGCTATCTTCTAAAACCTCTAAGCGCGCCAATAGCGTATCCAGCTTATTTTCAAGACTGGCTTTATCATCCTTCTTACCTCCCTCCACAAAGTAGGCAGCGAGATTTGCGGTCAGGATGCTGAAGAAGACTATGCCCACGAGCATCAGAAAAACGCCCAGGCCGCGACCTTCCGGGGTTATAGGTGTGACGTCGCCGTAGCCTACCGTGGTGATGGTAGCCATAGCCCACCAGAGGGCGTCAGGAAAATCTTTGATGCTGCCGCCGCTGTTACGCTCGAATATATAGACCAGGGCGGCTGTGGAGACCACCACGGTGGCCGTTACGAGGAGCACGATATTTAACCCCTTGTTGAGTAACAGGCCGCGCAGTTTACGAAGGCCCTCGCTGAGAAACACCAGTAGGCGGAGCACTCGCACCAGCCGCAAAAGGCGGGCGCTACGCACGATCCGCAATGGGCGCAGCAGGGGCAAGGCAAGCAACAGAAGGTCTAGCCAGTTGTCTTTTATGTGTTGCCGGGCGGAGGGGGCCAGGTAAAGCTTGATGAGATAGTCGGCGGCAAAGCAGGCGTAGATAAACCAATCAATCGCATCAAGCAGGTCACTTTGGGTTGGCTCGAGCGGGAAGACTTCGGGTACGATGAGGGCAGGCACCATGAGGAGCGCCAGGATCATCAGGGGCAGATCACTCAAACGAGAATAGCGATAATAGAGGTCGGTACGGGCCTGTCGGGTTGGAGGGTTGATTAGGCGCATAAGTTTTGAACCATAAATGCTTTAAAACGCCAAAGAAGACATACGAAGCAAGAGACAGGGTGGGCTGGTGAGTGAACCAACTCGCCTTTTCTCTTGTCGGATAAGTTCTTCATCGATCCGAGTCCATACAACCAGCGGCGGCCCTAACTGTTGATCAATATTATGGGCGAAGGTGTACCCTTTGTCAAGAAAATCAGATCAGCTCTACCCGGCCGCGGAAGGCGACGACACGGCGCCTGGACGGATGGCTCCCCATCCGCCACCGGCAGGCAGCATAAAATGTAAAGCCATTGGTGGCACTTTTGGGCATTAGACATGATGTAAAGCCAATGATGGCACGTGACAACTAACCACTAACCACTCGCTCGTCTAGGTCTTTCGGAGTATCTTTCGTCCCGAGGCCCCGATTTGGGGCAAAATCTTGCAGTAAATCGCCTCCTAAATGGATATATAAAGTGAGAGGGTAAAAATAGCGCGGGATTTACGCACAGAAAAAGGAGCCGATCGCCATGCACTCGCAACTCGACACTCAAAACTCCAAAAATCCGTCGAAAGACCGATGCGCCCGATCATCCTACCGACCGCCTACCGCCTACGCGAAAAAGATACTTCAGTATAACCCGCCAGGCACGAATTATCAGAAAGTGGGCCAGCTCCGTGCCTGGCCCCACACCCGAAAGCTGATAAGCCATCCGTACTTACGCACTACGCACCCCGTCCCCGTAGACCGCTTCGAGCCTGTCCGCCACGGCGTCCCAGGTGAACAGGCGCCGGACGCGGGATAGACCGGCTTGGCCCATCTCGGCGGCGCGCGCGGGGTCGGCGAGGACGCGGTCGATCTGGGCGGCGAGATCGGCGGGGTCTTGGGGGCAGGCGAGGTAGCCGGTGACCCCCTCCTCGACAACCTCCGGGAAGCCGCCGAAGCGGGAGGCTACGACCGGGCGGGCGCAGGCCATCGCCTCGCAGAGTGCTATGCCGAAGGTCTCGTTGACGAACGAGGTGGCGGCGAGCAGATCGGCGGCCCGATAGAGGTCGGGCATATCGCCGGCCGCCACCTCGCCGAGGAACCGCACCCGCTCCGCCACCCCCTCGCGCCGCGCCAGCGCCTCCAGCTCGCCCTGGTACGGCCCGGTCCCGGCGATCAGCAGCTCGACGCCCGGGGTCCTCATCATCGGCAGCGCCCGGATCAGGTACTCCACCCCCTTCCAGCGCACCAGCCTGCCCGCGAAGAGGACGTGCGGATTGCGGAATACTCTCTCCTGACCACTGACCACTGACCACTGACCACTGACGCTAGGCGAAAATACCGACGTGTCCACGCCGTTGTAGATCACGGTCGGGCGGAGGCCGTAGCGGGCGTGGACCTGGGAGGCATTGTAGGCGCTGCACGAGACCGAGGCCGAGACGAACCGGGTCCAGAGGCGGTCGCCGCGCCAGAAGTCGGTGCCGTGGCAGCCGAAGACGGCACGCACACCGGCCAACCGGCAGACGGCGGCGATCGGCAGGTCGTAGGGCTTCTGGATATGCACGATGTCGTAGCGGTGCGCGAGCAGGTAGGGCAGGCCGGCGACAGCGAAGGAGAGGCGTTCGAGGAGCTTGGTGAGGGTGTATTGGCGGCCCAGCAGCGGGATGCGCCGCCAGAGCGCGCGGTCTATGTAGGGAAGCGTGATGACGCGGACGCCGGGGGCCGGGCGGCGCTCAGTCCCCCGCCCGCCGATCACATCCACCCTGTGGCCCCGCGCGGCAAGCCGGGCAGCAACCTCCCAGACGAAGGTTTCGACACCGCCGACCTTGGTCGTGGTCGTGACGTTGTAGAGAGCGATCTTGAGCGGCTTTCGGGGGGCTGTCATGCCCCCTGCTCACCGAGCGCCAGGCCGATCTCCTCGCGCACCCAGGCGTCTTCTTCGACCGCCAGGCGGGCGTGCAGGGCGGCGCGGGCATCGTCGCCGCCGATCCGCCCAAGCGCCCAGGCAGCGTGGCCGCGCACCAGGGCGTGGTCTTCGCCGAGCACGGCGGCCAGCGCCGGTACCGACGCAGGGTCGCGGAGGTTGCCGAGTGCGACGCAGACGTTGCGGCGGAGTCCGGCCCACTTGGCGCGGCGGATCGGGCTGTCGCGGAAGCGGTCGCGGAACTCGTCAGGGGTGAGGGCGAGCAGCGGGATAAGCGCAGGGCTGGAGCCGACCTCCGGGCGTGGGCGGAACTCGGCGTGGTCCGGCGGGTCGCGGTGAGCGTTCACCGGGCAGGCTTCCTGGCAGATGTCGCAGCCGAAGATCCAGTTGCCGACGAGCGGACGTAGCTCGCGGGGCATCGGCCCGCGCAGCTCGATGGTCAGGTAGGAGATGCAGCGGTCGTTGTCAACGACGCCCGGGGCGATAATCGCCCCGGTGGGGCAGGCCGGCATACAGCGCGCACACGAGCCGCAGTGGGTTCTGATCGGCTGGTCGGGCAGCAGGTCCACGTCGAGCAGTAGCTCGCCGAGCAGCACCCATGAGCCGAAGTCGTGGGTCAGCAGGTTGGCGTTCTTGCCGTACCAGCCGAGGCCGGCGCGCGCGGCCACAGCCCGGTCGGTGATCCGCGCGGTGTCGGAGAGGGCGCGCGAGCCGACAGGCCGTCCAAGCTGCCGCTCGACAAAGCCGTGGAGGGCGCGCAGGCGCTGCCGGAAGACATCGTGGTAGTCCTGGCCCCAGGCGTAGCGGGCGACGCGGCCGTGCGGCACGCCAGGCTCTGTCGCGTCCGGCTCCCCGTGGGTCAGGTAGCTGATGCCGAGTGAGACGATGCTCCGCACCTCCGGCATGAGGTTGGCCGGGTCCGCCGCGACATCCGCGCGGTCATGGCCGAACCAGGGGAGGCCGTCGAACAGCCCGGCATCTATCCGCTCGTGAAGCACCCGCGCGGTGTCGGGGAAGGGCGCGGCGGTGGTGAAGCGCACGAGGTCGAAGCCGAGCGCGAACGCCTCATCGCGGATCGCCGCCTTCAGCGCGTCGGGTTGCGTGTCCACCGGCTCACTGCTCGACCCTCACCACGTAGTCGGCGGTGACGATCTGGCCGTGGTAGAGGAACTGGAGCCAGGTTTTGTAGAGGCCGGGCTTCTCGAACTTGTAATCAAAGGTGAGGTCGGGGCCGAGGTTGGTGCCGAGGTTGAACGTGGCCTGAGCGGTGGGTCCGGCCTGCCCACCGACCGGGGCCGAGGTCGCTGCGGCTGTTGCCTCGGCGGTCGGCGTTGTGCCCGCAGGGGTGTCGGCGGGGGCCGGGGTGCCGTTGCCCCCGGATGCCGCCGGGTTGCCGCTTGACGAGCCGCTCCCTCCACCCTCGGTCGGTTCGCGCTGGCCGTTCATGGTGCCGGTGGCGGCCTCGTGGGCCATAAGATGCGCGAAGGTCTCGCCGTCGGCGCTGACCACGTAGAGGTGGCCGAGCGCGCCGTCAAAGCCACCGAGGTCGGTCACCGGCTTGCCGCCGGTGTTGAGCGTGTAGTGGAACAGGACAGGCTGTCCGGCGCGGATCGGACCGCTGCCCGTGTCGAGCGTGACGCCGACGCCGTAGAAGGCGTTGGTGAGGCTGGGGCTTTCGGCGAGCCGCGCGGGCTGTTCGAGCGAGGGAGGGTTGTTGCCGAAGCTGATCGTGTGCTTGTAGAGCAGGCGCACGGTCGGCGTGTAGCCGGAGGTGAACTCGGCGTAGAGGCGGTAGGAGTCGGGGCCGCCGAAGCGGAGGTTGACCGGGTAAGCGCCGCTGACGGGGCCGGTTGACTGGCCGGTACGGAACCAGGTGAGGTCTCGGTTCACGAGCGTGGTATGCACTGTGGCATCGTTGACCAGAGGCAGATCGGCTGCCTGCTTGCCGAGTGAGGTGTCGGTGAAGGCGTAGTTTATCGTGGCCTTCTGGCCGTTCTGGAGGCTCGGCGGGTCCACCCGCACGTCCACGGCGTACTTGCCGACATCGCTGCCGGGGGCGGGCTTGTCGCCGCGCACCGTGGGGCCGTTGCAGGCGACGAGCAGTCCCAGGGCTAGGAGGAACAAGTTTTGGGCTTTGATCGCGCAGCGGTGCCGCAGGCACATTTTTGAGTTTTGAGTTATTTTCATGGCTCCTCACTCACTAGGGGCAACAGCCCGTCGGCGGCGTAGGCGGCGATGATCCGGCGTAGGCGGGGCTCGGTTCCCGCGGGCAGTTTGTCGAGCGCGAAGTAGCCGTAGTCGCTGATCTCGGCGTTGGGCCGGAACGCGCCGCCGCCCGCGCGGCAGAGGTAGAAGACCTCGATCAGCACCCTGCTTGAGTGCGTCTCCACACTCAGTAGGCGCATCGGGTTGACGTGCAGTCCGGCCTCCTCTTGCAGTTCCCGTTGCAGCGCCTGGGTCGTGGTCTCGCCGCGCTGCATCCCGCCGCCGGGCAGGCCCCACGGATAGTTGGCCTTGTAGGTGTGCCTCAGCAGCAGCAGCCTGCCCTCGTCGTCGAAGACCAGCCCCTGCACCCCGACAGCATATTTGGTGCCGAGGAGCCAGTAGAGCATGGAGCGCGCCCGCCCCGGCAACGGCATGACCCGCCAGACCCGCAGCAAGAGCCGCTTCACCGCCTCCGACCGATCCCACCACACGGTTAGCAGTATACAGCAAAAGTCCGGCGTCGGCAATCGTATGCCGCACGCTTCACCGAACCCCGCTGACGACCACGACTGCCCCCGCGATGATGACGCCGCCGATGAGGCGGGCGGCGCTAATCGTCTCGCCGAGCAGCGCCGCGCCGAGGACGAGCGCGATCGGCGGTTCCAAGTAGATCCAGCTTGCCGCGCGGCTGGCCTCGAGGATGGCGAGCGCCCGGTTGTAGCAAAGATACGCCAGCACCGAGCAGATGAGCGCGAGGTAGAGCACCGCCGCCCACTGGCCCGTGGAGAGTTCGCCGATCGCTCCCCCCCCTCCGGTGACGGCAGCCAACACCGCCAGCCCCAGTGCCCCCGCCGCTATGGTGCCGGCAGTCATCGTGAGAGGGTCAAATCGCTTGCGGAAGTCCCGCACAAGCGTCGAATAGACCGCGAAAAGGGCGGCGTTTGCAATCAGACAAAGCGCGCCGAAAATGAAGCTCTGCGAGATCGCTATCTGTACCCCCGCGCCGCGCTGCATCGCCACCACGACGATCCCGGTCAAGCCGAGCGCGAGGGCCGCGCCGTGTGCGGGACGCAGCGCCTCACCCAATTGCCGCCGGGCAACCAGCGCCGTGGCGATCGGGGTCAGGCCGACGACGAGGATCGACGAGATCCCGGCGTTCGTCAGACTGACCCCGGTGTATTGGAGCCAGAAGTAGATCGAGATGCCGATCTGCCCCAGCCCCAAGAGACGGAGCAGGTCGCCACGGTTGAGACGCCGAGTACGGGCAGGATTGCGCCGCGACGCAGCCCATCGCGCCAGCAGCAGCGGCGCAAAGAGTACGCTCGCGATGACAAACCGCAGCGCCGCCAGTGTCGTCGGCGTCAACGTGGCGTCGCCGGGGTTGGTCGGTGCCAAGAGCGCGCGCGCCGCAACCCAAGAGCCGCCCCAGACCACCACCGCGAAGCCGAGCAGGAGGTACGCCAATGTCCGCGCGGATGATGTCTCCGTCAGCGCTGCCAGCGGCGCAGCCGTTACCTCTGCCTCCGGCGTAGCCGCTCCCACTGTCGCATCCCCGCTCGCAAAGGCGTCGCGCGACTGCTTCACCGAGCGTCTCCGCCCTCAACAGCGCGCTCGAGGCCGAGTGTCCGCACCACCTCGCAGCCGTTTAGCGCCATGTTGTACAGAAAGATCAGGTGGGTCAGGTCGCCGTCGTGGGGCATGACGCCTAGCTGCCGGGCGGTCTCGACCGGCATATCGTAGGTCTGGATGCAGTCTTCGGGAAGGACGACGCGCACCTGCCGCCCCGCCGCGTTCGCCCGCAGCTTGAGGTGCATCGCAAGCTGGTACGTGCAGAGGTCGGTGCAGTTGCCGACTACGATGAACGTGTCCACGGCGGCCTGCTCGGGGGCGTCGAGCCAGGCACCGAAGCCGGTGCCGTGGACGCTGCTGATGCTGTTCTTTTCGTAGACCACGAACTCCGACGCGAAGGGCAGCGCCTTGAACGCCTCCACGGTCGCCGCCTCCGACGTGCCGCGCACGCAATGCGCGCCCCACTGCGCGAACTCCGGGGCGTCGGGGTCGTGCGTGTCCTGCGTGAGCACGAAGCGCCGCACCCCGGCATCGTGGGCCGCGCGCATCAGCCGGGTGATCGGCTCGACTATCCCCGCCACCCGCTCGCCGCTCAACGGCCCCTCATAGCAGAAACCGCTGATTATGTCAACTGAAACCGCCGCCGTCCTCTCCGGCTCGCGCACCACCTCGCTCAGGGCGGCGCTCGGCAGGCTGTCGTACCACTCAGCCAGCCAATCGAGGAACAGCCCCGCCTCCGCGATCATCTGCCTCCCATCCTTCTTAGCAGCCATTTTGCCCCCCTCCTTCTAAGACCGTCATTCCAACCGAAACCCTCATTCCGAGCGCATTCCTAAACACTGTCATTCTGAGCGCAGCGAAGAATCTCCTCCATTCCGCATTCCGCACTCCGCACTCCACACTCGGCCTACGGCTGCTCGCCCGCAGTCGCGCCCCACTCATAGCGGCCTTCTTCCACGAAGCGGTAGAGTTGGGCGGGGCGGTGTGGGCCGGTCACGACCGCGTTGGGGACCGGTTCGATCACTTTGGCGCGGCTGTGGAGCATCTTCTTGCTGAAGTTCTGCTTGTCGAGAGTGCGGTTCAAGATGATCTGGTAAGCGTTGCGGAGACGGCTCATCGTGAACTGGTCGGGCAGCAGGCGGAAGGCTATCGGCGTCCAATCCAGCTTGCTGCGGAGCCGACGGAGAGCCACATCAACGATGGCGGCGTGGTCGAAGGCGAGCTGCGGCAGATCGTAGACCGAGAACCAGCGCACCTCCGCCGCATCGCTGCCAGGGTGTAGCCGCTTGCTCACGTCGGCGGGCACCAGCGCGAAGTAGGCGACGGTGATCACGCGGGTGCGGGGGTCGCGGTTCGGGTCGCCGAAGGTGTAGAGCTGCTCGAGGTAGATGTCCTCTCCTTCGAGGCCGGTCTGTTCGGCGAGTTCGCGGCGGGCGGTGTCGTGGAGCGCCTCGTCTATCTGCAAGAAGCCGCCGGGCAGCGCCCACATCCCCTCGTAGGGCCACTGCCTGCGCTGCACGAGCAGCACGCGCAGGTCGTCGTCCTGTAGCGTCAGGATCACCAGGTCCACGGTGACCGAGGGCCGGGGATAGCGCGACGGGTCGTAGTTGTCGGCGTTTTCATCGGGCATGGACGGCTCCTCGCATAGTGTTGTTCTTAAACTCGTTGTAACATGCCGTCCGGCAGCTGTCAAGATCGGTCTAAAGATGTATTGACTTTCGTCAATATAGTGCTATAATAGCCGCATGGACACCAAACAGCAACGAGGACCGCGACGCCGACAAGCCGACGGCTGCTGCTCACCGGCCCCTATCGAGGTGAATGGGACCGCCGCAGCGCAGCATGTGCAGGTGCTCGCGGCGCTGTCCGATCCCACGCGGCTGCAAATCGTCGAGATGCTGTCGGGTCTGGCGGAGCCGCTGTGCGTCTGCGAGATCGTGCCGCACTTCGCGCTCGGGCAGCCCACCATCTCCCATCACCTGCGGGTGCTCCGCGAGGCGAAGCTGGTCACCTGGGAGAAACGCGGCCTTTGGGTCTACTACTCGTTGGACCGCGAGGTTCTGGCGCGCAGCGTGGCTTATCTCGACGGGATCGCCTCCCGCTCCGAGGATAGAATGCGGCTTCGTACCGCTTGACCCCGCCGCTTTTTTTTTGCGGCGTACATTGACCGTTTTCGATATTAGGAGGATCGCGATGACAAACAAAACAGAGGACAAGGGCCAGGAGCTGCGCGAGCAGGTCCGGCAACGATACGGCCAGGCCGCGCTGCGGGTGGTCTCGAACGACGGCGGCTGCGGCGGCGCTTCCTCGTCAGGCTGCTGCTCCGGGACCGACGACCCGATCACGGCGGACCTGTACACCGGGACCGAGGCAGCCGAGGTGCCCGCAGAGGCTTTGCTCGCCTCGCTGGGCTGTGGCAACCCGACGGCGCTCGCGCGGCTGAACCCCGGCGAAACCGTGCTGGATCTCGGCCGCGGCGGCGGGATCGACGTGCTGCTCTCGGCGAAGCGCGTGGGGCCGTCGGGCTTCGCCTACGGCCTCGACATGACCGATGAGATGCTGGCCCTCGCCGAGCAGAACCGGGAGAAGGCAGGCGTGGAGAATGTGAAGTTCCTGAAAGGCTACATCGAGCAGGTTCCGCTGCCCGACAACACGGTGGATGTGGTGATCTCGAACTGCGTGATCAACCTGGCCGCCGATAAGCGCCCGGTGCTACAGGAAGCCTTCCGGGTGCTGAAACCCGGCGGGCGCTTCGCGGTGTCGGATGTGGTGGCGCGCGGCTCTGCGCCCGACTGGATCGTGCGGAGCATGGAAGCCTGGACGGGCTGCATCGCGGGGGCGCTGCACGAAGACGACTACAAGGCGCTGCTCGCCGAGGTCGGTTTCACCGGCATCGGCATCGAGGTCACGCGGACCTACTCGGCAGCCGATGTGACCGGCGATGCCGGATGCTGCGCCCCGGTCGCCGGCGATGCCGAAGCAGCCGCGCAGGCCGACGGCCTCTTCGTGAGCGCCTTCATCCGCGCGACCAAGCCGGCCGCCTAAGCAGAGGGTCGGGAAAGGAGGTGATTCCCGTGGTGAATAAGGAGTATTGTCCGTGTCCGTGCCCGTGTCCGCCAGGCAGCGATTGCTCGTGTCCGTGCGAGTGCGGGTGCTGCGGCTGATAGCCACAGTTCCGACGCCCTGGCAGCCCGTTGGTTGCTGGGGCGTCTTGGCCCCGGATTGGATCGAGAAAGGAACTCTATGACAGGAGCACTCTGGCGACGCGGCGGCGCGGAACTCGTGGGCACATATGGCCTGGTGACGGCCGGGTGCGGCGCGATCATGGTGGATACGACGACACAGGCGCTCACCCATGTCGGGGTGGCGCTCACCTTTGGCCTGATCATCATGGTCATGGTCGCCGCGACCGGGCACCTGTCGGGAGCGCATTTCAACCCGGCGGTGACGTTCGCCTTTGCCCTCACGCGGCACTTTCCGTGGCGGGACGTCCCGGTCTACATAGGCAGCCAACTGCTGGGTGCCGTGGCGGGCGCGCTGACCCTGCGGGCGCTGATAGGCTCCGTGGCCGAGTTGGGCGCGACCCTACCCCGCTGCGACACCTGGCAGGCGTGCGGCATCGAAGTGCTGCTCACGGCGGTCCTGATGTTTGTGATCATTGCGGTCGCCACCGATACCCGCGCAGTGGGTCAGCTCGCGGCGCTGGCGATCGGTGCCACTGTGGCGCTGGACGCGCTCTGGGGCGGGCCGCTGACGGGCGCATCCATGAATCCGGCGCGCTCGTTCGGGCCGGCGCTGATCGCCGGGGTCTGGCAGGACCAGTGGGTCTATTGGCTGGGGCCGTTGCTCGGTGCCTGCCTGGGTGCCGGTCTCTACCAATTCTTGCGTACCCCTCTCAACCTGCCGGAAGAGCGAGGCTCAAACTAAAAGGAGACGACCAATGCCCCCTATCGCAATCTACGGTGACATTCACGCCAACCTACCCGCGCTCGAGGCGGTGCTCACCGACATGGACAGGCGCGATCTGCGGGAGCGGTACTGTTTGGGAGACCTCGTGGGCTATTGCACCTGGCCCAACGAGGTCATCACGACTCTGCAAACATCAGGAACACCTACCATCATGGGCAACTATGATCTCGGCGTTGGGCAGGAGAGCGACGATTGCGGGTGCGCCTATAAAGATGCTCTCTCCGAAGCCCTCGGCAAACGCTCGATTGCGTGGACCAACGCACACACGACCGCTGAGGGCAAGGCATATCTGCGCGCCCTGCTGCCCGACATCTCTCTACATCTAGGCGAGCTGCGCGTCCGGTTGGTTCACGGCAGCCCCCGGCGCGTCAACGAGTACCTGTATGAGGACCGGCCCGCAAGCAGTCTCGAACGCCTGCTGGACTTCGCAGACGCCGAGGTGCTGGTCTGCGGACACACCCATACCCCGTATCACCGTCTACTGCCGAGCGGCCGGCATGTGGTCAACGCCGGGAGTGTCGGCAAGCCGAAGGACGGCGACCCGCGCGCCTGCTACATCACCCTGGCGGCGGAGGGAACCGATCTGCGCGTCGAGTTCGTGCGCGTGGCCTATGACATCGAAGCCGCAGCGCGGGCCATCGAGAACAGCGAGTTGCCGAGCGAGTACGCGGCGATGTTGCGGGCGGGCAAAGGCTAGACGTGAACTCTTGCATGCCCATGACTCTTTGCAGCGCAGGGGTCAAGGCTGGTATAATGGGTGGGCGGATTTCGCTAAGCAGGCAAACAGACGTAGAAAGAGAATGCGGTGGCTTTAGCAGAGGGGGTGCGGGTGCATCCGACGGCAGAGGTTTCCCCGGACGCCGAGATCGGCCCCGGTTGCCGGATCTGGCACCAGGCGCAGATTCGTGAGGGGGCGAGGCTGGGCACGGGGTGCATCGTCGGCAAGGGCGCTTACGTGGATTTCGGTGTGCAGATCGGCAGCAACGTCAAGATACAGAATCGGGCGAGCGTCTACCACGGCGTCACGCTCGAAGACGGGGTGTTCGTCGGCCCACACGCCGTCTTCACGAACGACAGGCTGCCCCGCGCGATCAACCCCGACGGATCGCTGAAAAGCGACGCGGATTGGGTCGTCGGCGAGACCCTCGTCCGCAAGGGCGCGTCAATCGGCGCAGCTGCGGTCATCCTGCCGGGCGTCACAATCGGGCGCTGGGCGATGGTCGCGGCGGGCGCGGTGGTCACGCGCGACGTGCCGGATTATGGGCTGGTGGTCGGGCACCCGGCGCGGCTGGTCGGCTATGTCTGCCCGTGCGGGACGCGCTTACCGGACAGTAGTCAAGGCGACGCCGCCTGCCCGGCCTGCGGCAGGACAACCAGCTTGGGAGACGCCGCGTGAGCGAGGGCAAGGTATTGCGGGCGGCGGTGATCGGGGTTGGGGCGATGGGCCGCAACCATTGTCGGGTCTACCGCGAGCTGCCGGGCGTCGAGCTTGTCGGGGTCGCCGATGCAGACCCGGAGACTGCGGCGCGGGCGGGGCGCAGCTTCGGCGTGCCCCACTTCGGCGCTCCGGCGGCGCTGCTTGAAGCCGCCCGCCCCGACCTGGTCACGATTGCCGTACCGACGCTCGCCCACCTGCCGGTCGCGCTCGAGACTATAGCCCACGGCGTCCACCTGCTGGTCGAAAAGCCGCTCGCCTTCACCGTCGAGGAGGGGCGGCAGATAATCGAGGCCGCCCACGCCGCCGGGCTGGTGTTGGCGGTCGGCCATGTCGAACGCTACAACCCGGCGCTGACCGAGCTGAAGGCGCGGCTGGGGGCGGGCGCGCTCGGCCGCGTCTTCCAGATGCATGCACGGCGGCTCGGCCCCTTCCCGGCCCGTGTGCGCGATGTGGGCGTCGTGGTGGACCTGGCGACGCACGATGTGGACATCATGCGCTACCTGAGCGGGGTCGAAGTCTCCCGCGTCTACGCGGAGACGGCCCGCCGGATACACACCGAGCACGAGGATCTCCTCTCCGGCCTGCTCCGCTTCGACGACGGCACGATAGGCGTGCTCGACATCAACTGGCTCACGCCGACGAAGATCCGAGAGCTGACGATCACCGGCGAGCGCGGGATGTTCCAGGTGAACTACCTGACTCAGGATCTCTACTTCTACGAGAACGACTACATCAACAGCCAGTGGGACGCGATCAGCACAATCGCCGGGGTGAGCGAGGGCAACATGATGCGCCTCCGCCTCGACCGCGCCGAGCCTCTCCGCCGCGAGCTGGAGGGCTTCGTCGCCGCAGTACGCGGCGAGGGCAACGCCATCGTCTCCGGCGAGGACGGCCTCAAAGCAGTCGAGATCACCCAGCAGATCGTCGCCGCGGGACTGTCGAACGAAGTGGTCAGTGGTCATTGGTCGGTGGTCAGTAACCAGCCATCAGCCATCAGCCGTCAGCCGTCAGCCGTCAGCCGTCAGCCCTTCGCGGATAGGGATGCGGAAGACGACACGCACTCCGCACTCCGCATCGCGGTCGTCGGTCTGGGGAAGATCGGGCTGCCGCTGGCGGCGCAGTTCGCGGGGCGGGGGATGCGGGTGATCGGCTGCGACATCAACCCGGCGGTGGTCGAGGCGGTCGGCGCGGGGGAGTGCCCGATCATCGAGGAGCCGGGGCTGGCCGAGCGTGTGGCCCAGGCGGTGAGCGACGGCTTGCTGACCGCGACGACCGACACCGCCGCCGCAGTCTCCGAGAGCGATGTCGTCGTCGTGATCGTGCCGCTCATGGTGGATGAGGCGCGGGCCGTGGACTACCGCGCGGTTGACGCGGCGACGGGCGACGTGGCGCGAGGGCTGAAACTGGGCACGCTGGTGATCTATGAGACGACGCTGCCGGTCGGCACCACGCGAGACCAGCTCGGGCCGATGCTCGAAGCCGGGTCGGGGCTGCGGATGGGGCGGGACTTCGCGCTCGCGTTCAGCCCCGAGCGGGTCTACAGCGGGCGGATCTTCCGCGACCTGGCGAGCTACCCGAAGATCGTCGGCGGCGTGGACGATGCGTCCACCGAGGCGGCTGTCGCCTTCTACCGCGAGGCGCTCGACGGGGCCGAGGTGCTGGCAGTGCAGGACGCTGAGACGGCGGAGTTGGTCAAGCTGCTCGAAACGACCTACCGTGACGTGAACATCGCTCTGGCGGGGGAGTTCGCGCGCTACGCGGCCCGGCGCGGCCTGGAGGTTGACCAGGCTATCGCGGCGGCAAACTCCCAGCCTTATTCACACATCCACAACCCCGGCATCGGCGTCGGCGGGCACTGCATCCCGGTCTACCCTTACTTCCTGATCGGCGACGACGCGGGCGGCGAGCTGACGCTGCCCCGCGCCGCCCGCGAGGCGAACGATGGCATGGCGGCCTGGGCGCTGGGGCGTCTGGCGAACGAGATCGGCGGCCTGGCGGGGCGGCGTGTGCTGATCCTCGGCTACAGCTATCGGGAGAACGTGAAGGAGCCGGCCTTCTCCGCAGCGAAGACGCTGATCCGCGAGTTGCGGCAGGCAGGCGCGCTGCCCCTGATCTGCGACCCGCTCTTCACCGACGCCGAACTCGCTGGCACAGGTGCAGAGCCGGCCGATGTCGCCGCTCTGCCGGCGGTAGACGCCGTGATCATGCAAGCCCCGCACCGAGCCTTCGCCGGCCTCGACTGGGCCGCGCTCGCTGCGAACGGCTGCCGAGCCGTCCTCGACGGCCGCAACGCGCTCGACGCCCCCGCGCGGGAAACGATACATGCGGCAGGGATGGCCTACTTAGGTATCGGGCGGTGACACGCATTTTGCATGCACCAACGAACATCGCCGGGATCGCCGGACTGCTCGCGCGGGCGGAGCGCGACCTCGGCTACGACGCAACCTCGGTCGAGTACATCTCGCGCCGGATGGCGTTCGGCACCGACCGCAGCCTCCACCTCGAGGCGAGGCGCGGGCCGGTGGCTAAGGGCGCGGCGGTGGGGGCGTTTGCTCTCGGGGCGATGCGGCGCTACGACGTGTTCCACCTCTACTTCGGGAACACGCTCTTCCCCTGGCCCTTCCCCGACCTGCCGATGCTGAGGGCGCTCGGCAAGCGGATCATCTTCCACTTCTGCGGCTGCGACGTGCGGAGCCGGGCCGCCAACCTGGCTAAGTACGAGATCAGCGGCTGCCATGAGTGCGTGTCGCTCGTCTGCCTGGGCAAGCGCCGCCCACCGTTGCACTATGCCGACGCGGTCTTCGTCTCCACGCCCGACTTGCTCGACGACGTGCCGGGCGCGGTGCTGATGCCCGGCCCGGTGGATACGTCGCGCTGGACGCCCGCCCCGCCCCGCGCCACGCCGCCGACCTCCGCCGACCCGCTCCGCATCTTGCACGCGCCGACCGACCGCGAGATCAAGGGCACGCACTACCTGCTGGACGCGGTTGAGCGGCTGAAGGCGGCGGGATACCCGGTCGAGCTGCACGTGCTCGAAGGCGTCCCGGCCGCCGACGTGCCTGCCTTCGTCGCCGCCGGCGACATTGTTGTGGACCAGCTTATGATCGGCGCTTACGGCACCTTCTCGGTCGAGGCGATGGCAGTCGGCAGGCCGGTCGTCTGCCGCATCCGCGACGACCTGCGCCGCCATTACCCGCCCGACCTGCCGATAGTCAGCGCGGAACCGGGCACGGTCTACGACGTGTTGGAGCGCCTGGTGCAGGACGCGGGGCGGCGCGCCGAGCTGGGGCAGGCGGGGGTTGCCTACGCGGAGCGGGTGCATGAGATGCACAGAGTGGCGGAGGCTGTGGTGCAATGGTATAATGTGTCAGAGGCGGCGAAATGATTCATGGCCGAGACTGAAATGGCGATCCTCAAAGTGTTGCTGATCCTACCCTATGCGCCGGCCGCGTTCATGCAGACCGATCTGGATCTGCTGCGCCGGCATTTCGATCTGGATGTGGTCGTGCATACCCGCGGCAAGCGACAACTCTTGCTGAGTGTCCTGCGCTGCTTAAGGCGCAACCGGCCGGACGTGTTGTTGCTGTGGTTTATCGTGCCGAGCTATGCGCTGGCGCTGACCCTCCTGGGTAAGCTGTGCGGCGTGAAAGTCGTGTTTATCACAGGGGGGTTTGATGTGGCGAGCATCCCCGCCATCGGGTTTGGGGCCATGCGCTACCCACTCTTTCGCCTCCTGTTGAAACCGACCCTGCGCTTGGCCGATCTGACGTTGCCCTTCTCGCGGTCGGCAGCGCAGCAGGTGGCCCACTATGCCCATCCTCGCCGATGCGCGGTGATCTATCCGGGCATTGATACGGCCTTTTTCGCCCTGGCACCGGCGACGGGGCGCTCACCATTGGCGCTGACGGTCTCGCCCGTCACCCAGGCCGCGATCCTTCAAAAAGGGTTGTGGACGTTTGTGGAAGCGGCCCGGTTCGCCCCTGACGTGCGCTTTGCCCTAGTCGGCGTCTCGCCGGATAATTCGCTGGCCGCCCTACGGCAGATCGCCCCCGCGAACGTGGAGTTTATCGAGCGGTTCCTACCCGCCGAAGAACTACGCGACCTCTACCGGCGGGCATGGTGCTATGTGCAGGCATCGGTCCACGAAGGGTTCGGCATCGCGGTGGCGGAAGCCATGGCCTGCGGAGCTGTGCCGGTGGTCACTGACCGGTTTTCATTGCCGGAGGTGACGGGCGGCCTGGTCGAGTACATACCCTTAGACGATCCCCAGGCAACCGCCGCCGCCGTCCTGCACGCCGGTGCCGCCTTGCCGCAGCAACGACAAGCCTTGCGTGCATGGATCGTTGCGAACTTCGCGCTCGAACGCCGAGAGCGTGATCTGCTCGCTGTGCTGCTCGATCTGAAACCAGGCCGCCGTAGCCGATTTTGAGTTGGGAATCCCGGAGAGTAGGCCCCCAGCGCGATCAAAAGAGACGGCCCGCGTAGCGCCGCAAGAGCGGCACGCGCGCCAACCCCGCGCGCGCCACCCGCAGGTAATCGCGGAAGTCGGTCCGGCGGGGCAGCAGCACCTGCTGCACAGGCAGGTGGCTGTCGCGCAGGAAGACGGCCAGGGTGCAGACCAGGGCCAGCAGGTAGGTCACGGTTGAGGCTGTCGCCGCGCCGATGATGCCCGCCGTCCCGACCAGCACCAGATAGAATGGGATGCTGACGGCAAGTTGGAACCAGGCGATGAGTGAGAGCAGGCCGGGGCGCTCCATTTGCCCCAGAATGTAGCTGTTGAGAACCAGCATCGTGGCGAAGGCGGGGGTGCCGCAGAGTAGAATAATCAGGGGTGTCACGGTGGCGGCGAATGCCGACCCGTACATGAACGGGATCAGCCAGCCGCTGACGGCGGCGAACGGGAGGGCCAGGCCCAGCACGAGCAGCAGACCGGTGCGGGTCACCTTCGCCGTGAGCAGGGCGGCTTCCGCGCGGGGTAATTGGGCGATACGGGCGATAGACGAGTCGTTCAACGTCTGGAACGGCAGCCAGAGCTTTTCGGCCAGAGACGTGGCGAGCGAGTAGACGCCGACCCCCGCGGTGCCCACCAGCGCGTTCACCAGGTAGACATCGAAGCGTAGGAAGATGTAATGAGCCACGGCGGCCCCGTGCAGCCGTAAGCCGGTACCGAGCAGGTCGCGCACAACGACCCGGCGGAGCGGCCAGACAGGCCGCTCCAACCGCCCGGCCACCAAGATCTCCGCCCCGGTCCCGACCAACGTGCTGATGCTCCAGGCCGCCAGGAAGCCGGGCAGCCCCGCCCGCAGCACGCCTACTGTCAGTAACATTAACCCCGCGTTACCCAGATTTATCGCCAGCGCCAGTTTATTCATCAACACGATCCGGTTCATCCCGATCATCATCATTGTCCAATAGAGTTGATAAATGGCGGGCGACACCAAGAGCAGCGCCACGAGCAGATAGGTATATGGCACGTTCTGGAATACGCTGTCGCGCAAGAAGAGGAAGGCGACGCTGGTGGCGATCAGGCTGATGGCACCGAGTATTAGCGCCAGGACCAGCGCGGCAGTGTGAATCTCGCCTAGGCGATAACGCCCGCGCGCCAACAATGGCCCGCAGGCCGTGCCCACGCTCAGGGCAGCCATACTTGCCAGCAGGGCATTGGTTGTCACCAGGATCGCGTAAACGCCCCGTTGATCCGGACCGAAGCGCCGCGTCAGCACCACGCTGATCAGGATGCCCAGCCCAAGCACCAGCAGGTTAGTCAGCAAACCGATGGTCGCGTTTTTGCCGATGCTCACACCAGCATACTCCTCACCCGGGCGCAGAGCGGGCGCATCTACTCTTCCCACCAGCCGATATACTCAATGGTTGGCTTGGCTTTGCGCCGGCTGCAGATGAAGTCCCAGCCCTGCGCCAGTTCGTACCAGCCCAGCAGGTTGACGAGTACCCAATTCACCCGCACCAGCCAGGGATTATCGCGGTACTTGGTGCCCACCGGCTCGACCCGCACCTCGACGAAATAGCCTCCGAGGATGTGCCGCCAAAGGGCCAGGTCGGCTAGGAAACGGTGCGTGGTGTCGAGGTGCGACGAGTAGGTGCCAAGATTGGGCAGGCGCAGCACCGCCTGGCCGTCGGGCCGCAGCACACGGTGGATTTCGCGCAAGACCTGATGAGGGTCGTCGAAATGTTCCAGCAAGCAGCCGGCGTACACCTCGTCCGCCACGCCATCCTCCACGGCGATGGCCCGCGCATCGGCCACAATCGCCGTCGCTACAGTCCGCCGGGCATCTATACCGACGAAGCCGCGCCGCACCTGGCTGCCGCAGCCTACGTCCAGCCGCAACGGCCGTCGGCCAGCTGCGGCCAATGGTCGTCCAGCCGCGCGGGCCACCACGTGCAAGAGCCGCTCCCCACCTCGTTGAGCAGTCAGCCTTCTGACCGCCAGCACGGGCCGTCGCCGGAGGCGTCCACCTAATGTCACCAGTAAGCGCAGCCAGGTGGATACCCCCAGCAGCAGGATTAGATCGTCTCGTCCCAACAGCAGTCGCTTGCCGACCCGCAGCATTGTCCGCAAGCCTGAGTCACTGAGCAGGGTGTCGGTGGTCGTCCGCTGCTCTAACAGGTCGAGGGTCGCCTGAGTCGCTACGTTACGGGCTGCGCCGGTGAGGACCAGGACACGCAGGTCCACGAGACTAGGCATGAGCTGACGCTCCTGCTTCTGTCGTGGTGCGGCCCCATTGGCCGCCATTGAGAATAATGGCTGACATATAGGAATAGCAGACCAGTGGAGTGGGGGAGATGGTGATCATAGCTTTCCGTAACAGTATACGGGAACGCGCGGCCCGATTCAACCTGGCGTGCCCAGCGCATTGACGCGCGTCGCTCCTCTGCCTATAATGACAAACGATGTGGGCACGGGTGCCCTGGCAGTTGAGGTGATGTAATGTGCGGCATTTGCGGGTTCCGGCAACGAGATGGACAGCCGGTGGACCGGGCGGCACTGCGGCGGGCGACGGCGGCCCTGCGCCATCGCGGGCCAAACGATGAGGGCTATCTCCTGGTCCAGACGGCGACCGGGCGGGTAGTCCATTGCGGTGGGCCGGATACCGATCCCGCGTTGGGACTGCCCGATCTGGACGCGGTAGCGGATGAACCGTTCGACCTGGCGCTGGGCTTCCGCCGCCTGGCGATCCTCGACCTGTCGCCCGCCGGCCACCAGCCGATGGCAAGCTCCGACAGTTCCTGCTGGCTGATTTTCAACGGGGAGATTTACAACTACAAGGCATTGCGAACTGAGTTGGCGGGGCAGGGCGCTGCCTTCCGGACCGGCAGCGATAGCGAAGTGCTGCTGGCGGCTTATCAAACCTGGGGACCGGATTGCGTGCGCCGCTTCAACGGCATGTGGGCGTTCGCCATCTGGGATGGGGCGCGGCGGCAATTGTTCGTCTCGCGCGACCGCTTCGGAATCAAGCCGTTCTACTACGCGCAAGCGGCGGGCGGAGCGTTTGCCTTCGCCTCCGAGATCAAGGCGCTGCTGGTCGCAGGCGCGGTCGGTTTTCAGCCCGATCCGGCCGCGGTGGCGCGCTACCTGGCCCAGGGGCGAATGCCCGGCGTGGCGCAGGGCGCGACGTTCTTCACCGGAGTGCAGGCACTGCCCGCCGCCCACTCGTTGGTACTGACCCGCCAGGGGCTGACGCAGGATCGCTATTGGACGATCCCCGCGCCGACTACCCCGCTGCCGCAAGCCGAGGCCGCCGCGCAGTACCGCGATCTCTTTACCGATGCGGTGCGGCTGCATTTGCAGGCCGATGTCGCCGTGGGCACCTGTCTGTCGGGCGGGCTGGACTCCTCGTCCATTGTGGCCGTGGCCGGGCAACTGCTACACACTGAGGCCGGCGTCGCCCTGGAACGGCTGGGCGACCACCAGCAGACATTCAGCGCAGTCTATCCCGCGTCCGGCCCCTGGAACGAGCGGGCCTATATTGAACAGGTGACGGCGCGCACCGGGGCGGCGGGCAACGAGATAGTGCCGACGGCGGAGCGACTACTAGCCGATCTGGACGCGCTGGTCTGGCACCAGGACGAGCCGTTCCAGTCCACCAGCATCTTCGCCCAATGGTGCGTGATGGACCTGGCCCACCGCCACGGCGCGACGGTGCTGCTCGACGGCCAGGGTGCCGACGAGGTGCTGGGTGGCTATCGCCCGTTCACCATCGCGCTGGGCGAGTTGCTGCGCGCCGGGCAGTGGGCTGAGGCCGGGCGCATGGCGCGGGCTATCGGGGCGGTGACGGACCTGAATCCCTGGCGACTGCTGGCGCGGGCAGCGGCGCAGCAGGGGCCGGTCGGCCTGGAATTGCGGGCGCGGCGGGCGCGCCTGCGGCAAGCGGCACAGGCGGCCGCCCTCTGCCCCGACCTGGCATCACAACTCGACAGCGAGGGGCCGCCCCTAGAAGGCGTGCGCGCCGGGCGCAGCCTGCACGATCACCTGGCCTGGCTGGTGGTCGAAGACTCATTGCCCACCCTACTGCGCTATGAAGACCGCAATTCGATGGCCTTCTCCATCGAGGCACGCGTGCCGTTCCTCGATTATCGGCTGGTCGAGTTCGCATTCGGGCAGGGCGCGCCCTGGCGGCTGCACGCCGGATGGACCAAGTGGCTGCAACGGCAGGCCGTGGCCGACCTACTGCCCGGCACCGTCGTCTGGCGGCGAGACAAGGTGGGCTTTGAGACGCCGGAGTTAGTCTGGCTGTGCGCCATCCAACCGCACCTGACGGCCCTGTTCACTCCCGACAGCGGCGCAGGAGCCTATCTAGACCTGGCCGCCGTGCGCCGCGCCTTGCCCCGGCTGCTGGCCGCCGGGCGGACGGCGCAGGTCTGGCGCTGGACTAACCTGGCGCTCTGGCTGCGGGCGTTCGGGTGCCGCTATGGATGAGCGGCGTAAAGTCTGCATGATCACCCAGGATGTCGAGGTCACCCGCCGGATCTTGCAGGAGGCGCACAGCCTGGCGGACGCCGGCTACTCAGTCGAGATCATCACGCGCAGCGCAGACCTGCAAGACCGGCGCGGCACGGTCGAGGGCATCCCCGTGGAGTGGGTGGCGGTGAGCGGGCGCGACCCGCGCTTCGGCCCTCTCTACCGGCTGGCGGGGCAGAGCCGGGGCACGCAGGCCGCCGCGCTCTGGAGCGTGCTCTCGGGGCGGCACACCTTCACGATCCGGGCGCTGCCACGGGCAGTCGCCGCGCGCGCCGATATTTACCACGCGCACGACCTGAACAACCTCGAGGTCGCGTATCGGGCCGCGCTGGCACACGGCTCGCGGCTGGTCTACGACTCCCATGAACTCTTCCCGGAGATCGCCAACCGCTGGATCAGGCTTAAGCGTATGTCGTGGATACACCTCGAACACGAGCTTTTGCCCTTCGCCGACCTGGCGATCACGGTGAACGAGTTTATCGCCGAGGAGATGGCCCGCCGTTACAGGAGGCCCGCGCCGCTCGTGGTCTACAACTGTCCCGACCCGCCTCCGGGCTTCGACCCCGCCGCGCCCCACAACGCGCTCCGGGAGCGGCTGGGCCTCGGCTCCCGCAAAGTGGCGCTCTACCAGGGCTGGATGAGCGAGGGCCGGGGGCTGGAGAACCTGGTGCGGGCCGCGCCGCTGCTGGCCGGAGATGCCGCCGTCGTCTTCATGGGATCCGGCGAGTACCGTGCGACGCTCGAGCGGCTGGCGGAGGGCTGCGCGGGCGGGCGGGTCCACTTCCTGCCGCCGGTCTCCCATGCCGACCTGCTCGACTACTGCGCCTCGGCAGATGTCGGCCTGATCCCCTACCAGGCGGTGGACCTAAACAACTACTTCACATCGCCGAACAAGCTCTTCGACTACATCCAGGCGGGGGTGCCGATAGTCGCCAGCGATTTCCCATTCCTCCGCAAAGTGATCGTCGGAGACGAACTCGGCGTCGTCGCCCGCCTAGACAGCCCCGCTGCCTACGCAGGCGCGATCAACACGCTGCTGGCCCGTGCCGACGGCGGTGCAGCGATCCGAGCAAACCTGCGCCGCGTGGCCCCACTCTATACGTGGGCGACGCAAGCGCGCAAGCTGGTCGCAGCGTACCGGGCGCTGGACGGGCCGGTCACTTTCGTGGATCGCGCTTCTCTGCTATAATAGAGAGAGTCATAGGAGGTGCTGTATGTCTGTTCTTCGTGTCGAGGCACAACTGTCTTCTGACGAGCTTCTGAACGCCGTCGCGCAGTTGAGTGTCCCCGAACTGGATCAGTTCGTTGTTCAGGTTCTCGACTTACAATCACAGCGGAAAGCTCCGAAGCCGGCTCATACTGAGAGCGAATTGCTGCTCAAAATAAACGGGGGCTTGCCTGCGGAGGTTTATGCGCGACTGGATCAGCTAATTGCTGGACGGGATGCCCGGACTCTTACCCCCGAAGAACAGGCTGAACTGGTTAGCCTGACTGACCGAATTGAGGTAATGGATGCCCGCAGGGCAGAGCACCTTATCGAACTCGCGCGCCTCCGCAGCACAACGCTTCCACTCCTGGTGAAGGCCCTCGGCATCCGTCCCCGGCCACATGGCTGAGGCGCGTCCCACTGCCGGACAGAAGAACCTCGTGGCGGAGCGTGCCGCTAACCTCTGTGAATATTGCCGCAGTCCGGTTCGCTATGCAACCGACGAGTTCTGTCTGGAGCATACTGAACCCCGACGTTACGGCGGTAAAACTGTGTTGGATAATCTGGCCTTCTCATGCCAGGGTTGTAACAGCCACAAGTACACCAAGACCCAAGCGCACGATCCGATTACCGGCGAGATAGTTCCGCTCTATAACCGAGAAAAGATAGGTGGCGGGATCATTTTACCTGGAGCGACGATGCTACCCTGACTATCGGGATTACCCCTATCGGGCGCGCGACTGTGTTGGCTCTAGCTCTGAACCGTGAAGGCGTCGTCAATCTCAGGCGACTACTGCATATTGTGGGAGAACATCCTCCCGCTGAGCGTGCAGAAGAGGTGGGCGAAGCCGGTTCGTAGCAAGCACTCTAATGAGGCGTGACATCGCCGATTCCTCTCTGTGCGGGGGCATGACGCTCCCTGATCCCGCCGGGATGTGCCCGCTCACTCGCCTTATCACTCGCCCCTACCCCGTCTTAGTCGTCTCCAGGGGCGGCGGGGTGGCGGGGGCGTCGTGGCTGACGATTTTGACGACGGCTGCGGTGCTGCCGACTTCGGTGGGCATCGGGATGCGGGTGAAGGGCGCGAAGTGGCAGGCGACCCAGTGATCGGCGACCCCGCTCGTGGAGATATTGCGCCACTCGGGCACCTGCTGCTTGCAGATGTCCTGGGCGAGCCAGCATCGGGTATGGAAGCGGCAGCCGGTCGGCGGGTTGAGGGGGCTGGGCACGTCGCCTTTGAGCACGATGCGCTGGCGGCGGTTGCGCGGGTCCGGCATCGGGATGGCCGAGAGGAGCGCCTGGGTGTAGGGGTGCTGCGGGTTCTCAAAGAGGGCCTCGCGGGTGGCGAGTTCGGCCATCTTGCCGAGGTACATCACGCCGACGCGGTCCGATGCGTGTTCGACGACGCTGAGGTTGTGCGCGATGAAAAGGTAGGTGAGGCCGAAGTCGCGCTGCAAGTCCTTGAGGATGTTCAGAACCTGCGACTGGATCGACACGTCGAGGGCGGATACCGGCTCGTCGCAGACGATGAACTTCGGCTGTAGAGCGAGGGCGCGCGCGATGCCGATGCGCTGGCGCTGGCCGCCGGAGAACTCGTGCGGGTAGCGGCGGGCGTGTTCGGGGTGGAGACCGACGCGGGCCAAGACCTCGCGTGTGCGCTGCTCGCGCTCCTCCCTCGACGCGCCGTGGATAGACAGCCCCTCGCCGATGCTCTGGCCGATCGGCACACGCGGGTCGAGCGAGGAATAGGGATCTTGGAAGATGATCTGGATGTCGCGGCGGGCCTTCTTCAATGCGTCGGCCTTGAGGCTAAAGAAATCCTGCCCGTCGAAAATGACTTTGCCGGCGGTCGGTTCGAGGAGGCGGAGGATGGTCCGGCCGATGGTGGTCTTGCCGCAGCCCGATTCGCCCACGAGGCCGAGGGTCTCGCCCGGGCGGACATAGAAGCTGACGTCGTCCACCGCCTTGACCTGGCCGACAACGCGCTGCAAGACGCCGCCGCGCACGGGAAAGTACTTTTTAACGTTCTGAACCTCGAGTATAGTCTCGCCGACGGCGGGACCGCCGGAAGCGCCGTTCTGCGTAGGGGTGGGGCTGCCCGGAGCAGAGGCGGGGGTAAACGACGGTTCGATGTTCGTCATGGTGCTGAACTCCTCCGGCTACTGGGTGGCCGCCGCGCCTCTGGTGCCGATTGCCTCATCTGCATAGAGCCAGCAGCGTGCGGTGCGGTCTTCTTTGAGCAGGAAGAGCGCGGGGTCTTCCTTGCGGCAGATTTCCATGACAAACGGGCATCGGTTGGCGAACCGGCAGCCCGGCGGGAGATTGCGGAGGTTCGGCACCGAGCCGGGGATCACGTCGAGCCTCTCCTTCACCTGGCCGAGCACCGGGATAGATGCGAGCAGGCCCTGGGTGTAGGGGTGCTTGGGGGCATCGAAGAGGGCGTTCACGTCGGCCTCTTCGACGATATGCCCCGCGTACATCACGGCGACATGATCGGCCATTTCGGCGACAACCCCGAGGTCGTGGGTGATCAGGATGATGCCGGTGTTGAAGTTCGCCTTGAGATCCTTCATAAGCTCGAGGATCTGGGCCTGGATCGTCACGTCGAGCGCGGTCGTCGGCTCATCTGCGATCAGGAGTTCAGGCTCGCAGGCAAGGGCCATGGCGATCATCACGCGCTGGCACATACCGCCGGACATTTCGTGGGGGTAGCTCTTGGCGCGGGCCTTGGCGGAGGGGATGCCGACCATGCTCAGAAGCTCTATGGACCGCTTCAGTGCCTGGTCTTTGCTCATGCCGCGGTGGAGTATCAGCACCTCACTGATCTGGTCGCCGACACGGAAGACCGGGTTCAGGCAGCTCGTCGGCTGCTGGAAGATCATCGAGATGTCGTCGCCGCGGATCTTGCACATCTCATCTTCGCTGAGGGTCAGCAGATCCTGGCCCTTGAACCAGATCTTGCCGCCGATGGTCTTGCCCGGCTGCCCAATGAGCCGCATGATGGACAGCGATGTGACGCTTTTCCCGCAGCCCGACTCGCCCACCACACCCAACGTTTCGCCACGGTGTAACTTGAGGCTCACGCCGTCCACGGCCTTAACCACTCCGTCTTCGGTGTAGAAGTAGGTCTGTAGGTTCTCTACACGCAAGATCTCGTTGGGATCCCCTCCCACGACCGCCGAACTGGATTGCGCGGGCGCGGTCATGGCCTGTTGGCCGTCCAAAGAGGGGCTTGTGGCGGGCGCTGCTTGGGTGTCCAGGGTGGTGCTCCTTTCGCGGTTTCATGCTGACGATGTTTGGGCACAAGTGTATCAGAAATCACGCCTGTTGTCAAATGCATACCCACTATATTCGATATACCCGACAGTGCGTCCATCGGTTCAAGCTCGGCAGGCTTAATCCGCCGCAGTTGCGCGCCCTTTCAGTTTGCGGTTCCTCCGGCCCCAGGTCATACCCTCGAAGGTGTAGATCACCGGGATGAGGAAGTAGATCGGCCCCGCCCAGCCTGAGAGGCCGTTGCCGCCGACGGCCGCCGCGATGATAGACAGCGCGCCAACTCCCATGCTCAACAGGGCAGTCTGAACACTCTCGGTGGTGAGGTTGGTTTCGATTTCGGTGAGGCCGAGTTCGTCCCGCTTGCGGTATGCGTGGTAGTAGAGCAAAGCGAACACCAGGAAAACTGCCACGAACCCCGCGCCGTAGATAATCAGCAGGGTAGAGCCTTGCCCAGGTTGGATAACAAGCGTGCCGTCGGGCAGGCGGAACGCGGCATCGCCCTCGAAAATCTGGCCCACCAGCAGGTTAAACAGGAACTTGAGCGGATAGACGTAGAACAACACGACGAAGAGCAGCGCGGAGCTTAACCATATGGTGACGACATCTTGCAGGCCATAGCGCCGGAAGTAGGTGTAGTGCTGATACCAGACGAACATCAACATGAGGAAGCTGATCGCAAAGCCGCCGAAGCCTTGCATGGCGGTCAGCAAGTCGTTGAATGTCTTCGGGACTTCAAGCGAAACAACAAGCAGCGTGAGCGCGAAGCCGAAGGCCGCATCGCTGAAGCCCTCTATGCGCGTCACATCGCGGCCGCGCCAGCGAAAATCCCCGCTGTGGCCGACTCCCTCTTTCATCAGCTTTTCGCGCACCATCCGGTCACCTCGCTCTTATGCAGCCGTCCTCATCCGCATTATACACAGGGCCGAACTCTAGCGCAAGAGCAGCACATCGCATGGCGCGTGGTCGAGCACGAAGCGGGCTACATGGCCGACGCTCGGTGGACCACTCGGCGGGCGGGGGCCGGCTTTGTACCGCGCGCCGACAACCAGCAGGTCGCTGCCTAACTCGGCGGCGGCGCGGATAATCTCGTGCTCGGGGCGGCCCCGCGCGAGGCGGGTCTGCACGTCGGCCTCCGGGCGGAGCCTCAGCAGGTCGGCGCGGGCCTCCGCGATCACTTCCTGGGCGGTCTGGTCCTCGACCGACTCCATCTGGGCGGCCCGTTCAGGGGGAACCCGTCCCCGGAAGAGCGTCTGCCGCAGGTAGCCGAGTTCTTCAGTGGGACGGATGTCGATCACGTAAAGCAGCACGAAGCGCCAGGCCGGAGCAGGCAGCCGCGCCAGGGCGTGTTCCAAGAACTCGTCGGTATCCAGCCCGCTCAGGCAGAGTAGGGCGAGTTCGTTTTCGCGGGTCATCCGTAATACCTCCTTTTCAACGCACGCCGAGCCAGACGGCCAACGCGCCGAGCGCGATCAGCAGCGGGGTCACGCTGATGCCGAGGCGGAAGTAGTCCCAGGCCGAGACCTCCAGCCCCTTGCGGCGGAGGATCAGCAGCCAGAGCATCGTCGCCAGCGAGCCGACGACGGTGATGTTCGGGCCGAGGTCCGCGCCGAGGATCGTCGCGTAGACCAGGGCGTTGTGGACCGGGGCCGCCGCGCCGCCGGCATGGATCGCCGAGACCATGACCAGGGCCATCGGCACGTTGTTCAGCAGGTTCGTGCCGACCGCGCTGCCTGCAGCGGTAAGGGCGACTGCGGCGGCGGGGCTGTCGCCGGCCATGCCGAGCAGCGCGCGGCCAAATGCGCCGGTCAGCCCGATGTTCTCCACGCCCTGCACGACGACCAACATACCGGCGATGAAGCCGAAGATCGGCCAGGAGATTTCGCGTGCCCAGCGGCGCGGCTCCCAGCTGCCGAAAAACCGCGCCCCCGCAAGCAGCAGCACCGAGCCACCGAGCGCAGGCAGTGACAGCGGCCACCGCTCCCGGCCGGCGACGACATATGCCGCGCCGATCAGCGCGAGCGCGATGAGGCTGAAGCGGAGCAGCGCCGAGTGGGCCGGAGGCGTGTCTGCGAGGCGCGCGGTATCGAAGCGGCCCCCGATCTCGCGGCGGAAGATGAACAGGAAAAGCCCGATATTGGCCGCGATCACCAGCAGCGCCGCCGGCAGCAGGTGCGCCAGATATGTGCCGAGGTCTGCGGGGAACGCCTGTAGCACGATGATGTTGATCGGGTTGCTCACCGGCAGCACGAACGACGCGGTGTCGGCCACGAACGTGCAGGCAAACATGTAGGGCAGGGGACGCAGCCGCAGCCGCGTGACCAGCGCGTAGACCAGAGGCGTCAGGATCAGCGCGGTCGCGTCGTTCGACAGGAAGACGGTGATCAGCACGCCGACGAGGAAGACGTTGACGAACAGCCGCCGCGCGCTGCCCTTCGCCGTCCGCCCCGCGATGCCCGCCAGCCACTCGAACGCGCCCGCCGAGTCGGCGAGCGCGGAGATCGCCATCAAGCCGAGAAAGAAGCCGAAGACGTTGAGGTTGTCCCAGAGCAGGCCGAGCGCCTGGCCCATCGTGGCGATGCCGAGCAGCAGCATGGCCGCCCCGCCGCCGAGCGCCGCCAACGCTTCAGGCAGGCCGTTGGGCCGCGTGATGATCAGCGCGAGCGTGACGACGAAGATGAGGCTGCCGACGACCAGCGCCAGGTTCACACTACTCCACTTTCTCGCCGGCCTGCTCGAGCAGCATCTTGATCTGACGCACCGTGTCCACCGACTGGCCGCGATAGTGGTTGTTCGTGTAGACGAACGTTGTCGGGGCCTCTTGGGTCAGGTGCTCGATCTTCGGCACCCATTCGTCGAGTTCTTCGGTCGAATAGCTGTAGCTGTACCGCTCGTAAGCTTCGTCGTGGTGCCACCACTTCTGCGCGTTGCGCCCGTGGAAGCGGACGTAGGCAGGGTTGGCTGTGGCGACGGCGACCGGCGGGATCAGCCCCTTGAGGTGCGGCTCGTCCACACAGCAGTATCCCAGGTTACACGCGCGAAGCAGGTCCATCGTCTCGTCAGTGATCCAGCCAGCGTTGCGGAACTCGACGGCCACCGGCAGCTCACCCATGCTCTCGCGGAAGACCTTGAGGTATTCACGGTTTTCGTCGTCCGGCTTGAACGAGTTGGGGAACTGTGCGAGCACACAGCCGAGCTTGCCCGACTCGATCATCGGGTCGAGCGCGGCCCTGAACTGCTCGAAAAGCTCGGGGTTTTCCCGCTCGTGGGTCAGCTCCTTGCTCGCCTTGATGCTGAACACGAAGTCGTCGGGCACGTGTGCGACCATGCCGGCGAGGGTGCGGGCGCTCGGCATACGGTAGTAAGTGTAGTTGATCTCGGTTGTCTTGAACTCGCGCGCGTAGAACGGCAACATCTCGGTCTTGCGGATGCCCTCCGGGTAGAAATGGCCGATCCAGTCGTCGTAGCTGTAGCCGCTGGTGCCGAGGTAGATCACCTTGCGGCCCCTTTCCTATCTCCTGGCTATGTCGTATGGGATACCTGATGCCGCTTCTTCGTAGCGCGCCAGGACGAACAGCAGCGAAGAGCAGCGGTTGAGGTATTTCAGCACCTGGCCGGGCGGCATCTCTCCGGCGGCTGAGAGCTGGACGACGGCACGCTCGGCACGCCGTACCACAGTGCGCGCCACGTCGAGCGCGGCGGAACCGGCGCTGGCCCCCGGCAAAATGAACTGGCGCGGCATGTCGATCTCATCTTCCAACTCGGAGATCGCCGTGTCGATCCATGCGACCTGCTCCGGCGTCACCCTATACGGCAGCTTCTCGACCTGCGCGGTCGGCGTGGCTACCTCGGCCATCAGCAAGTAGAGGTCGTGCTGCACATGGCGGACGATCTCGTGGACGCGGGGCTGCCCGCAGAGGGCGCGGGCTAGGCCAAGCGCGCTGCTCGCCTCGTCGAGTTCGCCGTAGGTCTGCACACGTGGGTCATACTTCGGCACGCGGTCGGGGCCGAGGAGGTCGGTGAGGCCCTCGTCGCCCGTGCCGAGCTTCGGGCCGAGGCGGTTGCGGTCTGCGCGCGCGGGTTTGTCGTCGCTCATCTGCGTTGCCTCCATCAGGCTTTGGCCGTTGGCGTGCGGAGCAGGAAGTAGCCTATCGCTCCGAGGCCGAGCAGCACCAACACGATCCCGGCGATCAGCAGCAGAGTGCTGCTACTTACCCCGCTATCGGGCGAGGCGGTCGGCACCGGGGTGGCCGCGATGGCGGTCGGCGTGGCGGCGGCTCCGCCCGCGCCAGGCGGGGCGGTGGGACCGCCGGGCATGGCGGTGATGCCGGCGGCAGGTGTATCGGTGGCGACTCCGGAGGGCGCAGTCGTGGCCGGCACCGCTGCTCCGCCGGGCGCGCCGGGTCCATTGTAGAGGCCGGCCGCGTGCCGAACCGACTTGTACACCTGCTGCTGGCTGAAATCGGGGTAGACCATCGCAAAGTAGTACTCGGCCTTGTCCGGCGATATGTCCCCTACCTGCCGCAGATACCAGATGAAGAAGACGCCAGACCAGGGCCAGTGAGCCTGGGCATAGTTGATGCCGTCCACCGTCCATTGGGCCTGCACCGCAGGGTCCACCCGCCGCCAAAGGTTCCGCTCGGCGGGGGTGAGCGTCGTCGGCGAGGCATTCCAGCCGTACTCGTTGAACCAGACCGCCTTGTTCGTGTCGCCCTTCTGCACCATGACGTCGTGGAGCAACTCGACGCGGCGGAAGTTGAGCGTGTCGGCGCTGGGCGGGGCGTCGGGTGGCTGGTCGAGGCCGTATGCGTTCGCCGAGAGGATGTCGAAGTAGTCCTTTGCTCCGGCCTCGTACATCTTGGCCCAGTAGTCCAGCTCGTTGTCGTTGCCGGCGTAGTCAATCGTCTCGTTATTGATCGCCATGGGCGCGCTCAGGATAACCACGCTCGGGTCGGCTTGCTTGGCCTTCGTGTAGACGGTCTTAAGCATCTGGGTGTAGGCCGCTGGATCCACTTTGCCGCCGAACTTCCACTCCACCGCGAGGTTCGGCTCGTTCCAGACCTGGATGTAACGGATGCGGCCTTTATAGTGGCCGATCATGGCGTCGACGAAATCGGCGAGGTCGCCTGGGTTCTGTGGAGCGTCGTTCGCGTGGCTGCCGGGGGCGCGCGCCCAAGTGGGCGCGAAGGAAACGCGGGCCACCACCTTCAAGCCGCGCTGCTCGGCCTGGTCCACGATGTAGTCGTATTTGTCCCAGGCACTCTTGTTCGCGCCGTTCCGGATGTCTTGGAAGTCGCCCTTCTTGTTGATTTCGATGTCGCTCCAGACGAAGTCCTGCTTGATCCAGACGAGGTGCGCGCTCGCCGCCAGGTCGAGTGTCTTGGTGACTTTAGCCTGCTCGACCTCGCTCTGTAGGAAGATGTTTGCGCCGTATGGGTCCACATTTGTGTGGGGGATTGTGCCGCGTGCGCCCGCCTGGGGCAGGCTGCCGGCGCGTATGGGTTGGAGTGGAGCGAGGCCGATGCTCAGAAGCAAGAGCGCGAGCAGAGCGTGCAAGCCAACGCGCCGGATACCTATGGGATCCAAACTCAAGTAGTCTATCCTCCTGGGCCGGTCTCAGACCAGCGTCTACACCGGCGCTAAGGGGTGAGCAACGACTTAACGTCGTCCTCCATTTCGGTCGGCTTCCAGCCTGCGCCGATGTGGATGTTCTTGATCACACCGTCGCGCCCGACGAAAACATGCGTCGGGATGGCGTATGCCTGGTACTTCTGGCCGATGCTGCCGTCGAAGTCGTTCACGAAGGTCCAGGTGAAGCCGTTCGCGGTGATGTAGCTCTGGACGGTCGGTTTCGACTCTTGGAAGTCCACGCCGAGGATTTCGAGGCCCTGGGACTTATACACCGAGTAGAGCTTTTGCATGTCGGGCATTTCGCTCTTGCACGGCCCGCACCAAGTCGCCCAGATGTTCACCCAGACCGGCTGTTTGCCCCGAAAGCTAGCCAACTGCACGCCGCCGCCGCTCACCCCGTTCGCGGTGAAGTCGGGGGCGAGGTAGCCTATCGCCAGCTTCTCTTGCTGAGGATTGCCCGCCGGGGTGGGCGGGGCGGACTGGGGAGCACCGGCGGCAGGCGCGTTGTTCGCCAACTGGCCGGATCCGCCATTGTGCGGCGAGAACATGATGGCCCCCATGAGGCCGACGACGAGCAGACCGGCGACAATCGAGAACACGATCGGCAGCATGGATGCCCCGCCACGCGCGCCCTGCTCAACCTCTTCCTCTTCCGGCTCCATAATTATATTCGCCTGCTGCCGATTAGATCTGCTGCTCATATCTCTATCCCCCAAATCTAGTTGTTGCCGAGGAGCTTTGCGACTTCGGTTTCCATCTGCCGGCGTTCGATACCTCCGACAACCACATCTTGTATAACGCCGTCGCGCCCGATAAAGATGTGTGTGGGCAGCCCACGGAGTTGATATCTGTTGGATACAAGCCCATTGGCATCAAGCAAGAAGTTCCAGCTGAAGCCTCTGCCCTGTAGGTATCGTTGGACAGAAGACGGCGGCTCTTGGTCATCTACGCCGAGGATTTCGAGGCCCTTATCTTTATTGGCGGAGTAGAGCTGCGCCATCTCAGGCATCTCGACTTTGCAGTAGCCGCACCAGGTGGTCCAGAAGTTGACCCAGACCGGGTGCGCGCCCCGCAGGCTGCTGAGTTGGAGCTTGCCTCCGGCTAGGCTGTCGAGCGTAAAGTCGGGCGCGAGGTAACCGATCCGCATCGCCTCGACGTTCGGGTTGCCGCCGGCCGGGTGCGCGCCGGCCTGTGGGCCGCCGGCCGAGGGCACCAGCAAGATGCTTGCGAGCAGGCCAAGTACCAGCACCACAGCCACGGCTGCGACGGCGACTGGGATCCAGCGTTTGTCCATGGGACTATTATACACCAGCCGACGGCCCCGCCGCAAAGCGCCAAAACGTAGAGGCAGGTCTGAGACCCACCTCTACGCATCGCTTCAGGTACGGGGCCGGTGCTAAGGCGTGATCTTGATGTAGCCGGTCCGCTTATGGTACTGGCCGTCGAAGAAGACTTTGTAGACGCCGAGCGTGGTGTCGGGCACGAAATACCGCACCGGGCAGCAGATAACCCCGTTGCTGTCGGCGAGCTTCGAGAAGTTGTACCCGTCTTCGTGGCCGTCCGGCGGGTCGTAGAAGCGGATGATCACCGTTTCGCCGGCGGTGAAGCCGCTCGCCGAGAGCGTGAACGAGCTGCCTGGCCTGGCGCAGACCGGCGTGATGTTCACGCCTGCGTCTGCGGCCGGCGCATCGCAGCCGTTGCCGCCCGACGGGGGCTGGGTGGGCGCAGGCCCGCCGCCTCCGCCGCTCCCCGCGTCGGCGCTCACCTTGAGATAGCCAGTCAGCTTGTGGTACTGGCCGTCAAACAGCACCTTGTAGATGCCCTGCGTGGTGTCGGGCACGAAGTACCGCACCGGGCAGCATATCACACCATTGCTGCCTGCATGGGTCTCGAAGTTGTACCCGTCTTCATGGCCGTCGGGCGGGTCATAGAAGCGGATGATGACCACTTCGCCGGGGGTGAAGCCGCTCGCCTGAAGCGTGAACGAGCTGCCGGGGCGCGCACAGTTCGGGGTGATGACCACGCCCGCGTTCGCCGCCGGGAGGTCCGAACAAGCGCCCGTGCCGCCGCCGCCGCCGCCGCCGCCGCCGCCGCCGCCGTTGCCGTATTTGGCCTTGTATTGGAACGTGCCGAGCTGGGAGAGGAGCACATCATAAGGAGGCTGGTTCTCGGTGTGCAACTCGAAGACCGCCCGCTCGAAGTACTGCACCGTGTACGGCTGGTGGTTCAGGTCGCTCACCTCCGTGAACTCGTCTGAGATCGGGAAGCCCTGCTGCGCCAGCCCGCCGTGGCCCTCCCAGTATGTGCGGAACTTGCCGCCGATCGCGTGCCCCGTCTCTGAGAAGATGCGGGGGTTATTCCCGTCTATATGCTGGTTTGGCGCGCCGCCCGTGCCGTACTTCGCCTTGTAGCGGAAAGTGCCGAGTTGCGAGAGCAGCACGTCGAACGGGGGCCGGTTCTCGGGGTGGTGCTCGAAGACGGCCCGCTCGAAATACTGCACGCCATACGTCTGCCCGTTGAGGTCCGACTTCTCCTGGATCTCTCCGGAGATCGGGAAGCCCTGCTGCGCCAGCCCACCGTGGCCGTCCCAGTAGCTCAGGAAGTTGCCGCTGACGGTCTGCCCGGTCTGCGGGAACGTCCGCGAACCGCCCTGCGCGAAGCCCGCGCCCGGCGCGCCGAACAGCAGCATCGTCAGCGACAGGATACTTAGTAGAGAGAAGCCGATCTGTTTCCTTTTCACAGAAGTCTCCTTTATGCTATCCGACAATCACGTCGTGCCACATGCAGAGGCCCGGCAGGTCCAACTCCGCTGTCCACCTCTGTTCGTCTGTAATATACTTCCAACCTCACTAATCCGCAACCGCCTGGGGTCGCAATCTGATCGGGACATTTGTCCCGGGGAGTACGGCGCAGATGTCCCGATAAGCCCGCGCCCCGCCATCAGCGGGGCGCGGGCGTCCGTGCTTATTTGGCCGTCCCGCAGCTCGCTGGCGGGTTGGTGATGCTGAGGTAGACGATTTTCGAGATCTGGCCGCGTGTCGCGTTGTTGTACGCTCTGAACGTGCCGTCGGAGTAGCCACTGACCACCCCGTGGCAGACTGCCGTCTCGATCACCGTGTAGAATGTCGAGCCGTGCGGCACGTCGGTGAAGGTCGGGGTCGCCGGGTTGGAGAGCGTCCATCCTGCGGCGATGACGTCAATCTTGGAGAGCTGGCCCCGCGTGACGTTGGCATAGGGCAGGAAATATGGCCTGTGCAGGCTGTCGCAGGGGCCTGCGGGTGCCGTGCCGCAGTTGTAGCCGCTCACGATGCCGTCTGCGTAGGCGGTCTCGACCACGGGGAAGAAGGGGTTGCTCGTCGGTACGTCGGTGAAGCTGTAGGCACCTCCGGCCGGCGTGGTTATCGGTTTATTGAAGCCAAGCACGACTATCTTGACCATCTGGGAGCGCGTCGTGTTGGCGTAGGGGCGGAATGTGCAATCGCTGTAGCCGGAGATGACGCCGTGGCTCGAGAGATAGCCGACCGGCGTGTAGAAGTAGTCGGACGGATGCACATCGCTGAATTGGCCGGCTGTGCAGGGCGTGGGGGACGCCGCAGGCATCGGGGTTTGGGTAGGGCGTGGGATGGGTGACGGCTGCACGGGGGTAGATGTGGGGGTCGAGATAAAGGTACAATTGTTCAACAGCACCGACGCGGTGCCGTTGCCGGTGTTGCCGGTCACCAGGTCAAGTCGGCCATCACTGTTGAAGTCACCCACCTCCACCCTGTCGGGGCCGGGGCCTGTAGCGAAGGTGGCCTGGGGCTGAAAGGTGCCGTCGCCGTTACCGAGCAGCACCGACATGGTGTTGTCGCCTAAGTTTGCGACAAGCAGGTCGGGCCGCCCATCTCCGTTGAAGTCGCCCACCGCCACGCCTTGCGCTTGGTTACCGACTGTGTAAGTAGTCGGGGCGCGAAAGGTGCCATCGCCGTTGCCGAGCAACACCGACACATTGCTGCCGTGCGCGCTGACCGACAAGTCAAGCCTGCCATCGCCGTTGAAGTCGACCACGGCCACACCGTCCGGGTTGCCACCCACGGTGTAATTAGTTGGGGATCGGAAAGTGCCGTCACCGTTGCCGAGCAACACCGACACGTTGGCACTGCCATAGTTGGCGATCACTAGGTCGGGCCGCCCATCTCCGTTGAAGTCGCCGACCGCCACGCTGTAAGGGGCGCTGCCGGCGGCGAATGTGGCTGGTGCCCGAAAAGTGCCGTCGCCATTGCCCAGCAGCACCGATACGTCGCCGCTGTAATAGTTACCGGTCGCCAGGTCAAGCCTACCGTCACCGTTGAAGTCGCCCATCGCCAAACCGACGGGGTTGTTGCCGGTGGCGTAGGTGGTCTGGGGGCGGAAAGTGCCGTCGCCGTTGCCCAGCAGCACCGACACGTCGTTACCGAAACCATTGCCGGTCGCCAGGTCAAGCCGGCCATCGCCGTTGAAATCACCCGTCACCACGATGTAGGGAAGGCTGCCGGTGGCGTAGGTAGTCTGGGCCTGAAAAGTGCCGTCGCCATTGCCGAGCAGCACCGACACGTTGTCGCTTCGATAGTTGGCGATTGCCAGGTCGGGCCGCCCATCTCCGTTGAAGTCGCCCACCGCCGCACCGGCCGGTTGGCTGCCGATGGCATAGTTGACGGCGGGGCTGAAACTGAGGTTGCTACATGCCACGGCGGGGGCGAGTGGGGGCTGGGCTTGGCCGGTCGCGGCCGCCGGAGCCGGCCGGGCATGGGCCGGGGAGAAGGAAAGGCCGAGCACGAGCAGGATGATGAGCGCCAGCGCAGCTACGAAGGCCGGTATGCGATATTCACGATACATGGTAGGCTCCTTTCTGACGTCGGTTAGTGGTCGAAGGCGGCGAAGCTGTTGCGCCCACACAAACTATAGGGCAACAAGGCGTCGCGCACCAGGCAGGATCGGCAGTTTCACCGGCAGTTTCGGAGGCGGAATATGGTATACTCTTACTTGCGGCACGAGTACGTTCGTGTCGTTTGCCTCGGCCCATAGGAGCGGTCCATGTATAGTCTCGGAACCAGGACATTCAGCGAACTGCTGCACAACTACCGGCAGGCAGCGGGGCTGACCCAGGAGGAGCTGGCGGAACGGGCCGACCTCAGCGTGCGCGCTGTCGGCGACCTCGAGCGGGGCGCTGTCGGACGGCCTCGCCTTGTTACTCTGCGCCTGCTGGCCGACGCCCTCGATCTATCCAGCCGGCAGCGCGCCGAGTTCGAGCAGTCCGCCCGCAAAAAGGCGGCTCCCGCCCCTTCCTGGGCCGAGCCGGGTCCGTCTCCCCTGCCGCCGCCCTGCAACTTGCCCTTCCAAACCACCAGCTTTGTCGGCCGCGAGGCCGAGTTGGAGCAGGTGCAGAGACTGATCTGGAGGGCGGGGGTGCGGCTGGTGACCCTCACCGGCGTGGGCGGCAGCGGCAAGACGCGCCTCGCGCTCGAGGCGGCGGGCACACTGCGCTATGACTTCCCCGACGGCGTCTTCCTCGTCGATCTGGCACCACTCAGAGACGCAAGCCTGACGGCGGGGCAGATTGCCCGCACGCTGGGGATGAGTGAAGCCTCGGGACGACCACCGGCTGAAACACTGCGTGAGTACCTGCGTGATAAGCAGATGCTGCTGCTGCTCGACAACTTTGAGCACCTTCCGGCGGCGGTCGGGCTGGTGAGCGATCTGCTGGCGAGCGCCGGGAGGCTGAAGGTGCTGGCAACCAGCCGCGAACCCCTGCATCTACGCGGTGAGCACGAGTTCCCGGTCCCGCCCCTGGAGTTGCCCGATCTGAATGACCACCTCCCTGCCGAGACGCTATCCGCTTACTCGGCGGTTGCCCTGTTCGTGGAGCGCACCCAGGCGTCCGTAGCCGACTTCGCGCTGACTGAACACAACGCGCAGGAAGTCGCCAAGATCTGCGCCAGGGTGGATTGTCTGCCCCTGGCTATCGAACTGGTAGCGGCCCGCGTCAGACGCTTTCCTCCCAAGACGCTCCTGGCAAAGCTGGAAGGGGCGTGGGGGCATGAGGCGTTTCGGCTGCTTGGAGACGGCGCGCGCGACTTACCTGAGCGGCACAAAACGCTACAAGCCGCAATCGGGTGGAGCTACGACCTGTTGGACAAACAGGAGCAAACCCTGTTTGTGCGGCTCAGTGTGTTCGTGGGCGGCTGCACGCCGCCCGCTATAGAAGCGGTATGCCGGCCAGTGGCCGACCCCGGCAGCGACGCGCCCTACAGCATGTCCTCGCTTCTCGACAAGAGCCTATTAAAACGAGGACAGGAAGAAGGCTCCGACGAAGAAACCCGCTTCTATCTACTGGAAACAGTCCGAGAGTATGCAGTTTCACAATTGGAGCGGTGTGGAGCCGATGAAACTGCCGGTGTAAAGCGTAGGCACGCAGAATATTTTCTCGCGCTGGCCGAAGCCGCAGAATCCCAAGCGTCTAGCGATGATCAACAGGCGTGGTTTCGCAGATTGGCGCTCGACCACAGTAACATCTATGCCGCGCTGGACTGGTTGCTCGAGCAGGGGGAGGCAGAGCAGGCGGCTCGGCTGGCTGGGGCGATGGGCAATTTCTGGATCAGGCACACCCACCCCGAAGCTATCGGCCGTCTCCTCATGGTACTTGAACAGAGGCCGCTTATTTCACCGAACGTGAGGAGCAAGGTGTTGCATGCAGCATGTAGCCTGGCAGTGGGTGCAGGCGACTTACCGAGGGCGCAGGCGTTAGCGGAGGAAAACCTGGAGGTAGCGCGCAGCCTCGGCGACGCGCAGAGCATGATGTGGGCTTTTCACCAGTTGGGGAAAGTCGCCGAAGAAGCAGGCCACTCTGTCCAGGCAGAATCATTTTTCGAGGAGGGCCTACGACTGGCTCAGGAAGTCGGCGACATCCTAGCGGAAGCGCGGATCACTAATCACCTGGGAGAGACCGCACGCGCCCTGGGAGACTACCCAAAGGCGAAGGCTCTGTACGAGGAGGGCCTGCGCCTGGCGCAAGAAGCAGGCGTCAAGTGGCTCATCGCGGTTGTCCTGCACAATCTCGGAAAGGTCGCGCTGGCGATGGGCAACCCGGCAGAGGCCGCAGTCTGGCTCCGGCAAAGCCTGCCGCTCTTCCACGACCTGGGGTCCAAAGGAGGCGCCGCCTATTGCCTGACCGGGCTGGGCGAAGCGGCGGCGCAGCAGGACACACCGGCACACGCGGTCACACTCTTAGGGGCCGCGGACGCGCTGCTCACCGTAACCGGCATTGTGCTGGAGCGGGTCGAGCACGCCGGGCGCGATAGTGCGTTGTCCCAGGCACGCGCCCGGCTCGCGCCCGACGCGTTCCAGGCCGCCTGGGACGCCGGCCGTCGCATGACTCTCGAACAAGCCGCCTCATATGCGCTGGGCGAGCCGGCAACTGCCGCTTAACCCCTCCGCGCCTACGGCCCGACGCAGAAGAAGATCACTGACTGATGTTGGCTGCTCGCGCCCTGGAAGGTGATAGCCCAGCGACCTGGTATCTGCGCGAGGGCCGAGTCGATCGGGAACGGCAGGGTGATGCTTCCACTGCCGTCCACGAGGCCACTTGCAGGCGCACGGGTGCCCACCACATCGCCGTGAGGCGTCGTGAACCAGAAGGATGCCGCCTCGTTAGGCGCGAAGCCGGTGGCGTGGAAGATAAGCGTATCGCCGACTTTGCCGCTCGACGGCGTGGACGAGCCGTCCTTGTCGCCGGAGGTGTCGCAACTCGCGCTTGGCTGGCCCGGCCCGGTGACCTTGAAGTAGCCGATGGCCTTTGCATGGGTGCTCAGGCCCTCATACGTAATCGCCCAGATTCCGGTCGGGGCGTCGGGGCGGGTCGGCACGTAGATTCCGGTGACTCTGCCGTCGGGTTCGCCGTTCACCTGGAACGGAGCGCCGCTCACCTTGCCGTCGGGGAGCGTCACGTAGATGCCGACGGTCTCGCTGGGCTTAAAGCCGGAGGCCACGAAGTCAAAACGCGAGCCGGCGGGCGCGCAGTTCGGTGTGACGACGACATTGGCGCTCGCGGGGATGCCGGAGCAATCAGGGCCGCTCGGTGCGGGGGTGTTGGTCGGGGCCGCCGCCTGGGGCGTGGCGGTCGGCGAGGCGCTGCCGCCTACGCATGGGCCGCCCTGGTACTTGCACCTGTACTGGAATGTGCCGAGCTGCGACAGCAGCACCTCGAACGGCGTGCCCGCGTTCTCCGTGTGCAACTCGAAGACGGCACGCTCGAAGTACTGCACCGTGTACGGCTGGTGGTTCAGGTCGCTGACTTCCGTGAACTCGTCTGAGATAGGGAAGCCCTGCTGCGCCAGCCCGCCGTGGCTCTCCCAATACGTGCGGAACTTGCCGCCGATCGCGTGCCCGGTCTCCTTGAAGACGCGGGGGTTGTCGGTGCTGGCGTGCTGATCGGGCGCACCTGCATCGCCGTACTTCGCTTTGTAGCGATAGGTGCCGAGTTGGGAGAGCAGCACATCGAACGGCGGCTGGTTCTCTGGGTGATGCTCGAAGACGGCGCGCTCGAAGTATTGCACGCCATACGTCTGCCCATTGAGGTCCGACTTCTCCTGTATTTCGTCTGAGATAGGGTAGCCTTGCTGCGCCAGCCCGCCGTGGCCGTCCCAGTACGTCAGGAAGTTGCCGGCGACGGTTTTGCCGGTCTGGGGGAAGGTGCGCGAACCGCTCTGGGCCTGGCTCATTCCAGGCGCGCCCAGCACCAGCCCGAGCAGGGCCAGGATGCCGAGGAGCCGCGCGATGCCGAGGTTAGATTTCATGTGAGTTCCTTTCCTATGTGTTGTGAATCACACAATTCTGCCCCAGAGGTCGTACTCGGTTGACTGCTGCACCCGCACCGGCACAACCTGGCCCACGGCCACGCCCGGCCGGCCTTTGACGAACACCATGCCGTCTACTTCGGGGGCCTGCCGATAGTAGCGCCCGGCGAGGATCGGGCGGCGGCGGCCTTTGCCGTCCTCGACCGTGCCCTCGCCCTCGATCAACACGTCAATCGTCTTACCGACCCAGCGAGCGGTGTTCGCCGCCGAAATCCTCTGCTGATGCTTCATAGCACGCTTGTACCTCTGCTGCTTGACGCGCTCCGGCACCTGGTCGGGGAGGGACGCGCCACGGGTGCCCTCCTCCGGCGAATAGATGAACATGCCCACATGGTCGAATTGGATCTCGGTCAGGAAGTCGAGCAGTGCGTCGAACTCCTCGTCGGTTTCGCCGGGGAAGCCGACAATGAAGGTGGAGCGGAGAGCTATATCGGGCATGGCGGCGCGCAGATTGGCAAGCAGGCGGCGCACGCGCTCTACATTGTTCGGGCGGCGCATCCGGCGCAGGGTTTCGGGGTGGCCGTGTTGCAGCGGCATGTCGAGGTAGTTGCAGACCTGCGGCAGCCGCGCCACCGTCTCGATCAGGCCCGCCGTAATCTGGGTCGGGTACGCGTACATCAGCCGCACCCAGCGTATCGCCGGAGCCTCTGCGGCGACGGCCTCGAGCAGGCGGGCCAGGCCGTCGCGCAGCCCGAGGTCGTTGCCGTAATATGTGCTGTCCTGCGCGATGAAGATCGCTTCCTGCACCCCCTGCTCGGTCAGCTCACGCACCTCGGAGGCGATCTCTTCGATTGGGCGGCTAACATGCTTGCCGCGTATAGTCGGGATGATGCAAAACGAGCAGTTGTGGTCGCAGCCCTCAGAGATTTTGACATAGGCACTCGCCCCCTGCGGCTTGCGCTTGAAGCGTTTCATCTCGGCGGTCGGCTGCACCGGGGCGAGCAACGCCTGTTCGATGCTCGCGACGCGGGCCTGGAGCGCGGCCACCGGGTCGTCGCCGTCGTGCCGTGCGGGAAGCTCGCCGCGCGCCTGCTGTTCGCGCAGGTGGTCCACAAGTTTGGCGATCTGAGGCCACTGGCGGGTACTCAGCAGGCCGTCTACGCCGGGCACCTGCGAGGCGAAATCGGCCCCGTATCGCTGGGTGGCGCAGCCTGCGGCCACGAGCAACTGGTCGGGCCGCTTATGCTCGGCGAGCCTCTGCAAGGCCGCCAACGATTCGCCGGTGGACGCCTGCAAGAACCCGCATGTGTTGACGATCAGCACATCGGCGTCTTCGGCGCGCGGCGCGTCTCGGTAGCCGGCCTCGGCGAGCACCTGCCCCATACCCTCGCTATCAACCGAGTTCTTCTCGCAGCCAAGCGTGACGATGCTGTAACGCGGGCGCTTCTCCGTATCCATAATCCTCTCTCTGCTACGCACTACCGATAGTTAGTGTACTGCAAGGGCATCGGGTAGTCGGCCTCGTGCTCCCGCAGGAACTTGATCACGGCCTGTAGCTCGTCCTTGCTCTTGGCCTGCACGCGGAGCGCATCGCCCTGCACCTGGGGCTGCGCCTTCGGGAAGGCTTCTCGGATTTGCTTGTTGATCTTGCGGGCCACGTCGTCGGCGATGCCCTTCCGCAGGGTGACGACTTGCCTGGAGGTGTTGCCGCCGGCTTCCTCGATCTTGCCCCAATCGAGGATCTTGATCGACAGGTTGCGGCGCAGGACCTTTGTTTCCAGGAGGTCTTTGATGGCGGTTATGTGGTACTCGCTGTCGCTGGTGATCACCAGGCGCTCGTCTTCCAACTTGATCTCGCTCTTCGAGTCCTTCAAGTCGTAGCGGGTGCGGATCTCGCGCAGCGTCTGATCCACAGCGTTGACCAACTCCTGGCGGTCGAAGTCTGAAACTACATCGAACGAAAATGTGCCTGCCATTTTGGGCCTCCCTTTACGCGTCATCCGCGCGTCATTTGCCTGTCATGCCGACGACTCAAGGACCGGCGATTACCCTCTCACCGCCGAAGGCGTCCCACTCTTTGGTGATGACTGTCTGAGACGAGTCGGAGGCCAGGCCCTTGTCCACGCCGTTCACGTTGACGGAGGTGATATCGCCGCGCGCGAAGCGGACACGGACCGTGTTTAGCGCGGAGAATGCGCGCACGCTGCCTGCGGCGAGCGTGCCCTGGAACTGAACTTTGCCGTCGGTGCTAACTAGCACCCAGGCGTTCTGGCTGCCGACGCTCAACTGCACATTCACACCAGCGGCTGGGGTCGCCCCGGCGGTGAGTGTGGCGGCGGCATCTACGAGCGGCGTGCCGACACCGAAGAGCAGAATGGGCGTCGGCGTGTCTAGCGGCTGGCCGCCGAAAGGAGTGTCTTGGGGTAGTAGCTGACCAATGATCGGCGTCTGCGTGTTTACTGGTTGGCCCATGATGGGCGTGACCGTGCTGCTTCCACGGATAGGCGTGTCGGCCGGCGGCGCTTGACCGACGATAGGCTGTGTCGGCAGGCTCCTGGGGCTGGGTGTCGCCAAGAAAGTGTGTTCAGCCTGCGCTGCGCCCACTATAGTGGGTGCGCCTGTGGGCGGCGTCACCTGCGCCTGGAGGGTGGGCGTGGGGATGGCGGACTGGCGGCCCGCACTCGTGTATGCGCTGTAGCCGAGGTAGACGGCGATCAGCAGCACAAAAGCGACCAGCCCCATTAGCCGGAGGCTAGGCGCATAGCGCACGCGGGTGTTGATCCGCGTCGGACTGAGCGGCTGGATGCGGATCGGTTCGCGCGGGTGGGGCTGCGCCGCCGGAGCAGCCGCGGCCGCGCGGGCGCGCTTACGCGGGAGGTCGCTGCGGCCCTCATAAGCGGCCAGCACCGCCTCGGGGTCGAGGCCGAGGTGGTTGGCATAGTTCCGCAAGAAGCCCCGCGTGTAGACGTCGCCGGGCAGGGCGGCATAATCGTCCTGCTCGATTGCCTCGAGGTACTCGATACGGATACGGGTCTCTGCGGCGACAACCTCAAGAGGCAGCCCGTGGCTCTCGCGCGCCAGGCGCAACATTTCTCCAGCACCCGCCATAAATATTCTCCCAATCCAGCATATTCGGACGAAACGAACCTTAACAGCCTCTAACGGACCCTTGTGTAAGCCAACTGACATTATACCCGATTGGGTATGTGCAGGGCAAGCAGTTATTGCTGAGATCGGTCTTTAGACGGCTCTTTCGCGGGCGGATGTCGGAGATGCACCTTGCGCGCGGATACCGGCGCGGGTATAATGGTCGGGCCGCCCAGAGCGCGGCGGGTTTCGGAGCTAGCAAAGGGGGATGTAGGTCATGGCAGAGGAAAAACTAGAAGATACACGCTGGGTGCTCGTGCTTGGGGCGTCCAGCGGCTTCGGGGGAGCAGCGGCTATCGCGCTCGCCGAGGCGGGGTTCAATGTGTGCGGGGTGCATCTCGACATGCGATCACGGATGGAAGGGGCGGATGCGATCTTTGATCAGGTGAAGGCAGCGGGGCACGAGTCGGCCTTCTTCAACGTCAACGCTGCCGACGCGGAGAAGCGCAAAGAGGTGCTGGACGCGATGGAAGGGCGGCTGGGGGGCGGCGGCTTCCGCGTGCTCCTGCACTCGCTGGCCTTCGGCACCTTGCAGCCTCTGGTGAGCGCAGAGGAAGGTCGGAGCCTGATCACCCAGAAGCAGGTTGACATGACGCTCGACGTGATGGCGCACAGCCTTGTCTATTGGACGCAGGATCTAGTTGCGCGCAACATGCTGCGGCGGGGCAGCCGTATCTTGGCGATGACCAGCGCCGGCGGCCACCGCGTCATCCCGACCTACGGTGCCGTCTCGGCGGCGAAGGCGTCGCTCGAGTCGCACATCCGCCAACTGGCTATGGAGCTGGCACCGGCTGGCGTCACGGCGAACGCCATCCTCGCAGGCGTGACGGATACCCCGGCGCTGCGGCGGATACCCGGCAGTGAGAAGATCGCCGAGGCGGCGCTGGCGCGCAATCCGAGCGGACGGCTGACGACCCCCGAAGACATAGCGAAGTTCATCGTGATGTGGGCGGGGCCTGGTTCGCAGTGGGCCACCGGCAACGTGATGCAGGTGGACGGCGGCGAGGACATCGTCGGTTAAAACCGCGCGTCACGCCGGGCCTTCTTCGATGCCGTCGAGGATCAGCACCTCGGCGGGCGGGACTACGCCCTCTTGCTCGAAGGCTTGGCGGAGATAGTCCGAGGCAGCGTAGTCGCGGGCCTGCTCGACAGTGTTGAACTGCTCCATCACGATCAGGTCGTTGCGGCTGCCTGCGACCTGGAAGATACGGTAGCGCTTCCAGCCCTGGTGGCGCTTATACTCGGCGGTCCGGTCGTAGACGCCCTTCCACTCGTTATAGTCCTGCACCTTGTGGTGCGTATAGATCCATGCCATGTCGGGTTGCTCCTTTTATGCTGAATAACACTATCATTCTAGCCCACCACTGTCATTCTAGCTCACCACTGTCATTCTGAGCGCAGCGAAGAATCTCGGCCCCACACCCACTATTATTCTGATGAACGCGTACGCCAGAGCAGACTCCATGCCGCTCTATTCTCTTAGCTGACAGCTGACGGCTGAAAGCTGACAACTTACTTATGGTACAATGGCGAGGTAGGAAGGGTTTTTGATGGCGGAACATGCGATCTACCTGGGGCTGATCGGGTTGCTGTGGATCGGCTACCTGGCGGCTTCGCGGTGGGCGCGCACTGCGGGCGCCCAGGCTCCGGCGCAAGCCGGAAGGCACTGCCTGGCGATCTGCGGCGGGATGCTCGCGCTCGGCGGGCTGCTCCTTGTCTGGCCCGGCCCCTTCTCGTCCGATGTCTACTTGTACGGCAGCCAGAGCCGGATGCAGGTGCTCTACGGTCTCAACCCGCTTGTGCTGCCGGCGAGCACGATGGGTAGCGACCCTCTCGCGGCGCTCACCCCCTGGCGCGACCAAGTCAGCACCTACGGCCCTGTCTGGCAGGCCGTCACCCGGCTGGTGGGGCTTGTCGCTGAGAGTTTCGGCGGCACGGCCCAGGTGTACGCGCTGCTCTACAAGGGCACGAACCTCGCGCTGATGGCGGTCAGCGTGGGGCTGCTCTGGAAGATCACCGGGGAGCTGAAGTGGACGGCTGGGAGGCGTACCGAGGCGGCGGCGCTGTTCGCGCTCTGCCCCCTGCTGCTGATCGAGATGGTGAGCAACGGGCACAACGACATGCTGCTGGTCGTGCTTCTGCTTGGCGCGGTGTGGCTGCACCTGCGGGGAGCATGGCCGCTCGCCGTCGGGGTGTTGGTGCTGGGCGGCCTGGTCAAGCTGACCGGGTTTTTCCTGCTTCCTCCATATCTCGTGCTGCTCGCTTATAGCAGCGCCGGCAGGGTTGCGGCTGCCCGGAGGCTCAGTGCGGCGCTCGGTATCTCGGCGGCAATCTGTCTGGTGGCCTATATCCCATACGCCGATCCGGCGCTGCCCCAGGCGATCTTGAAGAACCCGCTCATCGGCTTCTCCACAAACTCGCCTGCTTTGGTTGTGCGCGACCTGTTGACCTACATCGAAATGAGCCTGCGTGGCGTCCTCGTCCCCGCCGACCTGACCTGGAGGCAAGCGTTGGAGAATGTGCGGTTGCCGGTCTGGTACGGGTCGCTGGTGATCTGGGGTGCATTGGCTGCGGCCCTGAGCCTGCGGGTGCGGGACTTCGGCAGCCTTATCCACGTATGGGGGCTGGTGATGTTCAGCTACCTGGTCGTCGCGGCGTCATGGTTCCAGCCGTGGTACATCGCCGCCTTGGTGCCGGTGTCGGCGCTGCTGCCGAGAGGTCGGCTGCGGAACGCGCTGCTCTTCCTCGCCTTCGGCGGCACCCTGTTCTATGGAGTGGCTTCTATGACACCAGGAGAGACAAGCCCTCCGGGCGTCCTCCAATATTACGCTGCGGCAGTTGTTTTCCTGCCGACCCTCTGCTACTGTGCTTGGTCCGCCTGGCGCGAAAGGATCTTAACTCATGACCGAGTATCGTTCCCAGCTTCTTGATAAGTTCCATCGCCGAAATGCCCATGTCGCGATCATCGGCCTCGGCTACGTCGGCCTGCCGCTGGCGGTCGCCTTCGCGGAGGCAGGCTACCGTGTCACCGGGATCGACCTCGACCGCCGGAAGGTCGAGGCCGTCGGGCGTGGCGAATCTTACATCGAAGACGTGCCTTCGGCGAATGTCGCCGCGCTGGTAGAACGGGGCAGGCTCGATGCTACCGAGGATTTTGAGGCGCTGCGCGCCTGCGACGCGGTCTCGATTTGCGTGCCGACGCCACTCGGCAAGACCGGCGACCCCGACATCTCGTATATCGTCCGCGCGGCCACCGAGGTCGCGCGCTACCTGCACCCCGGCATGGCGGTCGTCTTGGAGTCAACCTCTTACCCTGGCACGACGACGGAGGTGGTGCTGCCGTTGTTGGTCGGCTCCGGCCACAGCCTGAGCGTGGGCGAAGATTTTTTTCTGGCCTTTTCGCCGGAGCGGGTGGACCCGGGCCGCACCGACTACACCACGCGCACGACGCCGAAGGTGATCGGCGGCGTGACCCCGGCCTGCCTGGAGGTAGCCGTCGCCTACTACTCGGCGGCAATCGAAACCCTGGTGCCCGTCTCCTCCACCGAGGCGGCTGAGATGGTGAAGCTGCTCGAGAACACCTTCCGGGCGGTGAACATCGGGCTGATCAACGAAATGCTGCTCATGTCGGACAAACTCGGCCTCGACGTTTGGGAGATCATTGACGCTGCGGCCACCAAGCCGTTCGGCTTCATGAAGTTCACGCCCGGTCCCGGCCTCGGGGGCCACTGCATCCCGATTGACCCGCTCTACCTGAGCTGGAAGCTGAAGACGCTGAACTACAACGCCCGCTTCATCGAGCTTGCAAGCGAAGTGAACACGACGATGCCCCGCTACTGGGCGCAGAAGGTGCAGGACGCGCTCAATGACGCCGGCAAACCGGTGAAGGGGAGCGCGATCCTGTTGCTGGGGGTGGCGTACAAACGCGACGTGAGCGATGTGCGCGAGTCGCCTGCGCTCGACATCATACATCTGCTCGAAGAAAAGGGGGCGCACGTCAGCTACCACGACCCGCATGTGCCGTGGTTCCACCACGAGGGGATGGAAATGACCAGCATCACCGACCTACCTGCCGCCCTGTCTGCCGCAGACTGCGTGGTGATAGCCACCGACCACAGCAGCTACGATTGGGCGCAGGTGCGCGCGCTCTCCCGCCTGGCGGTAGACACGCGGCGGGCGCTGACGGGCGCTACGTCAGAAGGTCGAGCCGGTCGCTGATGATCGCGTCTACACCGCAGAGACGGAGCCAGAGGGCGGCGCGCCGGTCGTTGACCGTCCAGGCATATACCAGACGCTGGGCACGGTGGGCACTGAAGATAAGCATCGGGTTCAGCGCCGCCGCCTGCCAGGACGGGCCGATCACCTCGGCGTTCGCGGCCGGCCTGCCGGGGAAGAGCGCGCCCCCGGCGAGCAGACGGCAGAGCGGCAAGTGTGGTGCCAGCTTCCGCATGCGGACGAGCGACGCGCCGTCGAACGACATGATCATCGCTGGCCCGGCGTAGTCCTGCTGGGCCAGCGCCGCGAGCAGGCGGCGTTCGATGCCTGGGTAGAGGTGGGGGCTTTTGATCTCGATCAGCAGCCGTGCCCCGCCGCCGGGCGCGGTTTTCGCCAGGGCGATCACCTCTTCAAGGGTCGGGATGCGTTCTCCTGCCCAGCGCGCACCGAACCAACTCCCGGCGTCTAGAGCCTTCAACTCGGCGAGCGTGCGCCCCGCAAGCGGCCCGCTGCCATCCGTCGTGCGGTCGAGTGTCTCATCGTGGAAGACGGCGAGCGCCCCGTCCGCGGTGAGCTGCACATCCATCTCCCAGGCGAAGACTCCGGCAGCCAGCGCACCCCGGAAGGCGGCGAGCGTATTCTCCGGCGCCGTGGCCGCGCCGCCCCTGTGGGCAACCCCACGGATTTCTCTCCACTTATCCTCTTTTGGGATATTGGCTGGCTTGATATACATTATAGTCCATGAGCCTATTCGCGCAGAAACACGGCCCCGAATACAAGATTTTGTCACAGCGGCTCCGTGAAGCCAGGGAGGCAGCTAGGCTTTCCCAAGCTGAGGCTGCGATTCGGGTTGGCAAGCCACAATCCTTTATCTCTAAATGTGAAAGTGGAGAACGTCGTCTCGATATTATAGAACTCACAGTCCTTGCGGAACTATATGGCAAAGATCTTAGCTTTTTCGATGTACGCTCCGCATGATGTTTGCAGATGCCCCTGTCCCCGCTGATCTGCTCCCGCATGAACATGAGCGTCTAGTTAAGTTGCTCGCGGTTCATTACGCATACCCGCTACCCTACCCGCTTGCCGGTGCATACTTTGAGGAACTGTTCGCTAATGCTGTCGCAGGCAGGCGCGAAACTCGCAAACTGCTGTTTGATGTGTTACGTGGAAACATCGGCTGGTCCCTAAAAACACACGAGGTAGCCACTTCGAGAGTCCGACCGGGTGAAACATTCGAGGTCGTGATTCAACGCTGTGATATTCTTAAAGATAAGTCTCTTTCTCTTGATAGTCCTCTCACTGCGCTTGGAGAAAGTATCCTTCACCACTTTAACGGATTCTGTCAATCGAGCGCGCGAGCACAATCCGTGGATGATTTACGCGCTGGGTTCCTAATTCGAGATCCCATTCAGCGTAACTTCGTCTTTTTCCAACAGCGTTATCACCTCTACCAGCCAGACGAAGTGGAGTGGCGTTGGGCAAACGTCGCAAGAAATAGCCTGATGGGGTACGCGCACGGCACACTTGTGCTGCGCTGGTATCGAAGCGGTACACAGCTATTTGGTGTTTATCTCATATCGCCCACTGTGCAACCATTCCATATTGATTGGCGTCGTGCCGATCTAGAGGAAACGATCGCGTTCTTCACACGGGAAGGTATCACTCGGATCGTAGAGTAACTGTTCCGTAACAAGCCGCTGTCTGAAGAGAATTGCCTTCGACGGAGTATCCGAACAGAGGCAAAAGCGCTTTCCCTATATTCAACGCAACGAGTGGAGCCACAGAGTTCCCCACTTGGCGACACATAGAGTGATATTTCCCTGAGAATACAAAGCTGTCTTGGAACGATTGTAAACGAGCTGCTTCTCGGACTGTTATTATCCGGTCCTCATATGGATGTGTGAACATTCCCGAACCCGGGTGAAACATCCAGGTGGTAATAGTTAACGCTTGAGCGTCAGCTTGTAACCGGCGATAGGCACTTCCATACCCGTTTTTAGTCTTTAGCTCTTCGGGAAGATGCAATAACCCTTGTCCCTGCCCTAGTAATTGGATCCGGCGTAGTTGTGTTTCTGTTAGACGCCATGGGAAGTGATTTGCCACTTCACTATTGCCGTTGCGCCGTGCTTTTTGATAAGTTGAATCGGGCGCACTTGCGTACTGGCAATTGCCGTCAATTGTGTCGCTATATTGCCGATACAAGTCACTGATAGCTTCCCATACTGTGGGTCCAATCGGTAGATGTGAAAACATAGACTGTGCATAGGCCGCGCTTCCTACAAACTTCGGAGAGTTAGGAGTCCGATAACCGGCCCGTGGGCCAGGTAAAGTTGTTGGCTCAGGAAAAGGAACAGGCTGCCCTTCACGGCCGGCTAGAATGAATGCTCTCCGGCGATGCTGTGGTACACCATAGTCAGCGGCATTAAGAACCCTAGCCTCAGCATGGTATTTAAGATTCTCAAACCGCTCAAAAACCTCACTGTAGAAGCTCTTGTTGTTTCTGATCAGTATTTCCGGGACATTTTCTATAACAACTACCTTTGGCTGAAAATATGCAACGCACTCCAAAAAATACCGGTAGAGATAATTCCGCTCGTCATCAATAAACTCGCCGTTTTCGTGGGTAATCGCCCGATTCCGAGAGAATCCCTGGCAGGGGGGTCCACCAACAAGACAATCTAGGGAACCTCGTTGAATGTTAATTAAATCAGCTAGCTTGTCAGGTCGTATTTCTGTTAAATCAGCTTGGATTGCTCGACTCCCGATATGGTTCATCCTAAAGGTGGCAATTGAGTCCTTATCTGAATCAACCCCTGCCAGGACCGAAAACCCAGCTTGCTCAAACCCATGACTCATACCGCCGGCCCCGCAAAATAAATCCACCAGTGTAGGCTTTTTCATAGCGGCATTATATCCCAAAACCGAATACTCTGTCAAACCGAATGTTGTGGGAATAGTGAGCAACTCAGCGCCTCGTCGCGAGCTTAGAACGTCTTCGTCGGCCACCGCCGCCTCTCCGCGATCTGTTGCATTTTCGGGCGCGGGTTGATCACGGTGGGGTTGCCGACGAGGGCCAGCACCGACTCGTCGCTGGGGTGGTCCGCGTAGGCGTAGCTGGCGGCGAGGTGGACGCCATGTGCCTCGGCGAAGTGGCGCACGAGGACGGCTTTGGTGTCGCCGTAGGGCCAGAGGCCCTCGATCCGCCCGGTGAAGCGCCCGCCGACCTCCTCCAGGTGGGTCGAGATCAGATGGTCGGCGCCGAGGTCGCGCTGTAGGGGTTCGAGCAGGAAGTCGAGCGAACCGGAGAGCAGCACGGTGAGGTGGCCCTGCTCGCGGTGCTCGCGGACCGCGGCACGCCCCGCCTCGGACATCAGTGGGCGGATGACCTCCTCGTAGCAGCGGACGGCCATCGGCTTCACGCGGGCGACCGGGCGACCCGCGAGGTAGACCCGGTTGCGGCGGATAGCCTCGAGGGCGCTCATCCGGGGCAGGGCGCGCAGCAGGTAGCCGGCCGTGCGGGCGAGGGTGCCCAAACCGAGTACCCGCTTGCCGAACAGGTAGCGGATGAATAGCCTCTCGGTCGTGGTGCCCGGCAGCAGGGTGCGGTCAACGTCGAAGACGGCTGCTATCACGGCAGGCTGCGGTGCCACTGCTACGCGGCTCCTTTCGGCTTAGGCATGTAGTAGCCGCGGGCATCGTATAGAACCACCGCGCCTCGCGCCAGACCATATAAGACGCTGAACCCCGCGAGAAGCTGGCCCACGCCGATGATCAGCGTCCAGTTGGCGTCCCAGCCCACGAAGCGCGCCAGGTCATGCTTTGCCCAGAGGAAGAGCGCATATTCGAGGATCAGGTAGACGAACGTCACAACCTTCGCCCCGCCGTAGAGCGCGCGGTTTAGGCGCGAGGCAGAGAGCCAGATGCCGACTCTCGACTGCATCATCGTCTTTTCCCCGAAGGCCGTCCTGCCCTCGGCGAGCGCGAGGGTCCGCACCGCGTCCACCGCGAAGGAGCGGAGGATCATCACGAGGGGTGCCCAGATCGGCACGAGGTCGAGGTGGGCGCAGACCACCCAGTAGACGTTCTCCACCACGCGGTCTCCGGCTATGTCGAAGACGGCACCCGCCGTGTCGGCGCGGCCACGCTTGCGGGCCACATAACCGTCGAGCGCGTCGCTGACGAAGACAACTAGCGTGAGCGCGGCGGCCACGAACGCCGCCCAGGTCTCGTGGAGGTAGAGCAGGCCGACCGTCGCAAAGAGCAGCACGAGCCTAGCGAGGGTGATCAGGTTCGCCATAGTGGTCGCCTCTACGCCGGCGCGAGGCCGGGGTCGGGTGGACAGGGCGCGTCGGGCCAGACCGGTTGCAACAGCGTCCATTGCTCCGGCGACCGCGCGATCTGTTGTTCGATTACCGCGAAGACGGCGCGGGTGATCTCCCTCACCTTGAAGTCTTCGTCGCCCTCCGCCGGTGGATAGATAGGCTCGGTGAAGTAGACCCTATAGTGATTGCGCGCCACCCGCCTGCAAAAGCCGGGCACAATCGGGCTGTGCCCGCGCAGCGCCATCTTGGCGAGACCCGTGCCGACCACCGTATCGTCGCCGAAGAAGGGGATCGTGATGCCGGTGCGGTCCACGTTGCGGTCGGGCATGATGCCGACGAGCCGCCCGCCGCGCAACGCCTGCATCGCACGCTTAAGGGTCACCAACCCGTCGTCTATCAGCACCAGTTCGGCCCCGCGCCCAGCGCGCATATCGGTGAGGAACTCGGCGAGGGCCGGAGGGCGGAAGCGCGCCACCAGGAACATGATAGAGAGGCCGCGCCGCATCAGCACCTGGGTCACCATGTCGAACGCGCCCCAATGCGCCGACGCGAGCATCACACCTTTGCCCTCGGCGGCCAGCAGCCGCACCCTCTCTAGGCTCTCCTCGTCAAAGTCCACCATCTTGTCGAGCTGCTCATCGCTGAGGCGGTTCACCCGCAGCAGGTCGAAGTAGTTGCGGGCCGCATAGCGGAAGACGCGCCGCACGGCACGCCCGATCTGCCGTTCGCCGGCCTGCGGCCCCAACACATGACGCATATTGCTGCGCGCAGCGCAGCGCGACCGCCGAGAGACAGCCCACGCAAGCTCCCCGCACCGATCCGCAAGCCAGTTACCCACCAGCACCGGCAGCCGCTCCACGATCCACCGCGTGATCAACAACAGACGCATCATCTGATCAAGTTTCCTCCCCACGGCTATTATAGCAAACGCGCACCAGCCTTACCACCGGGCGCGAGTGCGGAGTGCGGAGTGCGGAGTGCGGAGTGCGGAGTGCGGAGTGCGGAGTGCGGAGTGCGGACGGGTTTTGGGGCGGATGCCGTCCACGAATGCGGGCCACGAATATACGAATGAGTGGGTGCTTGAAGCAAGGGGTCGTCTGTGGGAGAGTCGCTCTGCGCTCGATTACCTTAACCAGGCCCTGTTGCCTACGGAGCAAGAATTTGGCGGGTGTGAGACATCGTGGACGGCGGCCGCCTCCGGCCATTGACGCGCCCATACCCCGTATAGTAAGATGATATATACAGCATTAGCTGAAAGCTGATAGCTGATAGCTCACAGCTACCCAACGGAGGCCACGGCATGGCACACGGCTCCTCACAACCCGATGTTCTGCACAAACACGGCGCTCCGCACACCCATACGGGGCAGGTCAAGCCCCTGCCCCACCGGCCCAAGAACCGCCACGTTTTCCCCGACGAAGAGATATACGGGCTGTACCATCCGCACCCAATAGTCTTTTTACGCGGCCTGATATACCCGGCTGCGGCGTTTGCCGTCGTGCTGATCATCACACTTTTTGTGAACTCGATGACCGTCGGCAACCCCAACGTTGAGAACGCTGCGCTACTCTCGGTCGGCAGCCTGCTGTTTTTCGCTGCCGTGTTGTTCATCGCTGGCTGGCTTGTCTACATTTACCTCGACTGGCGCGCCGATTACTTGCTGATCAGCGACCGGCGGATCATCTTGAACATCGAGACGCCCGGGATTAGAACCGTGCTCCGCGAGGTGCCGATGGGCAAGATCCAGAACGTGACGACCCGTCACGCCGCTCTGAACCAATTGGTGAAGAAGCTCCTCCAGGTAGGCGAGTTGGTGATCGACACCGCCGGCCTCGGCCAAGTGGACTTCCACGACATGCGCGAGGTGGACGCGGACGCCGCGCAGCAGATCATCATGGATTTGCAGAGAGGGGTGAGCGAGGCCGGCCAGCAGCCCCGCGCGCAGTACCGCCGGGAAGTGGTCCAGAGCATACTCCAGGGCAAGGAACTGCCGAGTCAGCCCCGGCGGGTGCAGGTGCCGACCACCGCCGGCCCCGAGGGGTACAACATACTCAACCGGCTCATACCCCGCAAGCCCTGGTGCGAAGGTGTCCAGATTATCTGGCACAAGCACTGGTGGTTCCTGCTCCTCGACCTGCTCAAGCCGCTCGGCCTGCTGATCGCCTTCGAGCTAGCCAACCTAGTCGTCGCTGCCGCCGGCAACATCCTCGGCGTCGGCGACAACAACCCGGTGCTCAACGTGCTGTCGGCGCTCAGGATACCGGTCTACCTCATACTCCTGCCCTTCCTGGCCTGGCAGTGGGAAAACTGGCGCAACGACCAGTACATCGTCACCAAAGACCAGCTAATGAGCGTGGATACCCTGCCTTTCGGTCTCCAGGAGACCGTGAAGCAGACCGAGATCCGCCGCGTGGTGGACGCGACCGTTACCGTGGACGGGGTGTTGCCGAAGCTCCTCGGCTTCGGGAATATCGTGATAGAGACCCCTGGGGAAGCCACCGAGTTTATCTTCGAGGGCGTGCCCCACCCGTTCGATGTCCACCGCGAGGTAATGACGCGGATCGAAGCCCAGCGCGAGCAGGAACAAGTGCAATGGGACCGCGATATACAGGAATGGCTAAGGGCCTACGTGGAGGAGCGCCGCGCCGAGCCGACGCCCCAGCCCCAGCCTCCGCCCGACGGGGGAGGCTTCTGGTGGTAGGCCGAGCGATTGCGGAGCGCGGAGCGCGGAGTGTGGGGTGTGGATTGCGCCCGCTTCGCGTCTGCGCCGCAGGCCTCCTGGTGCTGATCTCCCTCCTGGCCGCCGCAACGCCCATCCACGCAGCCGTCAGCTATCAGCCGAGATTCTTCGCTGCGCTCAGAATGACAATGGGGAGCACTCCGCACTCCGCAATACGCACTCCGCAATCGTCGGGGCTGGCTATGTCGGTCAAAGCCGGATACGGCGGCCACTACAAGATCGGCGAGTGGCTGCCGGTGCAGGTGACCTTGAGCAACACCGGGCCATCGCTCGATGTCGAGGTGCAGGTGGACGCCCTCTCAGTCGGGGGCCGACCTGCGGCCACATACACCAAGCGCGTCTCTCTGCCCAACCCGTCGCGCAAGGTCGTCACGCTCTACACTTACACCACCTCCTATGAGCATCAGATCTCCGTCCGCCTCTTGCAGGCCGGCACGGTCATCGCCGAGCAGAAGAGTGCGATTGACCCGATGGCCGACGGCTTCCTGCTCGGCGTGGTCAGCGATAGCCCCGAACTCCTGAACGGCCTCTCCGGCGTGTCGCTCGGCGGGTCGGGAGCCGGAGCGGCGGTCGTCGCCCATCTCTCCCCGGAGGATCTGCCGGAGAGCGCGCCCGCGCTTGGCGCGCTCGACGGGCTGGTCTTCGCGGGCACAGACACCGGCAAGCTGAGTCCCGAAGCCCGCCAGGCTGTCGCCGGCTGGGTTCTGAACGGCGGCGCGCTCGTGGTCGCCGGTGGGCCGACGGCCCAGGCCACAAGCTCCGGACTCGCCGACTTGCTCCCCGTCACCATAACAGGCGGCGGCCCTGCCGGCGACCTCGGCGACCTCGGCAAATACGCCGGGGTGACCGCGCCGCAGGCCGGCAACGCCCTCGTGAGCGGCTTCAGCCTCCGGCCCGAAACCGGCGCTGAGGCATTGGCCGGTCCGGCGGGCGCGCCGCTCCTGGCGCACCGCGTGCTCGGCAGCGGCGAAGTCTTCGCGCTGGCACTCGACCCCTCGTTGCCCCCACTACAGACGTGGAGCCACGCCGAGGACTTCTGGCGGCGCATATTTCTGGGCCACGATGTCGTCTTCTCGGAGGGCGCGCAACGCCGCAACGGGAACTACCTCAACCCCGTCTCCGCAGGCGGCTACTCGAGCGCATACTACGCCCTTGCCGACCTCAGCCCGTTCGACCTGCCGTCGCTCCAGCTGCCGTCTATCGGGCTTGTCGGCGGCTTCCTGTTCCTGTATGTGCTGATCGTCGGGCCGATCAACTACGCGCTGCTGCGCCGCCGCCGGCATAGCGAGCTAGCCTGGCTGACGATCCCCGCGATCATCCTCGCCTTCGTCGTCCTCGCCTACATAGTCGGCTACAACAGCAAGGGCAGCCAGGTCCGCCTCACCACGGCGACGGTCGTGCGGACATACCCAGGCTCGCCGGTCGCGGGGGTGTCGAGCTTCGTGGGGCTGTTCTCCCCCGACCGCCACACGTATAACATGCAGTTCGGGGGCGACGCGGAGGTAGCCGAGGTCAGCGCATCGGGGCCGTACAACAGGGGCGTGGGCGGCGGCAGCCGGCCCACGATATACGAGGGCCGTCCGAGCAGCGTGGGCGACCTGCATGTTGACACCTGGTCGCTGCGCGGCTTCATGGCGGAGACGACCCTGCCCTACGCAGACCCCTACTCGGCGACCCTCCAGACCGACAACTCATATATCACCGGGGTCATCGCCAACCAGGGCAAGACCGATTTACAGAGCGTGGCTGTGGTCTACGGAGACGAAGTGCAGATCGTGGGCACCCTGGCGCACGGACAGGTCGCCACGGTCCGCGTCCGCGACAACGGGGCGGTGAGCAGCGATACGAACCTCGAGAGCGTGATCGGGCGGCTTGTGCCCGGCGTGCCTCTCCAGAGCTACCCGCCGCAGAATAGCCCCGCAGATCGGGCCGCCCGACGCCGCGCCGCACTCGTCCTCTCCGCACACACCGGCCTGCGCCTGTCGCAGGCCAGGCCGAACGCATGGGTTATCGGCTGGGCCGCAGGCACGCCGCTCGACCTGAGCGTGGACGGCCAGAACCCGGTGCGCGACGACCTGGTGCTCGTCACGAGCGACATCCCGGTGGGCCTGAAAGGGACCGCGCCCAAATGAGCGCCATCGTGAGTATCCGCAATCTGACTAAGCGGTACGGCAGCTTCACCGCGCTCGACGACCTCTCGCTCGACATCGAGCAGGGGTCGGTCTTCGGCTTCATCGGGCCGAACGGCGCAGGCAAGACGACGACGATGCGTATCCTCTCCACCCTGCTCGCCCCGACCGTCGGCGAAGCCTGGATCGGGGGAGCGCGGATCTCGAAGCGGCCCGACGACGTGCGTAAGCAGATCGGCTATATGCCCGACTTCTTCGGCGTCTACAACGATATGCGCGTCTGGGAGTACCTCGACTTCTTCGCCGGGGCCTACGGCGTGCCGACAGCGGGCCGGACGGCAATGATCACCGACCTGCTGACCCTCGTGGACCTGACCGGCAAGCGGGAGAACTACGTGGACGAGCTATCGCGCGGCATGAAGCAGCGCCTCGGCCTCGCCCGCACCCTCGTCCACGACCCCGCGCTGCTGATCCTCGACGAGCCAGCATCGGGCCTCGACCCGCGCGCGCGGATCGAACTCCGCGAGCTGCTCAAAGAGCTGCGGCAGCTCGGCAAGACGATCCTGATCTCGTCGCACATCCTGACCGAGCTAGCCGAGGTCTGCACGCACGTCGGGATCGTGGAGCGCGGCAAGCTGCTGGTCAGCGGCTCGATTGACGAGATCATGCGGCGTATGCAGCCGAGCCGCGTCATCCAGGTGCGCGTGCTGGCGCGCGGGCTGCGCGGGATGGAGCTGCTGCAAACCCTGCCGGGCGTGCAGGACGTGACCTGGGTGCCCAATGGGGTACAGCAGCAGCCGCCCACCGCGGCGGAAGCCCCGCAGGAACCGATCCCCGATGGCGCGGGCACAATCCGCGTGCGGCTGATGGGCGACGAACAGCTGATGGGCGCGCTGCTGACGACGATGGTCCGCAACGAGATCCCCGTCTACAGCTTCCACGAAGAAGTCAGCGACCTCGAAGACATCTTCCTACGCACGACACGGGGGCTTGTCCAATGAGCAGCTTGCCCGCCCGCCTCAGCCGCGCGATACAGGCGAACCCGATGATCCGCAAGGAGCTCCGGGGGCGGATGCGTAGCGGGCGGACGGCGATCTTGCTCACGGTCTACCTGCTGCTACTGGTCGGCTTCGCCATACTGGTCTACGGTGTGACCTACGAAACCACGAGCTTCGGCGGCGGCTATAACCAGCAGGTCGGGCGTGGGCTGCTCGATTCGATTGTCGTCTTCGAGACGCTGCTCGTCATGTTCCTCGCCCCCGCGCTCACCGCCGCAGGCATCGCGGGCGAGCGCGAGCGTCAGACCTTCGACCTGCTGATGACTACGCTGCTCAAGCCCCGCTCGATCATCCTCGGCAAGCTCGGCTCCGCGCTCGCTTTCCTGCTGCTGCTGATCCTGGCCGTGCTGCCTCTGCAAAGCATCGCCTTCATGATCGGCGGGGTCGCGCCGGAGGAGATCGCCGGCTCGGTCGTCGTGTTGTTCTGTACCGCGCTGCTTTACGGCAGCATCGGCATCTTCTGGTCGAGCATGATGAAAAGCACCGCCACGGCCACCGTGCTGTCCTACGGCACACTGCTGGCGATCTTGGCGGGCCTGCCGTTCCTGCTGATCGTGGTCGGCCTACTGTCGAGTAACCCAGGCGGCATCTCGTTCACAGCCCAGCACCCGGTCGTCTCCCTCTACGCCACCGGCTTCGTGATCTCCTCCGACCCGATAACCGCGATGGGCGTCAGCCAGCAATTCCTCAGCGCCGGCAAGTCGTTGTTTTTCTACACAGACTCCGGCATCATCAACGGCCGCACGATCTTTGTGATCCAGCCCTGGTTCGCTTGCTGCCTCCTCTCGCTCCTCGGCAGCGCACTCTTCCTGGCGGTGGCTGTCCGTATCCTCCCGCCCGTGCGCCGGACGTGGCCGACGCAGCCGGTCGGCTACCCGGTCGCTGCGCCGCAAGCCGGTTCCGTGGAGGCGTCACCGCCCGCCGTCGTCGCCCCTGCATACTCGGCCCCTCCCATCGTCATCGCCTCCGCAGACGCCGCCCCGCCCACCGTCATAGCCCCCGCAGATGAGGAGGAGTTCTAGTGCCCCCTTTACGCCCCGTACCGCCGTCCCGGTGGCCCCGTACTCCTAATCCGCAATCCGCAATCCGCAATCCGCAATCCTACAACGGGCTGCTGCGCTCACTCTCGGCGGTCGAGCGCAGGCTGAGGCTTGTGGAGGCTGTTCGCGGCCTGCCGACGGCCCTGGCGGTCGGGCTTGCCCTCGCGGTGGTGCCCGCGCTCGCCGCGAGGGCAGGCCCGCTCCTGCCGCCGGAAGGCGTCGCCCTCCTCGCGCTCGCGCTGGTGGGGCTGGCCCTGCTGGTCCGCGCAGGCGTCGCGTTCGCCCGCCCCCGCCCGCCCATCGCCACAGCCCGCCAGGCCGACGCCCTCCTCGGCCTCGACGAAAAGGTTGCCACCGCCGTCGCGCTCCACGAAAGCCTCCCTACCCGCCGTCCCGAACTGCTCGCCGCACAGCTCACGGATGCCGAGCGGAGCCTTGCCGCCGCGCTGCCGGGGCTGCCGTCCCGCGCGGGGCTTTGGCCGTCGCGCCTCTCTCTCGTGCCGCCGCTCCTGCTCGCTCTGCTCTTCGGCGCTGCGCTGCTCGCGCCGAACCCGCTCCAGGGCTACTGGGACCAGCAGGCGGCGACCCACAAGCAGCAGCAGGCAGAGGCCGACAAGATAGACCAGCTTCGCAAAGACCTCGCGGCCCGGCCCGGCGCACAAGACTCCGCCCGCCAACAGCTGCTCGCCGAACTCGACCAGCTGCACCACGACCTCCAAGCCAGCGACCTGAACCGCGACCAGGCAGTGGCGCGCCTCTCCCAGGCGGAGGCCGCGCTACAGCAGCAGGTGGACGCCCAGGCCCCAGCCGAGCAGGCGGCCCTCGACGCGATGAGCAGCGCGCTCGGCGAGCAGAACGGGCCGCTCCACGACGCCGCCGCCGCTCTCAAACGCGACGACACGAAGGCGGCCGCAGACGCCCTCAAGAAGGCCGCCGCAGATGCCTCCAAGCTATCCCCAGAGCAGCGCCAGGCGATGGCGCAGGCTCTAGACAAAGCCGCGAACGACGCCGCCGCGAACGACCCCGCGCTCGCCCGCCGGCTGGAGGACGCCTCCCGTGCGCTACAGAGCAGCGACACCCAGGCCGCACAGACCGCGCTAGCCGGCCTCGCCGACCAGGTGGACAAGACCGGACAGAACCTGACGACCCAACAGCAACTCAACCAGGCGTTGAGCCAGATCCAGTCGAGCAAGAACAACGTCGCCGACGCCGGGCAACAGGCGTCATCGGGCACCCCCGGCCCCACGCTCGACGCCGCGCAGCAGAGCGCCGACGCCACCGCCCTCGCCGGGGCCACCCCGCTGCCGACGCTCGACGCCGCGCAGCAGAGCGCCGAGGCCACCGCCCTCGCCGGGACCACACCCATCGCCGGCACGCCGATTGCCGGGGGCACTCCCCTTGCGCTCGGCACGCCGGTTGCCCTCGGCACACCCGGCACCCCGGGCCAGGGCACACCGGTGCTCGTCCCCGGCCAGGGGCAGGGGCAGGGGCAGATGTCCGGCCAGGGACAGGGGCAAGGACAGGGCCAGGGGCCGTCGGGCAATCAGGGCGCGGGTGTCGGCGGCAGCCAGGCCGGCAACCAGCACACCGAGCCAGTGGCCGTGCCGCCGAGCACGCTCAACGCACAAGGCACCCCTGTCGGCCTCACCGCCCGCCAAAACACCGGCGAAACCGGCGTCACCGCCGTGAACGGCGGTGCCTCGACCGGCTCGGCGCAGGTGCCGTACCAACAGGTCTTCGGCAGTTATAACAGCGCCGCCCAGAAGAATCTCGACACGACCTACATCCCCGCCGGCATGAAGGACATGGTGCGGCGCTACTTCACGGCGATCACCCCCGACAAATGAACCGCAGGGCGCGACGCCGGGCGAAACGCGGGCAGGCCGGTGCAGGCGGCCTCTTCTCCACCGGCCCACGCTGGGCCGCGCTCGGCCGCGGCCTCCGCCGCCGCACCCGCGCATCTCGCCCGACGCGGGGCCGCGGCAACGAGCTACTGCTCACCGCCCTCTACGCCCTGCTCGGCGCTCTCTGCCTCGCGCTCGCCGCGCTCCTGTTCGCCTCGTCCGTCGCCGCGCCCCTGTCCACCTCAGGCCACCCGCCCGCCCTGCGCGGCGAACTGATCTGGGCGGCAGCCCTCGGCGCGCTCGGCGTCCTACTGCTAGGCGCGGCGCTCCGCCGTCTCCGCCGGTAGGCGGCGGGATGGCTTACCAGCGATTATGAGAAACCGAGCAGCTTTGAGTGGTCGCGTCAGGCACGGCGGTCGGCCCTCGGCTGATAAGTCATGCCTGGAAGTTTATACTGAAGTATCTTTTTGCGAGTAGGCAGTAGGCGGTAAGATCGGGGGGCGCATCGGTCTCTCGACGGATTTTTGGAGTTTTGAGTGCTGAACGGCGTGTGCATGGTGATCGGCTCCTTTTTTCGTGCGTAAATCTCGCGCTATTTTTACCCTCTCACTTTATATATCCATTTGGAGAGCGATTTACTGCCAGATTTGGGGGGGTTTGGGGGCCTCGGGACGAAAGATACTCCGAAAGACCTAGACGATTGCGGAGTGCGGAGTGCGGACGGGAATCGGCGGCGGTACGGGGTGTAAGTTCCGCTGGGAGGGAGGTGTCCTGCCCACACGACATCGAGCGCAGAGCGACTCTCCCACAGACACGGCCCGCGTATCGCCGTCCCGGCGGCACCCGGACCACCGCCGATTCCCGTATGCACTCCGCACGCAGAAAAGCCCGATACCAGAGTGGGCACCGGGCTTCTCCATTACGCACTACGCACTACCCCCCGCAGTTCGTCGGAGGGTTGACGATGCTCAGGTAGACGATCTTGGCTACCTGGCCCCGTGTCGCGTTGTTGAAGGGGCGGAACGTGCGGTCCGAGTAGCCGCTCACCACTCCGTGGCAGAACGCAGTCTCGATCACTGTGTAGAATGTCGAGCCGGGCAGCACGTCAATGAAGTGAGGCACAGGCGGGTTGTAGAGCATCCAACCCGCGGCGTTCACGTCTATCTTGGAGAGCTGGCCGCGCGTGACGTTGGCATACGGCAAGAACCAGGGGCGGTGCTGGGCGTCGCACGGTCCCGCCGGCGCTGTGCCGCAGTTGTAGCCGCTCACGATGCCGTCTGCCGCAGCTGTCTCTATTACTGCGTAGAAGTTGTTGCTCGGCGTCACATCGGTGAACGTGTAGCCCCCTCCGGTCGGGGTTACGATCGCTTTGTTGAAGCCGAGGACGACGATCTTGACCATCTGCGCGCGCGTCGTGTAGTTGTACGGCCTGAACGTGCCGTCTGAATAGCCGGAGATGACGCCGTGGCAGTAGAGGTACTGCACCGGCACGTAGAAGTAGTCACTCATATGCACGTCGGAGAAGTTGATGGTGCAGGCAGTCGCCGTCGCCGTTGCCGGCGGCTGCGTCGAGCTTGGCACGGGCGTCGCTGTGGACGCGGGCTGGGTCGAGCTTGGGACCGGAGTCACTGTTGCCGGTGGCTGGGTCGAGCTTGGGGCCGGCGTCGCGCTCGCCGATGGCGGAGTTGCGGTGACCGTCGGGCAGGATGGCGGCGGCGGCACCACGAAGATCGTGCCGTAGTGCCCGATGCCGGGCGCGCCGTGGTAGATGCAGTGGTATCCGTAGGTGCCGGCCACCGAGAAGGTGTAGGTGAATGTATCGGTCGGGTTCATGTTGCCGCTGTCGAAGAGGCCATCGTCCGAGGTGACGGTGTGGATCATGTCGCCGCTGTTCGTCCAGATGACCGTGGTGCCGGGTACGATTGTCAGGAACTGCGGCGAGTAGAAGTCATCGTCAACGATGACCGGCACGGTGGTTGGCCCGCCGCAGACTGGGGTTGTCGTCGGCGTGACCGTCAGCGCGACGCTCGTCGGCGTGTTCGTCGGCGTGTTGGCCGGTGTCGTGCTCGTCGGCACAGTGCTCGGTGCGTTCGTCGGCGTGTTGGCCGGTATCGTGCTGGTCGGCACAGTGCTCGGCGTGGTTGTCGGCACAATGCTCGTCGGTGTGTTCGTCCGCGTGACAGTGGGCGTGTTGGCCGGCGCTGTGGCGGTCGCCGTTCTGGTCGGCGTGTTGGCCGGTGCCGTGGCGGTCGCCGTCGTTGTGCCGCCGGTGCAGGGCGTGTTGAGCATCACGTCGTCCACGTACATGCTCGTGACGTCACCGAACCCGTCTTGATGCACCTCGAAGACCAGGCGCACCGTCTGGCCGGCAAACGGCGTCATGTTGAACGTCACATTTTGGTAGGTTCCTGTCGTGGTGCAGACATGCATTATCTGCGCCAGATTGACCGTGCCTGCGGCGTTCAGGATGTAAGCGTCCTGCCAGTCGAAGGTTATACTGTCGCTGGTGCTGCCGTTCCACCAGTAGCTGAGAGTGCCCCCTCCGGCAGGCACCGTCAATGTCTGGGAGATCGAGCTGTTGCCGGTCGGTTCGGTGCCTGAGAGGGTGCCCAAGAGCGCGGCGTAAGTCCCCGAGTGCGGGAGGGAGTTGTCCACGATGGGTATGTTATTGGTCCCGGAGATGACCCAGCCGGGGGAGAAGCTGCCGGTCTCAAACCCGCCGTTTTGGATCGCCCCTGATGTGCAGGGCGTTGCCGTCGCAGTCGGCGTGCTCGACTGCGTGCTCGTCGGCGTAATCGTGCCGGTCCGAGTGGGCGACGGCGGGGTGCCGGTCACGGTGACCGTCGGCGTGGGCGGTGGCCCCGAGGCGTCGTAAGCCTGGTTGAAGTTGGCGGCGTCGGGCGTATTCGCGCTGTAATCGTAGCCGCCGAACGCATAGAGGAAGCCGTTGAGTTGGGCGTAGCCGTAATTCCGTGTGGCGTGGACCATGTTCGGGAAGCTCGCCCACGAGTTAGTGGAAGGGGTGTAGATATACCCCAGGTTGTCGGGCACATCATAGTGGCCCCCGGCCACGGCGACCTTGCCGGCGATCCCAAACCCACTGCCCGTATCGTAGGCCCATGCTCCCAGGTCGCCCCTCGCGGTCGGCAGCGAGGCGACGTTCACCCAAACAGGGTTCGGCTGCGACGGGTCGAGCCGCTCGACGTTGGTCTGGGGTATGAGCTGCTGGGTGGCGGGGTTCCAGGTGTCGCCGCCTATCGCGTAGATAAAGCCGTCGAGCGTCGCTCCCGCGATGTACGCGCGCCCCAGGTTCAGGTTGGCACTAGTCAGCTGGGTCCATTTCGAGCCTGCTGCGGCCATCGGGTCGAACCGCCAGGTGTCGGTGAAGACCCCGCCCTGGAAGCCGTTGACCAGCGACGAAAAGCCGCCGAAGATGTAGAGCTTGTTGTTGTAGACCGCCCAGCCGCCGGGTTCGCGCACAGGGTTCGCCGGCCACGGGTCGCTCGTCAGGTTGCTGATCGTGTCGGCCACCGGGTCGTAGACGCGGACCACGGGGGTCGGCTCGGAGTTGATGCTGTTGCCGCCGATGGCGTAGATATGCACGCCGCCCGAGTCGGTGAGCACCGCAGACGCCATGTTCGAGGAGTAGATCGAGCCTTGTGAGCCGGGGTCGATCTGGGCGTTCTTGCGGAGCCAGGTGCCGGGGCTGCCGGGCGTGTATTCGTAGATCGAGCTAAGTGGGGTATCTTGGCCGTCCAGGCCGAATCGCCCGCCCATGTTATAGAGCTTGCCGTTCGGGAAGTAGGCCGCAGCTGCCGCCCGCTTTACCTTCAACGGCTGCATGCTCGGTGTGGGCGGGAGCGGTGTGGGCGAGAGTGTCACCATAGGGAAGGGCGCGATGTCGGCCCATTGACCGGGGGTGCGGTTGTTCTGGGCAATCTGCGTGGTGATGGCCTGGGCGGCCCCCGGCTGCACGGCGGCCCCGTGCGCCGGTGCGGGGGCCATGCTCGAGAACAGGGCTGCGGCTATCAGCAGGCCGAACGTCGAGATCAGGAGGCCGAGTCCGAATATGCGCCTTGACATGGTGTGAGTGCTCCTTCAAGTTAGCTTTCAGCCGTCAGCTTTCAGCCGTCAGCTTTCAGCGGTCCACGGGTAGAGCTGTATTCCTCATCCAATAGGACTTTCGCTTGTCGCACTAAAAGCAGGGAGCGCCACCCAGAGATTCTTCGCTGCGCTCAGAATGACAGTGTTAGGAGCGGCGAAAGTCCTAATCCAAGTATCTCACCGACTAGGCTGACGGCTGACGCCTGACGGCTGACGGCTGATAGCTGACGGCTGAAAGCTAACTAGAGTGCCCACATAGCCAGCAGGAACGCGCCGAGGCCGACTAGAACGCCGCTGCCGGCACGGTGCCAGGCGGACATGGCGTCGATCAGCCGGAGGTTAAGGTCTAGCGGGTGTCCTCCGGCGAGGATCAGCACGCCGCCGATGATCACCGGCAGCCCGCGCGCCAGGCCGTAAGTCGCTCCGAGCAGCCCGCCAAGCATGATATTACCGGTCGCCGCCTCCCAAGCGAGGAGCACGTAGAACCCCGCGTAGGGGATGTAGGTGAAGAGGCCGCTGCCGAGCACCAACCCGAACAGCGCGGTGCCGCCCATCGGCCGGCGCTGCACCCAGGAGTTGGGTACCTGCCAGGCGCGCTCCGGGTGGGGCAGGCGCAGCAGCCGGGCCTCGTGCAGCCCGTAGAACAGCGCGGGCACGCCGATCAGCAGCAGCGGCCAAGCCCTATCGGGTCCGGGCACGAGCGCATAGACCAGTGCGCCGACCGTAGCCGCCGTCGCGCCGACGAGCGCGCCGCCGACAACCGACGAGGCGACGTAAACCAGCACCCGCGCCAGCCAGTTCAGGACATCCTTAGCCGCCTTCCCGAGGGGCACGATCACGAAGATCATGTTGACCCCTCAAGCCGAGGATGTCTTAGCGAGGCCGATGAAGAGCGCGAGCGCGAAGGCCGCGACGACAGCCCACGCCCCCAGCAGCCCACCGTGCGGCGCGGAGAGCACGGCCAGCGCGAGGCCCGCCGCCAGCCCGAGTAGGGGCGGTGCCACCCGCGTCACTCTCAGCCCTTCGGAGACGCGGGGACGGGAGACGGTGTGCCGGAGAACTGGGCGCACCCGCAGGTTGTTTGCGCTGGGTTGCCGCATTGGCAGTCGCAGCACATCCAAGTTCCACCCGATCCCTGTGACGACCAGCAGCCGCTCTGGTAGTACGCATAGTACACCCGGCACTGCAAGAGAGTGCCGTTGTAGAGATGGTCGAAGCAGTGCGCCCCATGGCAGCCGCTCAGGATACCGTGGCCGTCGTTGCAGTATGGGCCGGGCGGCGCGCAGTTCGGCGTCGGCGTCGGAGGCTGTTTGCCCCCGGCGGCAGCCGCCTTCCCCGGAAATGCCCCCCCAACCGCCAGCGCGATCAGCCCCGCGAAAGTCGCCTGGCTCGTCCGTTTCAGAAACGTCCGCCGGTCTACCGCACGCGCCAGGTTCTCGCTGACGATGCGGGTCGTTTGTTCCAACATGCCGTGATCCTCCTCTTAGTATTTCAGTTCGCGCTTTGTGCCACCGGCTGCTCGGTGTCGGGTCTCTTGCCGGTCTTGAACTCCTTATAGTAGAGGTCGAGGCCGGCTTTGCTGTTCACAAGCCCCTTCGTGCGGATGATTCCGTCCTGGTCGAGCAGGAACGAGAACGGCGTGACGCGCACATGGTAGCGTTCGGGCAGCTTCTGGTCGGGGGTGTGCGCGACCACCGGCAGCGTCGCGCCCATGTCGGATGCATACTTGGTGCTTTCGTCGGGGTTCGCCGCGTTCAGCCAGAGCACGCCGACCTCCGGGTGCGCCGCCGCCCAATCGTCCATCTGGGGCAGCAGCACCCGGCACGGCGTGCAGCTCGGCGAGCCGAAGACCAGGAACGTCGGCTTGCCCCGGTAGTCCGAGAGCCGCTGCGTGTTCCCATACTGGTCGCCCAGGCTGAAGTCGGGCGCAGCAGTTCCCACGGCAAGCCCGTCGCGCGAGACCCCCTCCGCGCTCCCCAGGTACAAAATGCCCAACTGCCGGTAGAGCAGAAACACAAGCACCCCCAGCCCCAGCACAAGGAGCCAGAGGATGATATAGCTGACGAGCCAGATGCCTTCCATAAGAGTGGTTGGTGGTTAGTTGTTGGTTGTCGGTGTAGCCCTATTATAGCAGAGAACGGGGCGCAAGTCAATGGCCGGATGCCCGGCCACCCGACATACGCTCCCAACTCACCCGTACCGCCGCCGTCTCGGCGGCCCCGTGCCCCGGTAAGACACGGCTCCGCCCGTGGACCCTGGCCGGTCGGTAGCGTCTGTGGGAGAGTCGCTCCGCGCTCGATTTGCTCACGCATCTGTAAATCATCGAGGGCAGAGCCGCTCTCTCACAAAGCGCACCCTAAGCGCACCCCCTACCGCCGCCGTCCCAGCGGACCGTGTCGGCTGACGGCTGACGGCTAACGGCTGACGGCTGTAAGACACGGCTCCGTCCGTGGACTGCTGCCCGCCGCCTATCATCACTAACCACTAACCACCAACCACTAACCACTCGCGCCGCAGTTCGTCGGCGGGTTGACGATGCTCAGGTAGACGATCTTGCTGATCTGCCCCCGTGTCGCGTTGTTGTACGGGCGGAACGTGCGGTCGCTGTAGCCGCTGATCACCCCGTGACAGTACGCCGTCTCGATCACCGTGTAGAACGTCGAGCCGGCCGGCACGTCGGTGAAGTGGCCCACAGGCGGGTTGTAGAGCGTCCACCCCGCCGCGATCACATCGATCTTGGAGAGCTGGCCGCGTGTCACGTTGTTGTAGGGCAGGAACCAGGGACGGTGCAGGCTGTCGCACGGGCCGGCGGGCGCTGTGCCGCAGTTGTAGCCGCTCACGATGTGGTCCGCCGCCGCAGTCTCTATCACAGCGAAGAAGTTGTTGGAAGGCGGCACGTCGGTGAAGGTGTATGCTCCGCCGGCCGGGGTAACGATCGCTTTGTTGAAGCCGAAGACGACGATTTTGACCATCTGGGAGCGGGTCGTGTTGTTGTACGGCTTGAACGTGCCGTCCGAGTAGCCGCTGATCACTCCGTGGCAGGCGAGATAGAGCACCGGCGTGTAGAAGTAGTCGGTCATGTGTACGTCGCTGAAGCTGATCCCGCATGGCGTGGCCGTGGCTGTCGGCGACGCAGGCGGAGTACCAGTGGTTGTCGGCGACGCTGGCGGAGTACCGGTGGTTGTCGGCGGTGCAGGCGGCGTGGCCGTGCTTGTCGCGGTCAAGGCCGGCGCGGTGCGCGTCGGCGTGACGGTGGGCGGCGGGCGCGGCGTGGAGGTCGGGCCACCGGGGGTGTTGGTCGGGGCGGCGGTCGGCAGGTTGGTCGGCGTCGGCGTGACGGTCGGGCCGCCCGGCGTCGGCGTCGGCGGTTGGGTAGAAGTCGCGCTGGGTGCCGGCGTGTTGGTCGGCGTCGGCCCGCCCGGCGTGCTGGTTGGTGCCGGGGTGGGCGTCAAGGCCGGCGGGAAGCTGGACGCGCTCGTCCAGGTGCCCCAACTGCCGGCCGCGCCGCCCGGATCCGGGATGTTCTGGGTATACTCCTCGAAGTGCCAGAGGGTCACTCCGTCAGGGTCGAGCACCGAGCCGGAATAATCGCCGTAGCGGAGGGCGTCAAACCCGATTTCGGCCATCTCGCCGGCCTTGATCTGTGTCTCCGGTCCCATCGCTCCCGGCGGATCGCTCACCAGCCGCCCGGTGTGGCGCAGGCCGATGAAGTCGGTCAGCGAAGAGAAGGCGTAAGAGAGTTCGACGTTCCCGGTCTGATCGGCGGCGATGTTCGGATATGCGCGCGATTCGTTCGTGCCGCTGATGATGCCCTGCTGGAGCAGCGTCGGCGTGCCGTCTATAGAGCCGAGTTGGTACCACTGTATGCAGTCGGTAACACCCGCGCCGGGGTTGCAGCCGATGGTGTGGGTGGAGTAGAGTGTTCCATTAGCCCACATCCCGCCGAGGGTACGGGCGTCTATGTAGCCGGGAGGCGGCATCGGCTGGCCGGGAGGCGGCTGGAGCATGGATACCGGAGGCGCGAAGGTGGCGACATCCACGCCCCCGGCCTGGACGAAGCTGTTGGTGCTGAACGGCAGGGTCCACCGCCAGAGCGTGACCCGGCTGCTCGGCGATGTGCTCGACACGTTGACGAAATAGTTCGTGGGCGTCGGCAAGCCGACGTTGAACAGTGCAGGCCGAATCGTGTCCGCGATTGTCAGATCGGAGTTCTGGAGCACATCGGAGTAGATCTGCGTCGCCGTCATCGCGCCGGAGTACATCATCGCCTTGTTGTATGCGTTCACCCGCGCCGAGATGTTCTGCTGGCTGCCCGGAGGGAAGACGTTCCCTGTCGTGAAGATCGCATCTTGGCCGACCGAGATATGAGGGAAGTCGTAGAGGGCCATCACTCCCATGTACGGCTGCTCGAAACAGTAGCGGTTGTAGGACAGCGTCGGGTCGGCGAAGCGCGAGACCGCGAGGCTCATGTAGGACGGGCCGTTAGAGCTGGCATAGCGCAAGATGCCGACTGTGAAGCGGTCGGCAGCCGGGTCGTAGGCGATCACCGGGTCCGAGCTGGTCAGCCCCGTCGGCCCGCATCCGTTGAAGAAGGCATCATAGCTGATCGCCGCAGTCAGCGGGTGGCCGACTTTGTCGAAGACCTGGAAGGACTGGTTTACACCGACGACGACATGGTTCGGCCCCGCGGCCATATCGCCGTCCGGGGGCACGCAGAAACATGATGCGCCTGCGCCCGCAGAGTCGTTGATGTCAATGCCGTTGAAGCCCGTGATCAGCATGGGCGCACTGACACCCGCCGACGCCGGCAGCGGACCCAACCTGGGCGCGCCCGGGATCAACGGCAAGCCGCCGGACGGGGCGGGGCCGCCCACCCGGTGGAAGGGCAACGCTCCGGCGTGGCCCGCGGCCGGTGCGGGGGGCAGCGCGCGCAGGTCTACCACACTCAGCCTGGCCGCCGGCCCCGCACCGGGCTGCCCCGCCGGCTGATGTGCCATAGCGGTGGCCGATCCACCCCCCGGCGCGATCACGGTCGCCGGCGCGCTCCGGCCCGCTCCTGCAAGTCCGAGGAAGAGCAAGGCGCTGGACAGAAGTACGGCCCCCAAGCCGCAGCCCCTCTTGAAACCGCCCCGCACTCCCCCGCTCAAGACTACGTTCCGTAGATCCTCTCGGAATATGTTCATATTCTGCCGCATGGTATTCCTCCTCCTGGTTGCGCCCAATCGGAACTATGGAGTAAGTATACCACGAAATCATGGGTGTCTGCTCGATTTCGCCGAGGAACACGGGATCGTTGCCGAGGCGATCACGCAGATTCAAAGAGTCGTTGGTGGGAGACTGATTGCCGATGCCTAAGTCATTGCATCTTCGGTCAGCGACCCTATCCGCCGCGCACGCTGCTTGCGCCACCCATAGGCGGTCATACCCCGCGGCTTGTACACCGAAAGCGCCGTGAGCACGATCAACACCACCAGGGCAGCGCCGGAGGCGACCACCATCAGGAGCCGCAACTGGCCGAGATTGGCGCTGAAAACTGCCGTCTTTGCCGCGACACCTGCCAGGAGGTCAATCGGCTGCGTGTGTATGAGCAAGACGATGGTGGCAAAAATAGTTAGTAGGAGCTTTAATATGACCCAATAGTACCGGAACAAGCCCCATGTGGTGCCCAGTGACGAGACAACCCCGCTTAACAGCGAGATGAGGGCTAACGGGACGATGACGAACCAGGTGGTCAACTCCATCGCGAGATAGGCGGCTCGCACCATCTGAGCATCCTGGCTGATCAGACCGGCGACGGCGAGAGCCAAGAAGCCGGCGACCGCTCCAAACCAGCCGATCGAGGACGTGACATGCGCGGTGAGCGCGAACTTGCGGAGGCCAGGCGTCATAATAATGGCTGTTGCACCCCGTATTCTATGGGCGCAGTGTGGCCCACCAGGGACATCGGACGGTGTGTCACCAGCGTCACCGGAGGCATGTCACCCGTGCCACCTCGCGGAGTGTGCATACCGGGGCCAAAGCCAGTGCCGGTGAAGTGCATGATCACAAACAGCACGACCAGGATGACGATGATCATCCCAAACACCTTCACCCAGCGTGGTGTGCTCGGGGGCGATCCGCGGTCGGGCTTCATGTGAGTTTGCGACATTGTTGTTTCTCCCCGTATAATTTGAGACGTTGCCTGTCCATTCTACGGCCTTTCGCGGATGCAGTCAATAATCAATCCGCGGGATTTGTTCGTTTGTGAACAGTGCGAGCGAATTGGTCAGAAACCTCACCCTCTCCGAGCTGCCCACACGTGGAGTTGCGATTGCTGAAGGAGGTGCTTCATGACGAAGACGGACCGGCGGGTACAACGCACGCGCGAACTGCTCCAAAAGGCGCTGATCGAACTGATTAGCGAACGGGGATATGATGCGATCACGATTCAGGACATTGCGGATCGCGCCAACGTCGGGCGCACTACCTTCTATCTGCACCACAGCAGCAAAGACGACTTATTTATGAGCTGCCACGAAGCCATCGTCCGCGAGTTCCATTCCGGGCCGCTCTACGCCCACCCCTTCTCCCGAGAAGCACTACTGTCGCCGGAAGCGCCCGCGGGGATGCCGGCGGCATACCGGCATCTCAAAGCCGCATGGGGCCGGTTGTACCCGATTTTTCAGGGCAAAGATGGTCCGCTGATCCTGCGGCGAATCCGTGATGGGAGCGCGCAGGAAATCGAAGCGAACCTGCGTGCCGTCTTTGCCGAAGCCGACAGCACAATCCCGTTGGACGTGCTGGCGAACTATCTGGCGGGGGCGCAGATCGCGCTGGTGCAATGGTGGATGGAGAAGCGCGAACCCCACACACCAGAAGCCCTGGCGCAGACGTTCCACCGCTTGCAGCGCGCAGCCATCCGCGAGGCGTTCGGGCTAAGGGACGGTGAGTAGGCACCGGATGGTTCTCAATCCGGCCTCCGTCTTTCGGCGTATCTTTCGCCCCGACGCCCGTTTTCCGGCCAAAATGTTGCAGTAAATGGCCCCCCAAATGGATATATAAAGTGAGGGGGTAAAAATAGTGGGGCCAAAACGCTCTACTCCGTGCCTGAAAAAGGATCGACGCACTGCCACGCCCCGAAGGTTGCCAGCCGATTTTGGCCGGTTTCCCAAAAATACTCCGATCGGAGTACCTTTGAGCATGAGGAGGCGAACCGCGTTTTCTCATTCATATCAGCTTCCAGGCACGAACTATGAGTTTCCCGCACCCGGATCACTAACCACTTGTGATATAATGGGGTATAGGGCTGCCTTTCCGGCAGCCGAAAGCCGAAGGAGGCCGGAAATGATCAAGGTTGAGCAGATTGACCATGTCGCCCTCACCGTCGCCGACATGGAGAGGTCGGTGGCCTGGTACCAGGATACGTTGGGGCTTGAGAGGCGGCACCAAGATGTCTGGCGGGTGCCCGTCATGCTCTGCGCGGGCACAACATGCGTCGCGCTCTTCCTCGCCGATGTCGAATCTCCCAGCCCCGCGCCCGATCCCAATGAGACGATCGGCCTGCGTCACTTCGCCTTCATCCTCAGCCGTGCCGACTTCGAGCAAGCGCGGTCCGAGTTGGAGCAGCGCGGGGTCGAGTTCAGCTTCGAGGATCACACCATCGCTCACTCGCTATACATCTTTGACCCCGACGGCTACAGAGTGGAGTTGACGACCTACGAGCTTTAGGGCGGTCCCACCAGCTGCCATTCTGAGCGCATACTGTCATTCTGAGCGCAGCGAAGAATCTCCGCGCCAGGTAAGGAACTGTACACCATGACGATGACCCCACAGCCCCCGCCGGGCGCGACTTCGGCCATATACACAAGCCTCTTCGACGCCACCTTTCTCAAGAAGCTCGAGAGGTTGAGCATCATTAGCCGCAAGCTGCGTTCCGGGCGGATGAAGGGCGAGCGCCGCTCCACCAAGCGCGGCAGTTCGGTCGAGTTCGCCGACTACCGCAACTACGCCCCCGGCGACGACCTCCGCCGCGTGGACTGGAACGCATACGCCCGGCTCGAACGCCTCTTCATCAAGCTCTTCATGGAAGAGGAAGACATCACCGTGCATATCCTCCTGGACGCGAGCAAGTCTATGGACTGGGGCGACAACAGGCCGGTCTTCGGCATCGGCGCACCCACGGTGCCGGGCGCGGGCAGTGGAGGTTCTGTGGACCAAAACAAGCTGGTGTACGCGCGGCGCACGGCGGCGGCGCTCGGCTACATCGGCCTCGCCGGCTTCGACCGAATGACCGTCGCGGCCTTCCACAAGGGAGAGATCAGCCGGTTCGCTCCGGTTCGCGGTCGGGGGCACGCGGTGAACCTGCTGCGCTTTATCGCGGGGGTGCAGGCCGGCGGCGAGACCGACCTGGACGCTTCCCTGCGGGCCTACGCCGCCCATGCGCGCTTCCCTGGCGTCTGCTTCATACTTAGCGATTTCTTCACCCCAACGGGCGGCACAGACGGTCTGGCGGCACTCCAGGCGGCGGGACACGAGCTGCATCTGCTGCATATACTTGCCCCCTCGGAGGTCCACCCCGAACTCACCCTGCTCGGCGACCTCCGCCTCAAGGACAGTGAGACCGGCCAGACACAGGAGGTTTCGATAGACGGCGGCCTGCTCGACCTCTACGCCGAGAAGTTCGAGGCATGGCAGGGAGCGCTTGAGAGCTTCTGCCGCAGGCGCGGCATCAACTACTTGCAAGTCACGACCGATATGCCGTTCGACGACCTCGTGCTGCACTACATGCGGCGTCGGGGTGTGATCGCGTAGCCCAATGGGAATACTCGAACCCGCGGGGCTGCTGCTCGCGCTGCTCGCCGTGCCGATCATCGTCTTCTACATGCTGCGCCTGCGCCGCCAGGAGATCACCGTGTCGAGCAGTATGCTCTGGAGGCAGGTGTTGCAGGACCGGCAGGCAAACACGCCCTGGCAGAAGCTGCGGCGCAACCTGCTGCTCTACCTGCAACTCCTGGTGCTGGCGATGCTGGTCTTCGCGCTCGCCCGCCCCTTCCTCACCGGCGCAGCATCGGTCGGCGGCAACATCGTCCTCGTGCTCGACGCATCGGCCTCGATGCAGGCCCGCGACGGCGCGAACGGCGGCACCCGCTTCGCCCAGGCGCAGGCCGAGGCGACACGCCTGGTGGACAACCTCGCGTCGGGCGCGCACATGACGCTGATCCTGGCGGGGCCGACCGCGACGACTATCGTCAGCAGCGGCCAAGACAAGCCCGCGCTCCGCGCCGCAGTCGCCGGTCTGCGGGCGAGCAATGGCCCCGGCAACATGCCGGCCGCGATCACCCTGGCAGCCGCAGCTGCGGGCGCACCCGATACGACGCTGGTCGTGATCAGCGACGGGGCTGTCGGCGACGCGAAGCTGCCCGACGTGACTGCCGCCGTGCGATATGTCCCCGTAGGCACCGGCCGCGAGAACACCGCGATCACCGCGCTTGCCCTGCGCGACGCACCGCAGGGGCCGCAGCTCTTCGTCGGCCTCTCCAACACCGGTGTTCAGCCCGCCTCCGGCCTGCTCACCGTCGAGACCGACGGGCGGCTCTGGGACTCGCGCCAGGTGAGCCTCGCCCCCGGCGCCGATCAGGCCCTCACCCAGCCCGACCTACCTCTGACGACTCGCCTGGTGACCGTGACACTGAAGACGGCGGACATCCTGCCTGCCGACAACACCGCCTGGGCGGCCCGCGCGCCGAGCGGGAGCGCGGTTACGCTGCTGGTCAGCCCCGGCAACAGCTTCGCCGAGAAGGCGCTGAACCTGCTGCCCCAGGTCCACCTCTCCCAGGAGCAGCCAGCCACATACAAGCCGGTCGGCGGCTACGACCTGACGGTGTTCGACAGCTACCTGCCGGCGGCGCTCCCGCCGGGCAGCCTGCTGCTGATCAACCCGCCCGACTCGCCACTCGTGCCGGTTTCGGGGACTATCCCCTACCCGGCGCTCGGCCCCATCGAGAGCAACGACCCTCTGCTGCGTTATGTCAACCTGAGCAACGTGCATATCGCCGAGGCCCGCAAGGCGCACATCCCGCCGTGGGCGCGAACCCTCGTCCGAACCGCAGGCGGCGACCCCCTGCTGTTGGTCGGAGAAACAGGCGGGCGGCGTGTCGCCGTGCTGACGTTCGACCTCCATCGCTCGGACCTCGCCTTGCAGGTCGCCTTCCCCATCCTGATGTCGAACCTGGTCGGCTGGCTTGCGCCCGGCAGTTCACTTGAACTCCCGCCCCGGCTGACCGTCGGCAGCGCGCTCGCCCTCCACCCGCTGCCCGAAGCCGACCGCGTGACCGTGACGACGCCCGCCGGCCCCGACATGCCTTCCCGCCAGGTTTCGCTCCCTGCGGGCAACGGTGTCTCGTTCGGTGACACGGCAGAGCTTGGCCTCTACCGCGTTGACCAGACGGCGAAAGGCAAGCCGGTCGGCGCGACCGAATACTTCGCGGTCAACCTCCTCGACCGCGCCGAGGCAGACATAGCGCCCCGTGCCTCGCTCGAGCTACAGGGCCACGCGATAGCCGGCACGAAGGGCGCTGCCGGCCCCGAGGAGATAGCTCCGGCGCTGCTCGCCCTGGCGATGCTGCTCCTGCTGCTTGAATGGTGGGTCTATCACCACGGCAGCCGAAACGTGTTGCGGGGCCTGCGCCTGCGAAAAACGTGAGTTATCCACAAGTTATCCACAGCTTTTGGGATTCTTTGGGGATAAGCAGGGCAAAACCAGGGATTCGTAAAGGATTTGGCAGGGTATGTACCGCATTATACACGCCGACATGGACGCCTTTTACGCATCGGTCGAGCAGCACGACCACGAAGAACTGCGCGACCTGCCGCTCGCCGTCGCCAACGGGGCAGGCTCGCGGCGGGGCGTTGTCGCTGCGGCATCGTATGAGGCGCGGCGTTTCGGCGTCCGCTCGGCGATGCCGCTCTGGAAGGCGCTCGAACTTTGCCGCGAGCTTACGGTCGTACCCGCCGATCACGCCCGCTACAGGGAAGTCTCTGGCGCGGTCCACGCAGTCTTCCGCAGTTTCACCTCCCAGATCGAGCCTATCGCCCTCGACGAGGCGTTCCTCGATGTTTCCGCGTCCGCGCCGACGATAGACGCCGCCGCGAGCCTCGCCGCAGAGATCAAGCGTCGGATACGCGATGATGTCGGGCTGACGGCCAGCCTCGGCGTGGCCCAGGGCAAGATGCCGGCGAAGATCGCCAGTGGCCGCTCGAAGCCCGACGGCCTGCTGGTAGTGCCGGAAGGCGGAGAGGCGGCGTTCCTCGCGCCGTTGCCGGTCGGAGTGCTCTGGGGCATCGGCCCGAAGCGCCAGGATCAGCTCTCCGCGCTCGGCATCACGACTATCGGGCGGCTCGCCGCGCTCGACGAAGAAACGGCACACTCTCTGTTTGGGCGTTGGGGTGCCGAGGTTCTCGCGCTCGCGCGCGGCGAAGACCCTCGCCCGGTGGTCCCGAACCGCGACAGCAAATCGATCAGCAGCGAAACAACCTTCGACGACCTGCTCTCCTCGGAGCAGTGGGCCGAGGTCCGGGCGATCCTGAGCGGCCTCGCAGACGAGGTAGCTGCCGGCGTGCAGGCCGAGGGGCTGTTGGCGCGCTGCGTGGCGGTGAAGGTTAGGACCGGCGACTTCCAGACGCACACTCGGCAGCGCACCCTGCTCGCGCCGAGCGCGGCGGCACGGGTGATCGAGCGTGCTGCGGTGGCCGAGTTCCGCCGCTGGCTGGACGAAAGGCGGGGGGCGGGCGTGCGCGGACCGGCCCAACTTCGGCTGCTGGGGGTGCGAGCATCCGATTTTATTTCCGTGGAAAGTACCCGGCAACTAAGCCTATTCGAGCGGTTCTACGGTATTTAATCGAGTTGATTCAAACGGTCTAAGCTGCCATAGGCCGAGCGACTCGGAGGCATGTGGATATTCGGCAGCTTTCTCCACTACTTATGCACACGCAATGTGGATAACTTCGGCAGGGTTATCCCCAAACGGTAGCTGTATATGGGCTAAATGTGGATAAACAAGCCCATTTATCCACTAAATGAGCGATCACGTATGTTAAGGCCGGGAGGCATTGTGGAAATGTGGATAACTTTGGAGAAATGCTGTCCACATGGGTGGAGTGTGAAGCCTGGAGGCGCGGCCGGTATAAGCAAATCTTATAGAAAGTGGGGCCAAAACCCCTTGCGCCCGACGGAATAAAGTGATATAGTTGTGGAACCCGCACGGCGCAGGTAGGAAAGGTAGTGGTCAGGTCTTATGGAAGCAACACAGCTTTGGCAAGCGGCGCTGAACGTCTTTGAGCAGCAAGTTGCCCGTAAAGAGTACGAGACATGGCTCAAGACGAGCAGCATTGCCGGTTTCGATGACGGCACGGTTGTGGTCGCCATGGCGAACAGTTTAGCTGTCGAGTGGGTCGAGAACCGGAGCCGCCCGTTGGTTGAACGCACTTTGAGCGAGATCGTTGGCTATCCGCTCAAGGTCCGCTTTGTGGTGTTACAGGGCAACGCAAACGGGCCTGCGTCATCAGAGACGGCGGTCGGATTTGCCGGCCCAAGCAAGCAGAGGTCCGATATGTCACAGATGAGCGATAGCCAGGCGCAAAACGGCTATGCCGCCGGCAATGGACGCGGGTACTCCACCGGACAGCCTGCCCCGTTTGGGAACGGAGCGACGGGCACACCGCGCTATCAGCCTCCGACCAGGCGCGAGATGTCGCTACAGGCTGAGTTGGCGATGGAGGATTCCGCACCGCTCAACCCGAAGTACGTCTTCGAGCAGTTTATCGTGGGAGCAAGCAACCGGCTGGCGCACGCCGCGAGCATGGCCGTCGCTGAGAAACCGGCCCGCGCCTACAATCCCCTTTTCCTGTACGGCGGCGTCGGCCTTGGCAAGACCCACCTGCTGCATGCCATCGGCCACTATGTGCTGAGTACGTATGCAGGCATGAGGGTGTTGTATGTATCGTCCGAGAAGTTCACCAACGACATGATCAACGCTATCCGCGACAATCGCAACGAGGAGTTCCGCAACCGCTACAGGATGATAGACATCCTGATGATCGACGACATCCAGTTTATCGCCGGCAAAGACAGCACCCAGGAAGAGTTCTTCCACACATTTAATGCGCTGCAAAGCGCGGGCAAACAGATCGTCATCAGCAGCGACCGCCCGCCGAAGGCCATACTCACCCTCAGCGACCGCCTGCGCTCCCGCTTCGAGGGGGGCCTGATCGCCGACGTGCAGCCGCCCGACCTGGAGACGCGCACGGCGATCCTGCGGGCCAAAGGCGACTCGCAAGAGGTGATGATCCCGAGCGAGGTCTTCGACTATGTGGCGCGTAAAGTCCAGAGCAACATCCGCGAACTCGAGGGTGCGCTCAACCGAATTATCGCCTTCGCTACGCTAAACCACAAGCCGCCGACCGTCGAGATGGCCGCGCTCGCGTTGAACGACATGGCAGCCAACAACCGCCGTCGCCAGATCACGCCGGAGCGCGTCATCGAGACTGTGGCAGCCTTCTACAACATGGACATTAACGACCTGAAGGCTAAGTCACGCACGCGCGAGATCGTTGTGCCCCGCCAGATCGCGATGTACATTATCCGCGAAGAGACCGACACCTCGCTGACAGACATCGGCAATGAGTTCGGCAACCGCGATCACACCACCGTGATGCACGCCTGTGAGAAGATCGAAAAGGCTAAGGAATCCGACAACCAGATCCGCCAGGCCGTGCTTTCTGTCCGACAAATGCTCTACGGCGAAATGGTGCAGTAGCAGGGGCGCGCCGACTCCGAGTGCTTGGGTAGCTGACAGCGATGTCGCTATCCGGTTCGGCGTCCACCGTCATGCATACCGCCGAGAGCGCGGTTCAGCCCGCAACTAAACATAAGATTGTGTATAACCGGCACCTTTTTGTGGATAACCGGCATCCATTGTGGATAAGGTGCGGCGATCTATAGCCGAATTACGGACTCAACGATACGTGAAAATGGGGATAAATTATGGAGAAAGTCTGGATAACGTCGGCGCTCCGGAGGAGACAGTAAGCATGGATGTAGGTAACTGTCCCAGGCGTGTGGAAAACAGGGCGACGTTCTCCACATAAGATCCCCAACATTTCTGCCGGTTTCAGACACGAAAAGGCGAATTATCCACCAATCCACATCGCCTACTACTAAAGACTACGGAATCACCCATAAATAATGAGAAAGATACGAACGGAGGGGCGCATCCAACCGAATATCCACAGGAACCAGATTGCATTGAGGCCCTGACTTCCTGACCCCGACTTGTATCCCCCGACTGGGATATGTTATAATGAGGTCACTGTCATTCTGAATGTAGCGAAGAATCTCAGAATGGTATTGACTAGACGCAAAAGATAGCGGTGAGAGGAAATGAGCAATGAAGATCGTGTGTAGCCAGGACCAGTTTAACCGTGGCCTGAACATCGTCGGTAAAGCCGTCAGCACCCGCTCCACGCTGCCGGTGCTGAACAATATATTGCTGGCGACCGATAACGGCCGTCTAAAGCTGACGGCGACTAACCTGGAGATCGGCGTCACCTACTGGCTGCCGTGCAAGAGCGTGGAGACCGAGGGCGCGATCACGGTGCCTGCGCGCCTCTTGCAGGAGTTCGTGAGCAGCCTGCCGAACGACCTGATCACGCTCGATGTCAACGAGGGCAGCTACAACGTCCATCTGACGTGCGCCCGCTACGAAGCCAACATACGCGGCATTGATGCCGAAGAGTTCCCGACCATGCAGAAGCCTGCTGGCGCGCCCTTGGTGAGCCTGCCCGCCGCCCTGCTACGCGATATGATCAACCAAGTCAGCTTCGCGGCCTCCCGCGACGACAACCGCCCTGTGCTTGCCGGCGTGTTGATCAGCTTCAACGGCCCCAAAGCCATCATGGCTGCTGCCGATGGCTTCCGTCTGGCGGTAAGAACCGCGGAGCTCGAACAGCCCGCCGGCAGCGAGCAGGAAGTGCGGCTGATCGTGCCTGCTCGTGCCCTCGAAGAACTCGCCCGCGCGCTGCCCGAAGCCGGCACTGGCGACGATACCCAGGTCTCTATCACCCTCACCCCCAACCGCAACCAGGTGCTCTTCCAGGCCGATAACCTCAACGTCACATCGCGCTTGGTAGACGGTAACTTCCCAAATTACGAACAGATCATTCCGAGCGACTGGACCACACGCACGGTGGCTACCACTACCGATCTCCAGAAGGCGATGAAGATCGCGTCTTTCTTCGCCCGCGACAACGCCAGCGTAGTCAAGCTGACGACTACGCCCGCTGGCGAACTCGAACCCGGCCTGTTGACGATCACCGCGAACGCAGCCGAGGTCGGCGACAACCAGAGCCAGCTTGATGTGCTGATAGACGGAGACGGCAACCAGATCGCGTTCAACGCGCGTTACGTCATGGATGTGCTCGGCGTGATCAACACCGCGCAAGTCGCGCTCGAAACGCAGGCACCTGGCTCGCCCGGCGTCTTCAAGCCGGTGGGAAGCGACAGCTACTTGCATGTGATTATGCCGATGCACTTGGCCGCTCGATAAAATGTTTCCCGTGAAACATTTCCAAACCCCATGGATGTTTCCCGTGAAACATTTGCCGGGGCTGCTCCACAGGAGGTTAATCAATGGGACGCTGGTTGATTCGTTTGGCAGGGGCTGGGCTCGTGATCTCGCTTCTGGGATACCTCTGGTCGCGCGCCAATCAGGAGTATGATGAAGACGACCTCGAAGACGAGTTCGATCTCGACTTCGAGACTCCCTTCTCGGACAGTCTCCACGCCGACCCCTTCGCTACGGTCACCTCAGTCGAGACCCCGGCTCCCGCAGAAACCGTAACTCAGGAGATGCCCGCCGAATTCGCTGCTCACGGGGAGTTTGCGGCGGCGATGGCACCCGCCGAAGATGGTGTAGAAACGGTTGATGAGCCGGGGCACGATGATCTGACGCTGGTAGTCGGCATCGGGGCAGTGTTCCAGAAGCGGCTCAACGCCGCTGGCATTACCACGTTCCGACAGCTCGCCGAGGCTTCGCCCGCCGATCTGCATGCCCCTGAGATCGACGGCATCAATGTTGACAGTTGGATACAGCAAGCCCGCGAGCTTGCTGAACAGCAGAACAGCTGACCGATGTCTGCCATCGCGTTGCCGGAACTCCTTGAGAAGCTGGCTAACCTGCGCGGGACAACCGCCCAAGAGCGGCACAGGCTGCGTGACTTGCTCATGGAGGCGATAGGCTCCGGCGATATGCAGGTGCGCTCGCTTGCTGCGGAGGCTTTGGGCCGCATCGGCGACGACCGGGCGGTGGGGCCTCTGACCGAGGCAATGCACGACCCGGAGCCGCTCGTCCGCTGGCGCGCAGGTCACGCCCTCTACGCTCTCCACCGGCAGGCGCTCGTCGAGTCCCGCCGCATCGGCATCGGCGATGAGCGCGACTTCGAGAGCTGGAAGGCCCGCCTGTTGGCGGACATAGCAACAATGCTCGACAGCCAGGATCGGGCGGTGCGGTTGAAAGCGGCCTGCGCTCTCCGCGCCTGCGGAGCACCGGAAACCCTTGGATCACTCCTGCCGGCGCTTTTCGACAAAGATGCTGCCGTGCGTGCAGAGACCCTCCAGGCCCTTGCCGAATTCAGCAGCCGGGACGAGCGTCTTCTCGAACCCGCCGTCGCCTACTTGCTCCCGTGCTTGCGTGACGGCGATCCGCTAGTCCGCCGGATCGCGGCATCGGCGCTGGGTACGCTGGGCAGCCGAGAGGCGATTCGGCCCCTGGCGCTCCTGCTGCACGACCCCGATGCCGGGGTTAGAGCACGCGCGTGCCGCGCCCTAGGCAACCTGCGCGACCCTGCATCTGTGAGGGCGCTGGTTTCTTGCCTGGCCGATGATGACCCCGAGGTTCGGCGCAGCAGCGCACGGGCGCTTGGTGAGGTCGGAGACGGCCACGCCCTGGCACCGCTCAGGCAGATCAGCAACGATGAGCACCCTGCCGTCCGCCAAGCGGTGTCGGACGCGCTCAACCGCCTCGGAATCGGTCGCGCAAAACGCTGAGTTTTCCACGTTATCCCGATCTTATCCACTGTTTTGTGTATAACTGTAAGCGTTCAGCTATCAGCCGTCAGCCGCCAGCTACCAGCCATCGGTTGAGGATGCATCGGCTTGACATAACTATGGTAGGCAGTTCAGCGTGGTTGACATAACTCAAAGACAACGTTGCCGGAACATCCATGAATGGCGTATAATGCAGGCAAGCTGAAAGCTGAAAGCTGAAAGCTGACCGCTACGCCCTGTGAGGAGCCTGATTTTGCATACCCGTTGCCCATCTTGCCATAGCCCGACGCTTCTGCCGGAGCACTTCCCACTCGGCAGCCCCGCCCACCCCGTGTGCGATGGCTGCGGCCTGCCGCTCCCGCCTGCCGCATACCGCTACCGCTACGACCTCTGCCGGGTCTGTATGCACCTCTACCTCGCCGAGCTGACCGTTTGTCCGATCTGCCCACCTGCGGCCGACACGGCGGAGGCCCTAGCGTGGCAGCAGCACTGTCTCGAAGCCGATCCTACGCCCTCCGTGCCGCCCCTCAGCGACGAGTATTGCATCGCGCTCTGGGAGGGCTACCGGCAAGAGCAATCGGGGGGCCGCGAGCGCGGATCGGTCGGCACGGCCAGGGCGACGGCTAACGGGCATGGGCGCAGCTCGGAGAACGGGCGGCCCGGCGGCAAGAAGGCCGCTGCCGTGTTGATGCCCGACGCGCCGCCGTCTTTGCCCGCCGACCTCTCCTCGATATTGCCGAGCGGGCCGCTCGCGCTGTTCTCCGTTGAGGACGCGCCGCCGGCCACGAACGGCAACGGCCATGAGGAAGGCGTCATGAGGCTCCGGGCCAACGACGGCCTGAGCGGTATCGAATATGAGCTGATCCAAGACCCCGCGCGCCTGGCCGAGGTCGCCGACCTCCTGAGCGCCGAACTCCTACTCGGCGTTGACACCGAAACGACCGGCCTCGATCCGCTCACTGAGCGCGTCTTGCTGATACAGATTGCCACGCCTCAAAAATCCTACATCGTTGATTGCCGCCGGGTTGACCCTCTGCCGATAAAGCCGATCCTCGAAAGCACGCGTATTTGCAAGATCATACACAACGCCAAGTTCGAGTATGAGATGCTCAAAAGCAACCTCGGCATCGAGGTCTGCAATCTGTTCGACACAATGCTGGCGGAGCGCCTGCTCAATGCCGGCCGCAGGCGCGAAGGCAAGCTCGAGGATGTGGCGCTGAAGTATGCCGGCGTGGCTATGGACAAGACCCAGCAAAAGAGCTTCATAAGTATGCGCGACGATCAAGAGTATACCGAGGCTCAGTTGCGTTACGCCGCGCTCGACTCGCTGGTCGTCTTCCCTGTATACCATAAGCAGATGGCCGAGCTGAAAAAACTCCGCATGACGCAGGTCGCCGATTTAGAGTTCAGTTGCGTGGCTGCGGTCGGCGACATGGAACTCGCCGGCGTGAGGATCGACACAGACCACTGGCGAGCGATCCTCGCCGGGGTGGAGGTCGCGCGTGACCGAGCCGCCGAGGAACTCAACGCTATGATCGCCCAGGTCGCTCTACAGACCTCGATGTTCGGGGTGCCCACGATCAACCTGAACAGCGGCCCCCAGCTGATCGAGACCTTCGCCCGCCTCGGCGTCGAGCTTGCCGACACGAGCGAGGCGACCTTGATGCAGGCCGGAGACCACCCCGCGCTCAAGAAGCTCCTCGAATACCGCTCTTACGAGAAAACCCTGAGCGCGTTCGGCGAACACCTGCTGGAACTGATCAACAAGAAGACCGGGCGTATCCATCCCGATTTCAACCAATATGGGGCCGACACCGGCCGGTTTTCATGCACACGCCCGAACGTCCAACAGATCCCCGCCTCCTCCGACTTCCGCTCGTGCTTCGTCGCCGCGCCCGGCTACAAGCTCGTGACATGTGACTACTCACAGGCCGAGCTACGCATCCTCGCCGAACTCAGCGGCGACCCTGCGTTCATTGATGCCTTCAAGAGCGGCGGCGACCTCCATGCCATCACCGCGAGCCGGATGTTCCAGGTGCCGCTCGACCAGGTGACCAAATCTCAACGCTCGGCTGCCAAGTCGATCAACTTCGGGCTGGCCTACGGGCGCGGCCCCGGCTCCCTGGCTCTCCAGATCGGCGTCTCACAGGACGAAGCCCGCGCGTTGATCGACAAGTACTTCCAAGAATACACCGGCGTCCAACGCTGGCTTGATAAGGCCGCCCGCGAGGCCGTCCGCAAAGGCTACAGCGAAACCAGCCTCGGCCGCCGCCGCTTCTACGACGTGCCGACGGACCGCGACGATCCCGATTACCGCCGGAAAATAGGCTCAATCGAGCGGCAGGGGAAAAACACCCCGATCCAGGGGAGCAACGCCGACATGACTAAGATCGCCCTCGTCTACCTGCGCGACGCCCTCCAGGGGTACGATGCGCGCGTGGTCAACACGGTGCATGACGAGATCGTGGTCGAGGTGATCGCCGAGCAGGCCGAGGAAGTGAAGCAGATCGTCGAGCGCGAGATGGTCCGCGCAGGCGAGCAGATCCTCAAACTCGTGCCCGTCACAGCCGACGCCACGATAAGCGATTACTGGTCGAAGTGATGCTTCGCAAGCCCTCCCGCCTCTGCCTGCCTGTGTTGCTCTGCGTGGCCTTCCTCCTCGGCGGCTGCATTTACTCGCCCCCGCCTGCCGCCACGCCTATCGTCCCAACCGCCACGCCTCCACCCCTTCCGACGCCGGTAGCTCCGCCAACCGCCGTGATCACGCCTCCTGCACCCGCCCCCCGTACTGCCGTCCCGGCGGCACCCGCTCCCCGTACCGCCACCGTCCCAGCGGCACCCGCCCTTGCCTACGCCACCCCCGACGTGAGCCTGCCGCAGCTGGTGCTGACCAACAGCCGGGGCAGCGCGGTCCGGCTCTATATCGAGGTCGCCGACACGCCCGCCAAGCAGGAGACCGGCCTGATGAACCGCACCGCAATGGCCGAGGACCAGGGTATGCTCTTCGTCTTCGCCGGCGAAACGACGGTGCCCTTCTGGATGAAGGACACGCTCCTGCCCCTGAGCATTGCCTTCATCAAGAGCGACGGCCGCATCGTTGACCTCCAGGACATGCAGCCCCTCGACGAGTCGATGCACAACCCCGCGCAGCCCTACACTTACGCCCTAGAAGTCAACCAGGGCTACTTCCGCCGCCACGGGATCGCCGTGGGGGACGGGGTGAGCCTGCCTCGGTAGGGTCGGGGGGCCGGGGTATCAGCAAACGCTACGCATTACGCATTACGCACTACGTACCCGCATTCAGAACTCAAAACTCAAAACTGCGTCGGCCCACGCTTCGGCCTGCTCGACCGGGGCCATGTGGCCCGCAGCAGGGATCGTGCGAAACACGGCCCCTGAGATGCCGTCGGCCAGGGCGAGGCTGTCGGCGGGCGGCACGATCACGTCTTTTTCGCCGCAGATAACCAGCGTCGGCACCCGCAACGCCCCGGCTCGAAGTGCCGCCCTTCTGTCGAATCTGTCGCACGCTCTATAGTCGGCCAGAGAAACCGTCTGTGGCACCCGCAACATCTGCCGGCGCACGCCCTCCCGCCTGTACCTGCCTGGCGGCTGGGCGAACGCCATCTCGATAAACAGGTCCACGGCCGCCGGGTAGTCGGTCTCAAGCAGGTGAATAAACTCGGCCGGCATCCGCAGCTGGGCGGCGGTGGACGACAGCACGAGGCCGCAGAGCCAGGGCGGTCGCCGCATCCCGATTAGCTGTGCGATCGCCCCGCCCATCGAGTGGCCGACCAGCCTCACATCGTCCCAGTTCTGTGCTTCCACTTCGCCGCTCACCCAGTCCGCATATCCCAGGGTAGAGGGTGTTGGGTGCTCTAGGGAGACCGATCCCGCCTCGGGCACCGGCAGATCCAGGAAGAGGCCGTCGGGAAAGGCAGGACGGACAAGCTGCCAGAAGGCGCTGCTTCCGCCGGCTCCGTGAATGAAGACCCAGCGCGCTATCAGAACGCCCGCAGGAAGCCGCGTATCGTCGCCATGAACGAGCCGCCGAAGACCACCACGAACACGGCGAGCAGCGCCAGCAGGCCGACCGGCACCGCGTTCACCGGCGACGGCATGGGCGCTCCCGAAGCCGCGAACAGGGCATCAAGCGCCAGGTAGTGTACCGGGTGCCACGCGAGGGCGGCGGCAAGCCCCAGCAGCGCCAGGTCGCGCACGAGGGTCAAGGCGCTCACGTTCTCTCGTGAGAAGCTGCCGAAGCAGTGGCACGGCTCGGCCTTCCCTCGGCTCAGGTCGGCCAACACGTTCGCCGTGAAGACCACCATCATCGCCGCCGCAGCGAACGCCGCCCATTGCAGCCCAAGCCCAGCAAGCAGCAGCCCGCCGACCACCGCCTCCAGCAGCGGCAATCCCCACACTCCCAGCCTTGCCGCCCAGTCCGGCACCCACGCCCGACGCTTGAGCGCGGCCAGCGACCCCGCGGGGTCACGCAGCTTGCCGAGAGTGCCGAGCAGGAACACTCCTCCCAGTGTCAGCCGGGCGAAGAGCAGCAGGTATGGTGATGCGAGCCAGGTTTCCATAGTCACCGAGGAGGCGAGCTAGGCCCCACAGCCTCATTATACCTATAGGTCGTGTGCGGCGTCAATGCGGAGTGAGCGCACCACTTCAGCGTCTGCCGTAGGTGCCGGGTAAGCCGGCAGGTCGGATGCGGCCACCCAACGGAGCGCCTGCCCCCAGAGGAGGCGCGGTTCGCCCTCGACGATGCGGCACTCGTAAAAGAGCAGCCGCACGTTCAGTCCGGTCGGGTAAGCATGGTCGGTTGTGTGGTAGCGGCGGCCAACGGCGACCTGGATGCCGAGTTCCTCTCCCAGCTCGCGCGCGAGTGCGGCTTCGGGCGTTTCGCCCGGCTCGATCTTGCCTCCGGGGAACTCCCACAGCCCGCCCATCTCAGCGTCGTCGGGGCGCTGCACCAGCAGGATGCGCCCGTCCCGCCGGATGATCGCGGCGGCGACGGTGACGGTGCGGCGAGTCACACCGCCTTGAACTGCTCGAACGGCTGGCGGCAGTTCTTGCAGTAGTAGATCGCGCGGCAGAGGGTGGGGCCGAAGGCGTTTTCGAGCGCCGTGTTCCGCGAGTTGCAGTAGGGACACTCGACTAGCGGCTCGAGCCGGATCACGTTGCCCTTCGGCGGAGGCGCGAAGCCCGACCGCTTCAGTCGGCGTCGCCCCTCCTCGCTGATCTGGTCGCTGGTCCAGGGGCGGTCGTGGCTGACCTTGACTGTTACCGGCGTGCCCGGCCAAAGCTCGGCGAAGCGTTCGACGATCTGCTCCTTCATGTAGTCGAGCGCCGGGCAGCCGACGAAGGTCGGCGTGATCTCCACCGTCACCCCTTCCGTCGCGAAGATCGCGCCGCGATAGATGCCCAGATCCACCAGCGACAGGTCGGGTATCTCGGGGTCATAGACCTCGCGCAGCGCGGCGACGACGGCTTCCTCTGTGATTGTTGCGGTCTGTGTCATTTTGGTCCTAGCTTTCAGCTTTTAGCATCACCATTTCGCGCCCGGATCGATCCGGTAGACGATAGTCATCTCGTCCCAGAGGGCGGCGAAGGCGGGGGAGTGGCGGCCCTGGCGGCCGCCGAGGCCGGTGGGGGCGGTTTGGGGCACGGCCACGTCGAGTTCGCGCAGGAAGCCGCCCACGCGGTCCATCCACGCGGCCCGGAGGTCGTCGCTGCCATGCAGCAAGTAGCCGGACTGCACCAGCAGCTCCGCGCCGGGCAACGGCTCGAACAGGCCGAGCGCCCAGGCCCATGCCGACGGCAGCGCGGCTTCGAGCCGTCGGCGCGCCTCCGGAGTGTTCTCGGCCAGCCGGTGCATCCATGCCGTGCCGTGCATCGCGTGGTACTTCTCTTCGCGCTGGATTTTGCCGATCACCTCGGCCAGCGGTGTCCATGCTGAGTGGGCAAGGGCTTCGAGCCGCAGCTGGTCGTACTGGTCGTAGAGGAACTGGCGCACCAGGGTGAAGGCCCAGTTAGTGCGCTCTTGCTCCAAAAACTGGGCGTTGCGGAAGCCGGAGGCCGGGCGACCGTAGGCCAGCGCGTCGGCGTCCTCTCCGACCCGGCCGGCGAGCAGCGTATAGAAGAGCCGCGCGTGCCCGATCTCGTCTTGCGACATCGAGCTGAATGCCACATCTTCCTCGAGCATCGGGGCGATGCCGGTCCACTCCGAGTTGCGGTAGCCGAGGATGAACTCGTCGTCGGCCATCGCAAGCAGTAGGCCGTTTAGTGCCTGCTCCGCATCGGTCGGGGCGGCGCGGTCCATCGCCGCGATCCAGGCTGGCAGGGGGGGCGCGGGGCCGGGGCGCGGCAGCTCGAGCGTCGGCAGCACATCGAAGGCCGGAGTCGGCGGCAGAGGCTGCACACCCTGTCGCTCGGCCTCGGCCAGCGCATCGGGCGTGGCGGTGGTCACGGTCGAAAACCGGGGCACCTCGATCTGCGGGTCAGACATCGGTCGGTATCTCCATCGCGTCGCGCGTCGGGGTGGGGCGAGGCTTGCGGCCCGGCGAGCCGGGGATATTCTCGTCGCCATAGGCCCGCGCCTGGTCCAGTTTGTCGCGCACGGTGTAGCCCTTCACGATCCTGTAGGAGCGGTCCACCGCAGGCGGGTGCAGCAGGTCAGCGTCCACGATCTCGCGCACCATGTCGCGCGGCACCACCCAGAGGCGGATGCTCTCGTTGCGGCGGGCGTAGAACTCGCGCGCGTATAGCTCGGCCATGTCGGCGTCGGGCGCGGTGAGGTTGCCGGCGTGCTGCATCGGCTGGCCGGCGCGCTCCTGCCGGAAGACCTCGAAGATCGGCCAGGTCGCACCGGAGCCATCGGCGGGGCGGCGGATCAGCACCGGCCGGTCGTCCTGCAATGTGATCTGCTCTTCGGTGTCAGGCATTTGTTCTAGGCCGCCATCCGCCCGGCGAGGACGACTTCGCGCACCCACTCGGTGTCGGCATAGGACATCCGGCGCAGCGTCAGCCGCTCGGCGGAGCGCGGGCCGTGGCCGGTGACGACCGCCTTTAGCTGGCTCCAATCGGGCGCGGCGTATTCCCAGTGGCCGCTCTCCTCGTTGAAGTGGAGCGTCTCGTCGGGGATAGTCAGGCCGAGTTCGAGGATCTTCGGCACGTAGCGGTCGAGGAACTCGTTGCGGAGGACGGAGTTCGCCTTCGCCTTGATCCGCCAGTAGAGGTCGCGGTCTTTCGCGGGGTCGGTCGGCGGGCCGTGGAAGTGGACAAGCGGGGTCCACCATCGGGTGAGCGCGTCCTGGAGGATGCGGCGCTGGTCTTCGGTGCCGCTCGCCAGCGTGACCACGCAGTCGTAGCCGTGCTTGATGTGGAACGACTCTTCCCAGCAGATTTTCTTCATGGTGCGGGCATACGGCTCGTAGCTGCAATCGAGCAGCGCCTTCTGCGACTGGATAGCGGCGGCGTCCACCAGCCATGCGATGATCGCTACATCGCCCCACGAATAGGTCGGGTAGTGGAAGACGTTGTGGAACTTGGTCTTGCCGGCGAGCAGGTCGGCGAGCATATCCTCGCGCGACTTGCCGAGGTCTTCGGCCACGCGGTAGAGCAGTTCGGCGTGCCCTACTTCGTCCTGGACCTTCGCGGTCAGCGCCAGCTTGCGCTTGAGGTTGGGCGCGCGGTTGATCCACTCCCGCTCGGGCAGCACACCCATCAGCTCGGAGTTCGCGTGCATCTCGACGAAGCGCATCACCTGGAGCCGATACTCGTCCGGCATCCAGTCTCCGGCCTCGACCTTTCCTCCGCCCTGCACATAGGCGGTAAACTCAGCTACTCGGTTCGCGTCTTCCATCGGTCAATCTCCTTATGCGTAGTGGTTAGTGCGTAGTGGTTAGTGCTTAGTGCGTCGGTTTCGCGTTTAGCATTTCGCGCATCTCAGTCCTGCGATGAGCATGTCGGTACTAACAACTAAATACTAACTACTCGAATGTTTCACGCATCTTAGTCCTGCTATGATCATGTCTGCCATCTGGTCGGCCACGGCCTCGGCGGAGAGGGTGCCGTCGGGGTGGAACCATTGGTAGAGCCAGTTGCCCGCCGAGAGCACAAGCCGCGCCCCCATACGGGCGTCCGCGCCGGGGAACTCGCCTGCGTCTATCCCGTCCTGTATCACGCAGCGGAAGAGCGCCTCGTACTCGTCACGCTGGGCGGCGATCTCGGCGCGGCGGGTCCGACTGAGGAAGTGCCATTCGTGGAAGAAGACGGTGGCGTTATCGAGGTTGCGGGCCACCACGCCCACATGCGCCTCCAGCATACGCCGTAGCCGCTCGCCGGCAGGCAGAGGCAGGCCGACTATAGGGAGAGCCGCCGCGAGGAACTGCGCCGCAGCCCGCTCGACGATCTCCCAGAGCATGTCCTCTTTCGAGGCTATGTGCGCGTAGAGGCTGCCGCCCTGCATGTTCAACTCACGGGCGATGTCGCGCATCGTCGTGGCGTGGTAGCCCTGCCGGCTGAACATCGTGCCTGCGGTCTGGAAGATCTGCTCTTTGCGCGGCGTGGTGTCCATCTGTCTCCCCGATAAACTAACGCTTGTTAGGTTGATTATACTACAGGTTAGGACGTAAGTCAAGCAATTGGACCTGACATACTATGCATGACTCCCAGCGTGTGCCTGGCGCTCGCACCGGAGGGCGGTGCGGGAGCCCTCGCCATATTAGGTGATCCCACCTTGGCATCATGCTTAGTTAATCACGCGGGTAAGCGTTGTCCAGATACCGCTTCACCGAATGTGGCGAAGGGCCTGGGCGTTTAGGCACGAAAGTGTGCTATGACGTCTTACCTTTGCGGAAATCCGACGCCGAGTAGCAGCACATATCTCCGATGGCCGGTAAGATCAGGTCGGGGTGGAAGCCGTCGCGCTCCTTTGGGTCGTGGGCGTACTTGCCCTGTAGCACGAAGACGGTCGTCAGGCGGGGGCCGAACAGGGGCGGCATCGCCTTGAGGATGTGTGGCTTGTCGTCGGTCATCACGTAGCGGGAGCCGGGATAGCGGGAGGTGATCTCGGCCACATGCTGCTCTTTGTGGATGAAGATCAGTACGTTGCCGCCTACGGCGTCGGCAAGCCCGCTGCGCTCGATCTTCGCCTTCTGGAAAACGGCGTCGCCGTCGGAGACGATCACGTTTGTGCCGAGCCGACCGGTGTGAGCGAGCGCATCGAGCGCGCCGGGGTAGAGATAATGGCGGAAATCTACGTCGTCGAAGACAAAGTGGACTCCGGTGCAGACCTTCGGGTCGGTGCATTGCTTGTCGAAGAGGCGCATGGTCTGGGGGATGTCAACCACGTCTTCCTGCTGGCGGACCTCTTCATAGATGCGCCAGAAGGTGTCGCTCCATTCGAGGCCGAGCAGCCTGTCTAGCTGCGAGTCGGCGTCGTCCTTGAGCTGGTCGTTGTTCAGCAGCGTGTTGTCCACATCGTAGAGGAAGACCAGTCCCTCCCCGTCAGCCGATTGCTGTAGGTCGCTCATATACGCTCACTCCTGCGGCCCCGGCGACGATCACACGCCCCGTCAGGCCGATGAACAGACCGTGTTCGACAACGCCGGTGATCCCCTTGAGCGCGGCGGCTAGCTCCGCAGGGTCCGGTATCTCGCTCCAATAGCAGTCGAGGATGAAGTTACCGCTGTCAGTGACGTAGGCGCGGTCGGGATCAGGCAAGCCGACGGCTGGCATGGGGGAGTCGGTGCGTAGGCGGGGTTCGCAACCGAGCGCGGCCAGACGTGCAGCCGTGTTCCTCCAGCCGAACGGGATCACCTCCACCGGCACCGGCACCGGGCCTCCGAGCACGGGGACGACCTTGCTCTCGTCCACTATGATCACCTCGAGGTCGGTCGCCAGGGCGACGATCTTTTCGCGCAGCAACCCACCGCCTCGCCCTTTCACGAGATGGAACGTTGCCAAGTTCACTTCGTCGGCGCCGTCCACGGTCAGCGCGAGGCGCGGGTGTGCGTCGAGCGTCGTCAGGGGGATGCCTAACTCCCGCGCCCGCGCCTCGGAACGCGCCGAGGTGGGCACACCCATCACCCGCAGCCCTGCCCGCACCCGCTCGGCGAGCGCCTCTAAGAAGAAGTCCGCCGTGCTGCCGGTGCCGAGGCCGAGCGCCATGCCGTCGGTCACATATTCGATTGCGAGCGCCGCTGCTTGCTGTTTCAGCCGGTCGGTTTGACTAATGGCCGCGCTTCATGTCGTCTACGCCCTCTTTGACCTTATCGCCGAGGGAATGGGCACCCTCTTTGACTTTGTCGCCGAGGTGCTCGGCACCATGCTGGGCGTTGTGCATTCCGTGTTCCGCATCGTGCTCAGTATTGTGCATGGCGTGATCTGCGTGGTGCTCGGCATCATGTGTATCATGCTCTGCGTCATGCTTCATCTGGCCGGCATCGTGCTCCATGTTCGTTCCCATGTTCGTTCTCCTTTTTGTGTGTAAGCTGCCGGGTCGCTCACTACCGTGCCCGGTCGCGGTTGTATGAGCAACAGGCGTGCCATCAGCCGAGTTGTTAGTTGTTGGTTGTTAGTGGCTGGAGGTGGGATGCCGCCGGGACAGCGGCGGGACGGGGGCAGTGAGCCGCCGTCCCGGCGGCAGGGTGGATGAGCCGACGGCCGTGCCATCATCGCACCGGCTGCGTCGGGGCTGCCCTGCTCTCCTAATGGACTTCTCTATGCCTGTGTGGATCAGTAAAGAGGAATATGTTAATGAGTATGCTCTGGAGTTCCTTTTTGAGATCGGGCAGTGACTTATACTTCCTAAAGTCGGTTCCTGCTGCGTTGCTCAAATTTTGTGCAAATACCTCAAAGCTGTGCTCGCATAACATGGTCGGCACACTAAAGCCGAGCGCCACGCCGTATTCCATGACGACATTTGCGTTTGGATACCTGGCCCTTTTCTTCCGATGAGAAATGTCGAGGATTGCATAGTCGGAAGCCTTGATAATCTGTTGTATTCGCATAGAATCGTCCTTGATCTTGATACGATCCCATAGCTGCCGACATTCGGTCAGCTTTGTATCACCATAAACAATGATGAAGTTCCATGACTTATCTCGGACGGCCCGATGCTGGTTTGCCTGCAAACAGGCTCTTGCAACGGTTTGACGGTACTCCTGTTTGCGTACTTCGTCGCCGAAGAAATCGTGCCCAAAAACACGATAACGTCAGTTTCGGCTATCTGGGTCGTACATGTTTAGCGCCCAAGTGCCACGAGGCTAGGGAGGCACCAGCGACGGAGGCGAGGAGCCGAATTGTTGAAGCGCGATAAAGTAGTCCAAGATGCTCACCGCTTGCTGACGGCATGTCGCAA
>JBPCPV010000051.1:0-64635 GCA_050998805.1 Chloroflexia bacterium | reverse complement strand
GTGGTGAGCCTGCTACACCTGGGAGGCACCAACAAGATAGCTTCGGCTCTGCGCGCCAACAGTCAGCGCCCCGAGCGGGCGTTGGCCCTCCTGGGGCTTCGAAATTCGTCTGGCGCATAGGCCCTAGGGGCAGCCGTCAGCCGTCAGCCGTCAGCCGTCAGCCCCCGTACCGCCGCCGTCCCGGCTGCCCCCCCGGAACGACTGTAAGACACTGCTCCGACCGTGGACCGTCCCAAATTGCCAAATACTCCCGCAGACGCTATAATCCACGCGGAGGTACCCTACGATGGACATCCGGCAGGCGAGCATCACCCCAGTTCATGGCTACTTCATCGTGCTTGAGGGCACCGACGGCTCCGGCCTCAGCACCCAGACCGCCCGGCTCCGCGACGCGCTGCTCACAGCGGGGCGTGCGGCCTTCCTGACGAAGGAGCCGAGCGACGGACCTGCGGGCGGCCTGATCCGTCTTGCACTCACGCACCGGCTCGGCACGGCCCCCCACACCAGCCACGCCCCCGGCAGCGATCAGCCCGGCGACCGCTGGGCACCCCTCGGCGACGAAGTCATGGCCCTGCTCTTCGCCGCCGACCGTCTGGATCACCTGCGCCAGGAGATCGAAGCCCGCCTGGCGCGCGGCGTGGACGTAGTCTGCGACCGCTACCGCCTCTCATCCCTCGCCTACCAGTCGCTCGGAGCCGACATCGCCTGGATCGCCGCACTCAACTCCAAGGCGCGACGCCCCGACCTCACGATCTTCCTCGACGTGCCCCCGGAGGTCTGCGCGCAGCGCATGGCCCAGCGCGGCGGCGCGGTCGAGCTTTACGAGCAACAGGACAAGATCCGCCGCATACGCGAGAACTACCTCCGCCTCATCGCCCAAGCCCCGCCCAACGAGCAGATCGTTCCCGTAGACGGGCGCGGCACCGCAGACCAGGTGGCTGCCTTGGTCTGGGCTGCCTGCAAAGCTGCCCTGCATGGGCTATCCTGACCGCTGTGGCTAAAGGCACCGAAGCCGATCCACGAAAAACACGAAAAACACGAAAGGAACGATGGTGCTCTGGTCATGGTGCGAGGTCGAAGTGGCGGATGCTCAACCCGCGCACGTTTACCGCAGTGCCCGGCAATGGCCGGGGTATGGACTGCCCCAGCTGATGGTCGAGCGTCGGGCCGAGCGTAACCGTGCCGAACCCTCCCAGCCCCTCGCGCGCCGCCAAACGCGGCCAGTCCGCCGCCCCGCCCTCCGGCACCAGAAACCAGGTGTGAGTGTAGAACTCCGGCGCGAGCAGCAGAGGCACCGCCCAGTCGTTAGCGAGCAGCACACGGTCGGGTGCGACCGCAACAGCCGCCTGCCAGTCGCCCGCCCTCGCCTGCGCGTCGCGCAACACCCCCCAGCCGCGCGCCAGAAATCCGGCCCCGATCAGAGCCAGGATGCAAAACGCGAGACATATTGCGTATTGGGTATTGCGTGACGGCGGTTGCCTCCTGTCTACGCCGTCGTATTCCGTACTCCACACTCCGCACTCCGCAATCGAGCGCAGGGCTAGCGCGATCAGAAGCGGGTAGGCCGGGAGCAGATACCGCTGGCCCCACTCGTACCGGCTGATGGGGCCGAGGCCGCTGAGCGCGCTGATGAGCACTACATGTAGCACAATGTAAAGGGCCGTGATGCCGCCAAGCAAACGCAGCGCATCTCCTTCGCGTCCCGTCCCCGGCCGCGCAAGCAACGCAAAAGCGACGGCCGGCGCTGCCAACAAGAAACCGTGCAGGCTTGTGTACTCCCCCGGCTCGAACAGCGCCCACGCCGCCGCCCCCGAGATCAGCAACAAACCTGCGTATTGCGTAGTACGTATTACGTATTCTCGCCTGACCACTGACGTCTGACGGCTGACGGCTGACCACTGACGTCTGACCACTAACCACCAACCACTAACCACTAAGCACAGACCTAGCAGTAGCATACCGACCAGCCACGGCGATAGCGGAGGCCCGCCGGACGCTGCGGATGGTCCGGCGAGGAAGTCGGGGATGATGCCGAGGCCGGCGTGGGAGAGGTAGCGGAGGGGCGGGAGGCGCAGGCCGGGGGCCTCCGCGCTCTCGAAGTACCATGTCGCGTGCTGGGGGAGAGGGGTGCCTTCGGTCCGTGTATAGAATATCCAGAGCGGCAAGAGTGCGAGCGCCAGCCCACCGGCCCACGTCCCGACAGGCGCGAGCAGTCGAAGAATATGTACACGCTCGGCGGCCCGCGGTGCAGTAAGCAGCAGCCATACCAGCGCGATCCCCACAGCCAGGGCAAGCACATACAACTCTGAGCGCAGGTAGATCGCCACGCCGAGAAGTGCCCCGGCGGCGAACAGGCGTCGCCGCTCGCCGGAGACAATGCCGCTCACCAGCAACAGCACCGCAGCCGCCACCAGCCCCACCGCGAGGGTGTGCTCGAAGAAAACCCAGCTGTAGAATCCGACCGGGGTGCAGATGCCCACGAGCGGGATCGCGGCCCACGCCCAGCCCGGCGGCACACCCACCGCCCGCGCCAGCCGGTAGCTCCCCCAGCAGGCACCCAGCGCCCCGATCAACGGAAGGACATATAGCCCCGCCCTCCCGAGCAGTTCATAGAACGGCCAGGTGAGCAGCGCGAGGAAGATCGGCCACTGGAGGTGGATGCCGGCAGCCGCGTCAAGGTGGTACTGCTTCGGGTGGAACGGCACAAACTCCAGGTTGGGGTCGAGCGCGCGGCCAGGATAGCGGATCGTAGTGTCGAGGCCGTCCGGGCCCAGCCGTATATTCAGTACTTGCAGGAACTTCGCGCCCTCGTCAGAGTGCCAAAATCCCGTATGCGGCAGCGCGACGCTCGCCACGCCCAGCGCCACCCCCACTCCAACCAGCGCCAGGAACGCGAGCGACACCCCACGCCACCGGCCGCGCCCCGTCTCCATCTCAATCACAACCCCATTCTACCCACCGCCCCACCACATGTCAATTTCGAGTTTTGAGTTATGAATTGTGCCGAGGGCACCGCCCCGGCGGTACGGGGGAAACCTTGACAGACGTGGGTTCTCTCGCGCATACTAGCTGTGTTATGGGAATAGCGCCGACGACCAGGGGAAATGTGATGGCTATGACTGAACAGATCACTATGGCACAGGACTCCACGGTGGCCCCCCGGCCGATGCGCGCGCCGCGTGGCGCAGTGCTCAACTGCAAGGGCTGGCCCCAAGAAGCCGCATACAGGATGTTGCAGAACAACCTCGACCCCGAGGTGGCCGAGCGGCCCGACGAGCTGATCGTCTACGGCGGGCGGGGGCGGGCGGCGCGCAGCTGGCCCGCGCTCATGAAGATCCTCGAAATACTCCGCACGCTGGAGGCTGATGAAACCCTGCTCGTGCAGTCCGGCAAGCCGGTCGGTGTCTTCCGCACGCACACCGACGCGCCCCGCGTGCTGCTCGCCAACTCGCTGCTAGTGCCGGCCTGGGCCACGCGGGAGACCTTCGACCGGCTCGAGGCCGCAGGGTTGACGATGTACGGCCAGATGACCGCAGGCTCCTGGATCTACATCGGCACGCAGGGCATCTTGCAAGGCACATACATGACGTTCGAGCAGGCGGCAGCGCAGCACTTCGGCGGTAGCCTCGCCGGGCGGTTGGTCGTCACCGCCGGCCTCGGCGGCATGGGCGGCGCGCAGCCGCTCGCCGTCACGATGAACGGAGGCGTCGCGCTCTGCGTTGAGGTGGACCCGACCCGCATCCAGCGTAGGCTCGATACACGCTACCTCGACGTTGCGGCCGGCAGCCTCGACGAAGCCCTTTACCTGGCCGACAGCGCGATCCGCGAGCGCCGCCCGCTCTCCATAGGGCTGCTCGGCAACGCCGCAGACGTAATACCGCGGCTCGCCCGCATACGGCGCGTGCCCGACATGCTGACCGATCAGACCTCGGCCCACGACCCGCTACGTGGATATGTCCCGCCCGGCCTCTCCCTCGAGGAGGCAGCCGCGCTCCGGCAATCGGACCCCGATGAGTACATCCGCCGCGCCCTCGCCGGCATGGCAACGCATGTGCTCGGGATGCTCGACCTACAGCGCCAGGGGACGATCACCTTCGACTACGGCAATAACATACGCCAGCAGGCATTCGGCCAGGGTGTGACCGACGCTTTCAACTTCCCCGGCTTCGTGCCTGCATATATCCGCCCACTTTTCTGCGAGGGCTATGGCCCCCACCGCTGGGTTGCCCTCTCCGGCAACCCGGCGGACATCGCGCGGATTGACGACATGGTGCTGCGCGAGTTTGGGGGTCGAGAGGCCGTCCGCCGCTGGATCTCCCTGGCCCGCGAGAAGATCGCCTTCCAGGGCCTGCCCGCCCGCATCTGCTGGCTCGGCTACGGGGAGCGCGCCCACTTCGGGGAGATGGTCAACCGCATGGTCGCAAGCGGCGAACTCGCCGCTCCGATCGTCATAGGCCGAGACCACCTCGACACCGGCTCGGTCGCCTCTCCGAACCGCGAGACCGAGAGCATGTTGGACGGCTCCGACGCAATCGCCGACTGGCCTATCCTCAACGCTCTCCTCAACGCGGTCGGCGGCGCGACCTGGGTGAGCGTCCACCACGGCGGCGGCGTCGGCATCGGCTACAGCCTCCACGCAGGCCAGGTCATCGTCGCCGACGGCACCGAAGCCGCATCGGCCCGCCTCGCCCGCGTCCTCAACACCGACCCCGGCATCGGCGTCCTCCGCCACGCCGACGCCGGCTACGAGCTGGCGATCCAGACAGCGGAACGAGCCGGCCTGCGTATCCCGATGCGCGAGCCGCTACAAGAAGCCTGAGGAGAGGTGGTCATTTGGCGCGATGGCGTCCGAGCTTCGTTCACCTGGTGGTTCTCGGCACGCTGGCCCTCTGTGGCGTGGGCGCGTTCGCCTTCGTGCATCGCGGGGACCCACCAGCCATTTGGCGCAATCCCCCACTCTACCCCGGCGCCCAGCAGGTGGCCGTGCAGGACTTCGGCGAGGTGGGGCGATACCAGCCGGATGACACGTACATATATGCAATCAAAATTGTCACGTTCACGACCACAGACAAGCCTAAGCAGGTTCTCGACTTCTATGGGAATGCTTACTCTGCGTGGGACTTGCACGCGGACAATTGGGGCAACATCCTGCCAGCGAAGGATGCTCTCCACTTCTCCTGGAGCTCATCGGCCGTGAGTCCGCCGTCCGTCTATTTCGTGAATGTTAGCGCGGAAGCATCCCCGGAAGGTACTACTCACGTAGAAATCGGCGTCAGCATGTTCCCTGGCTACTAGCCAGATATATTCGGATTCAGGAGCAACCCCCTTGCCAGAAGAACTAGTCTACCATCCGCCCGACTTCACCGCGACGATCTTGGAGGCCGCCCCCGATGTGAGCCTCGAACCAGCGCCCGCCGACGGCATCGTGCCGCAGGCTTTCTATGCGACCACGAACTACCCGACCTATGTCAAATACCGGGGCGAGTGGCAGCTTGTCGGCAGGCAGCGAATGGACGCCGGCATCGTCCAGAATCCGGAGACGGGCCGGTTTGAGTGTTGCGAGATGCGGCGCGTGAGCGCGGGGCAGCCGGTCGTCGTGGGAAACATAGAGGATGGCAGCGCCGGCGTGCTGGTCCACAGCAACGGCTTCATCCCGGCCTCCGGCATGGCGGCTACGGCTGACGTGTTCGGCTTCATGTCCACAGGCCCGTCGCGGGAACGCCCGCTCAACTACCGCCGCATCGCCGAACTCGTGGTGAGCCACCGCAACCCCATCGGGCGCTCCATCTGGGTGCTGGGACCGGCGGTCGTCCATTCCGGCGCGCGCGAGGCCATGGCGTGGCTGATCGACCACGGCTACGTCTCCACGATCTTCGGCGGCAACGCAGTAGCGACCCACGACATCGAACACGCCCTCTACGGCACTGCCCTCGGTATGGACCGCGAGGGGCTGGCGATTGCAGGCGGGCACCGCCACCATATGGACGCGATTAACGCGGTGCGAGCCGCCGGCTCGATCCCTGCTGCGGTCGAGTCGGGTCTGATAAAGAACGGGATCATGTACAGCGCCGTCAAGGCCGGAACCGGTTATGTGCTTGCCGGTTCGATCCGCGACGACGGACCGTTGCCCGAAGTGATCACAGATGCGCTCGACGCCCAGGACACGATGCGCGGCTACACCCAGCAGGCCACGCTCGTCGTGATGCTCGCCACCATGCTCCACTCGATTGCCACCGGCAACATGATGCCGACCTTCGTGGAGCAGGGCGACACACTCCGCCCGGTATACACAGTCGTTGTGGACCAATCGGAGAACGTGATCAGCAAGCTGATCGACCGCGGCACCCACCAGGCGGTCGGCGTCGTCCGTAACGCCGACGATTTTCTTGTCCGCCTGGCGCAGGAAATAGAGAAGATTGAGAAGACCCAGGAGGCCGAACTTGCCGGAACTCAGCCTGCGGGCGTTGCTTGACCGCCTCCCTCCCGGCTGGGGGAGCGTTGCCGTCCCAGCCGCCGACCCCGACGCTATAGCCATCACCCGTGTCGCCGAAGACTCGCGGCGAGTGGGGTCGGGCACTCTCTTCCTGGCGCGGCTAGGTCGCGGCACCGACGGCCACCGCTACATCCCGGCTGCGCTCGCTGCCGGTGCCGTCGCGGTGGCCGGGGAGCTGCCGCCCGACCGCCTGCCCATGCCTCTGCCGCCTGGCGTGCCCTACCTGCAGGTGAGCGAGGGGCGGACAGCGTTCGCGCTCCTCTCCGCCGCCTTCTACGGCTTCCCCAGCCGACAGATGACCGTGATCGGCGTCACCGGCACCGACGGCAAGACGACGACCAGCACGCTCGTCCACAGCATCCTGACGGCGGCTGGCGTGCGGGCGGGTCTGATCACGACGATCTCGGCGCTCATCGGGGAGGAAGCGCTCGACACCGGGTTCCACGTCACTACACCCGAGGCGTTCGACCTCCAGGGCTACCTCTCGCAGATGCTCGCGGCGGGCTGCACCGCCGCTGTGGTCGAGACGACATCCCACGGCCTCGATCAGGCCCGCGTCGCCTACCTGGACTACGACGTAGCGGTGGTTACCAACGTGACCCACGAACACCTTGATTGGCATGGCTCATGGGAGGCGTATATGGCGGCGAAAGCTCGGCTGTTCGACGCCCTCTCGACGTCGGCCCGCAAGCCGGGCGTCGCCAAAACCGCCGTACTCAACCGCGACGACCGCTCTTACTCCACGCTCAAGGATAAGCCTGCCGACGCGGTGATGACCTATTCGCTGGCCGGGGGAGAAGGCGTGACCTGCACAGCTAGCGACATACACATAGCCCGCGAAGGCACGCGCTTCCTGCTCCACGCGCCGGATGATGTGGTGCCGGTGCAGCTCCGCCTGCTGGGGCGCTACAACGTGGCGAACGCCCTCGCAGCAGCCTGCGCGGGGCTGGCGCTCGGCCTGGGCCTGACGGAGATCGCCGCCGGTCTGGGCGCGGTGCAGCGGATCAAGGGGCGGATGGAGTGGGTCCACTCAGGCGATTTCGATGTGGTTGTGGACTTCGCCCACACGCCGAACGCCCTGCATGAGACGCTCGACCTGGCGCGGGAGCTAGTGCCGCCGGGCGGGCGGGTGATCGCCGTCCTCGGCTCGGCGGGGCTGCGCGACGTGGCGAAGCGGCGTCTGATGGGCGAAGTTGCCTGCGATGCCGACCTGGCGGTGATCACAGCAGAAGACCCGCGCACCGAAGACGTGAACGCGATCATCGCGGAGATCGCTTCCGGCCTGGAGGCCCATGGCCGTCAGGAGGGCCGCGACTTCATCCGCGTGCCTGACCGCGCCGAGGCCATCGCCACGGCGATCCGCCTCGCCCGCCCCGGCGACCTGATTGTGACGTGCGGCAAGGCTCACGAGCAGTCTATGTGCTACGGCGCGGTCGAGACGCCCTGGGACGAGTTCGCGGCGGCGCGTGCGGGGCTGGCCGCAAGGGGCGCAATTTAGCTCGCGCTATCTCCCACCACCCGCCCATCCTGCACTGTGACCACCCGCGTCGCAAGCCGCGCCAGGTCGGGTTCGTGGGTCACGAAGATCACCAGCTTGCCTTGCCGCCCCAGCTCGCCCAGCAGATCGAAGACCCGCTCTCCGGTGGCGCTGTCGAGGTTGCCGGTCGGCTCGTCGGCGACCAAGATCGGCGGGTCGTTGGCGAGCGCGCGTGCGATAGCAATGCGCTGTTGCTCTCCGCCGGAGAGTTCGCTCGGCAGGTGGCCGGCGTGTTCCTCCATGCCGACACGCCGCAGCAACGTCAGCGCCCTCGCACGCCGCTGCCCGCCCCAGGCGCGCAGGAAGTCCATCGGCAGCATCACGTTTTCGAGCGCGGTCAGCGTCGGCAACAGCTGGAAGAACTGGAAGACGATGCCGACGTTCGCCCCGCGCCAGCGCGCCAGCGCGTCTTCGCTCAACTTCTGGATCATCCGCTCGCCAACCAGCACCTCGCCCTCGGTCGGCTTGTCTATGCCGGTGATCATGTTCAAGATCGTGGACTTACCGCTGCCCGAGTGCCCGACAATCGCCGTGAAGTCGCCGGCATAGAAATCAAGGTCCACGCCACGCAGGGCGGTGTAGTCGCGCCGCCCCATCGGGTAGACTTTCGTGACGCGCCGCATCCGGATCAGAGGGCGGCGTGGCGGGGGCGGTGTCTGCATAGCTCCATTGTAGCATAAGGTGCGCCCATGCCACCACTGGCATAGATGTTGCTCACGGTGAGCTGCAAAGGGAGACAACGACATGACCGATTCTACACCCGAGGGCCAAGAATCATTGGCCGACCCGAAGCACAAAGAGAACGTGGACCCAGGCGCGGCACCCGGGGTGAGCGACGCAGGCAGCGTAGGCCGCACGATGGGCACAGGGCGTGCGGGCGCGGGCACCGGCACCAGCATTGGGCCGAGCCGAGGCAACACCGGGCCGGGCACCGGCAGCGACAAGATCGAGCGCGAATACGGCCAAGACCCGCCGACCCGCCTCACCGAGATGGTCGGTGCCGGTTCTGAGCGCGAGGATGGCGGAGAGGGCGGCAACGGCCCAGTCGGCGACCCCGCGCGCACCGGCGCTGCCGGGCAGTCCGCGTCTGTTCGGCCTGACACGCCGGGCGCGACACCCGACATGAGCGACACCCGTGGCCTCGGCGACAACGACATTCCCGCCGAGACCGATGTCCGTTAGCCGCTCACCACCAGCCACATGCCTGCGAGCGTGATCGCGCCGCCGATTAGCTCGGGCGGCGTGGGCGCGAGGCCGAGCAGCAGCCAGCTTAGAAGCACCCCGCCTGTCACCTCTTGTGCGGCAATCACGTTCACCGAAGCCGCGTGGACGCGCCGCAGTCCGGCATTGTAGAGTGTGTGCCCCAGCGCCAGAGGGAAGATGCCGAGCGCCGCCACCGCCAGCCACGCTCCCGTAGACACCGGCGCTCCTCCGGGGTGGGGCCAAGTGAGTGCCACCGCCGGCAGCAGCCAGAGCGCGGCGGCGGTATAGACACCTCCGGCATAGCGGAGCAACGGATAGCGCGCCCGCTCGTAGCGCCCGGCGACGGAGTAGAAGCCGAACATCACCGCGCTACCGAGTGCGAGCGCAGCACCCAGCAGCCAGTTTGGGTGGCCGGGATATGGCGCGAACGGGTTGGCGAGCAGGGCCACACCGGCAATAGCCACGAGCATCCCGCCCCACTGCCTCCGGCGTATCGACTCATGCAGAAACGCAGCCGCAGACAGCGCAACAAAGACCGGCGCGGTATACACCAGCGTCAACGATTGCGCCGGCGAGGTGTACGAGAGGGAGGCGATATAGAACAGGAAATGGAGCGCGGCGATCAGCCCGTATGCCGCAAAGCGCAGAGCCGTCGTCTGCCGCGAACGCGGGGCCAAACCAGGCTCGGCCTCCCCCTTCCGCCCTCCTCCTCCTCGCAACCGGCCGACGCCTACCGCCGACCAGATTGCGACCGCAGCCACAGACATACGTAATCCGGTTTTCACGAACGGATCGAGTGGATCGGCCCAGAGCGTGAACACGGGGCTTGTAGAAAGCAGTCCGACCGCGAGCGCCGCAAAGAGCAGGCCGCGCCGTTCCTCATCTTGCATACGTAAATTATAGCCCAGACCCATTGACACGCGCCACATTCGGTGCTATACTAGCGGCGAAGCGACACAACACGGGAGCTGCCGGCCTGCTTTTGCTCTGGGAGAACGCATTTGGACACGCAAATATCCGACCTGGCGAACCTGAGCATATCGGACCTCGAATCGTTGCTCGCCGAAAAACGGCGGCACGAGGGAAAGCGCGTGTTGCGGAGCATCGCAGGGTACACACCCGGTGAGCTTCCCTCGCCCCGTCTTGCCCCGCGACCCGTCAGCCCCGCCCCGACTGACTCACAGCCCCGCAAGGGCAAGCCCACGCGCCGTCTGCATGTCGAGGAAACTCGTCTCCTTGTCGGGGGGCAGGCCGCCGCGCAACCGAGGGCATGGACACATGTACCGGCCGTGCCTGCCGACCGCTTCCGGCGCAGTGGCCTCGCCGCGCCGCCCAATCTCCGCCCGCAGCGCGGTCCCGCATGGATGCGGCAGGCGAACGTCCGCAAAAGCATTGACCGGAGCCTGTGGGTGGCCGAAGTGGGCTTTTGCCTACTGCTGTTCTATGTCTTCGGGCAGTGGGTCTACACCGATTTTCTGAGCACAGACAACCTGACCGCCGACATGACGGCACCACCCGCCGCCTCGCAGCCCGCGCAAACGGCGGCTCCCGCAAAGCCGAGGTCCGCGGTGGTCGCCGTCGCCCCGGCCACAGCACACTCCGCAGCCGCCACTCTGGGGGGCAGCGACGCGCATACAGCTACAACCACGTCCCCCATAGCCGGCCAAGCTGCACAAGCGACTGATGTCGGCCAAGCGCCTGACGAGGCCGACAATGTAATCCGGTATCACAACAACTCCGTCGGCATCCCTGCCGGCCCGCCTCTGCTCACCGCTACTGGCACGCTTACAGGGACCGGCGGCGTGCCGGCTGTCCCCCCTGGGGTCGTTGCCAGCGACCCCGCGCTCCCCACAGAGGTACGCATCCCTAAGATCAACCTCGACGCCCGTGTGCGCGAAGTAACTGTGCGGCTCGATACTTGGGAGTGGGAAGTAGCCGACTTCATGGCCGGTCACCACACAGGCACCGCGAACCCCGGCGACACAGGCAACGTGGTGATCGCGGGGCACAGGGATATACGCGGGTCGGTCTTCCTGCACCTCGACAAGTTGAAAAAAGGCGACGATATTTTCGTCTACAATGGTCTCGGTACGTTCCACTATATAGTCCGCAAGAGCCTGATAATCAAGCCGACCCAGGTCGAGGTCATGGCACCGACTACAGACCATCGCCTCACGCTGATCACATGTACCCCTGTACATATCGCCACATCGCGCTTGATCGTAATCGCAGACCTTGACCCGAATTATGTGGCCCCGGCGCGAGGGCATTAGCAGCGATCGCATTTTATTGCCCTTTTAGGAGTGTGAAGCGACTTGGAACAAGCCGAACTCATCGCAAAGATACGCGACATCCCCGACTTCCCGGCGCGCGGGATAATGTTCCGCGACATCACGACGCTGCTAAAGGACGCTGAGGCGTTCCACGAGAGCCTCGATAAGCTGGCGACGCGGCTGCGGCCCTACCAACCCGCGAAGATCGTCGGCATCGAATCGCGCGGCTTCATCTTCGGCGCACCGCTCGCCTATATACTTGGTGCTGGCTTCGTGCCTGCGCGCAAGCTCGGCAAGCTCCCCGCCCCAACCGTAACCGCTGAGTATGCGCTGGAATACGGCTCGAACACCGTGGAGATGCACCGAGACGCCATCGAGGTCGGCGAGCCTGTCGTGATCGTGGACGACCTGCTGGCGACCGGCGGCACCACGAGGGCGGCGATACAGCTGGTCGAACACCTCGGCGGGCAGGTGGTGGCCCTCGGCTACCTGATCGAACTCCCCTTCCTGCACGCCCGCGAGCAGCTGTCGAAGTACAACGTGGTAACGCTCATCCAGTACTGATCGTTTCGATTTTCACCACCGACAGAGCCAGCACCGAGAGGGCCATGAATACTCCGGCGAAACCGAACGCCCATCGGTCCGAGTTCATCGTGTCAACCAGGTATCCCGCCAAGAACGAGCCGAGCGGCTGGACAACCGACCAGGCGAAGCTGCCGAGGCCGATGAACTCGCCTGCGCGCTTCTTCGGGATGAGGTCGGCGAGCAGAGGCACGCTGAGAACCGTGGGGCAAGCGTTGCCTAGCCCGGCGAGAATCAGTACAGGTATCGCCGAGGCAACATCCTGGACGTTGGCCGCAGCGAAGGCCGCCAGCGCGAAGACGACCAGCCCTCCGCGCATCACGCGAGCCTTGCCGAGCCTATCGGCGAGCAGGCCGACCAGCACCGTGCCAGCGGCTGTACTCAGCACCAGCACTAGGAAAAGCCGGCTGGCATCGTTCTGGCTCAGGTGCAGCGTCTCCGTCCCGTAAAGCGTGATGAAGGGCGTTGCTCCGCCGGCCGCCAGCCAGTAGAGGCTCATCGCCCCGATGTACTCCACCACCCGCTTATAGCGAAATATGTCCCGCACGTAATCGCTCAACCGCAGTTTCTCGACGACCTCTCCGCCGTCCTCCGTGCCCATTCGTCCGGCGACGTGGTGCTCCGGCTCTCTGACGGTGAGGAAGGTCAGGGCGAAGGTAAGGAAGAGGACAGCGGCTGTGGCGTAGAAGACCAGGTCGCTGTGTTCCTGCCAGAGCAAGCCTGCGAGCACGGAGACCAGGACCGCGCCAAGCAGCCCCGCGAACGCCATGAAGCCTCCTATGCGTCCCCTCTGGTGCATCGGGGTTATGTCGGCCATCATCGCCTGGTAGGGGCCGAGCGCGACATAGAGGAAGGCACCGGCAACCAGCACCCCCGCAAGCATGAGCGCGAACGGCGGGCGGAGGCCGAGCAGTACCAGCACGGCGGACATCAGGGGCACGCCGACCAAGAAGAACGGCCTCCGCTTGCCGAGACGGCTGCGCGTGCGGTCGCTCATACGCCCGATTATCGGCAACACAAACGCGCCCGCGAAGGAACGCTCGTTAGTCAGCAGGCCGATAAGCCCGTGCGACACGCCGTAGTCGCGCAGGTAGAGCGGAAGTTGTGCGTTAAAGAGGGCGAAGACCATGCCGGAGCCGATACTTGCCAAGCTGAACAGCACAGTACGCGACAGCGCCAGATGAGGGATATGAGGACCGTTTTCGTCGGTGGTGGCGGCCTCACTAGGGCTAGTCATATCGGATGATCAGCTCGGCGAGAGGCAGGCGGGCGCGGCGGCGGGGCGCGGAGGCCGCGTAGCCCAGCGTCAGGATCGCCTGCGGGTCGAGCTCGGGCGCGAGGCCCAGCGCCTCGCTGACGACATCCGGGCAGAAGAGCGGCGCACACATCCAGCCGCCGTCAAGGCCGAGGCTATATGCGGCGAGCAGCATGTTCTGCGCGGCGGCACCGACGCTCTGCACGGCCATTGTCCGCTCGGCAGCCTGCCGCACCGGGTCGGGATAGCGGTCGAGGTCGGCCAGGTACAGGCATGGGACGATCAGCACCGGGGCCGAGAGGAGGCGGGCGTAGGATTTGTCGAGGCGTATGTCAACGACGGCATCGTCCTGCCCGTCCATTTCGAGGTTGCGCCGCCACTCGCCGCCCATCGCGTCGGCCAGTTCGCGCTTCGCGGCGGCCCGCGTCAGCACGACAAAGCGCCAGGGCAGCCGCCCATGCGGAGACGGTGCCCACCGTCCCGCCTCAAGCACCTGCTCGACGAGGGCGCGCTCCACGGGGGTATCTGCGTATGTCCTCACCGAGCGCCGCCCACTTACCAGCGCCGAGAGGTCGAGCGCGCCCCGAGCGGTTGTTGACTGCTGACCGCCGACTTCCGGCTGCCGCGATGCCCAGAACGTGACGGCGGTGGTATGGAGGGCGATTACCGGCGAGGCTTCCAGGGGCATATCGCGGTATTGCGGATACTTGGTTCGTAGAAGAGCGACCGCGTGGGCATGTTCAGGCGCGTCGGCGGGAGAGCCGGGTTCGAGCAGGCGGGCGTCGGCGTGGACCAGGCAGTAGGCGAGGCGGCTCCAGTCCTCGTTGTAGAGATCGCAGAGCAGGGCCGAGCGCGGGTTAGCGAGTATGTTGCGGACGCGCTTAAGCCTGCGGTGGGCGACGCGCTTCGGTTTGGCGTCGAGCGCGATGTAGAACGCACCTGCCCCAGCATCGAACGCGAAGCAGACCGGCACGACGTGTGGCGCGCCGTCTGCCCCGGAGGTCGCCATCCTGGCGACGCGGGCTGAGGCGAGTAAGGCCACCTGGGTCTCGGTGAAGAGAGGCGACGGGGGCGGGTCGTAGGCGGGGCCGGGGGCGTGGGAGCGTTCGGGGCGGGTGGGCTTCACTACCGGAGGGCCGTCCGCACTTCCGCCTCGAACTGCGCCAGCGGCATACGCCAGTACTGCTTCTCGAAGGTATCGGTGATGAAGCCTGACTGGACGCCGAGGGTGCCGCTCGACCCGTAGGTGGGTTCGTAAACATCCGGGCCGGGGTTGGGGGCCGGGGCTTTGACGTGAAGCAGACGCAGGAAGAGGATGTTCGGCCCGGCAAGCCACCCAGGCCGGCAACTCAATCCCATATCTACTCCGTCTTTCGTCTCGGCGATCTGGACCGTGGAGCCAGCGTAGCCGGAAGGGCGCAGTAGCCACTTGGTGACGCGGAAGGTGTGCAGCAGCCAGGAGCCAGACGCGGTCTCGCCGGCGTAGTCGCCCTCAACAATCGCCGCCGAATTCTGCGGCATGTCATCCAGGGAGAGCGGAGTGCCTTCCGAGGGTATCCGGTGGGTGGGGGCCGGAGCGAGTTGACGCACGGCGGCCTCGAAGCCTGCGGTGGAGCGCCCTTTGTAGGCGGTGATGCCGGCGTATATTACGCGACCGGAAGCGAGCTCGAAGACGCCGCCGAGGCTTCCCGTGAGGCTGTAGAAGCCGTAGACCTGGAAGGACACGCAGGAAGAGTCGCTCTTGGCGGCTTGCAGGAAGACGACGTAGCGCCCCCTGCCGGAGCGCAGGCGGCGGTGCTCTTCGGCTGTGAGGACGACGCCGATCACCGCAGGGTGAGGGTCAGCGGGCGGCTTTAGCCACGACAGCACATTTACCGGCTGCACGATCTGCCCATCGGCCAGCGCCTCCTCGCCGACCGCGCCCGGCGGCAGGAGCTGCACGTCGGCGACCGCGCCCGAATCCTGGCCGAGGGCAGCCATCTCCTGGGCAGCCGGGTCGCTCAGGGCGGGCTGGGCCGGAGGCAGCAACGGTCGCAGCGCCGCCTCGAACTGTGGCAACGTCCAACCCACGTAGCCAGGGACGCCACTTTGATCGATCCGGCCGCCGCGGATGCGAAAGACTGACGCGACGTTGTCCGTCAGGTCATAGTCGGGCGTGCCGTCCCACGGTGTGTCTCCACCACTGCTGCGGAGGAACAGCACGTATTCGTCGCCCGGCTCGTTGCTCAGATCCAGGCGCGGTACCTGCTCGCCCGTCGATTCATACGGTAATGGTAGCCAGACGACGGTGCGCTTGAACGGCACGCCGTTCGGTGTCTTGAGCCACTTCTGGATATCGAGATAGAGGATGATCGAGTGCATCGCCCCGTTGGTTCCGGCGACCCGCGCCTCGACTACGGCGTCCGACCTCCGGGCGAGCGTCCCGAGATCGGCAATCGGCGTGTTTGCGGGAGTGGCCGTGGGAAGCGCGGGGAGAAGGGCCACCGCCTGCGCGGTCGCGACGGCATCAGGCAGTGCCGCCGTCGGCTCCGCTAGGTCGCAACTCGCATGGCGGAGGGCTACGGGCCGTAGGGGAACCGCAGGGGCCGCCGTTGGTGGCACTGCCGTCCGCGCAAGCGTGCCCGCCACGCCGGCCATCACCATCGAGAGGCCGACGGCGATGGAGAGGAAGCTGAGGAGCAGTGGTGCGCGGCGCAAGCCGGGGTAGACACCTCTGTCCTCCTGGTCCATGTGAGTCCTCCTTGCAGTTTCGGATACTCGACCTGATCATCCAGGTCTGCGCCAGTGGGGACCGAGAACTACAACCTCGGCTTATGGGTTGGGTCGTCTTCTGTTTTGGTGGGCGGAATCCCCTGCTTTCCGGAGCGCAATCTCTGGAAGTACCTAGTGTATAGAAAATAGAACCCGATTGATGAAAGCACCAAACTGCCAAAGCTGGCGACCAGTGCCCAACCTGGGGCAAACACCCCCAGTGGGCCAAGTCCGCCCAGAGGCAAGTGGAGTAGTAGGTTGGTGACGAAGTTAATCACACCTACAACGAGACCGCTCATGAGAGCGAACAGTACTCGCGAGCGTCGAGATTCGAAGCCGGGCGGTTTGTTCATTACATAGACCTCGCCTGCAATTACAATAGGAGGACTTCGCACCCCCAGGTGCGGACGACGAAGCGTCCCGACCGTCCGCACGTAGGCGTGCGAACCCCTCAGTTCCTGCCTCTCGGATCTGGTGGGCGCTGCGCGGCCCGGAGGCATTCGTGTATTCGTTACACTGCATTCGTGGACGGCGTTGCCTCCATACGCCAGACGTCCGACCTGTCCACCGTCTCTAATCCGCTTCATCTGTTTCAACTAATCCGCTGGCGGTCTGCCCCCAGCACTCACTTGATCCGCTTGCGTTTGCTGTTCACGTAGTCCACCAAGATGTACTCGCCGAGGGCTTCGGGGGTGGCGTAGAAGGCGCGACCACGGTTGATAGCTGTCATCTGGTTGACGAACTCGGTGAGGTCCGGGGAGCGTTCCAGCATGAAGGTGTTGATCACGATCCGGTCGCGGGTGCAGCGCGTCACTTCGCGCAGCGTCTCGTGTATCGTTGCCCAGCTCGGCGGGTACTGGAAGGAGTACTGGCCGTCTTCGAGCAGGTGGGCAGTCGGCTCGCCGTCCGTGATGACGATCATCTGCTTGTTCGGCGTCTTGTGGCGGGCGAGCAGGGTGCGGCCCAGCATCAGAGCGTGGTGCAGGTTCGTGCCGTACTCGTACTCGCTCCAATCGAGCTGGGGCAGCGCCTCGGCCTTGAGCTCGCGGGCGTAGGCCGAAAAGCCGACGATGTAGATCGTGTCGCGGGGGAACTGCGTGCGGATCAGGTGGTTGAGCGCGAGCGCGACCTTCTTGGCGGCCACGTAGCAGCCGCGCAGCAGCATCGAGCGGCTCATGTCGAGCATCAGCACGGTCGCGCTCTGCGTCTGTAGCTCAGTCCGATAGACCTCGAAGTCCTGGGGGGCGATCTGGACGGGGCTGCCCTTGCCCTCGCGCTCCACAGCGTTCATCAGCGTGGCGTGTAGGTCAATGTAGAAGGGGTCGCCGAACTCGTAGGTCTTGCTGTCGTCGGTGCGCTCGCCGCCGCGCCCAACCAAACTGACGGCGTGCTTGCCGAAGGCGTCGCGCTTGAGCGACTGGAAGATGTCCTGTAACGCCTTCTGGCCGATCTTGCGTATACCTCGTGGTGTCAGCTCCATCTTGCCGCCGACGTTTTCGAGATATCCCTCTTCTTCGAGCTGTTTCGCCAGGTCTTGCAACTGCTGCAACGCCTGGGCTTCTTCCGCGCCGACCAGCTCACCCATCTTCTGCGGGTCAATGTCGTCAACGCCGTTGCCGTAGCGCGCGGCGTCAAGCTGCTGTTCGAGTTCCTCCATGCCCTGTAGCTGCTCCATGAGGCGCATCGCCTCCGAGAGCGTCACCGGTTCGTCGCCGGAGAAGGGATAGGGTCGGCCCTCGGTCGGCATCATCTGTTGGAGGTTGGACGCGAGGCGGGCCATTTCGGCCTCCAACTGCTCGTCCTGCATCAGCCCCTCCATGAGGCTTTCAAGCTCGGCGCGCTGCTCGCCGCTCATGCTCTGCATCAGCGAGTCCATCGCCCGCATCTGCTGCGCCAGGTGTTCGAGGAGTTGGTCGAGGTTCTCGATGTTCGGCGGGAAGAAGTGTCCGTACTTCTCCTTGAACTCCTGGAACTTCGGCTCCCGGCCCTCAGAGCGGTCCTCAAGCATCTTGTTGAGGTCATGCAGCATGTTCCGCATCTCGGCGCGCTGCTCCGGGGTCATCCCCTGCATCGAGCCTTTCAGCCCCTTGAAGGTCTGGTTGAGCACCTGCTGTTGTAGCTGGGCCAACAGCTCCTCGAACTGTTGCCGGGCCTCGGGACTCATGAAGTCGTATTCGCGTAGCTGCTTGACTTTTCCCGCTGGGCTTTCCGGCAGGTCAGCGAGCTGCTGCTCTCGGCGGGCGGCCATATTTTCGAGCATCTTTTGCAGGTTCTCGTCTTCTTGGGAAGCGGTCCGCTCAGCCTTCTTCCAATCGAGATCCTTGCGGCTCTCCTCGAGCCGCTTCTCGATGTCGCCTCGCTCCTGGGCGATGATCTCGTCCAGCTTCTTGGCGATGTCGTCCATAATGCCGCTCATGTCGCTGCTGCGGAGCTTCTGCCGGCGCTGTGAGCGCAGCCGCTCCATGAGGTCGCGGAGGCCCATCATGCGGGCACCTTCGCGGGTCTGGTAGCCCTGCTGCATCAGCCGACGCAGCGCGCGCTGCACGTCGCCGCCGGAGAGCACGTCGTCGGAGATAGCCTCCATGACTGCCTCGCCGTCGAAGGGCATGATCTGCTGGGTGCCGTCCCAGTTGCGATAAATGTACGAGCCGGGCATTTATCTGCCCCTTTCTGTGGGCTGGAGTTGCTTACCTGTGGTAGCGCGTCCCCGTCGCGCCCCGGTCTTTGTTCAGGCGGCGGTTCAGGTGGAGGCCCTCGAGCACGAACTCTACCGCCGAGGCGGCGACGGCGGGGTTGCCCTGCGCGTTCAGCTTGCCGAGCGCCTGTTTGAGCGCCTTGATCTCGCTCACCTGGTGGACATAGTCCATCGCCGGCTTGTCGTCGGCTATTTCGAGGCTCATGCCGTTATTGAAGCGCGTCAGCAGCTCGTCGAAGTCATGCACGCTGAAGTGGCGGTTGAAGACCGCGCTGACCGCGCCCTGCACCAGCTTGCTCAACACCTTGTCTTCGCGGGTGTCGCCCACGGCCTCGATCTCGATCTTACCGGCAGTCGAAGTCGCCAGCGCATCGAGGTCGCTGATGCGGGGAGCGGCCTGCCGCTCGTTGAGGCGTATCGCCCGCTTGAGCGCACTGCTGAGTAGGTTTTCGTAGTTCGAGACGCTCACGCGCACCGAGACGCCCGAACGCTGGCTGATGTCGGGGTGCTTGCGCGCCAGGTGGGTCAGCTCTGCGACGATCTCCTTCATGTAGTCGGGCACCACCATTTCGACACCGGGAACGCTGTAGGGCGTGCGCTCCTGCTCCATGATCGCCATTTCCTGCTCGATGGTGCGCGGATAGTGGGTGCGGATCTGTGAGCCGACGCGGTCTTTGAGCGGAGTGATGATCCTCCCCCGATTGGTATAATCTTCGGGATTGGCGCTCGCCACCAGGTAGATGTCGAGCGGCAGGCGGACTTTGTAGCCCCGGATCTGCACATCGCGCTCCTCGAGGATGTTCAGCAGGCCGACTTGTATCCGTTCGGCCAAATCCGGCAGCTCGTTGATCACGAAGATGCCCCGGTTGGTGCGCGGAACTAGGCCGTAATGGATCGTCTGCTCGTCGGAGAGATAGCGGCCTTCCGCGACCTTGATCGGGTCGATCTCGCCGATCAGGTCGGCTATAGTTATGTCGGGGGTCGCCAGCTTCTCGCCGTAACGCTCGTTGCGGGGCATCCAGGCTATCGGCAGGTTGTCGCCCATCTCCGCGGCCAATTCGCGGCAGCGCGCGCAGATCGGGGAGAGCGGGTTGTCGTTGATCTCGCAGCCCTCGACCACCGGCATTTCGGCATCGAGCAACGTGATCAGGCTGCGTGCGATGCGGGTCTTCGCCTGGCCGCGCTCGCCGAGGAAAATGATGTCCTGGCCGGACAAGATCGCGTTTTCGATCTGCGGGATGACGCTGTTCTCGTAGCCGATGATGCCGGGGAAGAGCGGTTCGTTGCGCCGCAGGTGCCCGATCAGGTTCTTCCGCATCTCTTCCTTGACCGAGAGCGGCTCGTATTCGCTGCTGCGGAGTTCGCCGACTGTTTGGGGCTTTATCATCTTGATCATAATTATCTGTTTGCTCCATTTCGTGGCACCTGCCGCGCCGTGGGCCGGGGAACGGGTGCGAAGTAATGATCCGTACTCTAGATAGAACGGTTATCCCGCCGCATTAGATTGCGTGGGCGGCTCGAAACCGGCGAGCAGACGGCGGACGATAGGGATGTCGTCTTGGCCTTCGGCCTGCAATCGGCTCAGAAAGGCCGTACGTGCCTCGTGCTCTGCGGCGAAGGCCACAGGACTGGTGCTGGCCCAACCAGCCAATGCCGCGGCGACCTCCGGCTGTTCGTAGATATGTTCGAGCTTGTCGGTCGCCGCGTCCCAGCGCACGAGTGGGACGGTGCAGACGCCGAACGGCCCCACGCCCGGCAGCACCAGGTGGACCGCGGAGCACCGGCGCAGGTAGCCTCCGCCGCGCCGCAGCAACACCAGATTGATCACGAGGTTGAGGCCCGACAGCAGGCGCGAGGGCACACTCAGCGGCGGCGCGGTCAGTATGTCGAGTACCTCGTCTACTGTCTCGGCGTGCATGGTTGAGCCGAATGCGTAGCCTTCGGGCAGGAGCGTGAAGAGCTTGCCGACGCGGGCACCCCAGAAGTAGATCGCAAGGTGGTCGCTCATCTCGTTAGCAAGCAAGTAGGAGCGACGGGGATCGGTATCGGGGTCGTTCACGAAGTCAAAGGTCTCGTAGTGCCCGTGAAGATAGTAGGGCCGGGCGTCGGGCGGTAGAAAGTCGAGCAGCGCGGTGAGGGTCGTCGTCTTGCCGGCCATCGGCGGCTCGGCACCGACGATCACCGAGGCGCGGTGCGCGAGGAGCGCCCAGATGAGGGCAAGCGTCTCGGCGTCGAAGCTGTGCGCGTCGAGGAGTTCGACAACCGACATCGGCTCTGCCGGCTGCCAGTGCCAGCCCCACCAGCCGAACGGTTCTTCGTAATCTGCTATGCTCATGTCAAGACTCCTGGCGGTCGGCGATCAGCTTCAGCGGTCCACGAGCGGAGCCGTGTCTTACAGCCTCCGGCTTCCGGGTCCATTATACACGAGCCGGATTGGCGCGACCAGTCGGCATCGCCGACTAGGTCTTTCGGAGTATCTTTGCTCTAACAGGGCCGATACGGCCCAAAATCTGGCAGTAAATGGCCCCTCAAATGGATATATAAAGTGAGAGGGTAAAATTAGCGTGAGATTTACGCACGAAGAAAGGACCAGATCGCCATGTACCGACAACTCACCGCTCAAAACTCGAAAATCCGTCGAAAGACCTACGACCTATGGCCTACCGTCAGCACTCAAAACTCAAAACTCAAAATTACTATAACCCGCCAGCACGAGCTATCAGCCGACAGGCCGCCGCTGTGCCTGAGGCTGCCGTCCAAAGCTGATAGCTCTCTGCTATGAGCATCTGCCGTCCATATCTACTGGCGCCGAGACGCTCTATGTGGTATGATAGTTGCTGGGTGAACAGAGCGCCGTCTTATGCTGCGCGAAGGGGTGGGTTCGTGGTTCTTGAAAGCCGTAAGTGGAGGCTGATTTTGCAGGGCCTGGTGGTGCTGATCACCTCCCTGCTCATACTCGGCTATTCCGGACTGGCGTCCTACGCGTTGCAAGACGACACGCCACACGCGATCAACGGCGCGCGTCGGCTCGCAAAGGACCAGCTGAACGGGCGGTTTACTGTGCTCCGCGCCCAGGCCGACCTCGACCACTCCGTAGCCCTCCACCGTGACGGTCACACGTCGTATTGGGTGCCGATCCGCGGCTACACCGACAAAGAGGGCGCGATCAAGCTGTTTGTCATCACCGACGACATCAACTTCGCCTCCGGTAACACGGAGGTCGCCTTCACCGGACGGCTGGTGCCCTTCGATCAAGCGCCATATGCCGGCGACGCCGAGAAGGTCTTGAACGCCGCCCTGAACGATCCGGTAGCGCCCGACACCTATGTACTGCTCGAGGGCGAAGCGCCGAAGACTTACCGGCCGATGGTACCGCTAGTCGGCGGGCTGGGACTTGTCTGGTTCGTCACGGCCGTCTCCTTCACACGCTCGTGGCGGCGCGCCCCCCGCCGCCGCTAACCCCAGAGCGTATCTCCCCGTGAAGTTTGTAACCCCCGGCCCAGATGGAACGTATAGATGGATATGAAAACAGGCGTCTCAGTTAATGAGGGAGACGTCGCGTCAACCACGTCGGATAGTACAGAAAGTACAGGTTGTACCGGCACAAGCCCCGGTACAAGTGATGAGAATATGACCATAGCTGTCGCATACCCTTCTGCTGTCGTTGCCGGCCGACCGGCATCGGCCCCACCGGTCGCCATGCCGACGCCGGCCGAACAAGCCGCACAGGCCGAAGAACGTGTTTGGATAGACCGCTCTCTCGCCGGGGACGGCAGCGCGTTCGGCTCGGTTGTCGAACGCTACCAGTCGGCGGTCTACAATCTCTGCTACCGGATGCTGGGCAACAGCGCCGAGGCCGAAGACGCCGCGCAGGAGGTCTTCCTCCGCGCCTGGACCCAGCTGCACACCTACCAGCGCGACCGCAAGTTTGTGACATGGCTCTTGTCCATTGGCTCGCACCACTGCATTGACTTGCTGCGGCGGCGCAGGGGCACCCAAGTGCCGCTCGACACCGTGGAGATATGGGCGACGAGCCACGAGCCTCAGCCGGAGGAAAGCACGCTCGAAGACGAGCAGAGGGAGGCGGTCCGCGACCTGCTCGTAAAGCTGCCGCCCAAGTACCGCCTCGTGACGGTGCTACGCTACTTCCGGGATCTGTCGTACCTAGAAATCGCCGCCATGACCGGGCTTTCTGAGAGCGCCGTCAAGACACAACTTCACCGGGCGCGTAAAATGTTGGCGGATGAGATCCGCATGAAAGGAGGTGCCGCCAATGTTCTGCCGAGCATCAGCTGAATTGATGTCCCTTCGGCTCGACGGGCTGCTCGAGCCGAAGGACATAGTCCGCTTAGACACACATATTCAGGACTGCGGTACCTGCCGCGCCCAATGGAGCGCGCTGCGCGAGGCTGACAGCGTGTTGCGCCTGTCCTCTCGCCGGCCCGTCTCACCGCCTGCCGACTTCTCGGCGCGAGTGATGGCGCGGATAGCAGTCACGCCGGCCGTGCGCCCGCCCCTATGGGAGCGCGCGCGCACGCAGCAGATAGAGGGCGGACGGCCCACGATCAGACTCGCGCCGACGTACAACGGGGCGCGCGTGGCTGTGCCGGTCGGCTTCACGGCGGTAGCGCCGTCTCATTCGGGGCGCACCGGGCTGTTGCAGAACTTCCACCCGCTACAAGGCCGGCGGATGCGGCTCTACCTGGGCAGCCTCAGCGGCGCAGGCGTGCTGTCTCTGATGCTTCTGATCATGGCGGGCCTGCTCTGGCCGGCCGGTAGCTCACCTCTGCCGCCGTCTATGGTGAGCGCGATGAGCACTGTCCCCGACATGCAGGCGGCGGGCGCATGGCTCGCTTCGGGCTGGGGTCTGCTCAGGGGCGTGATCATCGGGATCGACCCCTGGCTCGCCGCAGCCGGCACGCTGGTAGTCGCGGTTCTCGGCGGGGCATGGTGGCGGATCGTCGGCATCTTCGCAAGCCGGGCCACGGGCAGGGAGATCTCTACATGAGACGCCGCCGCCCACCCCGCCTGCTCCTGCTGCCGTTGGTTGCCGTCCTCTTGCTGCTTGGCATAGCCGTCGGCGAGCGACACCAGCATCCGGTTCAGGCTCTGCCGCTCGCCCGGCCGTCCCTCGATTCGGGCGATAGAACCGCCACGAACAGCGACCTTGTGCTCCACAGCGGAGAGGTCGTGGGCCACGATGCGCTCGTGAATAGCGGCAAGCTCGAGGTGCCGACCGGGGCCGAAGTCACGCACGATGCGGTTGTGGAGAACGGCGACGCGAACATCGCCGGCAAGATTGGTCACGACCTTAAGGTGTCGAACGGCGATGTCACGATCACCGGCAGCGTCGGCCACGACGTAACAGCGATGAACGGCAGCATCACCCTGTCGGACAGCGCACGGGTCGGCGGGAGTGTGCATGTGACGAACGGCGAACTCCACCGCGCGGCAGGCGCACAGGTGGGTGGCAGCGTCTCGACCGGCAGTGCTACCGGCCCCGTGGTCGGTTTCTTTGACTCGCTCTTTGGGCTGGTGAGGAACATTGCGCTTGGGCTTGTGTTCGTGGCGGTAGGCACGCTAACGATACTGATCGCGCCCCGGCAGGCGAGCCGAACGGTCGCTGTGCTCGAAAGCACCCCTGGGTCGGCGGTCGGCGTCGGTTTGGTAACAGCGGTGTTCGCCCCGCCGGTGATCGGCATAGTCAGCGTCGTGCTTTTCATCACCGTAATCGGCATCATAGTTGCCATACCGCTCATGCTCGCGCTCTTCCTCGCCTGGGTGTACGGGCTGATCGCGCTCGGGCTTTGGGTAGGGCGGCGCATTGCGGACTCGGGGCACCTGCCGGCAGCCCGTGGGTCGCTGCTGCTGACGGCAGTTACGGGATTAACCGTGGTTGCCCTTGCACCGTTGCTGCTCGCGGCGGTGGTGCCGTGGATCGGTTGGCCGTTAGTCTACTTTGCCGGCTTCATCGGCCTCGGCGCAGCCATCCTCGACCGCCTGGGAGTGCAGGGCGCGCTCTCATGGGCCGGCCTGACGCACAGCCCCCGCGTGACCCACCCGCTTTCGGGGCTGCCCGTCGTCCCGCCATCTGATAGGAGGGCATCTTAGGCCGTGGCTGATCAAAATGACTACAACCGCCAACTGATCGAGGAGTTTCGCGCAGGCAAGACTGCGGCCGACCGGCCCCTGCTCCTACTCACGACCACAGGAGCCAAGAGCGGAAGGCGTCGCACGACACCGATGATGTATGTTCGCGACGGCAACCGTCTGCTCGTCATAGCCTCCAACGCTGGCGCACCGACGCACCCTGACTGGTATCGCAATCTGGCGGCGCACCCGGAAGTCACAGTCGAGGTTGGAACCGAGACCTTCGACGCGACCGCCGATGTCACGGCGGGGGAGGAGCGGGAGCGGCTGTGGGCAAAGATCGTGAAGGCATATCCATTTTTCGCCGAGCACCAGGCGAAGATAACTCGCCAGATTCCGGTGATCGCGCTCTCCCGACGAGAAGGCTGAGGCTCAACTAGCGCGGCGGTCCCTGCTTGATGCGGGCGCGCATCCCATCCACTCCGCCTTTTTTTCGCGGACTTGCCCAGACGCTTTCGAGCCACCAGGTGGCACCTGCATCCTCCAGCTGGCGGACTATCGCGCTCGCTGCATCAAGGTCGTCGCCGGGGGTTTCGCCTTCCATCACGATGTCGAAGGGCGTCGTCTCGGTGCGGTTCTCGGCGATGTACGCCTTCATGGCCCTTATGTCGTTCGGCGTTATCTCCTCGGATGAGCCGTCTGCACCCATCTTCGTCGGCACCAGGCCGTCCCACTTGAGCGCCCGGCGCATGGACTTCATCCGCGGCCAGGCCCCCACCACCCAGACGGGGATACGCGGCGACTGCACAGGGGTCGGTAGGAAGGTCATTTCCTGCACCTGGTAGTGCTCGCCGCTGTAGCTGAACGGCTGCCCGCTCCAGAGACCGGCCAGCACCTCCAGCCCCTCGTCAAGCATCTGCGCCCGGATCTTGCGGTCCGTAACTTCGCCGACCTTCGTGAAGCCGCCGTCGTCGAGCGTACCGAGGCCGACCGGCAGTATGAGTCGCCCACTCGACAGGCGGTCTAGTGTCACGGTCTCGCGGGCGAGCTTCCAGGGGCGGCGGCGCGCCAGGGGCGTGAGCATGGTGCCGATGCGGACGCGCTGTGTCCGCATGGCGACAGCCGCCAGCACCACCCAGGGGTCGTATCCCTCTCCCTCCTCCGGGATATTGATGCCGTCCCAATAAAACACGCCGTCCCAGCCAGCCTCCTCGGCCTCATGCGCCAGCTCGGCGGTCGTGCGTGCGTCCAGCCAGGGAAAAGTGACTCCAAATTTCATATCCAGCTCCTTTCGCGTACACCCATTATAGCACGGACGTTCGCAGGCTGCCATCGGTCTTTTGATGTATAATGGGGCAACGCAGAAACGAGTTACGAATGACTGCCTACTGCCTACCGCCTACTGCCTGCTACGAGGAGAACAGAGATGCTGCCGGAGCCTTTTGTCCAATACACGCGGGGACCGCTCGTCGAGTCGATCCACTATGGGTCGGCGGCAGTCGTAGGACCGGATGGGGAGTTGATCGCTTCGTCGGGCGACCCTGAGCACTTCAGCTACTATCGCTCTGCGTCGAAGCCGATCCAGGCGGTGCCGGTGGTCGAGTCGGGAGCGGCGGACCGCTTCGGCTTCACGCCGACAGAGATCGCGGTGATCTGCGGGTCGCACGGAGGAGAGGCTATACATGTCGAGGCGGTGCAGTCGATCCTCTCCAAGATCGGGCTGGGGCCGGAATACCTGGCGTGCGGCGTACACGCGCCCTACGACAACGGCGCGGCGGCGGCCCTGGCCGGCGCAGGCGGTACGCCGTCCGCAGTGCATAACAACTGCTCCGGCAAGCACTCGGGGATGCTCGCCCTCTGCGTTTTCTATGGCTGGGACACGGCGGGATACACCAAAGCAGGCCACCCGGTGCAGAAGCTGATGCTCGAGACTGTGGCCGACTTCTGCGACATGCCGCCCAGCGAAGTCTACGAGGGAACCGACGGGTGCAGCGTCGTCACGTTCGGGGTGAGCACTCGCCGGATGGCGCTGAGTTTCGCGCGGCTGGCGGAGCCGCCCGCAGGTTGGAGCGAGGGCCGACGCGCCGCCTGCCGCCGGATCGTAGAGGCAATGGTCGCAAACCCCGAGATGGTGGCCGCCCGTCAGAACCGGCTCGACACAGACCTGATGCGCGCATTCGGCGGGCGGCTGATCGCCAAAGCAGGGGCAGAGGGCGTCTACTGCATGGCTGTGCTGCCGGGAGGCGAGCAGCCGGTGCAGGGGCTTGCGCTCAAGCTGCTCGACGGCGACGAGGGCGGGCGCGCCCGCGACCCCGCCGTGATGGGCCTGCTCGAAGCCGACGGCCTGCTGACCGACCGCCTGCGCGAACAGCTGGCGGCCTACATCGAACGCCCGATCATCAACCGCGCAGGGCTGAACGTGGGCACGATACGCTCGGCGTTGCGGCTGCGGCGGTGGGAGCCGGGGAGGCATGTGGCGTAGTGTAATATTTTGTGGGGTTCAGGCGTCATTATGGATGAGGATACATGCATAGCGCCGCATGGTCTTCGCTCCTTCCTGAACCCGGCACTGCTCTTGCGAGCGGTGCCGGTTTTTTGCCGCCGCGAGACCAGCCATCACTGGCCGGAGGATGGGGCGGATTTGGAGCCGGAGGCGGGCAGCGAGAGCACCTGGTATCCCGACAGGGCGAGAGGCTTACCGTCAATATTGACCGTCACCGCACCGTCTGTCGTGTTGATCAGCATAGTGCCCTCTATGGATGAGAGGATGCTGATCGTGGGCGAGGTGGTCGAGAAGAGGTCGGTGGCAGCCCCGAAGTTGTCGTGGAAGGCCTTCGCGGTGTAGTAGAAGGGCAACGGCCGGCCACCTTCGGCGTCACTGGGGTCGGTCCAGAGGCTTCCGCCGTCGCCCTGGTAATCGCCGCCGGAGGTTCCCTGCGGCTGCCAGAAGAGCGCAACAGACGCGCCGCTGTGGGCGAACTGGAGCAGCGCCAGCGCGAGTACCGCGTTCTGGCGCTCGGCATCATAGGTGGAGGTGCGGGGCGGGCAATACCACTCGGACCACCAGATCGGCAGGCTGGTTTGCCGCTTGATCCATGCCGTGGCGTCGGCGAACTTTTGTGTAGAGCCAAACTCGTCCACGGGCTGCACCCCGTCGCGGTTGTCGGTGCCGGCATCCACGGCGAGGAAGTCTGCGCCGTGCTTGTTGGCGAGCCAGTAGTTGATCACGTCGAGCGGGCGCTGATCGAGCACGCCCCATGGCCCCCGCACCTCCGATGGGTTGCTCATGCTCCTCACTGACGACTCGCTGTCTAGAGTAACATACGGACCGCCTACTTGTATGTCCGAGCTGACCGATTTGAGGGCGCCGTAGACCTGGTTGTACATGCTGGTGTAGCCTTCGTAGTCCCAGCGTTTGAGATCGTCGTTCCAAAAGCCGCTCATCTCATTCCAGACCTGGAAGTAGTGAACATCGGGGTAGCGGAGGGCCGCCTGGCGTGCAAGTTCGGCGAAGTCGGCATAGTGGTCGGGCGTCGGCGCGACTTTGAGCAGCGACCAGTCGGTGGCGCCGTCATCGCCACCCTTCATCCAGTCGGGCGCGCCGCAGAGCGTGATCACCGGCACGCCCCCGGTTTGGCGGATCAGGTCGATCCGCGCATCGAGGCTCGCCCAGTCGTAGACGCCGGGCGAGGGTTCGGGGTTGTCGGCTCCCCAGCCCATAATGTGCTGGTTCTGGTAGACCGTCGCGGACGAGAGGAGCTGCCTGGCCGAGGCCAGCGCAGCCGGGTCGTTCCACGAGTCGAGGCTGTACTGCGTGTGTGTCACGCCGAGCGCGAGGCCATTTGTTGGGATCGGGGGGCTGATGTACAGATGCACATCCAGAGCAGCAGGCATGACGGCAGGCTCCTGGGCTGTTGCTGAGGGGACCGGGCCGGAGATCAGAAGCATCATGGTCAGAATGAGCGCCGGTACCGGCGGCCAAGCGCGGGCACGGGCAAAGCGAAAATCCATCCGCACCTTCCTAGATGGTATGCGATCCAAGCCAAGTATAGGGCCAGAGGAGAGCCATGCCGGCCAGCATCAAGCCGTGCGCCGCCGTAACTCCCCATATCGCTCCCGTGCGCTCGACACACCAGCCGAAAAAAAGCCCTGTCAGGCTGATCAACAGCAGGTATCCAAGCGAGGAGGAGCCAGTGTATAATACCACAAAGGCGGCTGCCGAGTATAGCAGAGCGGCTCGCCCGAAAATCTCACCGGCCACCCGTTGCAGCAGCCCACGGAAAAGCAGCTCTTCCACGAAGCCGGAGAAAACAAACAAGATCACCGCGCCTCCGGAGACCCACGGCAGGCTGAACGCGGGGATCGGCGGCTGAGGACGCAAAACCAGGTAGCCGGCTACGCTCAACGGGATGCCGCTCGCGGCTATCAGTACTTGCCGCCAGGCAGAAGCCCGCCGCAGGCCCAGGTCGGTGGGATGCAGCCCCAGCAGGCGCACAGCCAGCCACACTGCGAGCAGCAGGGGCGCGCCGATCAGGGCATGCCAAAAGATCATCGGCAATTGGCGAACCGGCATCGCCAGACTAAGCAGGCGGAGCAGCGGCAGCAGCGCCAGCACCGGCAGCATCCGCCGATATGGGAGTTGCTCGCCGACGATGTAATGCGCCAAGAGCAGCACAAGCAGCAGCGCGTAGAGGAGTGCGCCAAATGCAGCCCCGAAGACCAGGCCCAACACCTCTGCGACGGCAAATGCCCCGAGATAGGCAGGCAGGACGGCCCTCCTATCCATGAGGCAAGAGGTCCACAAGCCGCAGGATAATTATCATGCCGAAGGCGCATAATAGGGGCAGGACGGCTACATCGAGCGCGCGCATCCGGCCCCGCGCCTCTGCGCCGCCAGCCGCACGGACCAGCTCCCTCGCCGTTATCAGGCCAAGCAAGAGCAGAACCACCACGACGCCGACGCTCACAGAAAACGCATCATAGCTCTGCCCAGTGATCGCCTTGATTGTTGCATCGGTGACGGTCGAAGTCATCCTCGCTTCCTCACTCGGCAGCCCCGGCGGCTCGGCTCATCTGGGGCAACGAAATCACCCCGGCCGGCACGAAGCCCCCATCCTTCCAGGTATGGAGCACAAACTTCTGGGTCGTCGGGTCGAGCAGCAGCAGCAGGTCGGTGCCGAACTCGAAGGCGCACCCCCTCTCGGCGACATCGTGCCACACTGTTTCGGCGAAGGAGCCGGGCGCTGCGTAGAACCAGCCGACGATCCGAAAGCCGGTCGTCGCTTGGTCGTTCAAGAGGCCGACGAGGATCACGACCGCTTTAGCGCCTGCGCCCTGCGGCCCTGGCGCGAGGAGCAAGCCTTCGGGCAGCAGCACCCCGCCTACCGAGATGCGCGGGCGTGGCACGGCGGATGCAGTGGCCGCCGGAGTGATCCGGGCCGTGAACCGGCTAGGAGATCGCCTCAACAGCTGGAGCACCACCCCCGCGAACGTGATCTCTACCAGCACGACGAGCCCTAGTCTGGGCGACCACACGCCTGCATAGAGCATCGTGCCTGCGACCAGCGCGTCGAGGGCGATACTCAGCGCAATCGCAAGTAATGCTTCGGCGAGCCATTCCTTTAGCCGCAAGAACGGCACGAAGGCCATGCCGGGGCCGACTAAAAGGAACCAGAACGCGGCCGGCGCGCGGAGCGGCGTGGAAATATCACCCAGCGTCAGTACGCCAATGATTGTGGCCGAAATGATCAGGATGACCGGCCAGAGCCAGGGATAGCGGCTCACGGCGTCGCCTGCTTTCCGCGGTCGGCAAGCACAAAGACCTCGGCATCCTGATTGCTGTAGATCAGATGCAACTTCGGGGACTGTCTCACAGCTTGGGCGAAGTGGTTCCACGAAGCAGCGGGCACCCCGTAGTAAAGCTCGGCATATGCCTCCTGGCTGCGCGACAGCAGTAGGTATGCGGCGGGGTACTTCTTGTCCGCCATAGCCGACACAAAAACGTTCGCATCGCTGGGCGGAACATTATCTCCGGCGGATAAGTAGGTGTAATTCTCGATGCCATGCGATTTCCAGGGCACGCTCGGCACCGGAGCTATCAGCAACGAGTTCGGTTGGGCGACTCCGTACATGTACTCCACCGCCGTTACCTCGTCAGAAGAGAAAGAATCCATCCGCTCGTTGCCGTAGCGGCTGAACATGAAGCCCGCCAGTAGGAGTAGGCTGACCACGCCGACTGCCGCCGCGCGCACCCATGAAGACCGGGCCGACGCGGTTGGGTAGAAGATCGAGGCAGCGAAGAAGAGCATTGCAGGCAGTGCGAATAGATAGACCCGCAGCAGCATTTCGCCGCCGTAATCCTGCAAGAAAATCAGCGGGAAGGGCGCGACCGCGAGGAGCACAAAAGTCAGGTCACGCCTACCCTTCAGCACGCGCAGCAGCCAGCCCAGCCCCGCCAGCCCCCAAACGCCGGCTGTGAGCGCGAGGCGAGTGTAGAGCACGAGAACATGGTCTGGGCTGCCCTTGAACCTCCCGCCTACGTTCGCGCCGACCGTGTCGCCGAGCTTGCCGACGTTGCCCGTGACGCTATCGAGATGTCCCGACAGGAAAGTGACCGTCATGTAGCTGATCCAGAGACCAATAATGACCGCCATGATGACCGGCAGCCCCCGCAACGAGATCCGGTTGAACACCACCAGCAAACCGACGGCCACAAGCAGGAAGAACGGCGTGAGTTGGTGGCTCGAAGCGACCACCGAGAAGATCAGCAAGATAATTGTCACCAGTGCCACGCGCGTGGCCGGAGTGCTCTCCGTCACGAGCGTGTCGGCGGGGCGCACCCACTCATAGAGCCAGTCGGCCGCGCGCGCAGGAATCCGGAACCTCGCGTGCAGCCGCCCCGCCGCCCGCCCTGGCGACCCCAACCGCACCAGAGCCGCAGGCAACGAGTCGGGCAGCGAACTCGTGGACTTGAACCACTTGAGCAGGATCGCGATAATCAGCAGGTAGAAGAAGAAGTTGAGGCCCTGTGGCGAGAAATAATCCTGGCCGATCCAGTTCGTGAGGTAGAAGAACCAGACCCCGACGGCGACCAGCCTCCGGTCGCGCGTGGCAGACTGGAGGATCAGGATCAGCGGGCCGAGGTAGAGCAGATTGAAGGCGACAGGTGCCCAGGCCGCGAAGCTGATCGCGTTCGGCAGCCCAGCTATCTGTGTCACAAACGCACTGAGTATGAAGAGTATGGGCCAGCTAAAGCGGGCGTCTATCTGGGGGGCGAGGTGGCCGGTGCGCCCGATATATTCGGCGAACCCAGCGTGCAGCCATGTGACGACGAAGCGCGGCACATCCTCGACGAGAATGGTGACGCCGTAGAGCATCAGGATCAGCACGGCGAGCTGGAAGAGGAGCAGCCGGTAACTCAGCTTTGCCTGGAGGAGCGACACACAGAATCCGGCGGTTGTCGCCAGAAGCGCGAGGTAGAACATCGGCGGCAGGACCGAGACCAAGCCGAGGTCGTTCATCTCACGGATGTTGATCTGCTTGAGCGAAAAAAACCAGAGCAGCAGGCCGAGCAGCGTCAGCTCGAGCGCCCACGGGGCGGTGAGGTCGCGCTCCACCGAGAGCGCGCGGCGCGCAACATCGAACCAACTTTCGGCGCGCTCACCCTGGAGAGTTGCGCCTCTGTTTAAGGTAGTCGCCATTATGCCGTCATTCCCCTAGCGATGCACCCGATGCCTGTGATCCCCGATATTGTAACGGATTGAGCCTCGTGCCGGTTCCAAAACCGGCTCAGGGACCAAGCCCTGCTGTGGCGGCGGTGTAATGCTCGAATACCCTCGCCTGAGAAAGAGCCTTGTCGTAGACCGCCACCTCGGCTATCGAGCCGTTGAAGTAATCGAGGTCGACACCGCCGGTGCGCCCGATCGCCAGTATACCGCTGCTGCTGCTGTTCAGAGCGCCGTCCACAGTCCTCTCGGTATCCTCGATGCCGTCAACGTATAGGGCAAGCGTGTTGCCGCTGCGGGTCATCACCAGGTAGGACCAGTGATCGGTGCTGGGCGCGCTGTGGGCGGTGACGGTGTAATTCATGCCTCCGACAAAGACCGTACCGCGCCAGAAGTTGTACGAGGTGAGGCCGAGTCGGTATTGCCAGCCGGTCGCCCCGCCGCCGCCCCCATTATGGACGACCGCCTGCGTCGTCTTGTTCAGGGCAGCCGGTTTCACCCAGGCTTCCACCGTCAAGTCGCCCGTGAGGTTAAGAGCCTCCGTTTCGGTGATGCGGACGTAGCCGGTGCTGCCGTCGAAGTTCATCGCTGCGCCCGTGTTACTCGCTAGGGGGCCGGGCGCGCCGAGGCTCACGCCGCCGCGGATAGCGCCCGGCTCGCCGCCGGCGCTGTCGGCGGCGAGCGTGCCGTCGGCCTCGGTGAGCGGCCAATAGCCGACCGGCTTATCGGCCAAGACTTCGGCATGATACGGCATCAGCTTTTTTGCCGCCTGTTGTGTATTAGGGGTTGGCTGTGGATTGTCGGCCGTCAGGTGGCAAGTGCCGTGGCCAGCGTCGGTAAAGGTCAGCCCGGCGATCGGCATGAACTGCCAGTCATAGCTTGCCGGGTGGAGAACCAGCTTGAGTATGCCGAAGGTGCCGGTGTTGTGGACCTCGCTGTTGGGCAGAATCTTGCCGAAGACGCGGGTGCTCTTGCCGCCTGTGCCGACGACAAACTCGCGGATGCCGGCGGTGGGGTCGGCGTCGCTGTTTGCGCCCTGCGGCGCGAAACGCTCGTAGTCGTGGTCGTGCCCGTTGAGCACTACGTCGGCACCATAGTTGTAGAGAGTCTGCCAGATCGCGCGCATCGAGGGCGAGGGGCCGTTCTCGGCCCCCGAACTATAGAGGGGGTGATGCCAATATGCCAGCGTGCATGACTGCTGGTGCGCCGCGAGGTCGCTTTCCAGCCACAGCTCCTCGGGGGAACCAGCATGGCAGCCGCCGATCTGCCCGCAATTGCTGTTGACTACGATGATGTGCCACTTGCCGAGGTCGTAGCTATAGTAACCCTTGCTTGGGTCTCCGGCTGCCGCCCCGAAGTACTGGTAGTACGGCACGGCGTTAGTTGTGTAGTAATCGTGGTTGCCGGGGGCGGGCCGCGTGCGGTCCTTGAACTGGCCCCAGGTCGGGTCGTAGCACTTGGAGAAGTTGGCCGCAGTGCCCGACTCGTAGGCGGTGTCGCCGAGGGTGGCAATCGTCCCGGTGAGCACAGAGAGGAGCTGGGCGGTAGCCGCGTCGCCGCGGCCGGTGCAGTCGGCGATGTCTCCGGCAGCCAGCAAGATAGCATCAGGGCCGGTCGGTTGAACCGGCACATGCGCCGGCACCGGCACGCGCGTCAGCGCCGTCACGCCGACCAGTAACAGCACAACCACCCCAACGAGGCCCAGGCGTACTATCCAGGGCATCGAGGGGTTGTTCGCTGCGCCGAGGTTGACAGGGCGCGCCAAGTCGCGGCGGATCACGGTCCCTTGCCGGCGTTGTAGTGCGCCAGCACGCGCGCCGAGGAGAGAGCGGTGTTGTACACAGCCGCTTCGTCAATCGCACCGTTGAAGTAGTCGCCGGCATAAGACCCGGTGCGGGCTATCGCCAGGATACCGGAGCTTGTGTTGAGCGCGCCGGTCGCCGCAGTGCTCGCCACAGCGACACCGTTGACATAGAAGGTCAACATACTGCCGGACCGGGTCATCACCAGGTAGTCCCACCTCCCGACGCTCGGCCTGCCTGTGTCGGTCACGGTGTAGGCCGAGTTGCCGATGAACACGCTGCCGCGCCACACATTGCCCCCAGTGACGCTGAGGCGGTATTGGTAGACGGTGTAACCGCTCGCGTCGCCCTTGTGGACAACCGCACCCCCAATGCCGTTCAGGGCAGCCGGCTTGGCCCAGGCTTCGAGGCTGATGTCGCCGGTGATGTTGAGGTTCGATGCGCTGTTCACGCCGACGTACCCGCTCGAGCCGTTGAAGCTCATCGCGGTGTTGCTGTCATGGGCCAGCGCTCCAAGCACGCCGAGCGTGACCCCGCCGAAGATGCTGCCGTTGTTCGTGCCGGCGCTGTCTGCCGCCGTGGTGCCGCCGGTCTCACCTAGCCGCCAGTAGCTCACGGGGTTGTCGGACAACACAACCGACTGGTAGGAGGTGGCCGTGCCGGTCGCGGTAGCCGTCGGCGTGTTGGTCGGAGTCATCGCCGAGGGCGTGCTCGTCGGGGTGAGCGTCGGCGGCGGGGTGCCGGCCGGGGTTCTCGTCGGGGTGAGCGTCGCGGGGGGACGGGTGGGGGTAGGCGTAGAGGTCGCGCCGGGAGTGCCGAGGGACAGGGTGTTGTGCAAATAATAGCCGCTCACCAGGTCCGATGCCTCGACAAGCAGCCCGGTGGCGCTGCTGAGGTTCTGCTTGGTCGAGGTGGCATTGTTGATGTAGCTGTCTGTGCTGCTCTCGATGAAGGGCGTGCCGAGGCCGGCGGGGAAGCTGATGTTGTCGAGGCTGCACTGCTTGTAGTAGATTATCCCACCGGCCACCGGCGCGGTCGCGAACACATAGAGCCGGCGATGTTCCTGGTCGATCATCAAGATCGGGCGCGTGAAGCCGTTGGCTACCGTCCCAAAGGGGTGGCTTTGCCAGTTGCCGCTCAGGTTCAGCACCAACACATAGATGATCGGCGAGTTGGGGCTTGGGGTCGGCAGTTCGTCGAACGAGGTTTTGGTCACGGCGAAGACCTTACCACTGGGGTCAGCCTGCAACGACTTCAGGTTGATGTGGTCGTCGGCGCTCTTCGACCCCTGGAGGGCGATCTGGCTCGGCTGCCATACCGAGGGGGGGTCGGAGTCACGGTGGGCCGCGAAGTACATCGCATCGTCAACTTGGTTACTCCACATCACGCCGATCTGTCCGTTGAAGGCGATCACGGCCGAGATGTCGTCGGCGGTGACGTTCACTCCGCTATCGGGAAGCACGTATGGAGTGCCCCAACTCAGGTCGTTGCCGGTCGAGTTGTTGATCAGAACCTGGCTGTACTGAGTGAAGGTGATCCAGAGTTTGCCGGTCGAGTCCTTATCGAGGACTACCGCCTCCATGCCGCCGGTGCTGACCGTCACGGGGAAACCGGAGTCGAGGCTATAGGTCTTGGAGGCCGAGTTATAGCTGTAGCGAAGTATGCGGGCGCTGTCGGCGTTGTTCGAGCTATCGGTGCCGGCTGTCGCCACATAGAGATGTGTGCCGTCCCAGAGGCAGTCGGCGTGCGAGGCCGAGCGGTCATCGATCAACGTGCCGGTATTTGTCCATGCCTGCTTGGCCCAGTTGAAGCGCCAAATGTGGAACTGACCGCTCGCCTTATCCTTGAGGCTGCCCCACCAGAGGCCATCGTTGAACCAGAGCTTGCTTTGGGGCTTTTCGCCGGTCGGCCCGAGGTTCGGGTCGCTCCAGGCGGGCGAAGTTTTTGGGCCGGTGCCGGGGGGCACACCAGCAGCGAAGGAAAAATCCCGGTAGCCGACGGCTACTTGCGATGCGGTCGCGGGATGCGCCCCGCTCAGAAACGACGCGGCAATCAAGGTCAGTGCGACCAGGGTCAGCAGCAGGCGACCTTCTCGTCCCAACAAACGACTTCGCGCGATATGTGTATTCACGGTGGTTCCTTTCGATAGTTCCTCTGGATCACGCCCTGACCCAGATTTTATAGAGTACGTAGTACGTTGTCTATATTCCTGTGTACCCATAACCAGTTACGGGCATAGGCGGGGCTTTGTTCGAGGTTCGCCGAAACGTGGCGCAGCCAATAGATCAAGACCCGCGTGCGCTCGCTCAAGTAGTCACCCGGCAGCGCCTCGTCCATTGCCTCGATCAGTTCGCGTTCGTGAGACGTCCAAATGCAGGCGATCAGCAAACGCCTCACCACGTCGCCGAGTTCGCAGCGTTGCACCAGCTTGCGTGTATAGAGCAAAAGGTGCAGCAGGTCGCGCAGCGGTAGATCGTCAGGCGCGGCCAGATCCCAATCAATAATACCGGTCAGCGAGCCTCCGGGTTCGGTCAAGAGGTTGCCGGTCCAGTAATCTCCGTGTACCCAACTTGCCGAGAGCCTGCGCCCCAAGAGCGAATCACGCAATTCGGTTTCGACCCTCCGGATCGCTGCGGCGTTCGCGGCACCGTTCGCCCGCCCACCCATCAGCCTCCGCAACCGTTGCAATGGCTGTTCGATCCAGCGGTCGAGTAGCTCGGTGTCTACCACAACCGACGATGCAGTGCGCGTGTGGAACTGGCGGATTGCGCCTGCGGCCACGGTCTGCAACTGCCGGCGAGTCTCCGGATCGGGCGGCAGTCGGTGGGCCGAACCACCGGGGAGCGCGCTCTCGACGAAATAGACCTCGCCATCTATCATACCAGATGCAAGCGGTCGAGGCAAGAGGCCCGCCCATTCGTAAAGCAACGGCTCGGCGCGCAGATCCTCCAAGACTTGGGCCTGTCGGCGTAGGCTGATCACGCCTTCGTGGGTTCGCGGCAGCTTCAGGGCTATCGTCGGCGGGCCGTCCATCGGCCCGACGAGCATCACCGCCACGTTGAGGTCGGTCCAGTGGGAGCCGACAACCCGCCGGGCCACCTGCGTGGCCGTGCCGGGAGGCTGGGGCATCGCCGCGAGGATGCGCGGCACGAGCGCCTGCGCGCGCGCCAGCTCGCGCCGTCTGTCCCAGCGCCGCCACAAGCGTCCCACGGGGAGCCGTAGAGAGACTTCGGCAGCCATCTTAGTTCTCGCTCCAGCGGGCGACATAGCACTGCCAGATGCGATCCACGACATCCACGCGAACGGCCTCCTGGGGACGGGTAACATCAACAACTTCGAGCTGGGGAATGCGCTCCTGCAACGACAGGAAGCGCTGCCGCGCTGCCTCGAGTTCGGCGGGGGTTTCCTCTCCCTTACGGGCGAACATGACTTCGCCGGGGGCGTCGAGCACAAGTACCAGGTCGGGGGCAGGGCAGGCGTGGGCGAGCAGCCAGAAATAGGGCCGCTTCATCCAGAGAAACGGTCCGCCCGGAGGCAACAAGGCGTCGTAAGTGTAGCGGTCGAAAATCACCAGCCGGCCCATCGCTTGGTGGTATTGCGCGGTGAGGTAGCGCGACCAGATAGTGAAGGGCCGCGTCGCAACATCCCAGCCGGGCACGCGCGCGAGCAGGGGGTGCGCGCCGTCCTTCTGCCAGAGGCCCATGTAGACCGAGCGCACGGGGAAATAGAACGAGGTCTGCAAACCGCCTGCCAGGGTGGACTTGCCTGCGCCGTCGGGACCGAGTAGCGCCACGCTCAAGCCCCGGCGGCGCACCGGCACCAAGAGCTTCGCGCCGAGGTGGAAGGCCCTGTTGACAAGCGCGCGGCGACGGACCCCGACCGGGTCGCCCTGCACCCAACCCTCGCGGAGCGCGGAGGCAAGCTGTGCGAGCGCAGCCCAGTCCCCACACCGCACCGTGTCGAGCAGCCGGAGGGTGTCCCAGCCCGCGGGGCACGCCCGACCGACGATCTCGGCGAGTTGCCCATCGGTGTGTGCTTCACCGACGAGTTGCTGCAAGCGGTCGGCATTTTGGGTGGCGAACCGCCCCTTATCGAGCAGGCAGTGGAGCAGCAATGTCCAGAAGGCATCGTCGGGCGCGAGCGTGTAGAAGCTGCCCTGCCGTCGCCGCCGCTTCAGACAGCCGCCGGCAGCGCCCGTCAGCAAAGCGTAGTCGGAGCCGTAATCGAGATCTGTAACGATGTCGAGCTTGATCCAGCAATCGCTCGGCCTGTGGTATCTCAGGAAGAAGTTGTGGGGGCCGAAGCCCCATGATGGCAGGGGCGCGAAATCGAGATCGCGCAGCAAAAGCATCACCCGCTCTATGTCCTGAGCCGCCATCAGCAGGTCAATGTCGCGGTCGCTCGACAGCGAGCCTAGCTCGTCCTCGCCGCGCAGCACACACCACTTCACCCCCGCGCTGTCGAACGCCTTGAAGACCGCCTCTAAGAGCGGCTGCTGCTGGGCTTCTGCGACAGGACGTTCTGCCGTGACGTGGGGCCGCAGGATAGGCCGCAGCCGAGTGAGCAAAAGCGCCCCGGCGACAACAGTCTGGCTCACCAGGTACGCCCAGCCGATACCGGTGATACCGTATATGGGCAGGAAAAAGTAGCTCATGCCGAGTATGAGAGCGCAGAGCACCGCACGCACAATGACGATCTCCCTGATGCGACCCTGGACGCGGGCGAGGCCGATATACAGCGCGTTGATGCTGAACGGCAGCGATGAGAGGGCGAGCAGGCGGAGGAGGTCGGCACCTGCCTTCGCGTAGCTCGAGCCGAAGATGGAGAGCAGGAATGGCGCACCAATCAGCACGGCCAATACGGCAGGGCCGAGGAGGCGAGCGGCTTGCACCAGCATCCTCCGGCTGTAGACACCGAGCTGGGGCGGGTCGGTCGCGCCCTCCACGGTCAGGGAGGCCGCCATGTTCATCGAGAAAAGCTGTAGCGGATACGCTATGATCCACGCGAGGTAGAAGTGGGCGTTCGCGGTCGTCCCCGCCAGGCTGACGACGAGCATCGGCAGCAGCGTGGTGGACATCTCGGCGAAGAGCGCGCCGAGGTAGTCGCCTGCGACAAAGCGGGCGATTGCGCGCGGCACAAGCGGAACAGCCTGCTTCTCGGTGCTCTTTACATGCTGGAGGAGGAGCCGGCGAAAGATAAGCAGGCTTACCGGGATCAGCGAAATCGCGGTCGGGATCGTCCACGAAGCGAAGATGCCGTAGAACTGAAAGGAGGCGACGAAGAGAACCAGCAAGAGGATCTTGGCAATCCCGAATGATACGTTCTCTATCGGAACCCAGATCGTCTGGCGGAGGCCGGTAAGCACGCCATCCTGTAAGGCGAAGATGCACCAGATCATGGTGGCGACCACAAACCAGACCTTGAACTCAGTGTCCGACCCGGCACCGAGAAAGTTGTTGCTCGAAGCCCAGATGGTGCTGCCGAGCACAAAGACAGTGCTGACCAGAAGCGCCGTCAGCAGGCTAGCCAGGTATGAGTAGACGATCAGCCGCCTCGTAGCCGTTCCCGCGCAGGGAATGAAGCGGGTGAGCGCGCCCCGGAGGTTGAGTTGGGACACGCCCGACAGGAAGATCATTGTCGAGATGGCCGCGGAGCTGAGGCCGACTTCCTGCGTCGTATAGTACCGGGCAGCGAGCAGCCAGTAGACGATCCCCAGGGCGGAGGACGCGGTGTCGCTCAGTGTCAGTGCGTATGCGTTTCGGTAGAGCGGGGTACGTGCGTGTGAGAGAAGTTGAGTAGCGGAGAAAGACTTCATCGGTTTACCATGCCGCTCGTCACCAGACGGATGCCGTGCCGTGAACGAGCACGGCGATACCAGCGCCAGACTGCGGTCCGCAGAGGCTCTCTGCGAGGGGCCAGAGCAAGCCCCTGTCCTTTTAACAGCGACGCAAGGGAGGCCACCGGCGTGTCCGCATAAATCCAGATCCGCGCCAGCGCCAGCCGGTCGTCTCCGGTGCTGCTCATCGCGTTTTTCACAGCGCAGGCCGAGCTATACCCGACCTCTTGTACGAGCCGCCGTATCGGCGCGGTGTAGTAGCCGTAAGGGTAGGCGAAGCTGGTTACCGGCGCGCCGAGCCGGTCTTCCAAGATGGCTTTCGGGAGAGCGATTTCGTCGCGGGCAGCGGCAAGGGGAAGCAGATCGAGCTGGGGGTGAGTGTGGCTGTGCGCGCCGCACTCGATTCCGGCGGCCCGGGCTTCCTCAAGCTCCGCCCAGGTCATCATAGGCCGATGGGCTTCGCCCGTATCGCCCAGCCATCGGGCGGTGCCGCCCACACAGCCGGTGACTACATATAGCGTGGCCGAGAAACCGTGACGCGCCAGCACAGGAAGCGCCCCCGTGTAGAAGTCACCAAGGCCGTCATCGAAGGTCAGCGCCACGGGCCTCTCAGGCAGGCCCGCGTCCGAGGTCGTCGCGCTCGCCAGGCTAGAGACCGTGATCGGCGTGTAGCCGTTGTCGGCCAGATATTCCATCTGGGCGGCGAGCGCCTCGGGGCGCATGGCATAGCGGCGGTAGCGAGGGTCGGCCTCGCTCGAGACGCTGTGATAAAGCATGATAGGCACGGTTTTCGTCATATTACGTTCCCCGAACGGAGCGCGGCCTCGCGCAACCGCCGGGCCAGCCGCCGTCCTCGCAGATAAGCAAACGGGCCATAGATCATCCCCCGGCGCTCGAGCCGGGTCAGCTCACGTGGATAATCGGCCCGCTTCTTCGCGTTCTTGGGAGAGCGCGTACTCAGGACGTAAAACAGCACATAAGGGATTCGGCCGGCGAAGTGCAGCAGCAGCCTCGGGTCGTCGGCAACACACTTAGTGAGGTAAGCCGTCAGCCCACAGCCGTAGCCGTACATCTGGAGCCGAAGCCCCGAATAATCGCGCCGGTGCAGATGGTAGGCGACGGCAGTCGGCTCGTAGACGAGCCGGTAACCATGTTTGATCACCTGCACGAACGCTGCCAGGTCTTCGCCGCCCATCCCGGGGCTGCCCGGCCCAATCGCCGGGTCGAACCCACCGATCTGGCGTAGCGCCGAGACCCTGAAGGCCATGCTCGCTCCTGAGCCGAACGTGCCCGCCGCATAAGGATAGAGCAGGCTTTTCGGCTGCGGCCCGGCCATGTCGAACACACGCTGCACAAATCCCTTGTTGAAGCCCCCAAATTCCTCGAACCAGACCTGTGCCGGCGTCTCAAGTTCAATCGGGAGTATCATCCCGGTCACACAGGCCACGTTATCCGCAGCCTTGAAGCCAGCAACCAGCCGCGACAGCCAGTGCGTGTCGGCAACCATGTCGTCGTCTATGAACGCCACGATCTCGCCCTTCGCCTCCCACAGGCCCAGGTTACGCGCCCATGTGCCGCCGGGCCGATCCTCACGCATGTAGCGCACCTGCGGCAGCCGGCCGAAGTCTCGCGCGATCAGCTCGGCGGTGGCTTCACTGGACGGCGCGTTGTCCATTACCAATATCTCGTAGAATGGGTAGTCGAGGGCCAGTAGCGAGCGCAAGCATCTGGCGATGCCTTCAGGCCGGTTGTGCGTCGCAACCGCTACTGTCACGAAGGGCGCGTCTCGCTGAGGGAGAGCCATACTCGGATCGGCAGACGGTAACCCGCCTGCCGGCACCTCCGTCACTTCCGGCAAACCCTCCTGGCGCAGGTGTGCATTGATCTCAGGGCCAAGAGCCGTCCAAATCTGCCTCGCATAGTTCCGGCTGCTGAGGCCGCCGTCGGTCAATTCGATTTCGATCAGGCCGAGGGGCTGCGTGTGAAGGCGCACAAGAGCCAGGCCGATCTGATAGGCCAGCCCGCAATCCGACAAGGATCGAGCGACGGCCTCTATCGGCTCTCCCAATTCGATTTCGAGCATCTTAATCGGCGTGAAACCGATCGCAGGCGGCTCGATTGCTTTTAGGCGCTCTCCTTTTGCCGTCATACCTATCCTCTGCCATTCTACTGCCCTGGATCGTCCCAGCTAGGTAACCAGCAGTCGTCACTGCAAGCCCCGCGACGATAGCACCGGCCCGCGCCATGCCGGCAAAGTCGCCGTGAAAAAGCGTATCACGCAGCCCACGCCCCACGCCCATCGGCAGTGTCCGCATCGTATACGCCCGCTCCGACGACAGCCCATCTCCGGCACCAACTAGACGCGCGACTAGAGCCTTCGACAGCCCCTCCGCATAGCAGCGCGCACGGAAGTACCTGGGCCTAGCCCGATCCTCCGGCACGCGGTGGTGGACCGTGGCACCCGGCGTGTACAGCAAGATCCGCTCCGGCCAGTGTTGCCTCACCCGTATGCAAAGCTCGGTCTCCTCGCAGCCGACTGGCCGGGTGCCGACCCGCCCGATCCCGCTGCGGAAGCCCCCCACCGTATCGAAGACCTCGCGCCGAAACGACATGTTGCAGCCTATCAGGTTCCTCACCGGCTCACTGCCGTGGGCGATACCGAGATAGGTGCATCCGACAACCCAATTGAACTCCTCGGGGAACCAGCGCGGACGGCCCTCCAGCCACAACGGCTCAATCGCTCCCCCTACGCCCACGACCGCCTCATTGGCATACTCGGCACGTAGCTGCTCGAGCCAATCGGGGGCGGCCACAGCGTCTTCGTCCACAAAGGCCAGCAGATCGCCGCGCGCCACGGCGATACCGCTATTGCGCGCACCCGAAAGCCCGCGCTCCCCGCTGTTCTTTACGACTACAACATCGGGGAACGTCTCGCGGGCGCGGTCAAACAGGCGCGGGTTGTGGTCAATCGCCAGGATGATCTCGCCGGCCGGGATGCTCTGTGCGTGCAGCGACTCTATCGCCGCACCCATAGCGTCCCAGCGGTCTTCGGTGTAAGCGCAGACTATTACCGAAATATCGAGCGCGGCCCTGCCGTCGTTCATGCGCTTAACATCCGTCTCTCACCACGCCTCCTGTCTTCGCCGAGCATCTGCACGACTTCGGGGTGGTTCTCACGCCGTCGCTCGGTTCTACGTCGTTCCGCGAGGAGTTGCAGCACCTCCATGCTGGTGTCGGACGCGTGTCGCCGGTTCTGCTGCTGGGCGACTTGCGGCTGCGGAAGAGCGCCGACCCGCTGTATACGGACCGGCTCCGGGGCGGGCTGCCGGGGTCCAGGCCGCACACTCTCTCGAACGATAGTCATCAGCACCCGCCAGCCGTCCCGTGCTGCGTTCAAGTTGCTGGTACCGTTGATCCGCTCCGCCTCGAAACTCGGCACCTCGGTGACTTTCAGGCCAGCCTTCAGGGCACGGACGTTCATCAGCGTCTCGATCTCGAAGCCGTCGGCGTCAAGGTCAAGATGCGGGAGCACACGCGCCCAGAATGCGTTGTACCCGTAGCAGAGGTCGCTGTATTGCCCACCGAACAACACCTTCACCGTGCGTGTGAAGCCCCAGTTGCCGAACTGCCGGTGGAGCGACATGTCTGCCGTGCCGCCTCCCTGTAGATAGCGCGAGCCTTTGGCGAAGTCCGCACCGGACAAAAGCGCCCAGACGAAGTTCGAGATCTCCGCCGGGTCGGTCGAGCCGTCGGCATCGAGCATCACGATGATGTCTCCGGTGGCGGCAGCGAAGCCAGCGCGGAGCGCCGCTCCCTTGCCTTTGCGCGTTTCTAGAACAATCCTCACGCCCGGCAGCAGCCTCTCGGCGACTTCCACTGTATTGTCGGTGGAGCGCCCATCCACCACAATCACCTCGTCGACCCAGGCCGGGATGCGCGGCAGCACATGGGGCAGGTTCTCAGCTTCGTTCAGCGTTGGGATTACCGCGCTGATCGTCACTTTATGCGCGGGTAGGACCGAGAGGTTTCCCCGGTTGCCGGTATTGAGCAGCTCCAACGAGGGGGTCTGCCATAGAGAATCGACCGATACCGCCATGCTTTTATCCTTTCTAACTTCGTGATCAGATTATGTAGCCCCAGGCTTGAGTCGAGCGTTGATCGAGCACCACGACATTGTCCATGCTGTACACTTACTAACAACTTGTTCAGGTATCATTACACTATAATAACCTATTTCACCCTAGTGGGGATGGGACTAGGTGGCCGAGTTTTGCAGCAAATTATGGCCGGTAAGAAGGGAGTACTCCTAGCCGGATGCTAGAGTATCCAGCCTCTCACCAGGGTACAAACAGGCCGGATGAGTATACACAAATGTGCCTATTCCATTGCTCCCAATGCCCTAATTCTCGCGCAGGATGTAGTAGGTGCCCCTGTTTGAGCCAATCTTCATCAGGTAGCCCCGCTCCACTAGGTCGGCCAAGTCGAGGCGTGCAGCTTCGTCGCCGAGGTCGGCGTGGAGTTCACGGTACTCGCGATTGGTGAGGCGGCCCGCCTGCACCGCGTGCTCGAGGCCGGCGGCCTGCCGGGGGCTTAGGCCGGACCGCAACCATGTGGCGCTCCGCAGGCGGGCGTCCTCGCTAGCAGTCTGCGGCGCGACAATGGAGGTCATGCCGGAGTGTGCGTCCAACGGCACACTCGGCGTCGGCAGGGCAGGCAGGCTCACGATGAAGGCGGCACGGTCGCTGCCGAAGGTCGGCGGTCCTGAACCGAGTTCGGCAAGCGCCCTCCTGATCCGCCGGATGCCGGTGCCCATCTCCTCGACAAGCCGCATTATGTACATTGCCTGGGCGAGGCGTGGGTTACGCGAATAGCGACGCGACTCGAGAGTGTCAAGGGTTACAGAGCCGGCTAGCCCGCCTGGGCTTTCGATCTCGAGCCGGTCGTCGAACATGCGGACCTGGACCTTTTGCCCGCCCAGTCTATAGTCGCGGTGGGCCACCGCATTCGTCACAGCCTCACGCACGGCCTGTAGCGGATACTCCGGCATGTCACGCCGGTAGATGCCCTCTATCGCCCCGCCGACGCGCATATTGCGGGTCACGAAGCCGGTGACGGCTTCGATCAACGGACCGACCGCGCCGCCTATCTCCGCGCGGTCCACGATCAGCCCAGCGACATCGGTCCCCCGGAAACGCGCCGCCTTCACCTGCACCTGGGGCAGCTTCTGCTGTGGCACTCGCCCAAACAGCAGCAGACTCGCAACGGTCGGGTGCCAGTTTGCCCCGCTCCCCACTCCCAGACCCAGTGCGCTCAGTTGCCCCGCCAGGCCATCCTGACCGGCCTCCGCGTCCGGCGCTCTCCCTGCCTCTACATCAAGAGCGACCAGGTAAGCGCGCACGGCATCGGGGTCGAGGTCCTCGACGCTACAGCCAGGAAGCATCGCGGACTCGTAATCGAGTGTATCCTCTGCGGGGATACCAGCGGCGGGTAGGCGGGGCACCGGGCGTATCTCCTGATCTCTCAGAAATGTCAACAAAGCGTCATGTGTGCGTCATTATACCACAACGGAGGTCCGTGTTGTGGGTTGCATGAAGAACCGAAGCGCGCGATCCGACCTTGCACGCCGGGGCTGGATCGTGTATAATCACCTCTTGTGGGCTTGCCGACACGTTTGTGGAAGTCACTATATGAGGTTGCCGAGGAGCTATCAACTTGGCCCCACGCTGGGCCGTCCTCCGCCGCCCCACCCTCTTAGCAACGGCTATGAGTACCCAGGTTGGAAAGGAGTAGAACGCAAGTGCCTAAGATGAAAACACACAAGGGGGCGGCGCGCCGCTTCAAGATCACCGGCACCGGGATCATCATGCGGACAAAGGGCATGAAGAGCCACTTCCGCCGCCGCAAGTCGTCGCGAGTCAGGCACCAATTCGACAGGATGCTGCCCCTCGACAAGACGCAAGTGCCCCGCGTGAAGCGGTTGTTGCCGAATGGTCTGGATTAGAAAAGGAATATCTAAATGCCTCGTGTAAAACGTGGGGTGACAGCCCACCGCCGGCACAAGAAGGTGCTGGATTTCGTAAAGGGCCACAGCAACAGCCGTGGCCGGCTCTATAAGACGGCACACCAGGAGATGATGAAGTCCCTGATGTATGCCTACAGGGACCGGCGGACACGGAAGCGGGATATGCGCGCGCTCTGGATCGTCCGCATCAATGCTGCGGCGCGCGCGAACGGTATGCCGTACAACCGGTTCATGTCGGGGTTGAGCGGCCTCGGCCTCGAGATCGACCGCAAGATGCTCGCGGAGATGGCGGTGAACAACCCGTATGAGTTTTCGGTGCTGGTCGCCCGCGTGAAGGGCGAGAGCGACCCTGCGCGCCCCGCCCCGCCCGAACCGAAGCCTGAGAAGACTCCGAGGGCCGCGAAGGCCCCGAAAGCCGAGAAGTCGGAGACGGTGATAGCCCCGACAACGACGACCGAGGTGCCAGCCATCACCGACGAAGCCGACGACGAAGCCACGGAAGCCGAAGCTGACGGCGAAGCAGATAGCCCCGCCGACGAAACCGAAGCTGAGACCGGAGCGGAAACCGAGTCCGGAGCGGAAGGCGAAGACGCCGAAGAAGCCAAATAGAGATCGGCGGGTGAGTGAATGATCACCAGCGCCGCCAACCCGACCATCAAGCGCGTGCGCGCGCTCGGCAGCCCCTCACCACACCAGAGGCGCGCCGAGCGCGCGTTCGTCGTCGAGGGGGTACGCGCCGTCGAGGAGGCGTTGAACGGCGGCGGGCACCCGGCGCTCCTGCTCTATGACGCCGACACCCTCGGACAGACGCCTCGCGGAGCGAGCCTGCTGAGGCGTGTGGCGAAGCTGCCCACAGCGCAGGAGGCCACGCGCGCCGCGCTCGCCGCCGCGTCCGACACGGTGCAGCCGCAGGGCATCGTCGCCGTCTTCCCGTTCCCCGACTGGCCGGTGCCGGTTGCTGCACCCGGTGCCGCGCCTCTCTACCTGGTTCTCGACGGCCTGCGCGACCCAGGGAACCTCGGCACGCTGCTGCGGAGCGCTGAAGCTGCGGGGGTGGATGCCTGCCTGCTCACGCCTGACTGCGTTGACCTCTACAACCCGAAGGTCGTGCGGGCCGGGGTAGGGGTCCACTTTCGGCTGCCGTGCTACGTGGATCAGGACTGGCCGGCGATCCGGGCGATGCTCGGCGGCCTCGGTGCGATGCATTGGGCCGCGCTCGACTCTCACGGCGATGCGCCTTACTATACCGTGGACTGGAGGCAGCCCGCCGCGCTGATCGTGGGCAATGAGGCCCGCGGCCTCTCGCCGGCCGCCCGCGCCGCAGCCACAGTCCGCGTCTCGATCCCTATGCGCGGCGGTGCCGAGTCTCTCAACGCGGCGATGGCCGGAAGCGTGGTGCTCTTCGAGACGTTGCGCCGCCGCACAGATGGCACCGGCATTTGATGCGTATCAGAGTCTATCAGTTTGTATCCGCGAACTCCTGGAACTTACAGGCTCGAGGCTCGCTCCGGCGCGTTGCATGATGTACTCTCCCCCATCTCAGGCACCTTACCTGCGTCCGGCACGAAGGCGATGTCGCGCCTGCCGGGTAACGCAAGGCCGGCGATGGCTCCCACGAGCGCCAGAGCGGCAGCGACGCCAATCGCAGGGGCGAATCCGTTGCTAAACGCCTGGGCGGAGCCGAAGCTTCCAACCCCGGCGAACACTGCGGCGAGGATCGCTACCCCGAACGCCCCACCGAGCTGGCGCAGCATGTTGAACGTGCCGGACGCCTTGCCGATCTCGTTGGCTGCGACTGAGCTGATGACGGCGTTCTGGGTGGCGGGCATTGCCATCGAGGTGCCACAACCAGCGACGATCAGGGGCGCGACGAGTTCGGCGTAGGGGAGGCCGGGCGCGGCGATCAGCCCGATCCAGGCAAGCCCGACAGCTTGCAGGAGCAGCCCACCGACGATGAGTGGACGCTCGCCAATCCGGTTGATGAGAACACCAGCGATCGGGGCGACCGCGAACAGAGTGGCGGTCCAGGGCAGCAGGCGCAGTCCTGCGCCGAGCGGTCCGTAGCCCTGCGCGGTCTGTAGAAACTGGGCCATAAAGAACAAGGTGCCGTATAGCGACGCGCCGAGCAAGAAGCTCGCCGCGTTGCCCGCCGAGAAGGCGCGGGAGCGGAAGAACCGCATCGGTACTATCGGCACGCGGGCACGCAGTTCCCAGGCGACGAAGGCTACCGAAAGCCCGATCCCGGCCGTCAGCGCTATGACGACCTCAAGGCTGCCCCAGCCGACTCTGTTCCCGCGTACCAGCCCCCACACTGCCCCGAGGGCAGCGCCCGAAATGCACGCGAGGCCGCCGAAGTCGAGAGCCGTGCGCGGTCCGACACTCTCCGGGATGCGACGGAGCACGAGCAGAATAACGAGCAGACCGATGGGGACGTTGATCCAGAAGATCCACTGCCAGGCGATGCCCTGAGCAATCGCGCCACCCACTACCGGGCCGGCAAGGAGGGCGAGCCCAGTCACACCACTGAAGATGCCGAGCATCCTCCCCCGTTGGGCAGGCGGGAACGCCGCGCTCAACAGCGTCAGCGCCAGTGGCATCACCAGCGCAGACCTGCACCCTTGGATGGCGCGCGCGGCGATCAGCCAGTCAGCACTACGCGCGAGCGCGCAAGCGGCCGACGCCGCCACGAACAGCCCCAGGCCGGCGACGAACACGCGCCGGCGTCCGAACCGGTCGCCGAGCACCGCGCCCGTCATCAGCAGTACCGCGAAGCTCAGGGTGTAGGCGTTCACCGTCCACTCCAGCTCCTCGATGGAGGCACCCAGGTCCAGGCGGATCGTACTCAAGGCAGTCGAGACGACCAGCGCGTCGAGCGCGACCATAAATGAGGCCAGGGACGCGAGCACGAGCACCCAGGCCCGCGTCGCTTTTTCGCTTCGTTCTTTCATCGTTTTCCTCCTCAACTCCCGATAATGACATCTTACGGATGTCGGAAACAATAGACACTTATTAGACTTCGGTGAAGGGCAAAACTGTGCGGTCTGATTGGGGATATTTTCTGCTCGCTGGGGTGGCCGGTACTGATCGTCTATCCACGAGCGGCACCAGTGGCAAAGAGCAAGACTGCGTGCTATACTGAGGATGTTTGGGATGGCATCTCGCGCCTTTTGTCAGTTGCGCTGATGAGAAAGGATCGAGGCGCAGATCGAGGAAGCAATATGGCCACTGAACATCTGAACACAGGCAGCCAATCCGACATAGGATCCCTAATTGAACCCTATCGTCGGGAGTTGCACCTGCACTGTTATCGCCTCTTGGGGTCGTTGCACCATGCCGAGGATGCGGTGCAGGAGACGATGTTCCGTGCCTGGCGGCACTTTGATAGCTTCAAGGGGCGCGCGTCGCTTCGCACCTGACTCTACACGGTTGCGACCAATGCGAGCCTCGACGCGCTCAAAAAACGCCCACCGCGCACGCTGCCGACCACTGCCTATCCCGCTGCGGACCCAAAGAACCCCGTTGCGAAACGTTCTACCGAGGTATTGTGGCTTGAGCCTTTCTCTGACACCTGGCCGGCTGAAGCGACGGAGAACCCGGAAGCACACTATAGCAGACACGAGAGCGTTTCGCTCGCCTTCCTCACCGCGCTTCAACTGCTCCCACCCCGCCAACGGGCAACCTTGATCCTCTCAGATGTGCTGGACTGGCGTGCGAGTGAGATTGCGCGCTTGCTTGAGAACTCGGTGTCGGGCGTCAACAGCGAATTGCACCGCGCCCGTGTCACGCTCGCACAGAACTATCAGAGGTATGAGCAGGCAATGACGCAGGCGCAGCATGTTGATGCAGCGACGAACGCTTTACTCTCTCGCTATCTGAATGCTTGGGAGACAGATGATGTCGCCGGGCTGGTGTCGCTGCTGAAAGAAGACGCGGTATTGAGTATGCCACCTATCCCTTCATTGTATTATGGGCGAGAAGCGATCCGCACCGTTCTTCTTGTGAGATTTGGAATGCAGAGGCGGTGGCGTTTGTATCCGACGCGCGCCAACGGACAGCCGGCATTCGTCATCTATGCAGCTGAGGAAGTGACGGGGTTTTATCGAGCTTTCGGAGTCCAAGTCATCAAGCTCGATGGTCTGCAGATGCCCAGGCAGATAGCTGAGGTAACGATCTTCCTCAACGCATCGCTTGTCGCCTCCTTCGGCTTCCCGCTTCAACTCCCTCAATAAAGCGGCATTCCACGCCCTCGTTCCCCAGTTATTTCTGTGGTATAATAGGGAGAGCAGTTGTGCAGTCAGCACAATTGCCGCATGAGGAGGAAGCTCGCCGTGACCACACCCACCCCCATACATGAGCGGCTATACCGAACCGAAGGCATCGTGCTGCGCCGCTCTGAGGTGGGCGAGGCCGATTATATCCTGACGCTCTACACTCCCCACCTCGGCAAGATCCGGGTCGTGGCGCGGGGCGTCCGCAAGCCTACAAGCCATATAGCCGGTCACGTCGAGCTGTTCAGCCGCAGCAAGCTGATGCTGGCGACCGCCCGCAACCTCGACATCGTGACCCAGTGCGAGACCGTTGACCCCCACCGCCGGATAGGCGAAGACCTGGACCGCATGGCGCGCGCCTTCTATTTGGCCGAGCTAGTTGACCGCCTCACACCCGATGAGCAGGAGAACTACCCTGTCTACAAGTTGCTGGCGGAAAGCCTGACACACCTCGATACGGTGCCCCTACCCGATCTGCTACTGCGCTGGTACGACCTCCAGCTCCTGGGGCTGCTCGGCTACCGGCCCGAACTCACGCAGTGCATTTCCTGTAGGCAGACGCTGGAGCCGGTGGTCAACGCATGGAGTCCCGCGCAAGGCGGCGTGCTCTGCCCCAACTGCAAGCGCGCCGGAGTAGCACGCGATATGTCGGTCGCGGCGTTCAAGATGCTCCGCCTGATGCAGCGCAGCCCCTGGCCCGAGGTCATGCGCCTCTGGGAGCGCACCGGCAGCCTCGACAAGCCGGCGGTTCTGGCCGAGCTGGAGACGCTGATGGGCAATTACGTCACTTATGTGCTGGAGCGGGAGCCGCGCTCCACCCGTTTTCTGAAAGTCGCCGAGCAAGCACCGGACTACAAATCGGGGAGCGACGGATGACACAAAGCCGGCTCACCGATGAAATCAAACAGACCGCCGCTGGATTGCGGGCGCAGTTGCCCGCCGACTTCCGGCCGGAAGTGCTGCTCATACTCGGCTCGGGCCTCGGCGGCCTGGCCGACGAGGTAGACGCAGCGGCCCGCGTTCCCTACGCAGAGATCCCCGGCTGGGCCGTCAGCACCGTCGTCGGGCACACCGGCACCCTCCACGCCGGCACGCTAGCCGGGGTGCCCGTCCTCGTGATGCAGGGCCGTCTCCATCTCTACGAGGGCTACTCGCCAACCGCGATCACTCTCCCTGTGCGGACGGCACGCGCCCTCGGCGCGTCCACACTGATCGTAACTAACGCGGCGGGCGCGCTCAACCCCGACTACCGGCCCGGCGACCTCATGCTTATCGCCGACCACATTAACCTCGCGGGCTGGGGCGGGGCGAACCCCTTACTCGGCCCGAATGACGAGAGCCTCGGCCCCCGTTTCCCAGCCATGAATCCCGCTTACGACCCCGAGCTGACCAGCCTCGCCCTGAACGTCGCCGGACCGAACTCCGGCCTGCGGCGCGGGACCTACGTCATGCTGCCCGGCCCGAACTTCGAGACGAACGCCGAACTCCGTGCCCTGCGGATACTCGGAGGCGACGCGGTGGGAATGAGCACAGTGCCCGAAGTGCTGGTCGCGCGACACGGCGGAATGAAGGTGCTCGGCATCTCCTGCATCACGAACATGGCCGTAGCTGACTGGGAGGAGCCGATCCTGCACGACCAAGTACTGGACACCGCGAAAGAAGCCGGACCTCGCCTTGCCGGCCTGGTGATGGGCATCTTGGCCCAACTGGGGACTGCGGAGCATGTCCTTCCGAGAAGTTGACCCGACACTTGCACGCCGGGCCGTCATGTCCCTGGTCACCGTCGGCGACCTGCTGCGCGGGGAGGCGGTATCGCCCACCAGCGGCTACAGGCTGCTCGCCGGCGGTGCCGGACTCGACCGTGAGGTGAGCTGGCCGGCCATCGCTCGGCCCGGCAGCCCGATCTTCCCAACGATCAAAGCCGGCGAACTCGCTCTGGCGTCGGCGTCCGCCTTGCAGCAGCTAGACCCGCCCGCCGACCTCGGCGTGCTGATCACCGGACTGGCCGAACGGGGGGCCGCGGGTCTGATGCTGCGCGGGCCGCTCACACCCGAAGCCGAAGCTCTGGGCATACTCGTCGCAGAGAGGCACTCTATACCGCTGCTGCTCTCTGACGCGCCTCAGCTTCACGACATAGAGCGTGATGTGGCTGCCTTCGTGCGCGAGCGGCGCGACGCCTTCTACAGCCGCGCCGCGCATCTACAAGAGATGCAGTTCCACTTCGCTGAGGCCGCGCAAAACGGGCGCGGCGCCCCGCTTGATAGGCTGGTGGAGGCACTTACCGTGGTCGCCGGCGCGCCAGCCGTGCTCACCGGCCTGCCACCCGCGCTCGAACCGCGCTACGTCGCCCGCCAGGGCAACTCCGAAAGCCTGCTGTCCGACTGGAAGGCTCTCTCCGCTTGCGCCCTTGCCTCCTGGCTGGCACCTGGCGGCCTGAGCGGAGCGCGGGCGGCCGAGCCTCCGGTCTTGGCCCTCCAAGCCGCTCCGGGCCGCACGCTGCTTGTTGCGCCAGTCCTGGTGAGCGAGCGGCCTGTCGCGGCGATGCTGCTCGCGGTCGCGGACCCGCTGTCCGGCCTCGACACTCTCACGCTGTCGCGCGCTGCCGGGATCGCCGCGCTAGAACAGGCGCGGGGCAGGGCCGCGACCGCCGCGACCGGGAGCAACGAGCAGCGGCTTAGGACCGAGCTCCTCACCGACATGCTGAACCACACGCCGGGCAGACCGGACGACGCGCTCAGGGCACGCGCCCAAACGCTCGGCATAGAGATAGCTCCCGCCTACGCGGTCGCGCTCGTGTCACCAAGCCCGCCCGGTGTCGAATCCAGCACCGCCGCGATGATACCGGGTTTGCGGGAGAGCGGCGCGCTTTGCCTGGCGTTCGGCGGCTGCTTGGCGGTCTTGTGGCCTGTCGCCGAGGCACAGAAAGCCCCGGAGCGGTTTACCGGCTTGGCCGAGGAAATCCGCGCCCGGGTTGCATCGGGCGGCGTTGCCGCGGTATCCGGAGTCGGGCGGGCATACCCCGGCATCGGCGGCGCGGCGGCTTCGCGGCACGAGGCGGAAGGGGCGCTCTGGGCAGCGCACAGGCTCTTCGGCGGCGGGCGCACCTGCCTTTATAGCGAGTTAGGCATCTATCGCCTGCTGCTCCCGCTGCGCGACACGCACTCGGCGGAACTCCAGGCGCTCTACGACGAAACCCTCGGCGCGCTCGCGGGGGAATCCACAGGCAACCGCCTGCTCGACACGCTCGAAGCCTTCCTCACACAGGGCGGCAACCACCGCGCCACCGCGGAAGCCCTCTATCTCCATCGCAACACGCTGCGCTACCGCCTCGACCGCATCAGCGACATTACCGGCCTCGACCTAGACGATCCCGCCGTGCGCCTCCAGGCACAACTCGCGCTGCACATCCGCCGCCTCCTCCAGGGCTGACGGCCAGGCCCTATGCCTGTCACGGGAGCGGCGACCAGACATCCCGCACCCCCGTCGCAAGCGGGATCGCCGTACCGTCGGTAAGGGGGAGACCGATCAGTGTCTTGTCGGGGCGGATGTAGGCCAGGAGGGTGCCACCGGGGGCGAGCGTGATCGCGGGCTGGTTGAAGAGGCTGGGGCTGTAGACCGCGCTGAACAGCTTGAGCGCCGTTCCGCCTGCCGTGCCTGCGCCGAGCGGCACTCGGTAGAGGCTGTATTCCTCGCGGGCGCGCCCACTGCCGGGGTGAGTCATAAGGTAGAGTAGGTAGTCGTCGCGCAAACTGATCTGACCGAGGACGAGCGTGTTGTCGGGCACCTGGAGCGGCACCACGCGGCGCGCCGAGGCAGGGCCGGCCGCCAGAGGGCGGGCCGTCAGCCGGAGGTCGGTCGGGGTGCGTTCTTCGAGCAGCAAGTAGCCGCCGCGCGGTGAGAAGAACGGCCCCGCCAGTCCGTCGGACGGCGGCGCGGCGGGCCGGAAGCTGGTCTGCGTTGCGCTCGCCTCATCGTAGATCGTCACGAGCCGCCCTGCGCTGTCGTTGCGGTTGGCGACGACGCAGGCAGGCAGATCGGGTGCGAAGTGGGCAGTGATCCCACCACCCGAAGGCGCGTCGTCCGGCAGCACGATCCGGTCGAGCACGCGCTCGGCCTCGACTCCCGCTTGCTGACCGCCGATGGGAAGGAAGACCAGGCTTGTTCGGAGCGCGCCGGGTTTGGCCCAGAGTTCTTCGCTGGTGTAGAGGGCACTCCTGGCGTCGGGACTGAACTCGGCGGTACGGATAAGGCCGGTGCTGTCGCCTACGATCCGTTGGTTGCGCCCGTCGGCTCCGGCGATCAGTAGGTGACTCCTCACACCATCCGGCCCCGAATATGCCTCGGTGAGGAGCAGCAGCCCGTGGCCGGCGTCTTCATTGAGCAAAACCTGTCCTACAGGCAGAGACACCAGCCCTCCGCTCGCCGTGTTGAGGTCGTAGTAGCTCAACGTGGGCGTGACCGTGCTGAACCACCAGAGGCCGCCCGGATAGAACTTGCCCCAGCCGTCGGCGACTGAAAGGGCGGCGGGCAGGAGGCGCACATCCCCCACCCGACCCAGAGCGGGTGCGAGCGTCGCCAGATAGAGGCCACGCCCGCCATCCGTCGTCGGCCCGTCATAAACCGGCATGGTGCCGTCAGGCGAGAAGGCAAGCACATGGCTGGCGGCGTCTGTGTTCGGTAGTGCGACGGCGGGGCTGTCGAGCGGGCCTTGCAGATACAGCCCCGCCCCAGGCCCAGCCTCTCGCGCATATATCAGCCCGACAGCAGCCATCCGGGCGGCAGCGCGGCTCTTGGCCGCCCGGCCTCGCTCCGCCGCATCCCGATAGCCGGAGGCGCTTGTGTAGTCGGCTGCGGCGGCATCCCACTGCCCTCCGGCTTCGGCTATTAGCCCTGCTCTGTAGCTGTCTACACGTGCTTGCTGCGTCACCACTCCCGCTGCACCGGCCGCCAGCGCCACAAGCAAAGCCCCCACGCCGAGCACCGCCCAAGAACGCGCCCGCACCCGCAAGGCGCACGCCCACAACCGCGCCACAAGCCCCGCGCCCCGCGTCGTCTGCCCGACCTCCTCGTTCAGCGCCGCGCCGGCCTGCCCGCGCAGAATCTCGCCGCATTCAAGGCAGAAGGCGGCATACTCTTGGTTGAGGCTACGGCAATAGGGGCATCTCATTCGAGTTGTTAGTGGTCGGTGGTTAGTGGTTAGTATATCGTAGGTGGTGGGTAGTGGGTGGTCGTAGGTTGGGGTTCTACCTGTCGAGGAAGGTGGCGTTGCCGTCAAGGGAGTGGGCCGGGTGCGGGATAGTACGGTCTGTCCAGAAGGCAGTGGCCGCTTTGACTACGAGCTGTGGGTCGCTTCCGTCGAGGCGGCGGGCGTAAAGGCCAAATGGGCCGGTGAAGTCGCCGAGGAGCAGCGCGCGTCCGCCGTCATGCGTCTTAATCGGGGCAATAACGGAGGAGGCGATTGAGACAGCGTCCGAGCCTGCGGTCGGGTCGAGGGCCGCCCATGTCTGTCCATATAGGCTATAGAAGTTCTGGGGTAGGACCGACAACGGCGCGCCGTTGGGCGACCATCGGTGTAGTAACGCACCGCCCCAGGCGCGGGCGGAGTTCCGCAAGATCGCGCCATTCTGGTCTGCCCGGTCAACTAGAACCAGATTGTCGCTGCCTGGCTCGAAGTCGGCGTATAGCGAGATTACTGGCTTGCCGTCGAGGATGGTGCGAGCGCTGTAGAGCGTCTGCCTGGAGGAGGAGGAGGGCGCGGCAAGATCACGCAGCACAAGGCTTGTGGTGATCACCGTGTGACCGTCTGGCGTGTCGGTCAGGTTGCTGTCAAGCAGGTAGAGCAGGTAGCGGCCGTCTTCGCTGAAATGGGGGAGCAGAACCTCTCCCGTCTCCTCGGCGATCTCGGTGCGGTTCCGGCCCCACTCGTCGCTGAGGAGGAGGCGGCTGTAGATCACGTTGGTCGAAAGAAGCACGCGGTTGAGCAGTAGGCGAGCATGGCGGGCATCGGCGGCACCCGGCATCTCAGGGAGTTCAAGGCTTGCGGGCGCGCCGGGCGGCGGGGCCAGGTCGTAGTAGAACGCCTGGTTGTCGAAACCCCACCAGAAGCCCTTGCTGTCGTCGCGGAAGCGGACGCGGAGGCCGCCGGTCATCTCGTGGTACTTCTGGGTTAAAGAGGCGACGCGCCCGGTCTTGAGGTCGAGCAGGTACGGACCTTCGGGGTCGGCACCGGCTCTGCCAAGAGATCCGAAGCTGTAGACGGCCCAGTGGCCATCGGGCGAGATAGCTGCGAGTTCGGAAGCGGGGCCGGAGGGCAGGCGGTGCTGGTCGCCCCCGTCGGCCTGTGCCCACCAGAGAGCAGTGCCGCCTTCCGGCACCGGGGCGCGGTAGAATATCGGCCCGTTTTCGGCGCGGGCCTCCGCCAGCCGGGTGATCACATCTCGGTAGGAGACCTGTATATCCACCGCCTGCCGCAGCGCGTAGGCGGCATCCCACCAGGCGTGAGAAGCCTCGGCTTTCACCCCGGCATCGTAATGGGCCTCCAGGGCCTTCACCTGCGGCTCAAGGCGGCGGACCTGGGCGGGAGCGTCTTGGTAGTCGCCCGCGCGCCCGAAGGCTGTCAGAGCCGCCAGGAGGTCTCCGTGCGCGGCGTCATCCTGCGCCTGATGGTAGATCCGCCCCTGGTCAGAGCGAGCCGCCCCCTGCCATCCCAGGGCGACGGCCACGACCGCCACGCCGAGCAGCAGCGCAAGTCCCAAAAGCAGTTCCCACGAAGGGCGAGCTACGGGCGCGTCACGATGCGCCACGGCTGGCAGAGAGGCGTCAAGAGGCTCGCCGCACTCACAGCAAATTCGCATCATCGGGCGGTTCTCCGCCCCGCAAGACGGACACTCCATTCGCGTTCTCCTCTATATAGTATACCACTCATGGCAACCTCCGGTTCTGTCTCGATAGTGGCCCACATCCTGCTGAAACCGAGCCTGTGAAGAAGGCATACCCTGGCGGTCTGTATACCGCGTGCTCGAACCCGGCCCTGTGGCGCTTGTGACCGCTGCGGTCAAGGGCTATGCCGACGTCAGTACGGTGGCGTGGGCGATGATGATCAGCGGCGACCCGCCTCTTGTGGCGATTGCGGTCGAGCCGGTACGCCGGATTCACGAACTGATCACCCGCAGCGACGAGTTCACGATCAACGTGCCGCACGCAGGGCTGCTGCGTGAGGTCCACCACTGCGGCAGCGTGTCGGGGGCAGATCACGACAAGTTCGCGGAGACCGGGCTGCACGCTGTTTCGGCCCGCCAAGTGGAAGCGCCCTGGATAGACGAATGTGTGGCCCACCTAGAGTGCGGTGTGGTGGGCCAGAGCGGGCAGGGCGACCACAGCCTGTTCGTGGCCGAGGTGCTGGCGGCCTGGGCCGATGAGGATGCCTTCGCCGACGGCTGGCAGCCGGCGCAGGAGACAGGAAGGCTACTCCACCACATAGGCGGCCGGCTCTACACATCCGGCGATCGTATCCTGGAAGTAGAGGCTGAAAAGTCCTGAGTACCGTCTACCTGGACAGCCGGCGATAGAACGCGGCGAGGCCGCCTTGAGCGCTGGCGTCAAGCTCCACCGACTGCCGGTCGAAGATGGCGCTGACGACGGCTTCGGAGACGACGGCTTGCTTGGAGGCGGCGTCCAGCACTGTCTCGGCCTGTTCACGGGCGACGACACGGCTCTCTTGAAACGCGCGGACGACCGCGACGACGGCTTCGGGGCTGCCGAGGAGTTCGCGTCGGAGGACGCCGAGCGCCCATACCATCGGTGTGCCGTTCAAGACCCACCAGGCAGCGCCGAGATCCTCAGCGTAGCCCAGCAGCGCAGGGTCGGGAGCGGTAGGAGCGGGCCTCAGACCCGCCGCGAGGGCGCTGGGGCTGAAGCCAGCCTCGTAGAGCAGCCAGGGCAGCCGTGCGCGGAGCGCGTCGTCTCCGGCGAGGAGCCAGGCCGCAGGCGGATCGACGGCGACCTCAGCTTCGGGTATAGGCTTGAGGTAGACGCCGAAGAACGGCTCGGCCAGCGCAGAGAGCAGGGCGGGCGCAACCCCGCCGGCCTCGGCAGGAGAGAAAGCGACTGTGGCCCCATCGAGGAGATCGGGGCGCGTGCGGCTCCGTAGGACCGCCATCCCGTTCGCCCCCTCGCTCGATAGCCCGATGCCGGGCATCACTTCGAGCATGTGGCGGAGCCGAGCGTAGGCCGGAGGGTCGAGGAGCGCACCGTCGAGGCTGCCTTCGCGCAGCGCGACTTCGAGATCTGGGGCCGGCAGAGGCAACAGGTCGAGATTCTGCCCGGCGGCATAGACCCAGCCGGCCAGGAGCGGGTAGATCAGCGGTAAAAGGTGTATACTAGGGGTATAGCCGAAGCGGATCGCGGGGGCCGTCATTATGCTGCCTTTCATGGCGCGAACTTCAGCCCCATTATACCCTATACCGGCCAGGCCGCCGACCGGCGGCGAACGGCGGAGGCGAAACCGATGAAGACGTGCCCGAACCCCGATTGCCCGGTCTACACAGCAAACAGGGAGTTCCCGGACGACGACACTATTTGTCCGCAATGCGGGGAGCAGCTCGTAAGCCCGGAGCTGGCGAATGACCCGACGGCCTTCTCTCCAGCTTATGGCGGCGTTCCGAGGCAACGCGAGATGTCGAGCGGCGTGGCGTTTCTGGGCGCGATTGGCACGCTACTGCTCATCTTTGTGATAGTCGGCCTGCTGTTGCAGATGGGTCTGCTGCACCGGCGTCCCATTCCTCCGCCTGCCTCCGGTGCGGGCACCTCCGCCCCGACATACGTGTTGGGAACTTCCCAGCCGACGGTGACCCCCCTGCACATTCTCTCTATTACTCCGTTTGCGACGCCGATCGGGGGGCTTGTCGGCACAAACCCAACCGCCCCGCCGACGTTGCCGGTCATCCCTAGCCCGGTCGGAGGTGGAGGCACTGCCGCAGGCAATCCAGCCGGAGGATCCAAGTCCGTCGGCACCCGGCTATGCAAGGTGATCAGCCCAGGCGTACTCTGCCAGGAGGTGACCAGCTACAGGCCGACCGACACTTTCTACATCGCGGTGCAGTCTACCTTCGGCAATGGGGGCGTGAAGTCGGTTCAGGCACGGCTCTCTGGCCCTCCGAATGGGTCGCCGCTCCTCAACCAGAACCAGACGATCACTCCGGCGCGGGACGGGAACTACTGGGTCGGTTTCGGCTTTTCCCAGAACACGCCTTGGGCACCAGGGGCGTACAAGGCGGATATTTTCGTGGACAACGGCAACACGCCGACGACTTATGTAAGCTGGACGGTCACCCCGTGACCCATGAGACCCGCCGCTAGAGGAAGCGTCCCAGCACGCGGTGTCGGCGACGCCAGTGTTTGTGCGCGGTGCTGATGATGTCTGCGATGGTGTGGGATGCTCCGCCCAGGACGAAGCCGAGCAGGGCGAGCAACGCCGCCGCGCCGTGCGTGTGGAGGTAGGTTCCAACCCACCGAGCAGCCCGTAGGCTCGTGCCGCTCGGGTCTACAGGCTGGAGCAGGTTCACCACGGCGAGGCCGAGGTAGAGCAACAAGAACATCACGGCGGTGAAGTAGATGATCCTCAGCACAGGGCCGATTATGAGGCCGTGGGACCATACGGCGCGGTGGTGTATAACCTTCTGGTAGGGCCACCAGATGAAGCGGAAACGGCCCCAGCGCAGATACGGCTCGGACCGGAGGTCGAGGTCACATGAGAACATAATGCCGGAGAGCAGGTAGGCCCCGCCAAGTATGACCACCTGGCCCGGGGTTATCCCCGGTTGGCTGAGTGTGAGGGGCGCGCCCACCGCTGCTGTGACAACGGTGATCAGGTCGTGGGTGCGGCCGGCAGGCATAGGGCTGTCCTCTCATGTAGATGCCCGCATAATAGCACGCTTGTGCTAGCTTGTCAAGGGCCTGCGTTCAACAACGCAAGCAGCCTCTCCTTCGACAGCCCCTCAGTGTTGCGGAAAATATGAACAGTGGGGTGGTCGAAGACCTGGAAGGTCTCCTCGGCAGCATCGTCCGTCCAGGTGAAGGGGCCGAGCCGGGGTGGATCGGCGAAGACAGCCGCTTCAGTGTAGCCGAGGCGTCCACCGAACAGTAGGGCGTAGTAGCGGCGCGTGAGCAGGTAGTTGGGCAGGCGGGGCAGGACGCCGGACCAACGCCGATCCGGTATCTCGAGCCATTGGCCCCAGGCGAGATCGGTTGCGAGCCGATCGCTCTTTTCGTGCGTGTCGGGGCCACCACATGGAGCAGCCGGTGCCGGAACCAGTCGGCTGAGTGCTCGGGGGCCGTGATGGGCAGGTGCTGGTAGCTCGCCTCCATGAGTAAGCGGCTACGTCGGGGCACCGAGGCGTAAAGCCAGTTCGTGGCGGCGTTACGGGTGTCGGGGCGCGTGTAAATGGAGAGAATGGCTAGTCCACAACCGACGGCCCCGATGACGACCGCTATGATGACTATCCGCCCCATCCATGCACCGGCCGGTCCGGCGCGCTGGAGCCTGTCCCTGAGCGCGAGAAGGGCACCGGCGGCGCAGAGGCAGTAGAACGGGAGCAGGGGCAACATATAGCGGACAAAGCGGACCTCCCAGGTGCCGACGTAGAGAAGGTATAGGTTGGGCCAGGCGGTGAGCAGCAGCAGCGAAGCAGTTCGGCGGAGGACCGCCCGCCTGAGCGCCCAGGCTGTTCCGCCAAGCGCGGCCAGTCCGAGCGGCAGCCCCAACCCCCAGAGCAGTAGGTTCCCCCACTCGAAGATGTAAGGCGTGCGGCCTATGAACTGCCAGGTGTAGGAGAGCTTGTACCCACCGCTAAACTCGTTGCTCTGCACCATTATTGCGTCCCAGAGTTCCGGCCAATCGAGCAGATAGTATGGCGCGGCCAATAAGCAGCCAACGGCAGCTACCACAAGCAGCAGCGCTGGAGGAACAAGCTCGGAGAAAAGCCGCCGGTTGGTATCAACCCGAGGGCGTGAGCGGCTCAGGTGGGCGACCAGGGGCAGGATAATGAAGGATGCGGCACTGAGTTTGACGGCAAGGGCGAGGCCGAGTATCAGGCCGCTGATCAGGTAGTGGCGGGTGCGGCCGGTCTCGGCAATATTCAGTGCGGAGAGGAGCAGGAGGGCACCGGCAAGGGTGAGTGCGCTGTCCACGGTGCCAAAGTGCGCCTGCTGGATCGCAAGGGCTGAAGCAGCGAGGAAGCCGGCGGCGAGCAGGCCGGCGTGCCGGCCCCAAAGCCTTCGCCCGACCAGGAAGACCACCAACAGCGTCGCGGCGCTCGCCAGCGCCGAGTAAGCCCGCCCGACCAGCGCGAAGCGTTCTGTTGAGAGCCAGTCGATCCCGGTCAGGGTGCTCAGAACTTCGGCGGTCGCACGGTAGAGGTAGATAGGGACTGAGCCATAGTAGAAGAAGTGGGGGTTGAGGTCGGGGCCGAGGCGGATGGCGAAGGTGTTGAGGGTCGCCTCGTCGGGATTGAAAGTAAAAGCGCCGCCATCCCAGTTCAGATTCCAGAACCGGGCGGCGGCACCGAGCATCAGTATGACGGCGAGGGTGAGGCTCCGTCTGTTCAGGCTTAGTTCATGTGTTTCTGTGTTGTCACTCCACGGCGGAAATAGCGGATAGCGAAGACCGCTGCGATCAGGCCGAGAGCAAGGTAAACCGGGAACTCGCCACCGGTCTGCGGGTTCTTTGTGGGGGTTGTAGTGGACTGGATCGGGCTGCTCGGTGTGGGCGTCGCGGGCTTGACTGGGACTCCCGATGCGGGTGTGGCCGGCGTGACTGAGACGGCGGTTGGGTTTACGGCCGGCGCGGTTGTGGCGGTGGTGCCGGGCTTAGGCCCCAGGCTCGGCCCCGCGGTGGTGAACCAATCCGACGGCTTATCGGTATCCTTGCCGAGTGATGCGCGGAAGAACGTCTGATTCGCGGTCGCGTCACGCGGAGTGATGCCCAGGTTCCAGAGCATTCCCTTGAAGGCTTCGTAGTTCTTCCAACTGCTGCTCGGCGTGCCCCAGTTCAGGCAGTCGAACGCCAACCCGTTCTGGTCTTTGATGCCGAGCATGTCGTTCGCGCCGTCAAGCCCGTTTTGGGGCCAGCCGGTGAGGCCGCTCGCCTTGAACTTCGATGTAGTGAACGGCTCGATAGTCGTGGTCGGCAGGCCAATGCACGCACTGCTTGTGCAGACGCTCCAACCTGTGAGGGTGATGGGGCTTTTTGTTTCGTTATAGAGGTTGAACCATTCTTCGCTCGGGTTCACCGTGTTGTTCACATCGGTGATCTCGACGGTGGTCGTGGCCGCCCTCACCGGCGACATGGGCAGTAGACTGAACATCCCGGCGAGCAGTACCAGACCCAGAGCGAGCGATATACGTAGACTCCGCACCGATTCCTTCTTCCTTTCTGCTGCCCGCATTGGCGAACCGGGTTAAGCCCCGGAACTCCCCACAGCACCTAGAGGTATTACCACAGGCAAAAAGCCCCGTGACGGGCGGTGCCAAAGCCTGGAACGATTAGCGAAAGCAGTATAGCGGGTGCGTGCATCGCCAGAAATAGGCGGCCTCACCTCGCGGATCACGCTTGCCGGGTCTCCAGAACAATGTAGCACAAGTTTATCACTATGTCAAGTACCTGAGGCAAAATCAGCCAGGAACAGCTGCAAAATCCGCGCGGTCGCGCCCCAGATCGTGTAGCGACCAACCTCGAAGTAGTGAACTACGCCGGAGCCGCGTTCTTTGGTATGGTAGATGCCGGGGTCGCGCAGAGCAGATAGGGGCAATTCGATCACTTCGGCCACTTCCTCAGGGTTCGGGCGGAAGTGGGGGCGTGCGTCGGCCCTCCCGATCACCGGGGTGATGGCGTAGTTGCTGACCACGGTCAGCACGGGGACCATCAGCCCAACGACCCTGACGGAGGACGGGGGTATGCCTATCTCCTCATCGGCCTCGCGGAGGGCGGCGGATGCGGCATTTCTGTCGGCTGGGTCAATCGCGCCGCCTGGGAACGAAATCTGACCCTTGTGTGTGGAAACGGTCTCGGTGCGGCGAGTAAAGACGAGTGTGTCTTCGCCAGTTTGCGGGTCTGGATAGACTAGGAGCAGAACAGCCGCCTCGCGTGGGGTCGTTGCTCTCATCATGGCGCACAGGGCGCGTGCAGCACAAGGTTGGGGTATGACGCCAGCAGGTCGGCCTCGGTGGGGAACCAGACGAGGTTGAGCGGGGATAGACTATGCCAACCAGGGTCGGTAACACAGTAGTAGTATTTGCGGCTCTTTGTGCTGGTGACGAAGCGCCCGGGCGCGGCTGTGGCTGTATCACCTGGCGTGGGAGCCGGCCGTGCTGTAGAAGCGGGCCGGGGCGTTGCGGTGGGCCGGGGCGTGGATGTCGGGCGCGGGGTGTGCGTCGGTGCGGGCGTAGATGTCGGGCGCGGTGTGGATGTGAACCGGGGCGTCGGGGTCGGGCGCGGCGTATGAGTTGGCCTGGGCGTTGAGGTAGGGCGGGGCGTGCGGGTGGGCGCGGGTTCGCGGGGCGGGGCGGGCTGCCGACGTGCGGGCGCAACAAACGCCGGCACCGCGCTGGGACCGGCTCCGACTGAGAGTTGCTTGGGCGTCGGCATCGGCGTAGCTGGGGGTGAGGCATCCGGCTGGGCCGGCGCAGAGGTCGAAGTCGGCAACAGGTAATCAGCGCCGACCAGGGCACCCTTCGGAGTCGTGTGCGGAGAGATCGAGCTGGGCAGAGCCGCCTGGTGTGTAGCGCCCGGTGAGAGGGGTGCTACGCCCGGCCCCGTGATCTGTGGGGGAGGTTCGGTGCCGGTGCCGCAGGCAACCAGCATCAGCAAACCAGCCCCCGCGAGAAGGCAGCGCATCGGCAAAGAGGGCCTCCAGGACTGCAATAGGCGCGCCAGCGAGCGCGGACAACAAGCGGTACGGGCCTATTCTAGCACCTGGAATCGGGTATGTCAAACGGAGGCGTATTACGTATTACGTAGTGGGGGGGGGGGGGGGGGGGGGGTGGGGGGGGGGGGGGGTGGGCGCGCCAACAAAAGCACCAACCCCCCCCTGACACCCGCAAATAGCGG
>JBPCPV010000032.1:0-9277 GCA_050998805.1 Chloroflexia bacterium | reverse complement strand
AGGGGAAGAAGGGGACGGGGGTGCCGCCCGCCCCCGGGGGGGCTGGGGCCGCGCCGGCGGGCGGCTCAGGCCGCGATGCCATAGATGTCGCCGTACTTGGCGCGCACATAAGCGATCCAGGGCGCTGTACTCAGCGGGCCGCCGGTGATCCGCGCCAGCAGCTCGTTCGGCGTGAACTTACGCCCGTGCTGGTAGAGGTTCGTGCGGAGCCAGCCGTGCAGCCCACTGAACTCGCCTGCCGCGATCTGCTCATCGAGGTCCGACATCTCCTCGTGAACTTTAGCGAAGAGCTGCGCGCCGATGATGTTACCGAGTGTGTAGCCGGGGAAGCCCGCGAAGCTGAAGCCCGACCAGTGGATGTCTTGCAGCGCGCCCTCCGCGTCGTTTGGCGGGGTCACGCCGATATACTCCTTCATGCGCGTGTTCCAGACTTCGGGCACATCGCTGACCTTGAGCGTGCCGTCCATCATCTCCATCTCCATCTCGTGGCGGAGCAAGATGTGCAGGTTGTAGGTCACTTCGTCGGCTTCCACGCGGATCAGTGATGGCGAGACCTTGTTCACGGCGCGGTAGAACGACTCCGCGTCCTGGTCGCGCAACTGTTCGGGGAACGCAGCCTGTAGCTTCGGGAACCAGCCCTGCCAGAAGGACCGGCTGCGCCCCACCAGGTTCTCCCAGAGCCGCGACTGCGACTCGTGGACGCCGGGTGACGCGCCCCGACAGAGGGGAGTGCGGTCGAGCGCCATGCTCACCCCCTGCTCGTACATGCCGTGGCCGCTCTCGTGCATCGTACCGAAAAGCGCCTGCGATAGGAAGTTGCGGGAGACACGCGTGGTGATGCGGACATCGCTCGGCGAAAAGCTGGTGCAGAACGGGTGGGCCACCAGGTCTTCGCGCCCGTGTTCCAGGCTGTAGCCGTACTTCTCCACGACCTTGAGGCCGAAGTCGAGCTGCGCCTGCTCATCGTAACCCCGGTGCAGGCAAGATGTGTCTATCACGTCGCCCTTCGCGGCGATCTCGCGCACCAGGGGCACGATGGCGGCTTTGAGGTCGGCGAAGAGCGTGCCGAGTTGGGCGGAGGTCATGTCCGGCTCGCTCCGGTCGAGCAGGGCATCGTAAGGGTGGGCTTCGTAACCGAGCGCATCGGCTACGCGCTTGCTGATGTCCATGTTGCCTTCGAGGTGGGGAGCGAAGATCGAAAAGTCCGACTTCTGCCGCGCCTCGATCCATGCGGGACGCGCGAGCGCGCTCCTCCGTGTCATCTCGGCGATCAGCGCCGGGGGTATCTTTCGCGACTTCTCGTAGTCCCGCTTCGTCACGCGGATCAAGCTCGCGTCGTCGGACGCCGGGTCCATGCCGGCGGTCGCCTCGGCCAGCGAGTCGAGCAGCGACCCGACCTCGTTCGAGGTAAAGCGGACGTGGGACAGGCGGCGGAGCGTGGCAAGCTGCTCGGCGCGCGCCGCCACGCCCCCACGCGGCATATACGTCTCCTGGTCCCAGCCGAGCACCGCCGCCGCCCGGTTCAGGTCGCTGATCTCGCCCAATATCTCGCGTAATTCTCGCATCTGTTCCTGCATTGTTCGGTCTCCTCTGATATGGCATTTTAGCACGCTCACCATGTGTGGTGCAAGTGGGAATCACAGCGCGACTGCTTCCCGAAGCACCTTCTCGCGCATCCGCGGCCGCAGTGACCGCTCAGTGACCAAATCAACCGGCCGCGCCAGCAACTCCTCCAGATCAACCCATAGCCCCAGAAACTCGATATCGACGTCCAGTTCCACATCAACCAGCAAATCCACGTCGCTATCCTCGCGCGCGTCGCCACGCGCAACCGATCCGAACACACGCACATTGCTGACCCCGTGCCGACGAGCCAGTGCGAGGATCTGCTCACGATTATCTCTTAGGAGTTCTGCAATGCCCATTGGTGTTCTCCTCGGCGACGCCCGCTACTCTTGTCCCTCTCCCAGGGGCTGCCCATCGCTAACGTCCGTCTGGAGGATCCGCGGCTCTAGGAAGGCGTCCTTCCCCTGCTCGTGGATCTCCTGGATGTCGGTGATTGCTTCCAGAATATCGTCGAGCAGCTCTGTGACTTCGTGCATAGATCTCCTTCCACGCTAGCTATAGGGTTTTGCCTATAGCCACGATTGTAGCACGCTCACCGTCTGTCGTGCAAGGCGTGCGTTATTAGCCGAAAAAGGGGCGGAGCAACTGGTACGCCGCGAACCCGAGGAGCGCGGTCACCGGGATCGTCAGCACCCAGGCTCGCACCATGTTGCGGACCACCTCCCACCTGATAGCGTTCATGCGCCGGGCCGCGCCGACGCCGAGGATCGTGGAGCTGATCACATGTGTCGTACTCAGGGGGAAGCCGAGCGTGGTGGCGGTCTGGATCACGATCGCCGCCGAGGTCTCTGCCGCGAAGCCGTGGATCGGCTCGAGGTGGGTGAGGCGGGTGCCCATGGTGTGGATAATGCGGCGTCCTCCGGCTGCCGTGCCCGCTGCCATCGTCGCGGCGCTCAGCAGGATCACCCAGAACGGCACGCTGAAAGTCGGTATCGCGTGCGCGCTCAGGAGACCGAGCGTGATGATGCCCATCGTCTTCGTGGCGTCGTTGCCGCCGTGGCTGAAGGCGACGGCGGCCGCCGAAACTATCTGCGCCTTGCGGAAGAAGCCGCCGACGCGGGCAGGCGACATGTTGGCGAAGACCGCGTAGAGCAGCTTCATCAGCAACAGCGCGATCACGAAGCCGCTGACCGGTGAGAGGATCAGCGGCAGCACCACCTTCTGCCAGAGCACGTTCCAGTTCACGGTGTTGAAGCCGAGCGGCGAGCCTGCGATGCCTGCGCCGACCAGGCTGCCGATCAGCGCGTGGCTGGAGCTGCTGGGGATGCCGAGATACCATGTGATCAGGTTCCAGGTGATCGCGCCGATCAGCGCCGCAGCCACCGCGAGCAGAGGCACCTCTTTGCCTATGATGCCGCTGCCGATTGTCTTCGCAACTTCGGTGAAGAGCGTCGCCCCCACAAAGTTGAGCGCCGCAGCCATCAAAATCGCTCGAGTGGGGGTGAGAACCCGCGTCGAAATCACAGTGGCGACAGCGTTCGCGGTGTCGTGGAAGCCGTTGATGAAGTCGAACGCGACCGCCAGCACGAGCAGCGTGTAGAGCAGGGGCGTGAAACCGGAGAGATCAGGCATTTTTGATTACCAGGCTCCGCAACACATCGGCTATGTCCTCACTCTTGTCGGTCACCTCCTCCATCATCTCGTATATTTTGCTCCAGGCCAGAACCTCGGTTGGGTCGTGGGGGGTGTGGAAGAGTTCGATCAGCCCCGCGCGGAGTTTCTCGTCGGCCAGGTTCTCGAGCCGGTTCAGCTCGATGATGGCGTCGTCGAGCTTGTGTAGCTTCCTCCGCTCGCGGAGGTCGGGGATGTGCCGGGCGACCTCCTCCGTGCAGTTGATGATGATCGCGGCCAGGTTGCGTGCGGTGTCGGTCGGCTGCTTGATGTTGTAGACGTACATCGCATCTGCCGACGAGTGGATGAAGTCCATCACGTCGTCGAGCGCACGGGTGATAGCGACGATGTCCTCTCGGTCCATCGGGGGCATGAAGACTTTGTTGAGATGCTCGTAGATAGTGTGGCTGATTTCGTCGCCCTGGTGTTCGAGGGTGTGAAGCTGTTCAACCACCTGGCCTGGGTTCGTGAAGTTTCGGCACATCTCGTCTAACAGCTTCGCGGCGGCCACATTGTTAGCTGCGGCCTCCTCGAACCATGAGAAAAAATCGCCCTTTTTCTCGGTTTTCAACAAGTTTTGCATACTCTCCTCCTGTGTAGCGTCCGAGTGTTTTCAACTGCCTAGGGGCAGGGTGACGGTAACATGGCTACCCCCACCCAGTGTACTACTGATGCTCAACTGCCCGCCGATTGCGGCGGCCCGCTCGCCCATCCCGGTCAGGCCGAAGCCGTGCTCCTTATCCGGGGAGACATGAGCTGGATCGAACCCACAGCCGTCGTCTTCGATAGTCAGAAGCAGGTCGCTCTGTCCTCGGGTTGCGGAAGGCAGGGCGCGTGCCAGCGAGACGGCTGCGTGTTGCGCGCTCGCGTGCTTCACGACGTTGTGGAGGGCCTCCTGCGCGATACGGTAGAGCGCGTCTTCGACCTCCTCGGGCAGCGCGCCGATTGTCGGGTCCACTCGCACGCTGATGGTCAAGCCGAGCTGCTGGGCGAGGGTTTCGGTGTGCTTGCGTAACGCGGCTTCGAGGCCCGACGTGCCAAGCGTTGCTGGGCGGAGCTGGGCGAGCAGGGCGCGCATCTCATCGAGTGCGGTGCCGGCGGTGCTTTTCAGCCGGTCGAGGTACTGCACAGCCTTCTCGGGGTCGCGCCCCGCTATCGCCTGGGTGGCCTCGGCCATCAGCGTGATCGTGAAGAGCGACTGCGTGACCGAGTCGTGGAGTTCGCGGGCAAGGCGCTGCCGCTCTTCGAGCATAGCAAGCTCGCGGGTGCGTCCTTCGAGGGCTTTCGCCTCGGTAACGTCGTGGTGGACTACCAGCCGACCCAGTATCGCGCCTCCGGAGTCCCGGACGGGGTAGACACTGCGTTGGATGACCCGCGGGCGGGCGCGGGCGGTGCCGATCAGGCATTCGTCGGTGTAGGTAACGTCCGGCGCTTCGGTCTCCAAACGCCGCATGAGTGTATGGGCCTGGGAAGGCTCGGCGAAGCTGCCGGCGATCAGGGCGGCGACCTCGCTTGGACCTTTGCCGAGCATCGCACCCTGCGGCAGGCCATACATTTCGCGGGCGGCGCGGTTCGCCAACTCGATATGCAGGTCGTTCGTGTAGAAGATCACCCCATCGGCTGTCGAGTCAAGGACGGCTGCGAGCCGACTGCGAGCGGTCTGCACGGCGTTGAGCAGGCGCGCGTTCTGTATGGCGGTCGCAAGCTGCTCGCCGATCGCCATAAGCGTCGTGTCGCCGAGCATTTCGGCAAGGTTGGCGCGGCCTGCGCCGTCAATGCGGCTAGAGAGCAGCAAGAGGCCGAGGACCGGAGGCTCGGTCCACTTGCCGCCTGGCCCCGCGCGCAGTGGGAAGACCACCAGCCGATGCCGTCCGGTCGCAAGGAAACGGCTATATGTCTCCGAACGTTCTAGATCGAGCGCCGCCATCACCGGCCGGCCGGTGGTCAGCACCTCGCTGACGTATGGGTAGAGCCGGTCGTCAGGATGTCCTATGTTAGGGAATGTGCCGGTTTCGCCTGCGCGCATCTCCCCGGCTGTGGCCACCCGCCGGTGCATCGCCATGTTCCAACTGTCGCCCGTACCCCGCAAGCAGACGGTCGCGGTCTCCCAGCCGGTCGCTCGCAAGAGCGCGTCGGCCCCCTTCGCCAGCATGGTCGCCAGATCGAGCGTGGTGTTGACAGCACGGGCGACTATGTTCAGCTCGTAGAGCTCCTTCGAGCGCCTCACGAGAAGTTGCGCGGTTTCGCTGACCGTCTGCACCAGACCGGCGTTTTCGATTGCGATCGCGCAGAGGGCGGCTATCGCCTCGAGCATCCGCTCATCGTCGGGAGTGAACGGCTCTGGGCGGCTGGCGGCGATGATGCCGATCGGGCGCTCGCCGATCAGCATCGGCACGCCGATCCAGGTACCGGCATCTTCGTGGGCGGCACGCAACGTACTGCGGGTACTTAGCACCTGGCTGCTCAGGCGCGGGTCTACCGGGCCTGCCCCGGCGGCCTCCGCACCGTTGACGAGCCACGTCACCGGACTATCCAGCTTCTCGTTGGGGCAGAGGCCGATCCAGAAGTCGGGGGTGGCGAAGATCCGCGCGCCCTGCTCGTAGATCACGCGATACAACTGATCCAGGTCGAGCACCGAATTGATCGTGCAGGCGATCTCGGTCAGGATCTCGAAGCCACCTGCCGCCATGCTGGTCAATCCCCCCAACTCAGGGCTGCTCCCGCCCGGCGCGGTCGAACTCGCGGCGGCTGATCACGATCAGCAGGCCGCCCAGCAAGAGGGCTATCACGGCCAGCGCCACTGCCTTGATCAGACCGGAGCCGGGCGGCAAGAACGCCAGCCCGCCGCCGATTAGCCCGCAGACGATATAGAACAGCACGGCGATCTGGGGCTGGCCCATGCCCATGTCGTAGAGGCGGTGGTGCAGGTGCCCCCGGTCGGCGCGCATAGGAGAGTGCCCGCGTATCAGGCGGAAGATGATGACGTAGGCCACGTCTATGATCGGCACCGCCAGCACCAGCAGCGCCGTGGCGATCTTCGCGCCGCCGATGATCGAGATGACGCCGAGCGCGAAACCAAGGAACATCGAACCGCTATCGCCCATGAAAATCTTGGCGGGGTGGAAGTTATAGCGCAGGAAGCCGAGGACCGCGCAACCGAGGATCAGCGGCAGGAAGGCTATGGTCGTCTGCGGGGTATGCACACCATGCTCGTCCGTAGCCAGCAGGCTCACCAGGAACAGCACCACGCAGGCCACCCCGGTCACGCCTCCGGCCAGGCCGTCAATGCCGTCCATCCAGTTGACCGCGTTCATCATGCCGACGACCCAAAAGAGAGTGAAGACCACCGCTAGCGGCAGCAGGCCCTCGATGAGCTGGAGTTGGAGGTTCTTCGGGTCGCCGAACGCGAACGGGTTTTGGACGAAGCTGGCGATCACGCCGGTCGGGATGCATTTATGCTGCTCGGTGTAGGTGCAGGCACCGGCTGGGTCAGGTAACATGACTAGGGCGGCCACGAAGACCTGCCAGAACAGCTTCGGCACCGGCTTGATGCCCCGTATGTCGTCCACGAACATGACGGCAGTGATGATCGTCGCGCCGAGCGCCAGGAGGCCGACGCGCCAGGGTTCGGGTGCCGAGCGTTCGGGCATCACGCCGGGTATCAGGGTAAGGCCGAGGCCGATCATAAAGGCTAGATAGATAGCCACGCCGCCGATCCGGGGGGTCGGTTGCTTGTGGAGGCGGCGGGGATCATCGGGCAGGTCGTACCAGCCCCGCGCCAGCGCCAGCCGGAGGATCAGCGGCGTGAGCACGAGGGAGGCCGCGAGCACGACCGCTCCCACGAACAACAAACCTGCCGCGTCGCCGAGCGAAAGCACACCGAAGATCATAAGGTCAGCCCGTCCCGAACTGCCGGTCTCCGGCGTCGCCGAGGCCGGGTATGATGTAGCCGCGCTCGTTGAGGCGGCTGTCGATCGCCGCGAGATGGATCGGCACGTCGGGGTGGGCCTCGCTGAGGTGGGCGATGCCCTCCGGCGCGGCGATCAGGCCGACGTACTTGATGCGCGTGGCGCCCCATCTTTTGAGGATGTCCACTGTCGCCGCCGCCGAGCCGCCGGTGGCGAGCATCGGGTCGAGCAGCAGGCAGGTGTCCACGGTGCTGTGGTCGGGCAGGCGGTTGTAGTATGAGATCGGCTTGAGCGTCCGCTCGTCGCGGAAGAGGCCGATGTGCCAGACCTGGGCGTAGGGCAGCAGGGTCAGCACGGCCTCGACCATGCCCAGTCCCGCCCGCAGCACCGGCACCAGCCCGACCCGCTCGTTCACCACTCGGCAGACGGTGCGGGCGAGCGGCGTCTGCACCTCCTCCTCGGTCGTTTCGAGGTCCTGTGTCGCCTCGTAAGTCAGGAGTTGCGTGATCTCGGCCACCACCTCGCGGAACTGCTTCGGCGCGGTATCCGCCCGGCGTAGTATCGCCAGCTTGTGCTGTATCAGTGGGTGGTTCGAGCAATAGACCTGAGACATAGCTAGATCCCGGGTACACCGAACTGTGAACAGAGTTGCCGGACCTCGGAGGCGACGCGGGAGCCGATCTCGGCGTCTTCGGGGTGCTGGAGCACGTCAATGATCAGGCGGCCTATCGTCTGCATCTCCGGCAGGCCGAAGCCGCGCGTGGTGACGGCGGGTGTGCCGATGCGGATGCCGCTCGCGTAGGCAGGCGGGTTCTTGTCGAACGGGATGGCGTTCTTGTTGACTGTGATGCCGACCAGGTCGAGGACCTGCTCGGCCTGCTTGCCGGTGAGGCCGAGCGGTGTCACGTCCACGAGCATCAGGTGGTTGTCGGTGCCGCCGGAGACGAGGCGGAGACCGCCAGCTTCGAGGTGCGCGGCGAGGGCATGGGCGTTCTCGACGATCCGACGGGAGTAGTCCTTGAACTCGGGCCGCAGCGCCTCCCCGAAGGCGACGGCTTTGGCCGCGATGACGTGCATCAGCGGGCCACCCTGCACGCCGGGGAAGACGGTCTTGTCTATCGCCTTCGCGTAAGCGGCTTTGCAGAGGATCATCCCTCCGCGCGGGCCGCGCAGCGTCTTGTGGGTGGTCGTCGTAACGATGTCTGCGTAGGGAACCGGCGAGGGGTGCAGGCCGGTGGCGACCAGCCCGGCGATGTGTGCCATGTCCACAAGCAGCAACGCGCCCACGCTGTCGGCGATCTCGCGCAGGCGCGGGAAGTCGAAGATCCGGGAGTATGCGGAGGCCCCGGCGACGAGCATCTTGGGCCGCTCGCTCTCCATCTGGGCGGCGAGCAGGTCGTAATCTATCCGCTCGGTCTGCGGGTCCACCCCGTAGGAGGACGCCTTGTAGAGCTTGCCTGAGAAGTTGATCTTGTAGCCGTGGGTCAGGTGGCCGCCGTGGGCCAGGCTCATGCCGAGGATGGCGTCGCCGGGCTGGAGGACGGCCATGTAGGCCGCCATGTTGGCCTGCGCGCCGCTGTGCGGCTGGACGTTGGCGTGGTCCGCGCCGAAGAGTTCGAGCGCGCGGTCAATCGCCAGCTGCTCGGCCACATCCACGTACTCGCACCCGCCGTAGTAGCGGTGGCCGGGATAGCCCTCGGCGTATTTGTTAGTGAGCACCGAGCCTTGGGCCTCCAGCACCGCCCTGCTGACGTAGTTCTCGGAGGCGATCAGCTCGATCTTCATCCGCTGGCGCTCCTCCTCCTGCCGGATCGCCTCGTAAATCTGGGGGTCGGCCTCGGGCAAGCCGGGGTCTTGCTTCGTGGTGGGGGGTGCTGCTGTCTGCATGGTGCCTCTCCGGTCGTGAGTGGTTGATGGTTAGTTGTTAGTGGTTAGTCGTTGGTCTGATCTCGCTCCCATTATACGCGCGGGGGGGTGCGGCGTCAACGGGCTGGCGGTAGGGGAGTAGGGCCTATGCGCCAGACGAATTTCGAAGCCCCAGTAGGGCCAACGCCCGCTCGGGGCGCTGACTGTTGGCGCGCAGAGCCGAAGCTATCTTGTTGGTGCCTCCCAGGTGTAGCAGGCTCACCACC
>JBPCPV010000031.1:0-129018 GCA_050998805.1 Chloroflexia bacterium | reverse complement strand
GCGCGGGGGAGAACGGGCGGCGGGCCAGGGCCGCCACCCGGCAGCCGGCCCGGAAAGCAAACACGCCGCCATCTTCGGGGATGGCGGCGTGTCATGTGGTGGAGATGGGGGGAATCGAACCCCCGTCCAAAAGGCTCAGCCGGCAATATGCTACAAGCTTAGTTAGTGTTTATTTGAGTCACTCACCGGTCCTCCACCAACAAAGGACCGGTTCGCCAGCCCGATGGTCTTTTGCTCCGCTTATCAGGCAGTCCCCGGAGCAGCAACCTGGTTCATGGCGCCCGGCACCGTTCTACCAGGTAGAGAACGGGCGGACGTCGCCGGAGCTAGTTGGTACTAGGCAGCGAGGGCAACAGGCTGATTGCCGGTTGTTGTTTTGCCCCTTTTTACGAGGTTAAGGGCACCTCGGCTTGCAATTACCTAACCTCACCCCCTGTCGAAGCCATGCAGCCCCAGGTGGTGATCGCCTCTATAACTTGCCACGCACTGCGCGGGCGATTTCGCGCGCTGCGTCGCGTTCGGCCAGAGCCTCCCGCTTGTCGTAGAGCTTCTTGCCGCGCGCCACCGCGATCTCGAGCTTCGCCTTGCCGTGCCCAAGATAGATCCGGATCGGCACCAGGGCCAGGCCCTTTTGCTCGACCTTCGAGCGCAGGTAGATGATTTGGTTGCGGTGGAGCAGCAGCTTGCGCCGCCTGAGCGGTTCGTGGTTGAAGTGCGTGCCCCCCTGAGGGTACGTCCCAACGTGGGCGTTGATCAGCCACGCCTCGCCGTTCTCCACCCGCACATAGCTCTCGCGCAGGTTCGCTTTCCCGTCGCGCAACGACTTGATCTCGGAGCCGACCAGCGCGATGCCCGCCTCTATCGTCTCCTCGATGCTGTAATCGTGGAACGCTTTGCGGTTCACCGCGAGATCCCGCCGACCTTCCTCACCCTTGCTCACACCCAATTTTACCAGAATCGCGCCCCTATTGCAAGGGCTTCGAGGCGGTTGCCGTCGCGGAACGGGCAGAGGCCCTTAGCGCTTTGCGGGGTGCCGCACCCTGGGCAGATCGTGCCGGGCTTGCTCCCCGCCATAGATCGCCATAGGGTGCCATCACTGGGGAGTGGCGATCTATGGCGATCTATGGGAGTTTGGCACTCTTTGCAAGGCATTGACATAATCGGTATAATGATCATAAGGGCAGAGTTGCTGGCGCATAGATAGGCATAGATAGGAGGAACCCGCAGTGGGCAACTTGATTTTCGGCCTGTTCATGATCGGGATCGTCATCTATCTCCTGGTCATGGGCGCGCGTAGCGTCAAGATCCAGCACGAGGGCAGGATCGGCCTCGTCGAGGCGTGGGGCCGCTTCGCCCGCGTCGTGCCGCCCGGCAGGTACATCCTCTGGCCGTGGGAACACATCTCCGGCGAACTGCCGCTACAGATCCACGAGTGGGAGACGCCTCCCCAGAAGCTGATGCTTCGCGGCGGCACGCCCCTCACCCTCTCTGCGGTGATATACTACCAGATCGAGCACGCCCATTCGACGCCCGGAGCGCCGAGGCCGCCCCGCATCATGGGCAGCTCGCCCCCGCCGGTCGGCAGCTATGTAGATACGCCCGCCCTGCCCGCCTCAAGCCCCACCGTCTTCCAGAACCATTCGGGGATCGGCATAGATTCGCTGGAGCCTGCTGGTCGCGCCGGGAGGCGCACGCCGCCTGCCCGGACCGGCTCCGCCCCCGCCACGATCATCGGCCGCATCATGGGGCAGCGCCGCCCGCTCGACATCACCCAGGCGGCCTTCCGCGCTAAGTACATGGTGCGCGATTGGAAGGAAGCCACCGAGAAAGAGGCCGTCGCAGTCTTGCAGAACCTCTTCTCAAAGATCGCTATCGCCGACGACATCACCGGCGACATAAACTGGCAGGAGACGCTTGGCGAGCGGGTGCGGGAACACCTGACCGAAAAGACCGAGCGTTGGGGGGTGCAGATCATAGACGTGACTTTCAAGGACGCGGCGCTCTCCGAAATGACATTGCAGAACCTCCACGCGGAACCGCGCGCCGAGCGTGAGAGCCGCGTCCGTATCAAGGAGGCCGAGAGCTACAAGAAGGTGGCCGAGATACTCGGCCTCAGCCAGAGCGATCTGCTGCACTGGCGGCAGGTCGAGATCATGCGCGAGCTATCGAAAAGCCCGCAGCCCCGCGTGATGTTCACCTCCGGCATGACACCCGGCGGCGATGCGGCACCGGCGAATGCAGCTGGCCCGATGAACCCGATGCTCGCCGGTGACCGTGGCGCGGCACCGCAGCTCGGTGGTCCGGCGTTGAACGGCTACCTCGGTACTGAGCCTCCGATCCCCGCACTCAGCCCCGAGCAAATGGCTGCCTCCCGGGGCATTCCGCAGCCGGAATCACCGGCCGCCGGCGACAGCGGCATGGTCGCGCCGAGTTTGCAGAATATTGACCAACAGTAAGCGCGGGTGTCAGGTGTCAGGCGTCGCCGATTTCCTGGAAGCCGCGAAGGCAGCCGGAGTGCTCGGCTCAGGCGCGCTTGTCGTCGGCGTGTCGGGCGGCCCGGATTCGCTCGCGCTGCTGCATATGCTGACGGGGGCCGTGTCGCCTGCGACGCTGCATGTCGGGCACCTGGACCACGGGATGCGGGGAGATGCAGGACGTGCTGATGCTGAGTTCGTCGCCGCGACCTGTGCCGCCTGGGGCGTGGCCTGCACCCTGCGAACCGCCGATGTGCCCGCCTACGCCGCGCGTGCAGGGCTGTCGCCCGAAGATGCGGCCCGACGGATGAGGTACGCCTTCCTCGCGGGGGTTGCCGCCGCGGTCGGCGCACGCGCCGTCGTAGTCGGCCACCAGGCTGACGACCAGGCCGAGACCGTGCTCGCCCACCTGCTGCGGGGCGCGGGCCTGCCGGGGCTGGCCGGTATGGCACCCTGGTCGCGGCTGCCCCTGCCCCCCGACGCGGCGGAACTCGTCGCCGCTATGCGCCTCCCGATGCTCGACGCATCTCCGGCGCTGCTCCGTCCGCTCCTCGGCGTCCGCCGCGCTGAGATCGCCGCCTACTGCGCCGCCGAGGGGCTGGTGCCACGCGAGGACGCCAGTAATGCCGACACCGGCTACGCCCGCAACTACCTGCGCCACACCCTGATGCCGATGCTCGATGCCGCGTATCCTGGCGTGGCGCTGCGGCTGGCGTCGGGCGCTGGCCTCTTCGCCGAGGAGAACGAACTGCTTGAGGCCGCCCTCGACTCAGTATGGCCGGGCCTGGCTACTTTGGGAGAAGGCTATGTGCGGCTGGACATGGCTGCGCTGACCGGCCTGCACCCTGCGCTGCGGCGGCGGGCGTTGCGGCGTGCAGCCGGAATCGTGGCCGGGAACTTGCAGGGGCTGACGGCAGGGCATATCGCCGACGGGCTGGCGCTGCTGGGGCCGGGCGGGCGCACCGGGGCCGTGCTCCATTGGCCGGGCGGCCTCCGGCTCCGCCGAGAGCGGGGCGCGATCTTCGTGGAGCGGGCCGATGCGTCTGCCGATAGATCTTGGCCTCAGATAGAGCCAGGCGAGGTGATCGGCCTGCCGCAAGAGGGCGAGGTGCTGTTGGACGGCTACAGGCTGCTGATCAGCCGGGGGCCGCCTGGCGCGCTGCACGAGGCAGTCGGCTCGTGGGTCGCGGTTTTCGACGCCTATGCTCTTGATGCCGGGCCGCCCCCTGTGTTGCGGACACGGCAGCCCGGCGACCGAATGGGCCTCTTCGGTGCAGGAGGCCACAGCCGCAAGCTGCAAGACCTGATGCTGGACGCCGAGGTGCCACGCGGCGTGCGCGACAGGCTGGCCTTGCTCGCGCAGTCCGGCGGTGAACTGCTCTGGGTGCCCGGCCCCGGCGGACGCCGCTCGGCGCTCGCCCCGGTCAGCCCCGACACGCGCACCGTCGCGGTTTTCAGATTCGTAGCAGACGAGGCCGAGGGGGAAGCCGCATGTGGTATGACGCATTCATAGAGAGGGTTCTGATAGACGGAGAGGAGTTGCAGGCCAAGATCCGCGAGCTGGGCGCGCGCATCACGGCCGATTACGCCGGTCAGGATCTGCTGCTTGTCGGCGTGCTCAAAGGCGCGCTGCTCTTCATCGTGGACCTCGCGCGGGTGATAGACCTGCCGCTCGAGCTCGACTTCATGGCGATCTCGTCATACGGCGCGGCCACCGAATCGAGCGGTGTCGTCCGTATCCTCAAAGACCTCGACACCGCAATCGAAGGCCGCCAGATACTAATCGTCGAGGACATCATTGACAGTGGGCTGACGCTTACATATATCGTGGAACACCTGCGGAACCGCAACCCCGCCGGCATCAAAATCTGCTCCCTATTGAGCAAGCCGACCCGCCGCCGCGTAGAAGTCCAGATAGATTACTACGGCTTCGACATCCCAGACGAGTTTGTGGTCGGCTACGGCCTCGACTTCCATCAGCAGTACCGCAACCTGCCGTTTGTCGGCGTGCTCAAGCCGGAGGCATACAAGTGACGCCCGCGCCGCGCAACTTTCGCGCTGTGCATCCGTACTATAAGCAGGCTACGTATTCATTGTAGCGGTGTTGGCTGCCCACAAAGCCTAGTCGTGCGCCATCCGTTTTTGACAGGGGCGTTTCGCCTCTGGTATAATCAGGTTTACGTTCGCTAAATCGGTACACTCTTTGGAGGAGTATAAATGGGAGACAATAAATGGCTCCGCAACAGCTTCGTCTACGTCGTCATCATGGTCGCCGTATTGCTGCTGTTGTTCGTTTTTCTCAGTAACGGCCGCAGCACCCCGCCGCCCTCGATAACAAAACTCGCCGCCGACATTAATGCAGGCGATGTGCAGGCGATCAAAGAGCAGGCCGACAGCAACCAGTTGACTGTCGTCTACAAGGCCGGACATACCCCTCCGACTGCTGTGCTCACAATGCCGGGCAGTAATTTCAACTCGGATCTTGTTACCGTCTTCGGGGTTAACAAGGACCAACTCGACAAGGTGGACGTCAGTACTGAGCCATCAAGCTCGTGGGGCGCATGGTTCCAGGGCCTCGGCTTCATCCTGCCTGTGATCTTCCTCGTCGGCGTCTTCGTGTTTATGATGCGGCAGGCCCAGGGCACGAACAACCAAGCCCTCTCGTTCGGCAAGAGCCGCGCCCGCCTCTTCACCGGCAACAAGCCCACCATCACCTTCAGCGATGTGGCCGGTGTAGAGGAGGCCAAGCAGGAACTTGCCGAGGTAGTCGAGTTCCTCAAATACCCCGACAAGTTCGCTGCGCTCGGCGCGCGCATCCCGCGTGGCGTGCTGCTCGTCGGCCCTCCCGGCACCGGCAAGACGCTCCTGGCCCGCGCGGTCGCCGGCGAGGCAGGCGTGCCCTTCTTCTCCATCTCCGGCTCCGAGTTCGTTGAGATGTTCGTCGGCGTCGGCGCGAGCCGCGTCCGCGACCTCTTCGACCAAGCCAAGCGCAACGCCCCCTGCATCATCTTCGTGGACGAGATTGACGCCGTGGGCCGCCAGCGCGGTGCCGGGCTGGGCGGCTCCCACGATGAGCGAGAGCAGACCCTTAACCAGATCCTCGTCGAAATGGACGGCTTCGACAGCCAGACCAACGTCATTGTCGTCGCCGCCACAAACCGGCCCGACGTGCTCGACCCCGCGCTCCTCCGCCCAGGCCGTTTCGACCGCCAGGTAGTCCTCGACCGCCCCGACATCAAGGGCCGCATGGCCGTCTTGCAGGTTCACAGCCGCGGCAAACCACTCGAGAAGGGCGCTTCGCTCGAAACCCTCGCCAAGCAGACACCCGGCTTTTCGGGCGCAGACCTCGAGAACCTGGTGAACGAAGCCGCGATCCTGGCCGCCCGCCGCAACCGCAAGACCATCAGCATGAATGAGTTGGAAGAAGCGATCGACCGCGTGATCGCAGGGCCTGAGCGTAAAAGCCGCATCATCACCGACCGCGAGAAGTCGATCACGGCCTACCACGAGGTCGGCCACGCGCTCGTCGCACGGATGCTGCCGAACGTGGACCCGGTCCACAAGATCAGCATCATCGCGCGCGGCATGATGGGAGGCTACACCCGTGTGCTGCCCGGCGAAGACCGCTACATGTGGACCAAGAGCCAGTTCAAGGACAACATGGCCTTCGCGCTCGGCGGCCACTGCGCCGAGGAACTGATCTTCAACGAGATCACCACCGGCCCGTCGAACGACATCGAGCGCATCACCGACATGGCCCGCCGGATGATCACCCAGTACGGCATGAGCAAGAAGCTCGGCCCGCTGGCCTTCGGCCGCAAAGAAGAACTCGTCTTCCTCGGGCGCGAGATCAGCGAGCAGCGCAACTACTCGGACGAGATCGCCTTCGAGATCGACAAAGAGGTGCGCGCCCTGGTGGACGAAGCCTACGAGCGCGCCCGCGACATCCTCACCACGCGCAAGGACAAACTGATCGAGATCAGCGAACTCCTGATCGACCGCGAGACGTTGGAAGGCGACGAGTTCGAGTCGCTCTTCGAGGGCATCCCGCGCCCCGAGCCGCGTATGTTCGGCCCGCCGCCCCGCGCCATCCAGCCCGAGCATCCAGTCCAGCCCCGCACGCTCCCCGGCACACCCGGCCTACAGGGCGTCCCTGGCGTCGCCTCGATGCGCTCCGACGAAATCTAACCTAACCCGCCCTCGAACATCCGCAAACAAAGTGGCCTGGTCCAAACGGACCAGGCCACTTTTGCAGCATCCAGAACTCAAAACTCAAAACTCGTCGGGCATATCGGCAGCGGGATCGAGGTCGTCCATGACCCGGTCGGGGTCTTCGCCCGACTCGATGCGCGTCAGCGCCGTGTTGAACTCGGGACCGAGGTCTTCGCCGGTCTGCTGCTGCATCTGGCGGGCCCAGCGCGCCACGCTGCGCGGGTCTTCGTCGTCCACCCCATTAAGCATCTCGCCGAAGCCCGCCGGGTCGTTGTCATAGCTCCCGTAGAGGCTCTCGTCCGCTAGCTCGTCGGCTGTGGTCGTCCCCCCGACGTTCGGGTTGTCGCCCAGGTTCGCCGCGCGTATATAGCTGACCTTTGACACCAAGCGTCGCAGGTTTCCGCCGCCACAGTTCGGGCAGACAGCCGCAGGAGCGGCGGCGGCGGCGCTGACGCTCCGGTAAAATAGACTCACCCTGCGCTTGCAGTCGGGGCAACCGTATTCGTAAATCGGCATGGTTTTTCCTCCCGCTTATTCTACCATTTTCAGGGTACGAACTGCCAGACGCGCGTCGGCGCGAGCTCGGCTGACGGCGGGCGTATCGTGTAAAGCAGTCGGAAATGCCCCGGATAGAGCCGGATTGCCGGGCGCAGATGCTCCACAGTGTGGTTCGACCACGGGAAGCTGTCTTCTAACACGTAGGCGATGCCCTGCGCCCGCAGCCAGTCGGGGAACTGCTCCGGCGGGATCAGCGGGATCAGCTCGGAGGGCCGGTCGGCATACAGCTCGGTCACCGACGACTTCCGCGAGAGAACGCGGCTGTCAGGAGGGGTGTTCGCGGCCAGCCAAGCGCAGGCGTCGAGGTACATCCGGTCTTCGGCGGCCACGCCGCCGTCGCTCCGCCCGCTCAGGTAGTCGAGGTTGCGCGCCACCGCCTGCCGGTCCTGGAGCAGGTTGGGCGTCATCAGCAGCGCGAGCAGCAGCACGGCGACCGGAGCGAGAACGCGCGGACGCCGGAGCGCGCGGCCAACCAGCCCCGCCAGCCCCGTCAGCACCTCGGCGATATAGTGCAGAATGAACGGGAACACCGGCAGCAGGAAGCGGTCCCCGGTCCAGGGCCAGCTACAGAGTATGACCACGAACCCGGCCACATAAACTTCGGGCAGTTCGACCCGCCGCACGAGGCGCATGATATATCCCGCGACCGCGGCGGCAAGCAGCAGCCAGCCGCCGGCCTGTCGTACAGGCCCCGTCGGGTCGTCGGGCTGCGGCAGCAACATGCCCGGCAGCACGCTCCCACTGTAGAACGCCGCCCGATCTCCGAAGCGGCCCAGGAACTCACCGGGGTCGGCGATTTTGCCGAGTTCGGGGTGATAGGGGTCGCGCAGCAGCAAGGACGCAGTGTAGTTGCGGTCGGGCGCGGTCAGGCTGCTGAAGACGGCCCAGGGTGCGGCGAGCGCGGCGAGCGCCAGCCCCAGCAGCAGCGCCGCCCTCCAGCGCCTCTGCCACACCAACAACATTGGCGGTGCGGCCAGCATCGCCAGGCCGATAGTCCGCACGTAGTACGGCAGCGCCAGCAGGAGCGCGGCGACAACCCAGGCTTTCCCACCTCCCCTGGCTGGGAGCGCGGCGTCCCCGTCACCCGTCGCCCCCTCTAGAAGAGGCCGGGCGGCGAGGTGCGTCTGCCAGTAGAGCAGCGCCGCCGCGCTCGCGGCTATATATGGCATTTCGCTCATCAAGTCGTTCGTGTAGACCAGGGCGATGTCGTTGACGACGAACAGCGCGACGGTGAGTGCGGCGACCGGGCGGCTGTGGCGGGTGCGGAAAAGAGCGTAGAGCAGGGCTGCGGCGATCAGGAAGGCCAGAACGGAGATCCCCTTGAGCAGAGGCACCTCGGCGCGCAGGTTAGCGGGGCCGAAGAGCGCGACGCCCGGCGCAAGTAGCGCCGGATAGCCCCACGGGAAGCCGGCGTTATTATATGGGCGGCCCGTCACAAGGTCGCGGGCCAGGTTGACGTACCAGGCGTTGTCGCCGTTCAGCGAAAAGATGTCGTTCAGCCGCAGGCCGGCCAAGATCGCCGCGCCTCCGAGCAGCAGCGCCAGGGGCAGAGCTTCGCCCGCCAGGCGTCGGCGCGGAGACACGCGCGGGCCGCTAGTCAACGTCCTGCGTAACGTGTTCGCCACGGCCCACCACTACGTTGAGCGCGTTCGGCTGGACGCTGATCGTCACGGGTGTGTGGGCCATCAGCCGGGCGTCGCCATGCACAGGGATGCGCCGCCTGCTGAGTATCCGGATCTTGCGCGCCTGGTAGAACCTCTGGTTAGGATTGTAGACGCGGCGGTTGCGCGTCTGGCCGGTCTTCGGATCAACGACCTTGCCCCGACCGAAGAAGGCAGCCAATAGATGGCGGATGAACCCGCTCTTGCTGAAGTTGCCGAAAACGATCACTTCGAGGCGGTGGTCGTCAACTTTCGCGTCGGGGGCGAGCGGGATCGAATAGCCCCAATATGGGCCGTTCGCCACAAGCACCATCAGCGCGCGCACCCGCACCTGCCGTCCGTCGAGCACCAATGTCATGTGATGGGGTCGGGCGCGCAAGAAAGTCCGCGCCAGCTCGAAGAGCGTCAGGTATGCGCCCTTGTCGAGGCGGTTGAACAGAGGGAAGAGTTCGGCGTCCATGCCGATGCCGGCCGTTTCGAGGAAGACGCGCCCGCGCGGCCCACCGATCCGCCCGACATCAATGCAGCGCACCTCGCCCTGCTTGAGCAGGCGCACAGCGCCCTCCAGGTCGAACGGGATGTGGAGCATCCGCGCCACGTTGTTCGCGCTGCCGAGCGGGATGATGCCGAGCACCATATCCGTACCGATCAACCCCGCGGAAACATCGTCCGTAGTGCCGTCACCGCCGCACGAAACGACCATCTTGTAGCCCTCGTCGCGGGCCTCCATCGCCAGCACAGTGCCGTCCTCCGGCCCGCTCGTCTCGAAGATATCGGCCTCGATCCCGGCGGCCTCCAGGGCGCGCACCACGTCATCGGCGCTGATGGCGTTCGTGGTGATCCCGCCCTTCTTGCCCGATGTCGGGTTGATGATGACCTTTATCTTCTTACGCGGCTCAAGCGCTATCGGAGGTATGCTCTTGTCTGTCTGCGGCTCTGTTTCGGCCTGATTTGGTCGGTCTATTGGTGTCGCCTCCTGTTCGGTTGCCGTCCTCGCGTCCGCGCCGTTCACACTCGCATTGTATATCCCGCCCCGAAGGTTGTCAACTGGCGCCCCCCCCAGCCACTGTCATTCCGCCCCCACCCCACAGTCATTCTGAGTGAAGCGAAGAATCTCGGCACCCAGTAAGACGTGGCACTGTATGTGCTCTTTCCCCATATGACCGTTATTGGAAGGGCAGACGGTGTGATTTGGTATTGTCAAACTTTCTGGTGACATATGGCTGACAGAGAAGATGATAAGCAAGAGCCGGAGCCGAAAGTACCACGCACCCCCGGCCTCCAACACCGATACCGAACCGTTCGCCGCCGCGCCGATGCACTCTACGAGCTCTCTGTGCTGATCACCTCCACGCTCGAAATCGGCCCGCTCGTCGAACTCCTGCTTACCCAGACCAGGCAGGTTTTTGGGGCGGATCGCGCCGCCGTTTTCCTTCGCCTGCCATCGGGGGAGGTGCGCTGTGCAGACGCGGTTGGGCTTTCGCCACACCTTCTCTCCACGGTTGCTCGCTTCTACGACCAATCGGCAGTGGGGCGGGCCGGCGAGGGAAGAAGGGCGGTCTATGTCGCCGACTTACAGCATGACGCCTCTTTGCCCGAACTCCGTCAGGTTGCGGTAGAAGACGGCATACGAAGCATTGTGGCCGCCCCGTTTAGGCACCAAGGCCGCTCGCTCGGCGCGCTCGCGCTCTACCACGATCGGCCCCGTGACTACGACGAAGAAACTCTGGATGCGCTCACCACCTTCGCCAACCAGGTCGCCGTCGCCCTCACGAACGCTCGGCTCTTCGAGGAAGCCGCAAAGCAGGTGCGTCACGCGAACTTCCTCGCCGACGCCGGGCGCTTACTCAATTCGAGCCTCGAAATGGGGCATGTGCTGGACGCTCTCAGCCTCTCAACTATCGAGGTGCTCGGAGAGGGTTGCGCGATTTACATGCTGCATAACAACGCCGACGAACTGACCCCTACTGCCTACGCCGACGCGCTTGAGGGCAGCCGCCAAGAGCGTATGGCGTTCCTCCAGGCCCACCTGCCCCGCATCGGAGAGACGGGCATCGGCATGGCCGCCCTTCACGGCGAGGTCATGCTGATAGATGCCGACCACCCTGCCGGCACAGAAGCCCCCGACCCATACCGCCAAGCCTTCGGCGCGCATTCCTATCTCGCGGTGCCTCTGCTCGCCCAGCATCACCTTATCGGCGTGCTTGTCGTCTGGCTGTTCAACCCCGCTATAGCCTTCGCCCCCGAAGACATCCTACTGACGCGCGCGCTTGCCGACCACGCCGCGGTGGCCCTCGAAAACGCGCGCCTCTACGAGCAGGAGTTGGAGGCGCAACAAGCTAAGGATGCCTTCCTCTCTGCCGCCGCCCATGAACTGAGGACGCCCCTGACCGCCATCCTCGGTTATGTGCAGCTCATCCGCAGGGTCTCGGCTAAGGAGCCAAACAAGTTCAGTCGCCAGATGGATGTGATCTGGTCGCAGGCCCAGCGCCTTAACCGCCTCGTTGAGACTATCCTCGACATGTCGAACATCGAGCAGGGCCGGTTGAGCCTCAGCCTCGAACGTCTCGACCTCTGGTCGGCCGTCGACGGCGCGCTCGAACATCTTCGCGCTTCGGCCCGCCCCGACCTCTCGTTCGACTTGCGACCCGGTGCCGCGCCTTGCTGGGTGACCGGGGACCGGGTGCGACTCGAGCAGGTCTTCAGCCACCTGATCGCCAACGCGATAAAGTACTCGCCACTCAACGGGACGATTAGTATCGAGATGGACAACCAGGAGAGCCGTGCTGTTCTCCTCATATCGGACAACGGCCCCGGTATGAGCGCGGACCAACTCAACCAACTTTTCCAGCGTTACTACCAGGGTGACACACCGCACAACCGCACCGGCGGCCTCGGCCTCGGCCTCCACATCAGCCGGGCGGTCATCGAGGCACACGGCGGCACCCTCTCCGGCGGCAGTACGCCGGGCGGGGCTGTATTCAAGGTAACACTGCCCGCAGAGGCCCCCGGCTGACGGCTCTATTAATGCAATATTAAGCCGGATTGACGTGCGCGCCGAGGCGATTCGTAGTATAATGCGGGTGAGTTAGCAGAGCGTGCGCCCACAGACCACACAGGAGGTCGGACGATGGACATTGGTATTACCCTGGAGCCGCTGGTGGTGCTGGCTGGCGTCCTCGTGGCGATCGGCCTTCTCGTGGTGATCGACCGCCTCGGCACCCTACGGCGCGGCGAACTTGAGGACAGCGAGGAGGATATCTAATGGCGCGCGTTACCAGCCCCACCGGAGGGATGCGCGGGCGCTTGCTCCGTGCCCGCACCGGAAGCCAGAATACGCTCCAGGACATCACGGGATCAGTCATCCGCAACGGCTGGCCGACCTCGGTGCGCGGACGCTCGCTGGCGATCATGAACAGCGTCTTCCTCCACCTCCACCCGATCCGCACGAGGCCCGACGCCATCAAGATGACCTATACGTTCGGCCTCGGCGGGATCTCGTTCTTCCTATTCCTGATGCTGACGCTGACCGGCGTGCTGCTGATGTTCTACTACATCCCGACGACCGCAGACGCCTACACGACCATCAAGCAGCTCCAGGAAGACCAGCCGTTCGGCTACCTGATGCGGAATATTCACCGCTGGGCGGCCCACGGCATGGTGATCACGGTCTTCCTGCACATGTGCCGCGTCTTCTACACCGGCTCGTTCCGCGCCCCGCGCCAGTTCAACTGGGTCGTCGGCGTGATCCTGCTGGTGCTGACCTTCCTCCTCAGCTTCACCGGCTACCTGCTGCCGTGGGACCAACTCGCTCTTTGGGCCATCACAGTCGGCACCAATATGGTCGGCTCGACGCCGATCTTGGGCGACACGATCCACTTCCTGCTGATCGGCGACTACAGCGTATCCCAAAACGCCCTGCTCCGCTTCTACACACTACATGTGATCGGCCTGCCTTTGCTGTTGACTGTCTTCCTCGCGGTCCACTTCTGGCGCATCCGCAAGGACGGCTTTTCGCGGGGCCTGACATTCACCACACGCATCAGCGAAGGCGGCGAGACCCTCTCAGCCGGAGCACGCGCCGCAGGCCGCGCCAAAGAGTAAGCAGAAAGGAAGCCCGACTATGGCTACCGAGACCCGCCCGACCACGGGCGTGACAATCAAAGAGCGCAACGTCACCGAACAGAAGGGCGCGCCCGTGCTGACATCCTCAGCGCGCTCCCGCCTGGTCTCTCCGGCGGCGGTCGAGGCAGACACGGTGCAGGTCTGGCCCCACCTAGTCGTCATCGAGTTCCTGGGCGCGGTCGTCTTCACGATCATGCTCGTGCTCCTCGGCACCCTGGCGAACGCGCCGCTCGAACCTCTGGCGAACGGCGATAAGACGCCGAACCCGTCGAAGGCACCCTGGTACTTTATGAACCTCCAGGAGCTGCTGCTGCACATGAACCCCGCCCTCGCCGGCGTCATCGTGCCGACAATCGCGCTGCTCGCCATCGCGGCGATCCCCTATATTGACAAGGGGACGCACGGCCTCGGTGTCTGGTTCTACAACAAGCGCAGCCCGAAGATCATGCTCTTCACTGCCATCTACACGACCGTCGTGCTCACCGGGTTGATCACATTCGATTCCCAGATCCACCCGAAAAACACCTTCCAGACCATGCTGGCACAGGGCGGCCCGCTCGGTGGCATACCGGATATGATGGGTATGATGGGCGACCGCCCCACCGCGAGCGGCTTCCTGGTGGAGTCGATCGTCAACTGGATTCTGCCGACCATCTTCATGGTCGGGTTCATCGTTCTGCTGATCGTGTTGCTGAAGATCATGTTCAGGGGGCTGTCCACCACCGAATTGACTATCGGGCTGTTCACGGGCTTTTTTACCACGTATGTCGTGCTGACCTTTGTGGGGCAGTTCCTGCGTGGGCACGGTATGGAACTCTACCCGCCGTGGGCGGTGCCGCCGACCGACTTCGGCTTAGTGATTCTACATCGGCTGGGACTGGCCTGATCCGGCCCCGCGAGGAGACTACAATGGCACAACAGGTGCGAGGCGAGCGGACCCTGACGCCACGGGTGCATACCCGACCGGGGCCGGAAGACACACAGGGCGGGGTGGTCGCAGGCGCGAGCCGCCGCGACTTTATACGCTTGACTACGCTGGGCGCGCTCGGCGTGATGAGCCTCGGTGGGACCGTCGCGTTCCTTGCCTTCTTCTGGCCTCAGAAGACCAGCCCCTTCGGCGGCAAGATCAGCGCCGGCACTGTCTCCGACCTCAAAGACGGCGACGTGGTGCGCTTCCCGACCGGCAAGTTCTACCTCTCGCGCTATAAGGAACCTGCCCTCGGCAACAAAAGCGTGATGGTGGCCCTCTACTGGAAGTGCAAGCACCTCGGCTGCACGGTGCCGTGGAAGCCGGATGAGACCTACGGGCAGTATAATGGGATCTTCCACTGCCCGTGCCATGGCTCGATCTACACGCGCTGGGGACTGAATGTCGGTGGCCCCGCCCCAGCCCCGCTCGACCTGTTCAAGATAGCAATTGACGGCGGCAAAATCACCGTGGACACCGCGCCGGCTGTGACCGTTCACCGAGCCGGATACGACCCCAAGCAGGCGACAGTACTCGGATAATCTCGGCTTTAGGAGTGTGAGGCAGACATGCGAGATAAAGTTATCCTCGGCGCAACTCTCTCTGTCGTGTTGTTGCTATCGCTGCTGGTATATGCCGCAGTAGACTTCCAACGCACCCCCGCCGCGAAGGCCGAGGCGCGCGCGAAGTCCGTCGAGGCCGGCAAGAGGATCTACGCGCAGTATTGCACACAGTGCCACGGGCCGAAGGGCGAGGGCTGCATCGGCCCCGCACTAAACCGCGACACCTGGCGCGCCGAAACCGACGGCGCGCCGAACCCCACTTACGATAAAGACTCGTACGATTTCATCTCTAAGGTTGTGGAGCGGGGACGCGCTTCGAACCAGCCCAATGTCCAGATGCCTGCTTGGTCTACCGAGGAAGGCGGCGCGCTCACCAGCCAGGATATAGATAACGTCGTCACATTCATAACTTACGGGGACTGGAACCAGGTGCTGGAGAACGCGGCGTCCGCAACAGGCCAAGACAAGGATCTGCCTGATTACAGCGCGAAGGGCTTCAACGGCGGCGTGGCCGACCCCGCGAAGCTGTCACAGGTCAAGGCAACGATGCTCGCCAAAGGTTGCCTCAACTGCCACCTAGTCGGGCCGGTTGGCGGCAAGATAGCTGCCGACCTCACAGATGTAGGCTCGCGCCGCACCGCAGACTGGCTCCACAAGTGGATCCACGACCCAAGCTCGGTGGCGGCGACAGAGCGCGGCCCGAACCTCTGGCTTCCTTATCCGCCGAGCCTGGGAACCCCCGGCCCAGGGGCCACACCGCCCCCGGCACCGCAGCCGTTCCCGATGAACCCGACCTACATGCCGACACTCAAGATGACCGACGCCGAACTCAACCTCTTGGTTGACTATCTGTCTCACGCGAAGACGGGCAAGTGATGCGAGTAACTAGACTACGCACCGAATTGCGGACTAACCCGCGCCTCCGCGCAGGGCTGACGGTCGGGCTGCTGGTGGCGGTCGGCGCGCTGTTCAGCCTCTTCAACATCAGCCTTGTGCAGGCGGCGTCGGCGGCGATCGGTGTGCCCCAGCTCCATGAGCCGGTGCCTGAGACCGACCCCTTCTCTCCGCTCTGGGCGGCGGCGAGGCCAGCTGATATACCCCTGAGCGCGCAGCAGATGTTCCAGCCGGGCGGGGGCGGCAGCGTCTCCTCGGTGCAGGTCCGCGCTGTGCAAGACGGCAAGCGGATAGCCTTCCTGGTCTCATGGGCCGACGCGACTCGCAACGATTACGTGAAGGACATGCCGAGCGATGCCGGCGCGATCCAGCTGCCGATTGACCCTCAGCACCTCCCCTACCAGTGCATGGGGCAGACAGATAGCCGGGTCAACATCTGGCAGTGGAAGGCCGCGATTGAACGGGTGGCGCGCGACAACGATCAGCCCTACAACGGCACCCGCAACCTCACCAGCAACGGCATCTGTAAGGCGGTCGAAACACCCGGCGTGCCGCCGACGGCGGTAAGCACCTGGAAAGACGGCCGCTGGTACGTCATCTACAGCCGCGACCTCGCGCCGAGCGACCCCGGCACCGCGCCGTTGACCCCCGGCGAGACGACGAACGCCGCCTTCGCGATCTGGGACGGCGGCAGCGGCGAGACGCGGGGCATGAAAGCAGTTTCGACCTGGGTGCAGGTCGTCATCGCCGAGGAAGCCGCTGGCGGCGCGAACAGCTACGTCACATTGGCAATCGCGACCCTGGCCGGTGCTGGCATCATAGCCCTGGCCTGGAGGCTCATCCCACACTAAAGCATCGAGGAGTGCTCTGTATGAACAGCCGCGACTTCAAGGATGTCAACACACTTAGCACAAGCGGGGTCTTCACCTCCGAACACAGCGCCTCACGCAACTGGCTGCTTTCGGCGATTTTCTGGCTGACTATAGCTGATTTCGTCGGCTTGATAGCCGCCATCGAGATGTTCAGCCCCGACGCTTTCGCTGGCATACCCTGGCTCGAGTTCGGGCGCGTCCGCCAGCTGCACACCAACGGGGTACTCTTCCTCTGGTTGAGCATGGCGCAGATCGGGGCCTTCCTCTACATCGTCCCGAAGCTCTGTGGCGTGAAGCTCCACAGCGAAATGCTCGGCAACATTATGATGGTCCTCTGGAACGCCATCGGCATCTTGGCGGTCTTCACCCTGCTCAACGGCCTGACCCAGGGCCGCGAGTACGCCGAACTGATCTGGCCGCTCGACGTGATGGTGATGATCGGCCTGCTCGGCACAGGGTATAATATCTTCCGCACTATTCTGGCGCGTAAAGAGAAAAAGCTGTTCGTGAGCCTCTGGTACATCATGGGCACCATGATATGGATGCCGACGCTTTACTTCATCGGCAACGTGATGTGGCAGCCGGTCTTCGATCAGCTCGCCGGGGGCAACGTCAACTGGGCCGGTTTCCCGTCGGGCAGCCTCCAGGGGATAGACGACGTGATCTGGCAGTGGTTCTACGGGCACAACGTCCTCGGCTACTGGTTCACCACGAGCGGCGTCGCCATCTGCTACTACATGGTGCCGGTCATCATCCGCGCGCCGCTCTATAGCCACCTGCTCTCGCTGATCGGCTTCTGGAGCATCGCGTTCTTCTACGGGCTGGTCGGCCAGCACCACATCTTGAGCACGCCTACCCCCGGCTGGCTCAAGACGCTCGCCGTTCTCGGCAGCTTCGGTCTCTTCATCCCGGTCTTCACCTTCCTGGCGAATATCTGGCTGACAATGAGAGGTAGGTGGGGCAAGATTTACGAGAGCTTACCGCTCAAGTTTATGATAGTGGGCACCATCTTCTACTTCATCACCTGTGTGCAGGGGCCGTTCCAGTCGGTGCAGGGCTTCAACCGCCTGATCCACTTCACACAGTGGATCCCCGGTCACGCCCACCTCGCGCTCCTCGGCACCTTCTCATTCTGGGCGATGGGCGCGATCTACTACATCATCCCGGTCGTCATGCGCCGCCGCATACACAACCCCGGCCTCGCAGAAGTCCAATTCTGGCTCATCACAGTCGGCTTCCTGCTGATGATGATCAGCCTCCAGGTGGCGGGGCTGATCCAGGGCGCTGCGTGGCTCAACGGCCAGTCGGTGCAATGGACGCTGCCGGAGATCAAGCCCTATATGGGCATCCGCGCCCTGGCCGGTGCGCTGATAGTCGTCAGCGGTATCGTCCAGGCGTGGAATATCTACAAGACAATGACCGTCGGCGAGCGTGTGGTCGGCCTTGCGCCGTCCGCCGCCGAAGCACCGGCGTAGGGGAGGGCACGGATCTGTGACCGGCAAACCCATTTTCCGCATGGATGTGACGACGGTGGCCTTCGGCGCGATGATCGTCTTCTGGTCAGTCGTCTTCGTGGTCGTCGCCCTGCCCTACCTCACCTTCCGCCCTCCCCAGTCGGCTGACGCCCGCCCCCTGACCGCCCAGGAGGAAAGCGGCCGCCGATTATACGCCGGCAACGGCTGCTACTACTGCCACTCACAATACCTCCGCGCTCAGGATTGGACCGGAGTAGGCTCTTTTCGCACACTCGGCCGCGTGGCCCAGGCCGGCGACTATTACTACCTACAGACCCCGATGCTCGGCACCGAGCGCACCGGGCCGGACCTCTCGCAGGAGGGCGGCGTGCATACCGACGAGTGGCACCTAGCCCACTTCAACAACCCGCGCTTCACCTTCCCCAAGTCGATCATGCCGGAGTTCAGCTTCTACTACAACAACGACGAGCCTGGACAGGACATAAGGGATCTAGTCTCCTATGTGCAGTCCCTCGGCGGCAAGGCGGCTGATGACCGCGTGGCCCGCCAGACGACGCTCAAAACCAAGCTGCTTAACGAGAGGGCCAAGGGCAATGAAGCGATCATTCACGACTGGTTCCCCTCCACCTGGAGGAACGTCCGCAACCCGATGGAGGCGACACAACGCTCGCTGCTCCACGGCAAGACCGTCTTCCTGACCAACTGCATCGGCTGCCACGGCCTCCAGGGAGACGGAAAAGGCCCCGCCTCGCACTGGATAGGCGGGTCGGTCAACGGGCCTGCGCCCCGCAACTTCACCGACGTCTCGGCGCAGCTCATGTTCAGCGACGGCGAGCTATACGATGCGATCCTGTTCGGAGTAGACGGCACCGCGATGCCCTCCTGGGGCGACATGCTCACCGTCAACGACATCTGGGACGTGACTAACTTCATCCGCACCATACCGAAGGGCGGCATCAACCGCGAGCCGACCTCCGATATGATGGTCAGCGCCCCCGACTACAAGCCGATCCAACTCACCCCTGTGACGACGATGCTGACGCCACAGCCGCAGCAGCCAGGGCAGGGCGCGGCTGGCAGCGGCACGCCCGCTCCCGCGACGCCGCCACCCACGACGCCGACGCCGTAACGTATTGCGTATTACTTAGTGCGTAAGAAATAGCGAGCTATATGAGCAAGTTACACGCAACAATGCTACGCACTACGTACTACGCACCGGAGGTTCGTATGAGGTACTTAGTCAGAAGCCTGGGCGCGCTTGGCGCGTTCCTGATCATGTGCAGCCTGGTGCCGGCCGTATCCGCGCACGATAACCTCGGCGGCGACGAGATGTCGATGGCTATGATTATCTTCATCGTCGGCAGCGTCACCATTGTCGGGGCGGCCCTCACCGTGCTTTGGGCATGGAAGACCGGCCAGTTCGATGATGTCGAGCAAGCGAAGTACACTATGCTCGAAAACGCCGACGACCTGGACGCCCTGCCGCTCTTCCCGCCGCCTGCGGGTCGGTCACGCTAAAAGGAGGTCTGTATGCCGCCAAGTGACAGCGATTTGCTCAAGCCCTGGGACTGGAACGTAGGCTTCGATGCGTACCTTTGGGCCTGGATCATCGGCATGATCGCAACCATCGCACTCGCCGCCTGGATGGGACGCGACCGCAAGCGGCTGCCGAACGACCTGGGCCGCAACGTCGAAGACTTCGCAGGCGTCCAGCAGGAGGCCAACGGCCCTCTGCCGATCTACCTGATGATGCTCTACGCCATGGTTGCAGTCGGCATAGTCGGCTACATCATCATCACGATCATACACGGCTACAACTACTGAGGAGCTAAACATGGACGAAGAGACGAGGTTCGCGCAGGGCGAGATCCAGGCGGCGCACCGCGACAGAGCGCGCGGGGAGTACGGGGGCGACGAAGAGCCGCTCTACGGGCTTGAGCCGATTGCCGGTGGGCACGGCGAGGCTCCCGTCGAGGAAAGCGCGTCGGAAGAGGTCGAGGCTGAGGCCGGGCGTCCCGGCGAGCCTCCGGGCCTGAACATGACTTGGGGGATCGTCCTCGGTGGAGTGCTGCTCCTCTTTCTGATCGTTGCAATACTCTTCTACGGCGTCGGCCAGACATACCAGGCCGACATTGTGACCAACTACCCGGTGAAATAGGGGTGACGACCGCATGGCTTATGTACGCACGATAACTTTTGTGGTGCCGCCTGAGCGGACCCACGAACTACAACCTGGCGAAAACCTCTTCATGGCGGCTGTCAGCGGCACACAGATCGTTGCCCAGAACACGCCCGGCTTCCATAGGGGCGGCGTCTGGATGCAGAACCTCCCGCAGGGCAGCGTGAAGGTCGTGAGCTATACCCAATGGTACGGCCTCTCCGACATCGACCACTACGCCAGCACGCCGATGATACGCGATTTCGAGGCGGATGTCGCCCGTTACCATAGCACCCCGGTGATCGAGGTCTATGAGGTACTTAGTTGAGGTGACCTGATGTGGGACTCAATTAGCTGGACTACAGCCGAAGACCTGCTGCTCGACATTGGCGCGGTGCTTTTCGTGACCATCGTTGCCGTCGGCTTCTCGGTCTACAGGCACCACCGCGAGGAGACCGCAGGGATCGTCCACGGGCAGTGGAGCGCCCGGCTTATACCGCCGCCCGAACCCGGCCCCGCCCCGCCCCTGCCCGCTCCGATCCCTGAGCCGCCGGAGCCGTCGCCCGGCCCGCCCCTCCCCGAACCCGCGCCTCCCGCCCCAAACCCGGCGGTGCCGCTTGCGACAAGGTAGACGCTCTATGAGGATGTCTCTAAACACCGGCAGGAAGATCATCTATCCCCTGATGGCGGTGATGATGGTCGCCGTTTTCGGCCTCTCACTCTACGAAAACTGGGCGATCAATAACTCGGATGCAAGCCCTTTCCTTGGGGTGCCTGCCCAGCCCGGCATCCTGCCCCGCGACGATGACCGCGGGGCATTCCTACAGCTCCACCCCGGCTCCGACTCCCGTTTTCCGTCGAGCCTTGTCCAGCTTATCGAGTCGGACCAGCCGGACCTCGCCAAGTCCGACAGGATCTTGCAGGTAGACGGCGCGTCGGTCGATTCGGTAGTCATCAACCAGGCGAGCATTGACGTGGACACCATTGACTACCGGGTGTACCCCGTCGGCAAAGAGGCCCTGCCCATAACCTCCACCCGTATGCCCGGCGGCAAACTCCTGCTGATGCGCCCAAAGTCGGGTGAGTGGACACCCGGCGCGTATCTCGTAGACGTGCCCTCCGGCGGCATGTTCGACAACAGCCGGGTCTATTACGCTTTCACGATAAGGTAGCTTTCAGCCGTCAGCCATCAGCCGTCAGCTATTGGTTTGTGGCCACTGAAAGATACATAGGAGCATAACTTGAGCGCCATCGCTACACCAAACCCCAAAGTCGCTGCCAACTACACCGACGACCGGGCTGAGATCGCCGTAGACGAGCTGAACGCCGACCACGGCCTGCCGCGGTTCTTCTTCGCCGCGGGGATCTCCCTCGTGATCAGCGCGGTCCACGGGATAGTGCAGCGGCTACCGATGTTCGCCGAGTGGATACGCACAGCCGACTACGGCGGGCACATGATCACCAACCTGGCGCAGACGCACATCACCATAGTCGGCGCAGGTACGATCACGCTGACGGCGCTGCTCTACTATATCCTGCCCCGCCTCGGACGCCGCCCGCTCTACAGCAACACGCTCACCAGCGTCTCATTCTGGTTCACGGTGGTCGGCGTCTTCGGCTTCTACCTCGCCGTCCTCAGCGTCGGGGCCTATGAGGGCATGATGGTCCACGCCGGCTGGAAGTACGAGGACGCCCGCGACTTCCTCGGCGCCTGGCACAAAGTGCCGATTGCCGCGACCGCCGCCGTGATGGGCATCGGTTACTGGACCTTCACCGCGAACGTCTTGCTGACGGCGCGCAGCATAAACCGCTTCCGCAAAGAGAACCCGAAAGAAGGGGCCAGCCCGATTGAGTGGCTGCTGGTGCAGTTCTGCGTCGTCTCGTCGCTGGCGCTGTTCGTCGGCACGGTACAGGGTGTCTACCAGGTGATGCCCTGGTCGCTCGACTGGCTGCACAAGGCCGGCGAGGCCGGCCAGATGATCGACCCGATGGCCCACGCCCACATGAACCTCGTCGGCGGCGTCTCCATCGGCATGATGGCGCTGCTCTACTTCTTCCTGCCGCGAATGCTCGGCAGGCCGATCTACAGCTACAAGCTGGCGCGCTTCAGCTACTTCACCGTCGTGATCGGCGTCTTCAGCTTCTGGCTTGTGGCGATCATACTCGGCTTTGTCGAGGGCACGCCGATTGTCGAGGGCCGCATGACCTACGACCAGATACGCGCTCAGGTCGGCCTCTGGCATACCATCCCGCTTGTTACTGCGGCCATGATCATGGGCGTCGGCTTCTGGGCCTTCATCGCCAACATCTTCCTTACCCTCAAGAAGGGCGCGGCGCCCGACGCCCCGGCTGACCACTGGCTCTCGCGCTTCGTCGGGATCAGCACCGCCTGCCTGCTCGTCGGCACGGTGCAGGGCGTGCTACAGAGCACGCCGCTTGTCCACGACTGGCTCGACACGGCGCAGGGAACCGGCTGGATGGTCACGCCGTATGCCCATGCCCAACTCAACCTGGTCGGCTTCGCCATACTCGGCCTAGTGACGCTCGCCACATTCGCCCTGCCCCGCGTCACAGGCCGCCCGCTGTTGAGTGTACCATTCGCCAAGCGCACCCTCGCCGTGATCGCGAGCGGGATCATCGCAACCTATCTGGTCTTCCTGGTCATGGGCCTGATCGAAACAGTCGCCATGTATCAGAAGTTCCCCGGCGGCACGCAGGGCACGATGGACGACTTCCTGCCGCCGGACGCAGCGGTGATCGTGCGCTCGGCGGTCGGCGGCGACTTCGTGCATACCGCGCTCGTGCTGCTCGTCGCCTGCTGGGTCGGCCTCGGCTACTTCATGCTCATGCGCCACCTCGCCGGATCTATAGGCTCTGAAACGATCCGCGCTTACCGGCGGACCTTCTTCGGGCGCATGAAGACGGCGGCTCGCCAGCACGCCGTCCCCCACCCAAGCGCGGTGCCCGACGACCCCCGACAGCTCACGCGCCGCGCGCTCCAGCTCGCGGTCACCGAGGCAGGCGCGGGCTGGGCCGGTTTCATGGGCATGGGCTGGCTGATGAGTGGGCGCGGCTTCATCGGCATAATGATTCTATCGCTCTGGGCGGGCGTCTACTGGTCCAGTCTCTTCATCCTCTTCGCCGTCACACAGGCAGGCCCCCTCGCGATCGGCATCATGGTCTTCACCTGGCTGTTGCTTCCGTTCCTGAGCGCCGTCGCGGTCTACCGCACCTACATGGGCGGGGCGCGCGCGATATTGGCCGAGCGAGAGGCGTCCCGTTAGGCCACTCAGCAGGCAGCAGGGATAGCCTATTCCCGCTCCGCGAAGAGACGGTAGTCGAGGTCGGGGAAGGGGTTGTCGCGCATCGCGTAGGCGCGGGCGCGGGCCAGCGCCATCTCGTCCACCGTCTCCTCCGCCGAAGTCATCTCGGCGGCCTGCGCGAGGTCGTTGAACCAGGCAAGGTGCTCCATGAACCGCCGGCTCGAGTACTCCGGTGCCTGGGTCGTCGTCGTCAGGAACTCCCAATCGCTGGCCTGCAACAGCAGGAGTTCGCGGGCGGCCTGCGTCAGCAGTTCGAGCAGCTCGCCGTCAGCATTGGGGTGCCGGGCGACTAGCTGCTCCATCTGCCGCTCCGCGCCGTGTATGCCCGACCACATCCACTCGGTCGCCGGGTTCGCCCAGGTGTTGTGGCCGCCTGCGTCGCCCCAGGAGCTTTCGGGAAGCGCCAGCCTCTCGGTCGCCGGGTGTTCGGCCAGCCAGCCTCCGGCGGTCACCGTCTCGATTGCCGGGTTGGTCGCCAGCAGCCGCAGCGTCTCCAGCAGCCAATCCACTCCCTCGTGCCACCAGTGTCCGAACAGCTCGGTGTCGTATGCCGACACGATGATCCCCGGCCCGTCATTCGCCCTACGGTACTCTTTGAGGAGATCCTCGACGAGGCTCACGAAGTGCTGGGCGTGTTCCCGCACGCGCTCCTGCGCCCGCTCCGGCTCGTAGGGGGCCTTCTCTCCCAGGCCAACACTCTGGCCGGTCACCCGCCAGTACTGCATCCCGCTCGTCTCGTGTTTGCGGTGGAACTCTCGGTACCAGGGGTCGCCGGGGTATCCCACCTGGCTCGCCCAAACCTGCCGCCCGGTGCGCTCGTTGCGGGCCATCACCGCCACATCGCTTGCCCCGACAAGATAGGGCCGGTAGCTGCTGCGGTCTCTCGGCGGGATATAATTCGGGATCGCCAACAGCAGCCGCTCCGGGATCGGTGCGTAGCCGACAGCACCGCCCGCAGCCTTGCCGGTCGGCTCGCCCCCTGTGACGGCGTGCGTCTCACAGAAGAAGAGGCTGATGCCCTCCTCGGCTAGGAAGGTCTCCAGCCCCGATTTGGCATAGTATCCGTAGTGTGGGGCTTGCGCGAAGTAGGCCGGGCGGTAGGCGCACTCAGGCAGCCAGATGGAGCGCGGCTCGCGCTCGAAGTGATGCTCATATGCCCGCTTGCCGACCTCCAGCTGCGCGTATATGCTCGAATCCCGCGACAGCAGCGGCAGGTAGGCGTGTGTCGCTGCCGAGGCCAAGATCTCGATGTGGCCGGAGTCCTGCAACCTCCGGCACGCGCCGAGTATGTCGCGCCCCAGCCGCTCGTCGAACAGCCGCCCGACCCGCTCGTAGTAGTCCTCGTAGTACTGCGCCGCCTTGACGCCCCGCGCATCGCCCTGCGCCTCGAAGCATGCGCGGTCCTCGCCAGCCAACCGTGCCTCATGCTCGATGTAGCGGTCGAAATGCTCGCCGATCAGCTTGTCGTCCAGCTGCTCGGCCAGGATCGGCGTGATGCCGAGCGTCAGCCGGAAAGGGATGCCATCCTCGGCCAGGTCGAGCAGCCCAGCCACGAGCGGGATATAAGTCTCGGCCATCACCTCGTGCAGCACCTCCTCCCCATGCGGCCAGCGCCCGGTCTGCCTGTAGAACGGCAAGTGGCTGTGGAGGACGAAGCTGAATCCGCCCAGCGGGTCTAGGGACTTGGGTGTCGGGGCTTGCGGCATATTTCCTCCTCTACAGAGCAACTACAAAAGCCAGGTCGTTCACGTTCGTGCCCGTCGGCCCGGTGAGGATCGCGTCGCCGAGCGCCTGCCAGAAATGGTAGCTGTCGTTATTCGCCAGCGCGGCATGTGGGTCGAGGCCGAGCGCCCTGGCGCGTGCAAGAGTGGTGCCGTCGACGACCGCCCCGGCGGCGTCGCCGGAGCCGTCGCCTCCGTCCGTGGCGAATGTTGCGACGGCAACCTTCGGCCCCCAGCCGTCGAGCGCGAGCGCCGCACCGAGCGCCATCTCCTGGTTGCGCCCGCCCATGCCGCTGCCGCGCACCGTCACTGTGGTTTCGCCGCCCAGCACCAGGCAGGCCGGGCGAGGCAGCGGCCCGTCGCCCGCCCGCAGCTCTTTGGCGAGCGCGCCCAGCACCTGCCCAACCTCCCTCGCCTCGCCTTCGACATAGGTGGAGAGCAGCATCGCAGCCAGGCCCATCGCGCGCGCTGCTTCAACAGCCGCCAGGGCCGCCCGCCGGTTGTCTCCGATGACGCAGGTGAGCACCCGCTCAAACAGCGGGTCGCCCGGCACCGGTGTCTCCGGCAGACTGCCAGCCGCGCCCGCCTCCAGGTACACACGTGCCGCCTCGGGGATAGCCGAGGTCAGCCCATATGCCGCAAGCACACCGAGCGCGTCGGTGTAGGTCGTCGGGTCGGGCGTCGTCGGCCCCGAGGCGATCACGTCAAGCGGGCTGCCGACCACATCGCTCAGGACCAGCGCCACCAGGGTGGCGGGCGCAACCTTCTCGGCGAGCCGCCCCCCTTTCAGCGCGGACAGGTGCTTGCGGACGGTGTTCAGTTCCCCGATAGTCGCCCCCGCGCGCAGCAGGGCGGCGGTCACGGCCCCGACATCGGCCAGGGTCAGGGGCGGCGCGGGGTCGGCCAGCAGGGCAGAGCCGCCGCCGGAGATGAGCGCGATCACCAGGTCGTTGGCCGTGGCCGCCCGCGCGAGCGCCGCGATCCGCCGCGCGCCCTCTACTCCCCGCTCGTCGGGCAGCGGATGGCCCGCCTGTAGCAACTCGACCGTCTCCGGCCCCGGCTCAGGCGGCGCGTCCTTCACGACCACCAGCCCGCCGCGCCAAGCATCCAGCCCGCCGAGCAGCCTCTCCGCCGCCGCCGCCATGGCGGCCCCGGCCTTGCCTGCGCCGAGCACGAAAATCCGGTCGTAGTCCTCCAAAGCCAGCGTCCGCCCGCCCACAGTCAGCGTGGCACCTCCGTCGCCGATGCTCAACGCCTCCTCGACCGCTCGCGCCGGATCCACGGCCCGCAGCGCCGCCGCGACAAGCCGTTCGACGATGCCCCGCACGCCCCCGCTAGCTGCTCCGCTCATAGCCAACTCCCAACCGCAATCAGTAGCCACTTCTCCGCCAGTACAAAACTCCGCACTCCGCGCTCCGCAACCAAAAGAGGACTGCCGGTCAAGGCAGCCCTCCGTTGATTTGCAGATCGTGCACCCTTTGTCGTTACGGCCTTCCAGCTTACCAGCGGCAGTTAGCTCCAGCCCGGCACCCTCACGACACCCGAAACGGTCTATTTACTGCTGCTACCTTCCGGTCCTGACAGGGTTCATAGTGTTCCGCCGCGTGAGACCTGGCCTTCAACACCACTTTTCGCCGGCAGTCCTACAAAGCCGGACCTCGATCGGGAGTTCAGCCCCGCTAAAGCGCATTGCGGGTACAGGGTAGCGCTAGCTCCCCGCCTAGCACGACTGCACTGATCATACAAAACCGCGGGCGGCTTGTCAAGTTGCGATTCGTTTCATCCATGAAACGACACAAAAAAGCACGAAAAAGGGTGCGTAGTGCGTAGTCGGTGGGCGGGGGCCGCCGTACCGCCGCCGGGACGGCTCGCTGGGCGGGGGCCGCGGGGACGGAAGGCTTGGGGGCGGAGATAGGTCGCAAGACCGATTGACAGATAGGGTGGACTGGCCCTATAATGTCTGCAACGAGCAGTGTAAGCGGCGCATGACGCCATAAGCCAAAGGAGGCCCGACTATGAAGAACAAACTCACTGTGCAACAAAGAGCAAGCCTCCGCAGCCCCAAGCCGCGACGCTGACAGTCTCACACCAGCATCGGCTCCGGTCGGCCTTTTTGTATGCACAAACGATGGATTTTCTGTTGTCCTACGACGCATACAGACGCAATAAGGCGCGATAAGGAGCCACTGCTTTGACCACCGCAAACGAAGAAACTATGCCCGTCGAGGGCACCGTCATGGACGGCAGCCGCGGCCAGTACCATGTCGAAACGGCAGACGGCGTGCTGCTCTGCACGCTGCGCGGCAAGCTACGCAAAGACCTCTACTACGCTGACAGCGCGAACTTCCGCCACAAGGCACGCCGAGCTGTCACGAAGGCGCGCGATCCGGTGTCGGTCGGCGACCGGGTGCGCGTCGTGCTGATGGGCGACGGCAAGGGAATGATCGAGGAAGTCGTCGGGGTTGCGCCTGGTTTCAGCCGGGAGGACTCGGGCGGCAAAGGCGAGATCCGATCGGTTGCGGGGATTGACCAAGTTGTCGCGGTGTTCGCTGCACGCGACCCCGCGCCCCACCTCGGGCTGCTCGACCGCTTCCTCGTCATGGCCGAGGCGCAGGATCTGCCAGCCATCATCTGCCTCAACAAGGTGGATCTCGGAGTGGACCCCGACCTCGCCGCCATGCTCGATGTATATGCCGACCTCGGCTACCCGGTCATGCGGACTTCGGTTGCCGACGAGATCGGCCTCGATGAGCTGCGTGTCCGGCTCGCCAGTCATACATCCGCACTCCTCGGCCCGTCCGGCGTCGGCAAGTCGAGCTTGCTGAACGCGCTGGAACCGGGGCTGGGACTGCGTGTGAACGGGGTGAGCGAGCTGACGCACAAGGGGCGGCATACGACGAGCGGCACGCGGATGGTACACTTGAGCGGCCCCGGCGGAGGCGCGCTCGCGGATACCGCAGGCATACGCGCGTTTGCGATGGGCGGCGCGGCGGGGCGGCTCGACGAGTGCTTCCCAGAGTTCCGTCCATACCTCGGCACATGCCGCCACGACGATTGCAGCCACAGCAACGAGCCGGGCTGCGCGGTTCGCGCCGCGCTTGCCACAGGGCGTATCTCCGCGGCGCGCTACGACTCGTACTGTCGGCTGTATGAGGAGGGTGCAGGCAAAATCGGGCGGCACTGGATCGACGGGGTCAGCAACCGGTCGCTGGTGGGGCCGGGGGAGTTCCGCATGTAGGGCAGGGTGTCTCTTGACCGCCTCCCACGTTATATGTAAAGAATGGGCTGAGGAGATAGGATGGCGTTACGGCTGCTGACGACAGAGGGCAAGATCACCGACAGCGATGAGGCTAGGCGTTGGGTCGAGCAGCACACGTCGTCGGGTGCGGGCCAGGGACCGGATTGCGCGGCGTTCTGGCTCGATATTATCGAACCCGACACCGGCGCAATAGATTGGCTGGCGTCTCATTTCCGCTTCCACCCGCTGACTATCGAAGACCTACGCAGCCCGAACGAGCGCGGCAAGCTCGAAATATACGACAACTATCTCTTCCTGATCATACATTCGGCGCATGTGGAAGGCTTAGGCAACGCGCAGCCCCGCGAAGGAGGCCCCTCCGGCCACAACCCGCAGCGCCCCCACCCGGCTGACCCTTTGCACCCACACTGGCAGCCCCCCGCCAGAGGGAGCGCCGACACGACCGCACAGCACCCGATGGAGAGCGGGATCTGCGCGCTCGACAGCCACGAGCTACACGCATACTTGGGCAAGACCTATCTGATCACGGTCCATGACCCGCAGATGCTGCCCGTAGAGAAGGTCTGGAAGAAGATCGAGACCCAAGCCGCCGAGGGAGAGATCCCCACGCTCCAACACGGGGTGGACTATGTGCTCTACAAGATCCTCGACAGCACGGCGGATAGCTTCTTCGACGCCCTCGAGACGACGGCGGAGCAGATCGATTCCCTGGAAGACACGGTGTTGGGAAAGCCGGACCCGGAGTTGCTCAAAGATGTGTTCATCGTCAAGCGCAACCTGATGACGCTGCGGCGGGTGGTGACCCCGATGCGGGAGGCGGTGGGTATACTCGGCACCCCAGGCAGCCCCTTCATCCACGACGAGAACGAACGCTACCTGCGCGACGTACACAACCTGCTCGTCGCGGTCTACGAACTCGCCGACACCCAGCGCGACGCCACGAGCGGCGTGCTCGACACGTACCTGAGCAGCGTCAACAACAACCTGAGTGTCGTGGTGAAGCGGCTGACACTGTTCGCCACCATCTTCATGCCCCTATCGTTTATCGTGGGCTTCGGCGGCATGAACTTCGTCAAGTTTATCCCCTATGATAGCCCAGTCGCCTTCTGGCTGGTGATCGCCGCCCTGATCATCACCCCGATCCTCATGCTCATATGGTTCTGGCGCAGCCGATGGTTCTAGGCGCTTCTTGGGCACGCGCCAGTAGTAGATGAAGATGGCCGCCGCGAGGAGCGCGGGAACGAGGGCGAGCAACCAAAGCGGAGGGCCGGCACCGGATGGCGGCTGGAACAGCAGGTTGAAGTGGCCCACTCCAAGCTCCGCGCCGCGCTTCACAGTGATTGTGAAGGCCCAGTTGCCGTAGTCGGGCAGGGTAACCGGCAAGTCGTAGTAGCCGTCCTGTCCGGGCTCGGGCGGTGGGGCGAGCGCGACGGGTGCAGACCCGGAGAGTATGCCCTGTAACTGCACCACGGCATCGGGCAGCATGGGGCCGTAATCGGGCCTGCTGACCAGGACGGTAAACTTCAGCTGCTTGTCGATCAAGGTCGGCTGGGTCTGGACGATCAGATGGAACGGGCCGTCGTCCTCATCCATCCAGACGCTGCCGCCGTGCGCCGCCGCCGGCACGCCGGTCCCCAGCAGCAGAACCAGCCAGAGGAATGCCACTGCGTAGTGCGTAGTGCGTAGTGCGTAAAGGCGTTTCACATCAGGAGTTGGGTGGGACGAAGCCGAGGCCGTTCGGGTTGGCACCGACGCCGATGGTGGTTTTGACCTTGCCGGTGGCGGCGTCTATCACGGTCACGGTGCCGTCGTTCGTGTTCGTCACGTAGACCTTGCCGGAGGGCGTGGGCACGACGCCGTGCGCGCCACCGCCGGCGGGGATGCGTGTCACGAGCTTCTTAGTCGTCGGGTCTACCACCCAGACCTCTTGTGAGCCGGTGTTGGCGACCCAGAGCATGTCGCCGCCGGTGCCGTTCACGAAGGACATCATGGCGGGCTGTTTGCCGGCGCGCAAGACACCCTTCACCTGGCGGGTGGCGGTGTCCACCATCGCCACCGAGTCGCCGAGGAAGTTGCTGACGAAGGCGGTCTTGCCATCGGGGTCGAAGGTGACCTCGAAGGGGTCGTTGCCGACATGGAAGCTGATCTCCATCTTGGGCGTGTCGCCGAGGCTGATGATCGAGATCGTGTTGTCGGCTGTGTTGGTGACGTAGAGTTCTTTGCCGTCGGGGCGGACTTTCACGCCGTGGGGGGTCATGCCGACGGGGATCTTGGTGAGGAGGGTGCGGGCTGCGGGGTCTACCACGGCCACGACGTTATCCGCGCCCATGCTGACGTAGAGTCGCTTGCCGTCGGGCGCGAAGGTCAGATCGTCGGACGCGCCGCCGAGGTCCACTTGGCCGAGCTCTTTGAGGGTCGCGGTATCGAAGACCTGGAGATGGTTCGCCTTATAGAGCGTGACCCAGAACTCCTTGCCGTCGGGGGTAGGGAGGACGTGGTGAGGCGAATTGCCGGTCGGCACGGTGGCGTAGACGCTATCCGTCGCCACATCTATCACGCTGACCGTGTTCGCGCCCTGGTTGGCTGTCATGATGCGGCCCTGGGGTGTGGGCCTGGCGGCATCGCCGCTCGGCGCGACGGTGTCGCCGCAGGCCGCAGCGAGGGGGGTCAGCGCGGCGAGCGCGAAGATCGTAAATAGGGGAAAGCGATTCTTCATTATCTCTCCGTGAGTTGGATTTAAGTCGCAGGGAACATCACGCCTTCGATGGCGAGCAGCGCCCGCTTGTAGGAAATGCCGGAGCCTCCGTAGCCGCCGATGCCGCCGCCGGCACGCACGACCCGATGGCAAGGGATCAGGATCGGCAGGGGATTTGAGGCGCAGGCGTGGCCGACGGCGCGTGCGGCTCGGGGAGCGCCGATGCGGCGGGCCAGCTCGCTGTAGCTCACAAGGCTGCCCCAGGGCACTTCTCGTAGCTCGGTGAGCGCTCGGTAGTTGAAGTCTCCGCGCAGCAGCCGCAGATCGAGCGGCAGATCGAACTCCTGGCGCGCTCCGGCGAAGTAGTCGGCAAGTTGGGTCAGCGCATCTTCGAGCAGGGGATCGCTCTCCGAGGTGAGCTGCACGCGCACTCCGAGGCCGGCGTCCAATTCATCGCGGAAGGCGTCGTCGTTGCCGGCTGCGGTGGCGACACTGACCACGCCCTTCGGGGAAACGGCGACATGGACCGGGCCGAGCGGGGTGGCTAGCTTGCCCCAGCGTATCGGTATGACTTCGGGCGGCGGCCCGATATGCTCCGGCGGCATCTGCTGCGCCATACTGCGTCCTCCAGCTGAATTATACCACATAGTCCCCAACTCGCGGATTCGGCTACGGCGGAGGGGTCGGCGTGGCGTTGGGGTCGGTCACGTCGAACGAGGCGTCAGTCCGCGCAGGGGGCTGGTTGGGGCGGTCCACCTCGACGATCAGCAGCCAGGGACCGCCCATCGTGAAGTGAGCCTGCACTGAGTACGCGCCGGGGCAGCCGGAGACAGGCGTGGCCTCGCCGCGCAGCTCGACGTGCCCGTGGGAGGGCATCAACGGGGTCAGGAGGACGCGCGCGCCGGGGACGGGCTGCTCCTGGCCGTCGATCAGTTTGATGGTAACGGTTACGAAGCCGACTAGAGGGGGGTTTGGCTGCGTGGTCAGCAAGGCGCGGAGGACATCGGAGCGGACGATGCTCAGGGTGCCGTCGTCGGCGAGGGTGAGGCGGAAGCCGGCGTAGATGTCCTGGCCCTGGGTGCGAAGGAACTCGGCGTTTATCTGGTAGCCGCCCGACAGGATAAGGATCTGGCCGGTCGCGGTGTAGACCTGGTGATCGGGATCGAGGGGGCCGACACGGTTGACCGGCAGGCTCGTGCTGCCGGAGTCTGTATCCTGGGGGATAGCCAGGAGTTGGAGCTTGAGCGCATCGGTGAGCGGCGCGGTCTGCTTGTCCATGCGCGTCAGGTCAACCGTGAACATGTCGCCGGCGGGGTCGGGAAGCACGGTCAGCCCGAAGCGGACGCCCGCGACCGTCTCCTCGAGCTTGACGGGGACCGGCGGAGTGGGGAGTGGGGATTGCGGAGTGGGGATTGCGGATTGCGTGGCGGCCCCTACGGAGAGCGGCGGGGGAAGGAGGGTCAGGCCGGCGGCGCAAAGCAGTACCGCGGTGGCAAGCACGGCCTGGGCAGTGACGGTGCGGCGGAAGCGGCGGGCGGCATGTCCGTCGGACGGGGGCGCGCCCGGCAGGAGCGCGGTCACCAGTTGGGGACCGACGACGCGGTTGTTGAGCGCGCCGAGCGCGATCAGAGGCAGGAAGAGGAGGTGCTTGAGGATCAGCAGCCGACCGTAGTCGTTGTCGAGGACGGCCGCGGGGTCGAGCGTATGCACGGCGAGGTTTGCCAAGCCGGTCACGATCAGCAGGACAACGCTGATGGCTGCTAGGTTCGAGAAGCGGGGGACGACGCGGCCCAGCAGCCGCTCGGCCTGAGCAGGCTCGGCGCGCCGCAGCACCGGCAGGAGGACGACGGCGATGTAGAGCAGCCCGCCCACCCAGGCCCCAGCCGCGAGCAGGTGGATCAGGTCGCCGATCATGCCGAGCGGGAGGCTGAGGACGGGGCGCGCCGCAGCTTCGTGGCTACCGAGCGCCTCCCCCGCGAAGACGATCCCGCCGTTGAGGACGCCGCCGGTCCAGTCGAGGCGGCCTGGCGCTCGCCAGCGCCATGCGCCGTAGCCGAGGAGCGCGAAGGCAGCCACCACGCGCAACGCCCAGTAGGCGCCATAGCCGGTGCCGGTGATGACATCGCGCGCCGTGCCGAGGTTGCCGAACGCGGCGAGAGCATCTGTGCCGTTTATCGCGGCGACCTGGTAGACCATATCGGCCATGAGCGACCAAAGCAGCAGGGCGGCGCAGACGGAGACCATCGCCGCGAGCCGACGGCCGAGCGGCCCGGCGAGCGAGCGCACCTCGGCAGACGAGGCCCCACCGAGCACAAAGCTGCTGAAGAGCGGCCCGCCGAGGAGCGCCCCCGCGCTGAGGAGCGCGAGCGTGCGCCACGCCCAGCGCAGGGGCGGGATCGGTGGACTATCGCCGGTTTGTGCGAGCGGAGCGTGGGCCAACGTGGCAGGTGCGATGGCGAGAGCCAGCAGCACCGCCAGCAGCACCCAAGCACGGCGGGCGAGCAGGAATCGGAAGCATGAGCGCATTTATCGGCGGGACCAGGCGAGCTGGCCGTGGCTCGAGCCAGGGCCGATCTGGCGCAAGGGGGCAGTCGGGTGGGACATATCGAGCAGGAAGAGGCCCTTTTCGTCGAGAATTGCGAGCGTCTTGCCGTCGGGCGACCATGCGGGGAAGGGCAGGTCGGCGTTCAGGTGGGTGATGCGGGCCGGGGTGCCGCCGGCGCTCGGCACCAGGTAGATGTCCCAGGGCAGACCGTTGGCGCGCGCAGGGAGAGCGTCGAGGCCGAGTATTTGGAGCAGGTTGAGGCCATCGGGCACGTCGAGGCGATTTACTGCCGCGAAGGCGACGGCGGCACCGTCGGGCGAGATGTGGGGGGCGAAAACATCCTGGAAGCTGTCGCCGGGGACGAGGACGCGGGGGGCCGAGCCGCCGCCGTCAGCGAGCATCAGGGTATGGGTCGGCAAGGTTTCGCTTTCGGCGAGGGCGTCGGGCGCGCCTATGTAGGCGAGCAACCGCCCGTCGTGGGCCATGTCGGGCATCTGCCCGGATTGGACGAGCGTGGTGCGCGCGCCGGATGCGTCCTGGCGGGCGATGCGCCACGACTCGTCAGCTGCGGTCAGCCGGTCGAGAGTCGGGGTCGAGCCGGTCGCTGGGTCTATCGTGCGGTCGGAGGTGAAGAGGAGGGCGGCGTCGGGGGCGAAGGCGGGAGAGGCGAGGTCTTCGTCGGCGCGGCGTGTGACGAGGGGATGGGGCTGCGCGCCGGAGGGGTCGCTCTCCCAGAGTTCGCTGTCGGGGATCTGGCTGGCCTCGGCAGGCAGTGTGCGGGTGAAGGCGATGTGTAGGCCGTCGGGTGACCACGCGGGGCCGTCGGCGCGGCCATCACCATTGTAGAAGGTGATGAGGTGGGTGTGGAGGCCGTTGGTGTCGGTGCGCCAGAGGTTGCCGTTGCGGCTGTAGACGAGGCCGCCGTTGTAATCCACCTGCGGCACGACGGTGAGCACGGGCGCGGGCAGGTCGTACTCGGCGTCCGGACCGCCGGTGCCGCGGACGAAGAGGTGTACATGGTAGGCCCCAGGGGAGGTGGGGGCGCTCATCTCAGCGGCCCAGTGTGTGGCGGTTTCGGTGATGTGCAACGGCTGGGGGGTGTTCTGCGCGCCGCCGGTGGGGGCGGGGCGGCCGTTGGCGTCGCGGAGCTGCACATCAACGTAGGGGCTGGGGCGCGGCCCGCTGCCGGCAGGCTCGCGCAGGTCGAGCATCACGTCGAGGCGGATAGGCGCGGCGGCTTCGACAGAGTCAGTGGGTGGGGTTGATGTGAAGCTCGCGGAGATGGCGGGGGCGGGGCGGGAGGGCAACCCAGGACGCAGGGCCAACACCAGTCCGCCGGCGAGCAGTAGGGTCGCGAGCGCGAGGAGCGCGGCCCAGGCCAGTCGGCGGGGACGGCGGGACGGAGGGAGCGTGACCGACTCAGGTCTCCCCGGGTTGGCGGCAATCTCGGCAGATGCCGAAGAGGGCGAAGTGGTCGAAGGAAGGCACGAAGCCGTGTTCGGCTTCGATGAGCCTGCGGAGCGGGTTGAGCGTCGAATCGGGGAGTTCTAACTCCATGCCGCACTTTTTGCAGATCAGGTGGTGGTGCGGGCGCTCGAGGAGTTCGTATTCGGCCTGGTTGCCGCCCATCTCGGTTTGGGCCACCATGCCTAGCTCGGTCAGAAGGTCGAGTGTGCGATAGACGGTGGTCTTGTTGACGTGGGCATAGCGGCGCTGGACGCTGGCGAGCACGCGGTCTGCGGTGATGTGGCCGGGGTTGGCGGCGAGCACCTCGAGCACCATGAACCTCTGTGGGGTGAGTCGCACCCCGCTGGCGACGAGCTTCGCGCTATATTCGGTCAGGCGATCTTCGACCATTCGGGCCTCCGTTTCCTTAAACCTGCTCGGTCGACGCCTCGATGGCGTCGTAGTTCTTGACCCTGTAAATCACCGTCGAGCCAACCCAAGCTAGAATGAAGATGCCGATGATCAGCACGCCGATGGTGCCAAAATCGAGGTTGCTGACCAAAGCCCAGAAGTCGCCGGTCAGCTTGAACTGGCTGGCGATGATGCTCAGGAACTCGACGGTGCCGATCACCACGGCGATGAGCACCGAGACGAAGGTGATGATCATGTTGTAGTAGAGCTTGCGTACCGGCTTGACGAACGCCCAGCCATATGCGCCGAGCATCATGATCGAGTCGGTGGTATCCACCAGGCTCATGCCGGCGGCGAAGAGCAGCGGGAAGAGTATTACGATCCAGAGCGGCATACCGGCACCGCCGGCGGCTGCTGAGATACCGAGCAGCGCCACCTCGCTCGCGGTGTCGAAGCCGAGGCCGAACAAGAAGCCGAGCGGGTACATCTTCCAACTGCGGTCGATCTGGCGCACGATCGGGCCGAAGAAGCGGTTCATCATGCCGCGGTTAGCCAGGAAGGTCTCCAGCGTCTCTTCGGAGTAGGCACCCCCCGTGGTGACCCGGCGGAACATGCGGTAAATGTCCAGCAGCACGAGCAGGTTGATGAAACCGATGACATACAGGAAGGCACCGGAGATGAAGGTGCCGACGATGGTGCCGGTCTCCTTCCACTGGGGGAGGTTGCTTTGTACGAAGGCCGCCGCGATTGCGACCAATATACTGAGCAGCACGACGACGGTGGAGTGGCCCAGGGAGAAGAAGAAACCGACGGCGACTGGGCGCTTGCCGTCCTGCATCAGTTTGCGGGTCACGTTGTCTATGGCTGCGATGTGGTCGGCGTCTACGCCGTGGCGGAGGCCGAACGAGAAGGCGAGGAGCGCGGTGCCGAGCACGACCGCGTACTGGGTGGAGACCAGCAACGTGAGCGCCCAGAGGGTGACGTTGATGATCAGCAGCAGTGTGTACATGCTGGCGATTTTGCCGCGGATCTCTTGTGATTGGTCGTTGAAGATGCGGGCGATCAGTCCACGCATGACACCAAGTCTCCTCTCGTGATAACGGATTCAGCAGGAGCGCTACATGCGGCAGCTGCCGCAATAGAGCAAAGACATTATACATGCTATTGCAACTAATTGCAAGAGGGAGTAAAATGCAGACGTTATTGGATGCGCCGCGAGTGGGGCGCGTCTGCTGCAGAGGACTTGCGATGTCGCAGATCGAACCGCCGGGCGCAGGGCCGATTTTGGTGATTGCCGCCCACCCGGACGATGTCGAAAGCTGGTGCGCTGGCACGCTCGTGCGCGCGATTGACGCGGGCGCGGATGTGGCGCTGGTTTTGGTGACCTCCGGCGACAAGGGCAGCGCCGACCCGGAGGCGACAGCCGCGTCGGTTGCTGCCGAACGGGAAGCCGAGGCACAAGAAGCAGCGCGCCGCTTGGGATTGGCAGAGGTCGTCTTCCTGCGGGAGGCCGATGGCGAGGTGGAAGACACTCGCGCGCTGCGGGCCACCCTGGTCGCCGAGATCCGCCGCCGGCAACCTGCCGTGGTGTTCACCCACGACCCGGAACACCCCTGGCCGCCGTACCTGGCCCACCGTGACCACCGAGTGGTGGGGCGGGCGGCTCTGGACGCGGTCTACCCGCTTGCGCGGGACCGGCTGGCGTTCCCCGAACAGGAGGCCGCGGGGCTACGGCCGTGTGCGGTGCGCCAGATCTGGCTATTCGCGAGCAGTAAGCCCGACAGCTACGTAGACATCAGGGCGGGGTGGGAGCGCAAGATCGCGGCGCGACTGGCCCATGCCAGCCAGACTCCAGACCCTGGAGCGCTGGAGACAAGCTGGCATGAGCGCGCTGCGACCATCGGCGCGCCGGTGGGATTGACCCTGGCCGAAGCCTTCGTCGTTCTCGACCTCGGCTGAACCGGTGTGGTTGAATGGGAGCGCGCGATAGACTAAAATGGCTACATGACCACCGACCCTTGGCCACTTACTGCTGACCTCCGGCACCGGCAGGTGCTCGAAGTAAACGACGCGGCGGCGCAGATCGAGCGGTCGGTAGGGATGCTCGCTGAGGGGGCGGCGCGGCCGGCGATGCGATGGTATTCGGCGCGCAGCCGGGCGCTGATCCTGGGAGTGTTTCAGCCGCCGGAACTGATCAATAGAGACGCCTGCAAGGCGCGGAGCATCCCGGTGTTGCAGAGGAGGTCGGGCGGCACCGGGGTGTTGGTGGGGCCTGACTTCCTAAGCCTCGACATTGCGCTGCCGCACGGACACCCACTCGCGCCAGCTGACGTTACCGAGACGTACCGTTGGCTGGGACAGACGTGGCTGGCCGCGCTATCCGCGCTCGGCGTCATAGGCGCACGGCTGGTGTCTATCGCAGAGGTCCGCTCCGCGCCGCCCTACCGCCCGCTACGCCGCCTGCCGGAGGGGGAGATAAGCGACGAAGACCTTGTGCGGCTGGCCTGCTTTGGGTCGCTCTCTCCATACGAAACGGCGGTGGGGGCGCGCAAGCTGGTGGGTCTATCGCAGGTGCGGCGTCGGGGCGGCGTTCTCTTGCAGGCGGGCCTGCCATTGACCTTTCGCGCGGGCTTGCTCGCCGAGCTGCTCGCGGTCCGCTCCATAGATCGGGAGCGGCTCGATAGGCTGTTGCGCGCCCGGGCGGTCGGCCTCGACGAACTCTTACCGGCGCTGCCGCCTACTGGAGCCATAATCGCAGCCTTCGAGCGCGCGTTGACAGCTGACGGCCGCCCGCTTTTGTTTGACACATAGCCATGTCGGGGTTATAATATATCACAGTTGGCGCGCACGACCGACCTGCGCGCCATGGTCCACGGACGGAGCAGGGCATGGTAGATTCCTCGCTCCACATATCACATAGGAAAGGAAGAAACATGAACAGACGTTGGTTGTATTTGTTTGCCACGATGGCCCTCCTGCTCGCCGGCGGGATCGCGGCAAACGCAACGCGGCTGGCTGCGCCCGCAGCCGCCACACAGGCCAAGAGCCTGGCGATAAGCGCGCCGGCCGGCAGCATCGCTTCGTTCGATAATGCGGGGTCGCAGCTTCCCGAAGGCACGATCAAGCACCTGGCGAACGGCGTAACAGTCGTCCAGGAAAGCCACCACGACCTATCGCCGCCCCTGCGGGACATCCCGCCGGCTGCGGTGCAGCCGCGCACCGAGGCACCAGAGAACCGCAATCCGCTACCGCTGTCGGGCAAGCAGGTAAACGACACGATAGTGCAGCGGTTCTTCGGCGCGATAGCCATGCCGACGCCGAGCCTGACCTTCGAGGGCGTTGACGCGACGACTTCGGGCTGCGGCTGCCTGCCGCCGGATACGAACGGCGATGTCGGCCCGAACAATTATGTCCAGACCGTGAACACGGCCTTCGAGATCTGGGATAAGAACGGCACGGTGATTCAGAGCGCGCGACCCGTCAACACCATCTTCAGCGGCTTTGGGGGCGCGTGCCAGACGCACAACGACGGCGACCCGACCGTGAACTACGACCCGATAGCGGATCGCTGGGTAATCGCGCAATTCACGTCGAGTGCTCCCTATAACCAGTGCGTCGCCGTGTCCCAGACCGGCGATCCGACGGGGGCCTACTATCGGTATGCGTTCATCGAGAGCAACACTGACCTGTACGACTACCCGAAGATGGGCGTATGGCCGGATGCCTACTACTTCACGGCTAACGTCTTCGGCGGCGGCGGCAGCTTCAACCCGATCGCCGGCGCAATGGACCGCACGCGGATGCTCTCCGGCCTGTCGGCCACTCTCCAACTCATCAACCCCGGCAACTACTACGCCGACCTGCTGCCTGCCGATGTTGACGGTTCGACACTGCCTGCGGCCGGTGCGCCTGCGCCTTTCATGAGTGCATCGGGCAACAGCACCCTGCTCCACCTCTGGAAGTTCCATGTTGACTTCATCAACCCCGCGAACTCGATGTTTATCGGCCCGACCAACCTGGCCGCGATACCCTGGAACCCGAACCTCTGCAACGGCTCGCGCAACTGCATCCCGCAGCTCGGCGTCTCGCCCAATGCATATTTAGACAGCCTCTACGACCACCTTATGAACCGGCTGGCGTACCGCAACTTCGGCGACCATGATGCGCTCGTGGCAAACGAGTCGGTGAACGTGGGAAACAACCAGTCAGGGATTCGGTGGTACGAAATCCGCAACCCCGACACTAACCCCTCGATCTTCCAGCAGGGCACGTATGCGCCCGACTCCTCCAGCCGATGGATGGGCAGCATCGCTATGGACCGAGACAGCAATATAGCTGTCGGCTACAGCACATCGAGCACGACAATGCACCCCGAGATCCGCTATGCGGGGCGCTTGGCGACTGACCCGCCGGGCATCCTCGGCCAGGGCGAGACGACACTGATCGCCGGCGCCGGCTCACAACTCAGCACGAGCGGGCGCTGGGGTGACTACAGCGATATGACTGTGGACCCTAGCGACGACTGCACCTTCTGGTTCACCCAGGAGTACTACCAGGCCACCAGCGCTTCCTCATGGGACACCCGCATCGGCAGGTTCAAGTTCCCGAGCTGCGGGGCGACTACACCCACGCCGACCGCGACCGGCACGCCGCCGACCTCCACGCCCACGGCTACTGCGAGCAGCACGCCGATACCGGTGCCTTCCGTCTGCGCGAACTACACTGTGATAACCACGACCGGCACGCTCGTGCCGGGTATCTTAGACATCACCAACCACTGCGACGACTGCACCACCTACATCACGACGCCGTTCACGATCAACCTCTACGACCGCAGTTTCAACACGGCGTTCGTCAGCTCGAACGGCAACTTGGAGTTCAACAGCAGCGACTCGGCCTTCGGCAGCGCTTGCTTGCCGGTGCCGATCTTCAGCTATACGATCAGCGGCTACTGGGATGACCTGATCACCAGCGGTGCGGGCCAGGGCGTCTTCACGAACGTGACAGGTATCGCCCCCAACCGGACTTACTACGTAGAATGGCGGGCCATGGTGCTCCGAAACAACTCGAACATCAACTTCGAGCTAGTGTTCCATGAGGGGTCCACCGGCTTCAGCATCGTCTATGGAACCAATGTCGGCACCGGAGGTATCAACGCGACAATCGGCGTGGAGAAGGACATGAGTGCCTTTACCCAAGCCTCATGTAACACAAACATCCTGACGGCCGGCAAGGAGTTCGACTTCACCCTGCCGCCGTGCCCAACAGCGACAGCTACTACGGTGCCCGTTGCGACCAATACACCGACTACTCCGCCCGTCGTGACTGATACACCGACTATACCGCCCATCGCAACCGATACACCGACTATACCGCCCATCGCAACCGGTACACCGACTATACCGCCCGTCGCGACCAACACACCGACGGTAGCTCCGTTCGACACCGCCACAGCGACGGTGCGTCCGGTCGCTACGGCGACAGTGACAGCTTGCACGATCAACTTCTCTGACGTGCATATGAGCGACTACTTCTACACGCCGGTGCAGTACCTCTACTGTCATGGCATCGTCAGCGGCTACAACGACGGCACGTTCAGGCCGTACACCAACACGACTCGCTCCCAGATGGTCAAGATCGTGGTCTTCGGCTTCCAGAAGGCGATCACGACCCCGACCGGTGGGGCCTACACGTTCACCGATGTGACCCCTGCCAACCCCTTCTTCTCGGTGATAGAGACGGCGGCGGCAGACAACATCGTGAGCGGCTACAACTGCGGTATGGCACCGGCTGGTCCTTGCGACAGCCGGAACCGCCCGTACTTCCTACCGTACAACTACGTGACACGCGGCCAACTCGCCAAGATCGATGTGATCGCGGCAGGCTGGGCACTCTACAACCCGACGACGCCGACTTTCACCGATGTGCCGCCGAACTCAACGTTCTACACCGTGATTGAGACGGCTGTATGCCACGGTGTGATCAGCGGGTATTCGGACCACACGTTCCGACCCTACAACAACGCGATAAGGGGGCAGATCGCCAAGATCGTCTACCTGTCCATCACCAACCCCGCGACGACTTGCGGCGGCGCATCCACGCCGTAATCTCATCTTCGGCTCCCCCTTCCCCACACGGGAGGGGGGAGCCGAACTCCTTTCCCTGATAGGCAAGGAACAAAGTATACCCCGTTAGCACGGCGGGGTCCGTTTTAGCCTCAAAAACTAACCAAGCGGTTAGACTATGTGAGGGTTGGAAGTATGTATATATTCAAGGCCGCCGTGATCGGGGCGGGGGCGATGGGCGGGTCTATCGCCCAGGTCATCAGCTACAGTGGCCTGCCGGTGATCATGAAGGATGTGGATGAGGCGGCGCTTAATGCGGGCATGGCGAAGGCGCGCTCTATCTATGAGGAGCGGGCGCGCAAGGGCAAGATGTCGTCTTCGCAGGTTGAGGAGAAGATGGCGCTGATCACGCCGCAGCTTGACTACAACGGCTTCGACGAGGTGGACATTGTCGTCGAGGCGGTGCCTGAGAAGCTCGATCTGAAGCCGGCGGTGTTCAAGGAGCTTGACGGCGTGCTCTACCCGGGCGCGATCATGGCGAGCAACACCTCGGCGCTGCCCATCAGCGCGATGGCGGAGGCCACCGGGCGGCCCGCCCAGGTGATCGGCCTCCATTTCTTCAACCCGGCACATGTGATGAAGCTGGTCGAGGTTATCCCAGGCAAGGAGAGTAGCGACGACACGGTGGAGTCCGCGATCCAGTTTGCGAGAGAGTTACGCAAGATCCCGGTAGTGGTCAAAGACAGCCCAGGCTTCCTGGTCAACCGACTGCTGGGACCGTACCTCAATGAGGCGTTCCTGACCCTCGAGCAGGGGGCGGCGAGCGCCGAGGAGATCGACGGGGCAATGGTGGGCGCGGGGCTGCCGATGGGTCCGCTCACCCTGGCCGATATGCTCGGCCTCGACACCTGCTACCACGCGGGCGAGGTGCTGGCCGAAGCCTACGGCGACCGAATGGAGGCTTCGCACCTGATAGCGAAGATGGTGGCGGCCGGGCGGCTGGGGCAGAAGGCCGGCAAGGGCTTCTATACCTATGGCGACGAGGGCGGACCGACGACAGCTGAGCTGATCGCCGAGGTGCAGCAGGCGACCGGCGTGAGCGGCACGCGCTTCACCCCCGACCGCTTGCTGCTGCCGATGATCAACGAGGCAGCTTACTGCGTGTCCGAGAATATCGCGGGGCTGAGCGACATCGGACTGGCGATGCAGGCGGGGCGGGCTTCGCGCAAGGCCCGTTCGAAATGGCCGACGAGCGCGGCCTCGACAACGTGCTGGCCGACCTTATGGCATGGGAGCACGAACTAGGCCCGCGCTTTGCCCCCGCTCCCCTCCTGCGGGAGAAAGTCGCCGCCGGGGAACTCGGGCGGAAGACCGAATACGGCTTCCTCGAATATTCGTAGTGCGTATTGCGTAGTGCGGAGGATAAGATGTTCGTTAAAATGACGGTCGAGGACAGGGTGGCCGTGGTGACGATAGACCACCCGCCGGTGAATGTGCTCGATACCGAGACCTTCGCTGAACTCGGAGAGGTCATCGAGGAGATCGCCGGGAACAAAGATGTGCGCGCCGTCGTGATCACCGGGGCCGGGCAGGCGTTCGTCGCGGGGGCCGACATCAAACAGCTCGGTTCGTTGCAGTCGTCCGAGCAGGCGCGGGGATTGCTCGGTGAGGCGCACGCCTTCTTCGACAAAGTGGACAACCTACCGGTGCCGGTCATCGCTGCGGTCAACGGCTACTGCCTCGGCGGGGGGAACGAGCTGGCGCTGGCGTGCGACTTCCGGCTCGCAAGCGACCGGGCGCGGTTCGGCCAACCCGAGATCAACCTCGGCATCATCCCCGGCTTCGGAGGCACGGTACGGCTGACAAGGCTGATCGGCCCTGCTCGTGCGCTCGAATTGATGCTGCTCGGCAGCGACATCAGCGCGCAAGAGGCGCTGCGCTTCGGCCTCGTCAACAACGTGGTGCGCGAGGCGCGGAACATGGCCCGCGTGCTGGCGAGCAAGCCGGCCGGTGCGGTGCAGGCAATCCTCGAGATGGTGCAGGAGGGCTACGGCAAGCCGCAGGCCGATGCGCTTGAGATGGAGCGCGGCAAGTTCAGCGCCCTGGTCGGCACCCCCGATATGCGCGAGGGGCTGTCGGCTTTCTTGGAGAAGCGCAAGCCGTCGTTCCAATAGGAAACTAGCTATGGACTACACCTTGCCGGCGGAGTACCGGCTCCTGCAACGCACCATCCGGGAGTTCGTTGAGGCCGAGATCGTGCCGATTGCCGAGCAGATCGACCGCGAAGACCGCACGCCCCAGTCGCTGATCTGCAAGATGGCCGAGGCGGGGATGTTCGGGCTGCCTTTCTCCACGAAGTATGGCGGAGGAGGGGCAGGTGAGCTTGGCTACTGCGTCCTGATGGAGGAGATCACCCGCGCCTCGTCGGCGGTCGGGGTGATACTCGGCGCGCACATCGGCATCGGCAGCGGCGCGATCTACATAGACGGCAGCGAGGAGCAGAAGCAGAAGTATATGCCCGCGCTCTGCCGGGGCGAGAAGATCGCCGCGTTCTGCCTGACCGAGCCGCAGGCGGGGTCGGACGCCGCGAACCTACGGACAACCGCGACCCGCGACGGCGACAGCTGGGTGATCAACGGCACGAAGCTCTGGGCCTCGAACGGCAGCCGCGCCGACATACTGAGCGTGTTCGCGGCGAACGACCGGAGCATGGGAGCGCGCGGCGGCATCACCGCCTTTATCGTCGAGAAGGCGTTCGGCGGGATCACCGTGGCGCGGCTAGAGGAGAAGATGGGGCTGCACGGCTCGGACACCGCGCTGCTGGTCTTCGAGAACTGCCGCGTGCCAAGCGAGAACGTGATCGGCCCTGTCGGTGCCGGTTTCCTGACAGCGATGAAGACGCTCGACGGCGGACGCCTGAGTCTCGGCGCGGCGGCAATCGGCGGGGCACACGCCAGCCTCGAAGCGATGGTTCGTTGGTCGCAGGCGGCTCTCGAAAACGGGAGGCCAATCGCCGAGCAGCAGTCTATCCAGTGGATGATCGCCGACACCGCGATGGAGATCGCGGCTCTGCGGCACATGGTCTACAGTGCGGCCTGGATGTTCGACCAGGGCAAGAAGGTGAGCCGGGAGGCCGCGATGATCAAGGCGCACGCCACCGACATCGGCGGGCGGGTGGTGGACCGGGCGATACAGGTGCAGGGCCGGGCGGGGCTGCGGCACGGGGCGGCGGTCGAGCGGGCCTTCCGCGATGAGCGGATCGCCCGGATCTTCGAAGGCACAAACGAGGTTCAGAGGATGATCGTCGCGCAGGAGACCTTTCGCCAGATGGGATACCGCGCATGAACGTAGTGGTCTACATCCGCCCCACTCCGAGCTGGGACAAACTCCGCTTCAACCTGGATACCGGCACGGTAGAACTCCCGCCCGACACCGTCGTTGGCGTCTCTGCCTTCGCCGAAGGCGTCTGGACGCTGTCTCCGAGCGACCGGGCGGCGGTCGAGTGGTCAGTGGTCAGTGGTCAGTGGTCAGAGGACGGTGGTCAGGCGGCGGTGGATAGTTCTCTGCAAGCCGGACAACCCAAAATCGGCGTCACGGCGGTTGCGCTGGAGACGGATGTGCAGGGAGCGGCTGAGGAGGTGCTGCGTGAGGCAATGGCGCGTGGAGCGGATCGGGCGGTGCTGATCAGCGGGGCTGAGGAGGCCGATTCGTTTGTCGCCGCGAGCGCGCTCGCAGCGCTGGTGCGGCGCATGTCGGGGAAGGATGGGGTTGACCTGGTGCTGCTCGGTGCGGAGGCACCCAACGGCGCGCCGGATGAGGTCGGGCCGATGCTCGCCGAAGAGCTGGGCTGGGCAGGTGTGGTCGGGGCACGAACGGTCGAGGCCAGCACTCCGGCAGTCGTCTCGCTGCTGCCGGATACGGACCTGCCGCCACAGTACGCGAAAGGCGGCTCGGTCATAGCAGCATACCGTAAGAAGCAGATCGAAACTCTCTCCCTGGACGACCTCGGCCTGACCGGAGCGGACGCCGAAAAAGGCTCCGCCCGCGTCATCGTCCGCCGCGCCGCCCTCGCGGAAGCCCCACCGCGCGAGCTGCTGAAGGACTCGGTGGAGGAGAGCGTGGCGGTGTTGGTGCAGGCGCTGCGCCAGATGGGGTACTGAATGTGAAGGAGTCTTCCTAGAATGATCCGCTCTCAAGATCAGGAAATCCAGTCGCTGATCGCTGACATACGCGACGGCAAGCTAATGCTTCCGGAGTTACAGCGCAGCTATATCTGGAGCGCGCAGCAGGTTCGAGATCTGTTCGACTCGATATATCATCAGTATCCAAGTGGGCAGATACTCGTCTGGGAGACCGACGACCTTCCTTCTAGCCGTACAGCCAGCTTGTCCGGGGCAGCGTCAGGGCAGCGCCACCCCCAACTGCTGCTGGACGGGCAGCAGCGCCTCACTTCCCTGGCGGCCGTAATGCTCGGCCAGCCTTTGCGCGTTCGTGGACGCCTCCGGCCGATTGACATAGCCTTTAACTTGTTCACAGAGAAGTTCGAGGTAGCCGGGCCACGGCAACGTGGACAAGCCGACTGGATTTACCTTTCCAAGCTGTTCACTATGGGAGCAATGTCTGTTTTAGCCGACCTAAAGCTGGACCCAAGTTCGCCGGAGACCACGCGGGTCTACGAGTGCTTGGGACGGCTCGACAATATCAAGACCTATAAGTATCGAGTCAATGTGCTTGAGCAGTTAGACTACAATGAGGTGACGCACATTTTCGTGCGTATCAACTCAGGCGGGACGAAGCTCGCTGTAGCCGACCTGGCTCTGGCCCAGGTGTCAAGCCAATGGCACGGGGTGACGGACGAATTTGAAGAGTATCGGGCGCAAGTAAACAAGCGGGGGCTTTATCTCGATAACGGCTTCCTGATGCGGGCGCTAGTGGTTATGATTACGAGGCAGAGCAGCTCTGCGCTGTTTTTCCGCAACGATCGCAAGCAGGTGTCGGTGGAAGAACTCGAGAAGGGCTGGAAACAGGTCAAAAAGAGCCTAGAACATGCGATTGACTTCCTAATCCACAACTGCCTTATTGATCGCCTCGATATGCTGCCCACTCGTTATGTGCTGTTGCCGCTTATGATGTTTTTCGAGCATTTCGGCACAAACGTCACACCGAGCCAGGAGCGCGAACTTCGGCGGTGGGTCTATATGGCCCTTATCTGGACGCGCTACAGCGGTGCCACCGAGACAGCCATCGATCAAGACATCAGCGCCCTGCTCAAGGAGCAGCCGATTCAGAGCATGATAGAGAACATTGAACTTAAAGCGGGGCGTGGGAGGCAGGTGACAGAGCGCGAGCTACAGGAGCAACGGCAGGGCTCGCCCTACATGCTGATATCTTACGTACTAGCCAGGAACGCGAAGGCTCAGGACTGGTTCAACGGGGTGGTGCTTGGTGGCGACCAGGATCTGGAAGTTCATCATATTTTCCCGAAAGCAATACTGCAAAAGAAGTATGATCTACGAAAGCAAAGCCGCACGGTGGATCAGGTTGGCAACCTGGCGTTCCTGTCAGCGGGCGCGAACGGCAGAATCGGGAGCAAGTCGCCGGAGATATATCTGGCGACTGTAGAAACCTCGCGCCTGAAGCAACAGCAGGTCCCCCTGGATCACGCTGTCTGGGCGCTGGAGCGGTTTGAGGACTTCCTATTCTATCGGCGCACGCAACTCGCCGAAGCGATTAATCAGCTACTGCTGTCACTGACCGATAAGCCGGGCCTCTGGGCGGTTAGCGAGGCTGAGGCGTTGGAAACCCGTGTCAATTCCATCGAGAGACAATTACGCGACCTCGTTGCTGACCAGCTTACCGAAGAGAAGGGCGATTACGCCTGGGATCTTGTGCCTATGGACATTAGAAGTAGCGTGGAATCCCGCTTGGTGCAATATGTACAGCGCAATCCGTTTGAGCAAGACAACACTGCATCACTTGCTGCGAAACTCGCACAGTGCCAATTCGGCGACTACTCCAAGATCGTTCTGAAGAACTGGCAGCTATTCGCGGATCTGTTTGGTCAGAAGCAGCGCTTTGAGCAGCACATGACCGCTGTCGCGGATGCGCGGAATGCGCTCAAACATGGGCGTGACTTCCATTCGTATGAGCGAGCTATCGCCGAGGGCGGGCTTATCTGGCTGGAAAATTGCCTGCGCTCCGCTGACGTGGCGTTCGAGGATAGCCACGAGGATGGAGCGGAGGATCAGGAACTCAAAGATATTGACAACTTTCCCTTGCCGACAGACCTGGCGAGTTCCAGATCCGCTCCTACGAGCACTGAGGATTGAGGAGAAGCGCATGGACGACGCGACAGCCGCCGACTACCGGGGTATCTGGGTAATCGCCGAGCAAGAGGATGGGCGGATAGCCGGGTCCGGTGCGAAGCTGCTCGGAACGGCCCGCACGCTCGCCGACAGCAGCGGCACACCGGTCACGGCAGTGCTGCTCACCGGCTCGGCGACGGGCGAAGGCGACGAGGGAAGCGCGACGGCGAATGAGGCGATTGCTTTCGGCGCGGATACAGCCCTGCTTGCCGGTGACGAGCACTTAGCGGTCTTTTCGGCCCCGGCATACGCTGCTGCGGTCGCCGCGCTGGCCGCCGAGCGACACCCCGCCGTCATAATGCTTGCCGATGGCTCTGCTGCCCGCGACCTTGCTCCCAGGCTGGCCCGCCGGCTCGGTACCGGCCTGATCTCCGCTGCCGACCCCGGCACGCTCGACCTCGACCCAGCCGGCGGCACCCTGCTTGCTACCCGCCGAGAGTGGAGCGGCCGCCTGCTCACGACTTACGCCCAGCCCCGCGCCCGCCCACAGGTCGTCACGGTGCGCGTCGCCTCGGCCCCCGCGCCCTACGCCGACGACTGGCGCTACGGCAACACGGAGACTGCCGACCTCAGCGCCGTCGCCTGGCCGGAGACGAGTGGTCAGTGGTCAGTGGTCAGTGGTCAGGGGCGGACTCCGTACTCCGCATTCCGCACTCCGCACTCCGCAGTCGGGGCGTTGCGGGGCGCACGGTGTGTGGTGGTAGCGGGGCGTGGAGTGGGCAGCGCCGAGGGGTTCGCGCGCGTGAAGCGGCTGGCCGAGACGCTTGGTGGGGAGTGGGGTGCCACGGAAGGAGCGGTGGAGGCCGACTGGGCACCACGGGAGCGCGAGATCGGCCTCTACGGAACTACGGTGCGGCCCGACCTGTATATCGGATGTGGGGTCAGCGGCAGCCCCCAGCATGTGGTCGGTATGCAGCAGGCGCGCACCATCGTCGCCATAAACACCGACCCAAACGCGCCGATCTTCCGCTGGGCGAACTACGCCGTCGTCGCAGACAGCAATCAGCTGATCGACCTGTTGTTGGAGCGGCTGGCGTAGTGCGTAGTGCGTAGTGCGTAAGATGCGGGGCATAAGGTGTCAGTTGGGTGCTGACGGCTGACGGCTGACGGCCAAGGAGCGACTTATGGAACGGATTCGGCTGTCGCATTACGATGAGGGGGTGCCTGCGAGACTGGACTACCCGGACGGGCCGTTGCAGGGCCTGCTTGAAAGTGCGGCGCAGGAGCATCCCGACAATATAGCGACCGTCTTCTTCGGCGCACGCATGACCTATCGGGAGGTGGACGACAAAGCGAACCGGCTGGCGCACGCGCTACAGGAACTCGGCCTGGCGAAGGGCGACCGCGTGGCGCTGGTGCTGCCGAACTGCCCGCAGTTTGTCGTCGCGTACTATGCCGTGCTCAAGGCCGGGGGCGTGGTCGTGCCGACTAACCCGACATATAAGCCGCGCGAGTTCCAACACCAATTCGCGGACGCCGGGGCGCGGATCGTGATCAGCCTCGACATGTTTGTGCCCCCCATCCAGGAGATCCAGTCCAGCACCGAGGTCGGCCAGATCATCGTCACCCACGTGCAGGACTATCTGCCGACCGCGCTATCGTATCTCTATCCGATCAAGGCGCGGCGCGAAGGCACAGCTGTGCATACCCCCCGTGCGCCCGGCATCCACGGCTTCAGCGAGCTGATACGGCGCACAGACCCGCACTACACACCGGTGCCGGTCGCTCCCACCGACCTGGCGGTGCTGCAATACACCGGCGGCACCACCGGCGTCTCGAAGGGCGCGATGCTGACCCACCGCAACCTGCTCGCCAACGCCTATCAAGTGCGTGCATGGCTGCCCGACGCCCGGCTCGGCGGCGGAGAGGTCTTCCTGGCGGTCACGCCCTTCTTCCACGTCTACGGAATGTCGGTGGTGATGAACTTCGCCCTCGCTGTCGCAGGCAGCATGGTGCTGCTGCCGCGCTTTAACACCAAAGAGGTGCTGCACGCGATTACTCGCTACAAGGCCACGACGTTCGGCGGCGTGCCGACTATGTACATCGCCATCAACAACTTCCCCGACATCAAGAAGTACGATCTTTCGAGCATCAAAGCCTGCATCAGCGGGGCCATGCCGTTGCCGGTGGAGGTTGCCCAGCAGTTCGAGCAACTCACCAACGGGAGGCTGCGCGAGGGCTACGGGCTGACCGAGGCATCGCCGGTTACCCACTGCAACCCGGTCTACCGCCCGCCAAAGGTCGGCTCGGGCGGCGTGCCCTTCCCCGACGTTGATGCGAAGATTGTGGACCTGGAAGACGGCCACGACCTGCCGCAGGGAGATGTAGGCGAACTCGCGGTGCGCGGCCCCCAAATCATGGCCGGGTATTGGAACCGGCCCGACGAGACCGCCGCAGTGCTGCGCGACGGCTGGTTGCTCACCGGCGACTGCGCCCGCATGGACGAGGACGGCTACTTCTACATCGTGGACCGCAAGAAGGATCTGATCATCGCGGCCGGCTTTAACATCTACCCCCGTGATGTGGAGGAAGTGCTCTACGAGCACCCCGCCGTGCTCGAAGCCGTGGTCGCGGGGGTGCCCGACGCCTACCGGGGCGAGACGGTGAAGGCCTACATCGTGCTGAAAGAGGGCATGAAGGCAACAGAGGACGAGATCACCGCCTTCTGCCGGGAGAGGATGGCCGGCTTCAAGGTGCCGCGTATCGTCGAGTTCCGCGAGAGCCTGCCGAAGAGCCTGATCGGCAAGCACCTACGGCGGGTGCTGATCGAAGAAGAGCGCGCCAAATTAGCCGCTACGCCCTCCGAGGGCGCGGCATAGTGAGGGAGAGAAGACAATGGCTGGATTCTGCACCACCTGTGGCTGGAAATATGAAGGCAACCCCCAGTTCTGCGCCCAGTGCGGCACGCCGCTGGTGCCCGGCGCGGTTCCGACAGGCCAGACCCCGGCACCGATTCCGGCGGGTGGCGCGCCGGTATCCTACGCCGCGCCTGTAGCTCCAGGGCCTGCTGCCGGGCAGGGCGATCAGCACTGGCTCAGTGAAGAACAAGACATCTGGACCGGCAAGAGCATTGACCTCGCGACGGGCGGCGGTCTCTCGCCGAACCACTACCGGCTGACCACCCGCAGCCTGTTCTACTCGCACGGGAGGCTCGGCAGCGTCGAAAACAGCGTGCCGTTGTGGGCTGTGCGGACCGTCACCGTCGAGCAGAAGCTGATGGACAAGGCCCGGCACGTCGGCGATCTGGTCGTGCATGTCGAGCATGACGACTGGACGGAGGGCGTCAACGAGGTGCGGTTGGACGACATCGAAAACCCGCAGGAGGTGCGCGACCTGATCCTCAAGCAGGCGCGCGAAGAGAACTACAACTACGAGCGCCGCAAGCAGACGATGTTCTACCAGGGCCGCCCGCTCCCGCCGCCCCAGTAGCCTGCCGCTGTGGACCTCTTCGAGTATGCCAACCGTGACCGCGTGGACCGCGATGCCCCGCTCGCCACGCGGATGCGCCCGCGCACGCTCGATGAGATCGTCGGGCAAGGCCATCTGCTGGCCCCCGGCCGCGCGCTCCGCCGGGGCATCGAGGCCGACCGCGCAGGGTCGCTGATCCTCTGGGGGCCACCGGGCAGCGGCAAGACGACACTCGCCCGCGTGATCGCCACGACCACGAAGGCCCACTTCGCGGCGGTGAGCGCGGTCGCTGCGGGCGTCGCCGATCTACGCAAGATCGTGAGGGAGGCCCAGGAGCGCAAGCGGCTCGGCGGCGGCCGGACGATCCTGTTCATTGACGAAATCCACCGCTTCTCGAAGTCGCAGCAGGACGCAATCCTGCCATACGTCGAAGACGGCACCGTGACGCTGATCGGTGCGACGACGGAGAACCCGTCGTTCGAGGTCAACAGCGCGCTGCTCTCGCGGGCGCGTGTCGTGCAACTGCTCCCGCTCTCCGATGCCGACCTCGACTCCCTGCTCGACCGCGCCCTCACTGACGCGAAACGCGGCCTCGGAGAGCAACAGATAGGTCTCACGCCGGAGGCCCGCGCCCACCTGCTCGCCCTCAGCAGCGGCGACGCCCGCGTGCTGCTGAATACGCTCGAACTCGCCGCCGCCGGCCTCGAACCCGGCCCCGACGGACGCCTGCTGCTCGACCTGCCGGCGGTAGAGGACGCGGTGCAGAGGCGCGCCCTCCAATACGACAAGGGCGGCGAGCAGCATTACGACCTGATCTCAGCGTTACATAAATCTGTCCGCGACTCGGACCCCGACGGCACGCTCTACTGGCTTGGCCGGATGGTCGAGGCCGGAGAAGACCAGCTCTACCTGGCGCGCAGGCTTATCCGCATGGCGGTCGAAGACATCGGACTCGCCGATCCGCAGGCGCTGCCCCTGGCTATGGCCGCGCAGGCGGCGGTCCACTTCATGGGGGTGCCCGAAGGCACCCTGGCGCTCGCCGAACTCGCCGCCTATCTGGCGCTTGCCCCCAAGAGCAACGCGGTCTACGCAGCGTTCGCCGCGGTACAGGCCGACGTGGCTACGACCCGCAACGACCCGGTGCCCCTGCACCTCCGCAACGCGCCCACGGGCCTCATGGCCGGCCTCGGCTACGGCAAGGGCTACAAATACGCCCACGACTACGAAGACGCGCTGGTGGAGCAGGAGCACCTCCCCGAATCGCTGCGAGGCCGCGTCTACTACACGCCGACGGGTCGGGGCTATGAGCGCGAGCTGGGCGAGAGGATAAAGGCGCGGCGGGAGCGGGGGGAGAAGAAGAGCTAGCAGTACCCGAGCTCGTCATCCTCACGCCTGACTATCTCGCTCAACTCATTGGAAGCCACAGTCACTTGCCCGCCTACTCCACCCTGAGTATTTTGTACTCCATGTGGCCTGCCAGGGTGTCGACGGGCACTGTGTCGCCGACTTTGCGGCCGATCAGAGCAGAGCCGATTGGTGAGGCGGTCGAAATCTTGTGCTGGCGGGGGTGGGCTTCGGCGGGGCTGACAATCCGCCAACTCTCCTCCGCGCCATCCGCGCCGCGGACCGTGACGGTGCGACCCACGCCGACGGTTTCGGTGGCGCCGACGTTCTCGATCACGCGGCCAAAGCGCAGTGTCTGCTCGATGCTGCGGATCTCGCCTTCGAGGAACGCCTGCTCGCGCTTGGCGTCCTCATACTCTCCACTCTCGCTGATGTCTCCGTCGTCTTTCGCCCCCCTGATGCGTTCAGCGACTTCGCGCCGGCGCTTCGTCTTCAGATGGTCGAGTTTTCCTTCGAGTTCGGCCTTGCCTTCCGGCGTCAGGTAGATGATCTGTTCGGTCATAGTGATGCTCTCTTCCTCGCGCCGCAACAGGAGGTGCCGTCGGCTCCCATTGCGCGGCGTCTAAATAAATGCCCCCGCGCCTGGCGGGGGGTCCACAAGCTGTTCCGGGGCCGCCGTCTGAGGGCGGCTCACGCATGAAGCATATGGATGTTATAGCAGAAAACGCGACATTTTGCAAGTAGGCAGAACTACGCGCTACGCCGGGCAGATGATCCAGAACGGGCAACGGAGGCAGCCGTCGGCCTCGGCGGGTGCCGGTGGGAAGCGGGCGGCCCGGATGCCTGCTACTGCGGCTCCGAGCTTGGCAACGCGGGCGGCTTCGTAGCGGCTGTCGGGTACTTCCATAGTCTCGCCGGTCTCCAGCGACTCGACGGCGACCGTCAGCGGCACATCGGGGCCGAACTCCGCGCGGGCGGCGACCCGGGCCAGCGCGAGCCGAGGCGACTTGCGGTCTTCGTCGTTCAGCTTGCCGATGCGCTGGCGCACCAGCCGCACCCCGCCGTCCGCCTGTGCCTCGGCACGGTCGAGCCTGAGCCTAACGTGGGCACCGCCGAGCGGCACCTGGAACTCGTCCTGTGCCTCCGGCTCCGGGGGGGCTGCCGCCAGTCTTTGCCGCGTTAGGGTGACCAAGTGGCGGGCTTCCTTCGCGTAGAGAGCCTCGTGGGTATGCCCCAGTGGACCTCCTGCCTCCCATTCGGTCGCCAGCATCTCCAGCGCCCCTGCCTCGTCGGGGAGCGCATGTTTGGCATGGGCGTCCCGCAGCTTCCCTACGAGGCCCTTGACTACGCGGTAGAAGCGCAAGTAGCCGGTTGCCTCGCCCTCCGCCAAGCGTAGGACGCGGCTGTACTCGTACTGGCGCGGGCAGCGCAGATATTGCTCCAGGTCTTCGACCGTCAGGGCTTCATCCCCGGCGTCGCCGGGCGCGGTCTCCGGCTCGGTCACCATCTCGGCATCTGCTGACGGCCAGTGCAGGCGCTCCGGCGGCACCCGCTCGAAATAGGGAGCGAGGTTGTCGAGCAGGGGCGATGGCTTCGCGGCCTGCTTGCCGTAGCGCGCCGCACGGCTGAGTACGAGTTCGTCGCGGGCGCGGCTGAGGGCGACAAAGAAGAGACAGCTCTCCTCGAGCAGGTGGTCGCCTTCTTCGTCCGCAGCGCCCTGCACAAGCCTCGGAGGCGGGGGGCACGCCTCCCACATCTCGCGGAAGGGGAAGCGGCCCGCGGCCAGCCCAGGCAGGTATACGACCGGGAACTCCAGCCCCTTGCTTGCGTGGACCGTCATCACGCGCACCGCGTCGGGCGCGACCTCTGTCGGGGTGCGGCCCGGCGCTTCCTTCGCCGCGTAGAGCCGCCGGACATGCGCCAGGAAGCCGCGTAGGGGAGAACGCTCGGCCTCATCCGGCTGCTTCGCCCCCTCGATCTCGTCGAAGCTGCGGGCCAGGGTCAGCAGGCTGCCCATCGCTGCCAGCTTCCCGGCTGCGCCCGCAGTGCTCTCCGCCGATAACCGGCGCACCGGAGACAACGGGCCGAACATGAAGCGTGCGAGGAAGTCCCACGCCGCGCGGTGCGGCCCAGCGGCATCAATCGCCGCTGCGAGTTCGCCGCAGGCCGCGACCATCTCGGCAGGCAGCCCGGCTTCTCCCGCCAGCCCAAGCGCACGAGGGAAGGGCACATCGGCATCGCGCGCATACCTCACTAGCCGGGCGCAGTCGCTGCGGTCAGCGGCGTGGCGGGTGAAGCCCACGGCGCGCAGCAGCCCACGCCCGTCGGCTTCTGCGGCCAGCGAGACCAGCGCAAGCAGGTCGCGTACCTCGTCGCGCTCGAAGATGTTGCCGATGTAGAGGGTCGGCAGGTCGGCGGCCTCTAACGCGCGGGCGATGAGCGTGGCCTGGCCATGGGTCCGGCAGAGGACCGCCTGCTCGTTCAGTGGTCGCCCCGCCTTCGCACGGCGGCGGATCTCGGCCAGGATGCCCGCCGCCTCGCTCGCGGCGTCGCCGGCCTCGGCCAGCCAGATGCGCGGGCCGGGCTGGGGCGGGCGTTGCGTCTCCCACGCCGCCTTGGGCGTGCCCGGCATGGGCATGTCCTCGCCGAGCGTCGAAAACAGTCCGACAATCGCCGGGTCGGAGCGGTAGTTCACGCCGAGCCTCATGCGCCGCCCGCCCGGAAAATCGTGCTCAAACTGCGTGAGGTTGGCCGGTGATGCCCCCCGGAAGCGGTAGATCGCCTGGCGGAGATCGCCGACGACCCAGAGGCCGCGCCCGTCGCCGGCCAGCAGGCCGAGCAGCACGCCGCTGGCACGGTTCATGTCCTGATACTCGTCCACTAGGATATGCCTGTAACGCCCGGAGAGCTGCTCGAGCAGATCGGGCTGCGCCCGCAGGAGTTCGACCGTCCGCAGGAGGAGGCCGCCGAAGTCGAGCGCGCCCTTCTCCTCGAGCAGCCGCTCGTAAACTCCATAGACCCGCGCCACCTCAGCCCAGCGCGCCGCATTCGTCTGCGCCTTCTCATCGTTGGGGGCCGCCGCCTCCGCAGCCCGCTTCGCCAGTTCGGCGTAGGCGGCCGCATCCACCAGCTCGTCGCGCGCGCGGCTGATCGCGCCGAGCATATCGGGCAGATAGCGGGCCGGCTCCCAGAGGCTGGCGTAATGCTCCAGGCCCATCTCGCCGAGGCGGAGTTCGAGCCAAGCGGCGGCCTGCACGTCGTCTATGAGCGTCACGCCGAGCGGCAGCCCGACTTCGGCGGCATGTTCCTGCAAAAAGCCGAGGCAGAAGGCGTGGAAGGTGCCGACGGTGAGCGTGTCCGCAGCGTCCGGCGCGGCCAGGCGGAGCCGCTCCCGCATCTCATTCGCGGCTCGGTTCGAGAAGGTCAATGCCAGAATCTCCTCAGGCGGCGTCCCCTCGCGCAGCAGGAAGAGCACCCGCTCGATCAGGGTCCGCGTCTTGCCCGTCCCCGGCCCTGCATCGATCAGCACCGGCCCCTCCGCGACGGTGGCCGCCGCCTGCTGCGACGCATCTAGGGCGAAGTTTTGAGTTTTGAGGCTACCAGCCCAAGGTTTTGAGTTTTGAGTTGCGGATTCTTCTTGCCGCTGACCACTGACCACCGACCACTGACCACTGACCGCCGCCAACGTATTCAGCATGGCGGATTCCGAGACGCCGTAGTGGGCGGCGAGGTCGGCGTAAGTCTGGCCGTGCGCGAAGGCGGCGAGGATCTCGTCGGGCGGCATGAGGAAGGCTGCGGCGAAAGCGTTGGCTTCGCGCTCGCGCTGCTGCCGGGGGCTGTAGCTCTCGACGCCGCCGGGCACCGGGGCCAGAAAGGCGACCACGCCGGCTTCGTCAATGTCGGTTGCCGAGCAGCCGCCATGCCCGCCGTGAAGCAGGGTGTGGCCGAGTTCGTGGGCCAGGCTGAATGCGGCGACCTGCGTCGGCAGCCCCGCATCGTAGGCCACGAACTCGCGGTCGAACACTGCCCGTGCCCCACCGAGCATCGGGTCATTGCTCGGCAAAGCAAACACCTCCAGGCCCTGTGCCCGAAGCCGATTGCGGATTGCGGCCCCTCTGTCATTCTGAGCGCAGCGAAGAATCTCAGCTGACCACTGACCACTGACCACTGACCACTCGTCTGCGGCAAGGCGTCGGATCGTTTCCCAACGGGCGGAGGGGGGCATGGGGTCAGCCCTCGTCGGGGGCGGCGGCGGCGGCTAGCCAGCGGGCGCGGGCCTCCGGCGAGAGATCGGCGCTGGCCGCGATGGCCTCGGCGAAGGACTGTTGGCGGGGCTTGGGTGGCTGGGCGGCGTGGTACATCGCTCCCGCCGTCGCGGGACCGCCGAGCAGGCCCGCCCGCAGCGCGATTGCCGTGCAGCCGAGCGCGGAGGCGAGTTCGCGGAGCAACGCAGCCGGCACCGTCTCAGGACGGACGATGCGGCGGTCGATCTTGAAGATGACATCGCTGCTCAGGCCGACGCGCGCTGCCAGCTCACGCAAGCTGGTGCCCGCACGGGCGGCGCGTTCGCCGAGGCCGAGCGGCGCGGCCAGGCTGCTCGCGGCAAGTGTCCGTCGCGCAATCGCGGCGACTGCGGCTATCTCGGCAGCATCGGGCGGCGGCGCGGCCGCTTCGACCGCGTAAGCCTGCGCGAGGTCAATCAGAGACGCCGCGTACTGAGGGTAACGCCTCAGCCAGCCGTCGGGGTGTTCGCCGCGCTCCATCGCGCCCAAAAACTCAATCTGTATCGCTTGCATATCGGTTTCCTCATATTGGTTCATAACTCTCACCGTTCGCTTTCTGATCGCTCGTCATCGAGCCAGTCGCGCAGAGCTGCCTCGCCGGCACGCAAGTAGTTGCGTACCGTGCGGTCGCTCACGCGCAAGATGCTGCTGATGGTCGGCTCCGCTGAATCTTTACTACGCTCTTTGTAGCCTAATGTCTTGAGGTACATGGCCCTCCGCTCGTTGCCTCCGAGTTGCGCCAGCGCCTCCGGCACCAGGAGCGCGGGTTCGAGCGCCTGGGGGTCGGCCAGCGTCTCCTCCTCGTCCCAGGTGTCGCCCTCCGTGCTCGTGCCCCGCATGAAAGGCCGCTCGTGCTTGCGCGCCCGGTAAAGGGGATCTGCGGCGTCCTTGCACGCTAGACGTACCATGCGCTCGAAGTGGACCTCCCAGAACTCGTGCTGAGGAGATGCATCGCCAACTTCCTTCCACATCCGGATCGTCGCTTCCTGGATCACGTCTTCCCTCTCGTCGGCAGAAACCGAAATGCTCTTGGCGACACGCGCTATCAGGGGCGTCGCCCGGTCGATCAGTCGGTCGGCAACGACCTCGGCGTCGTGGTTGCGGCCGTCGGCGCACAGCCGCCGTATGCCATGTACCAGCGTCTCATATGCCTTCGCGTTCCGCAGCGCCCGCAGCAGGCTGGACGGGTCGGCGGGCAGGGCCACGATCTCGGCCTCGACATCTGGGCGGCGCCTGTAGCTGCGGGTGAGGCCGTAGCCCCCGGCCGCCGGCATTTGCGCCACGCTGACTGCTCCATCCATCGGTTCGGCCACTGCTGGTCGGTCTCCCCACCCTGTCGGGTCTGTGTCGGTCGCTCTACACTCCCTATGTGACGCCGCCGGAAAAAAGCGGAAACGCCCCAGTAGATTATAGCATATGACGCTCCGTTTCCGCTTTTCGCGCACGCGGGCGGATAGCCTGAATAGGCAAACGCCGACGACCTCAACCTTAACACACGTGCTTGGAGGAAGATAGATGTTTAATCTGATGCAGCCGCTGCTGCGCTCTGTTTATGACGAGCGCCCGGCACGCCGCCGTCTGGCGCTGCCGCTGCTGGCGAAGATCGCCAGCCATTGGCCCGCCGCGCTCGGCACGCTGGGTTGGGCCTGGCGAGTGCAGGCGCTAGCCGCAGCGTCGGACCCGGAGACGACAGAGGCCGTGAAGGAGATCCTGGCCCTCTGCCCGACGCGCCACGTCCGCCCGATCCCGGCACGCGAGGCGGCGCTCTGGGCCGAAGCTCGACTGGAGACGCAGAAGGCGGCGTGAAAGCCGGTAAGGGTCAGCCTCGAAAGAGGCTGACCCTTACCCTTACCACAGGGAGTTAGGAAGGAGAGGAACGGTATTTACATGTTTAGGGTGTGGACGCGGCGAGTGTTACCTTCACGTCCATCGTCTTGCCGCTGCGCCAGATAGTCAGAGTGACGGTATCGCCGGCCTGTTTGTTCTGGAGAGCTGTCCCGAGGTCGCTGACCTGCGTGACATGTTGGCCGTCAACGGCGGTGATAATGTCGCCGGCGGTGCCGGTGGTCCGATTCACGCCCTGGATGCCAGCCTGCGCGGCCGATCCCTGGGGCACAACCGACACCACGAGCACGCCCTGGTTGATCGAGACGTTAAGCTGCGACGCGAGTTGCGGGGTCATGGTCATGGCGCGTATGCCGAGCTGCGCCCGCGCCTGTTGCTGAGACGGTGCCTGCCCGGGGTTGCCGGGTGCCTGGCCCGGATTGCCCGGAACGCTCGGAATACCCGGTATCTGAGGGTTGCCGGGGGTCTGCGTCTGCGTCTGGTCCTGCCAAGCCGCCAGGGTGACCTTCACGTCCATCGTCTTGCCGGCGCGGATGATAGTCAACGTCACCACATCGCCGACATGCTTGTTGTCGAGGTAGGTGGTCAGGTTCTCGACTGCGGCCACCGGGGTGCCGTCAATCGCGGTCACGATGTCGCCGAGCGTGCTCGACTGCGTCGGATCTGCGCCCTGGATGCCGGCCTTCTGCGCGGGGCTGTTGGGGATAACGCCGACCACCAACACGCCCTTGCTCACGGGGGCATGTAGCGCGGTCGCCGTATCGGTGTCTAGGGCCTGCCCCTGGATGCCGAGCATGACGCGCTGTACGGTGCTGCCCTGCTCCAACTGCGGCAGGAGGCCCTTAGCGCGGTTCACGGGGATTGCGAAGCCGACGCCGACCGAGCCACGCACCGGGCTTTCGATTGCGGTATTAATCCCGATCACCTGGCCGTCTATGTTGAACAGAGGGCCGCCGGAGTTGCCGGGGTTGATCGGCGCGTCGGTCTGGATCATGCCGGTCATCGGCCTGCCGCTGCCGCTGCTCCATGTGCGGTTCACCGCGCTCACGATGCCGGCGGTCACGGTGTGGTCGAGGCCGAACGGGTTGCCGATTGCCACGACTTCATCGCCGACCTGGGCGCTCGATGAGTCGCCGAGGGTTGCAGCCTGTAGCTTGTCCATCGGCAGGTTAGCGGTGAGTATAGCGAGGTCATCTTGCGGGGCGGTGCCGGCTACTTTGGCGTCTATGCTCGTGCCGTCAAGCAGGTGGAGCTTGATCGACACCGCGCCGTCTACGACATGGAAGTTAGTCAGCACATGGGTCTTGTCAACGACGATGCCTGTGCCCTCGCCGCCGTCGCCGAGCGGCCCGTTGCTCGTGGTGCTCACGATCACGTCCACGACCGAGTTAGCGACTTTATTGTAGAGCACGCCGATCGCGTTCGAGGGAGTGTTCGCCACTCCGGCGGGGCTAACTGCGGAACTGCTGGTATTTGGGTTCGTTTGCGGCGCGACCGGGGCGGTGGTCGTGGTCGTGGCGGCGGTCGGTTGGCTCTGGGCGAGATACCAGGCTGTGGCACCCCCGCCGACGCCGCCGGCAACAAGGCCGAGCGTCAGCATCCCCGCCAGCAGCAGGCCGCCGATCCCTCCGGAGCGTCGCGCAGGCTTCTGCTGAGAGACCAGAGGCGGGATATATGCCGGTGCCGGGGGGTATGCGTAGCTGGTCGGCTGCTGGGCTATCGTCGGGTGGGTATAGGCTGGCCAGGGCTGTGCCGTCGGGGTCTCGCCCCCGGTCAAAGGAGTAGTGTTGCGGCGGGGCGTATCCGACCCGCCCGTGACTCTCGTCTCTGCTGTACTTTCCGGCTTGTTGTCCGCCGGCTCATCAAGCCGGGCGCGGTCGTAATTATCCATTGTAGTGTTCTCCTTTAAGTTGGTTCCGATCCGGCGGGCGCCCCTTGCGCGGCCCGCCGGATCTCGTACAATCCCATTATCCCACTCTACTATCATAGCCGACGCAGAGTTGGATTAGAATGTCGTAAGAAAATCGGGCACCGGGGATTCGGCCGGCGGGCCGGCAACCGCCTCAGCCGGCATCGGTAGGATTATTGTGAACGTAGACCCGGCCCCAGGCGTGCTCTCCACTTTGATCCGCCCACCGTGTTCGCCTGCGATCCACCCGGCGATCGCCAGGCCGATGCCTGTGCCGCCTGCGGCGCGGGCGCGATCTGCGCGGTAGAACCGCTCAAAGATGTGCGGCAGATCCTCCGCCGCGATGCCGCAGCCGCTGTCGGCCACCGAAATCTCGACCTGCCCATCGCGCACCGCCGTGATCAGTTCGACGCGGCCCTCCGGGGGGGTATATTTCAGCGCGTTATCCAACAAGATCAGAAGCAATTGCTTCAGGTAATCGCTGTCTCCGACGACGACTGCGCCGGCTGGCGGTGTCCGAGCCGCCAGCCGCTCACCGCCCTGTAGATGGCGCGCCGCAGCCGCAGCCGCGCAGACAATCGGCCCGAACGCCAGGGTCTCTCTCCGCAGATGCTGCCCGGCATCCGCCCGCGCCAACTCCAGCAGGTCGCCGACAAGGCGGCTCATACGCTGGGCCTCAGAGGCGATCTGCGCGACGCTCTCACGCCGGTCTTCAGGCTCCATGTTCGGCACCCTCTGCAACAGCTCGGCGTTGCCCCGGATAGCCGTCAGCGGCGTCCGGAGTTCATGCGATGCATCACTGACGAAGCGTTGCTGCGCCGCCAGGGCCGACTCGAGCCGGTGGGACGCCTTTTGCTGATCCGCATACGCGCCCTCCAGCTGGTCGAGCATCACGTCGAAGGTGCCGGCCAGTCTTCCCACCTCGTCACTCGGCCCCCTATAGCGCACCCTGCGGCTGAAGTCCCGCTCTTCGCCGATCTGCTCTGCCGTACGGCTCACCCGCTCAAGCGGCCTCAGCGCCTGCCCCGACACGACCCAGCCTAAGATGAGCGCCACCAGCAACGCCAGCGCATCGCCCTGTATCAGTTGCTGACGCAGCCCGGCTGCAGTGTTATCCACCTGGGCCAGCAGCCTCCCCGACTGTATCAGCCCCACGGCCCGGCCCTCGACCACAAGCGGCGCGTTGTAGAGGCGCAATTTCTGGCTGCCGAGCCAAATAGTCTCGTAATACCCGCTCCCGCCCGATGCCACTCCTTGCGCGGCCTGGCTCACAGGCAGTTGAGACCCGCCGAGGTTAGGAGACTGTTGCACGATCACCCCTCTTGGGTCTGCGACCTGCACGAAGATATCGGATTCGGTCATATCCGGCCGTGGGAGGAAGACCGTCAGCCCGTTGGACCCGACCGCGACACGGCTCTGCTGCCCGACCTGTAGGGCACTGGCCGCCAGCGAGGCATCAAGCTGCCCATCGAGATTGCCGGTCAGGACTGTATAGACCAGCACCGACACCAGGACGAGAACCAGCCCGAGCAGCAGGCTATACCAGAGCGCTAGGCGCAGCCTAATCGGTAGGAAGATGCGACGGGTCACGACGGAGTCTCTCTCAAGACATATCCCACACCGCGTACCGTGGTGATAAGCCGGACCTCGCCCCCAGCTTCGAGCTTCTGTCGCAGGTAGCCGACGTAGACTTCGACAACATGTGTGTCTGTGGAGGGATCGAGGCTCCAGACCGCTTCGAGCAGCGCGTCGCGGCTCAGAACTTGGCGCGGGTGGCGCGCGAACGTCGTCAGCAGATCGAACTCGGTGCTGGTCAGCTCTATCACCCGGCGTGCCCGTCGTACCTCGTGGCTATCGAGGTCGATCACCAGGTCGGAGAAACTCAATCGGTTGCGCGTTGCCGGCTCGGTGCGCCTCAGCAGCGCCCGCACCCGCGCCATCAGTTCTTCGAGCGCAAACGGCTTCACAATGTAGTCGTCGGCCCCCCTGTCCAGTCCCTCCACCCGGTCGGGCACGGCGTCCCGCGCGGTCAGCATCAGGATCGGTTGAGAGCCACCGGATCGTAGCCGCTCGGCCACTTCGTAGCCGTTCAGCCCCGGCATCATCACGTCGAGTATGACTAGGTCGGGAGGCTGCTCCAGCGCACGCGTCAGCCCCTCGGTGCCGTTTGCCGCCGTATCCACCGAGTAGCCCTCATACGACAGCGCGCGCTTCAGGAAGCTCGTGATATTCGCATCGTCGTCAATGACCAGTATTCGTGACTTCATACTCATATCATACCAGATCGGCCCTCTCTCACCTAATTATCCGCCTCCCGCCTCAGAGCAGGCGCAGAGCCGCGTCAGAGATGTATAAGAAGTACGCACTAGACACTCTGCGGCCTTGACATCCGCCCCCGGCGGCGTAAAATGGACCGGACAACAACTCAGGGAGGACGAAGTATGAGGTCACAACCGGAGAAACTCGCTCCCCGGGGCGCGGGGCCGCTCGCGTGGCTCCGACTGCTGGTCGGCGCGTTCTGCGCTGGCGTCGGTGCGCTGGCTGTGGTGCCCGCGCCCGCCGGCTTATTTTGGTATGTCGGCCTCGGCGCGACCGAACTCGGCCACTGGATCGCGTTGCCCGCGCTTGCAACGCTGCTGCCGGGATGGAGGCTGTCGTGGCAGGGCAGGGTGGGGGCCGCGCTCGGCGTCGTCGGGGCCGGACTCACACTCAGCGCGTTGGCGAGGGCGCTCACCTTCGCCGGGCAGGTGCAGGCGCAGGTGGGTGACGCCGTCGGTGCCGTCGAGCCTCTCACCCGGCCCGACGCCCCGGCGCGCCCTGCCCCGCTCGTCCCGCTCGACCTCTATCGCGGTATCGCCTCGCCCCCGGTGAATGTCCACACGGTCACCTTCGCCAACCCCGACGGGCAGGAACTCAAGATGGATGTATATCGGGCGGAGACGGTGAGCCGGAACGGCCCCAGCCCCTGCGTCGTCATGGTACACGGCGGCTCGTGGCAGAACGGCGGGCGGGCCGACTTGCCGCAACTCAACACCTATCTGGCGGCTCGCGGCTACGTCGTCGCAGCGATAGATTATCGCATGGCCCCCAAGTGGCGCTTCCCCGCCGAAACCGACGACCTGCACTCGGCTATCGCACACCTGAAGGCGAACGCTACGGATTTCGGCCTCGACCCCACGCGGATCGCCATCCTCGGTCGCTCGGCGGGAGCGCAAATGGCCCTGCTCGCCGCTTACACGCCGCCCGACCCCGCGATACGGGGAGTCGTCTCGCTCTACGGACCGACCGACATGATCTACGGCTACACTCACCCGGCGAACCCGGCGGTACTCGACTCGAAGGCGGTGCTCGAAGCATACTTGGGCGGCAGCCCCGCAAGCGTGCCCACCACCTACCACGACGCCTCGCCGATCAACTTCGTCGGCCCGAAGACGCCGTCGACCCTCTTGATCCACGGAGACCGTGATGCGCTGGTCTCGCCGATGCAGAGCATTCTCCTAGCGGAGAAGCTGGCTGCCGGAGGCCGCCCCTATCTGCACCTGCGCCTGCCGTGGGCCGACCACGGCTGTGACTTCTACCCCAGCGGCCCGTGCGGGCAGATCGTGACTTACAGCGTGGAGCGTTTCCTGGCGAGCGTGTTCAAGCAGCCCTAGAACAGTCCAAACCGCTTCTTTGGCTTGACGACATAGACCACCTGCGAGCGGCGGATGGCTTCCCGCTCGGCTTCGCGCAATGTCTTTGCCTGCTTCTTCTGCTCGCTCTGGAGCGTCCGCCAGATCACGAGCGCCACGAGTGGATACGCCCCGCGCGGCATATCCCGTGTCAGCCTCCGAGCCACGCTCAACATCGTGAGCAGATCAAGATACTGCCACGGCCCCGGCAGGCGGGGCTGCACAGTCCGCACAATCTTCGGCTGTTTCTTCATGCCCGGAAGTTTCATGTTTCTCCTCTTGCTGCGTGTTGCTTGTCAGGGCGTCGCCGACGGCGGCGTGCCCGGTGCGGGGAGCGGCGTCAGGAACTTGACGTTGGTGTAGCGCAGGCTGTGGAGCAGGGTGGTAAGGGTCTGCTCAGCGTTCGATTGGGCTGCGCTCAGTATGCCGTCTTCCAATGCTGCCTTCGTTATCTCCTGCTCGGACTGCTGCCGGATGCGGGTCTCCAACTGCGGATCGCCCTTCGTGAAGAGGTCGGTCTGCTCGTCGTAGACATACGACTTCTGATTATCGAGCCGTGTGCTGAAAATCTCGGCGGCAGGCAGCCTCAGCGTCACCGTGTCGCTTGTCACCTGCACGTCCGCGTCGCGCAGCTTGCTCAGGTCCACTCCCGCCGTCACATCGCCGTGGGCGACGAAGAGGATCTTCTCGTTCGTGAACGGGATCGCGTTGCCCGATGAGCCGCTCAGTACCTTCTCGATGGTGTAGCGACTGGTCTCCAGCCTGCTCAACGCCTGCATCTGCTGCACGACCGAAGGCCCCTGGTCCTGGATGACGACGGTCGGGGTGAGGTTGAAGAGGTTGGGGAAGGCGGGCCGCCAGCCGAGGATGCCGCTCAGGCCGTTCTGCGCCACGCCCGCGCCCAGCGCCCCGCAAGCGAGCACGACGACCGCCGCCAGCGCCAGCAGCCAGATGCAGCCAGCGTTGCGGGCGGGTGCCCTGCGTGTGCCCGGAGTGGGCACCTCCGGCCTGGCGGCGCGGGTGCCGGGTACCGGCTCCTCCGGCGACGCAGCGGGTGCCTTCGCCTGCGCTTGCCCCAACACGCGGGGCCTCGGTTCGGCATCCTCCGGCTTGAGCACCGCGCGTCGCGGGCGCATCTCCAGGTAGTCGTCGTCAGATAGATCATAGGGATCGTTAAGGTTGCTGCCTTTGCTCATCCGTTCCGCCTCTCTATACGGGCAGCAACCTCGCGCCGGCACTGCCCTGTATATATAACGTCGGAAGCAGGCGCGCCGCGCGCCTTTCCGCGCGTTTTGTGCTATAATAACCAAACGATCTCCCCTTCCCTACGCGGGGGAGGGGGCCGGGAGATAGGAAGACGAGCAACGACCCAGACGACACACGCCCGATGCCGCCCTCCGAACGGGCGCAGCGCGCCAAACCCTACGAGCCGCCGAAGCCGCGGGCTGGTCGCCTGAGCGACGAGCCGGGTCCGCCTCCGCGCTGGGCGTTGCCGTCCGACGCCCAGCCCCTCGCTCCGCCTCCTCCGCCCGAGTACAGGCCGACCACCCGTCGTGCCCCGCAACGGCCGCAGCCGCCTCCCAGAGGCTCGCGTCGTCAAGCCCCGCAGATCCGCTCCATCACCCCGGCGCAGGCAAAGGGGCGGCGCAAGATCCGCAAATGGGTGGCGGGTTGCGTGCTGCTGATCGGGCTCGGCCTTTGCGCCTGGATCGGGCAGTTGGCCTACAAGGCGAACGATCTCCGCAGCGACTGGTTCGTCACCCCGCCGCCCAGACCGGCAGGCTCCTCGGCCTTCCCCGACTGGAACAAAAAGGAGCGCGTGAACATCCTGCTGCTCGGCCTCGACACACGGCATCCGGGCGACTCCCGCAGCGACACCATGATCCTGGTGAGCATTGACCCATCGGCCAAGACCGCCGCGCTGCTATCCATCCCCCGCGACCTCTGGATACCGATCCCGGGCTTCGGCGAGAACCGGATCAACGCCGCATACCAGTTCGGCGAGACGAACAACGTCGCCGGAGGCGGGCCGGGGCTGGCGATGCAGACCGTCGAGCAGAACTTCGGCGTGCCGGTGCATTACTACGCCCAGGTCGAGTTCAGCGGCTTCCAACGGATCGTGGATGCCCTCGGCGGCGTGACGATTGACGTGCAACACGCACTGATCGATAACGAATACCCGGCGGACTACGGTGACGCCTTCCAGCGGATCTACATCCCGTCGGGCGTGCAGCATATGGATGGGCGGACGGCGCTACAGTACGTGCGCTCGCGCCACGCCGACAGCGACCTGGCGCGCAACGACCGCCAGCAGGCGATGCTGCTGGCGTTGCGCGAGGAGGGCACGCAGGTCAGCATAATCGGCAAGCTCGATAGCCTGCTCTCGGGGTCGAAGGGCGCGCTCCGCACCGACCTGCCTTTGGAGCAGGTCGGCTCGCTGGTGCAGCTTGCTCAGCACATCCCCCGCGAAAACGTTCAGCAGCTGTCCCTGGGCGGCGATATGACCACTGCCGGCAACCAGAACGGCGCTGATGTGTTGCTGCCGAACTGGGACTTGATCCGCCCTGCTATAGCCAAGCTACTCGGCCGGCCGGATATGAGCGCAGAGGGCGCGGTCGTCTCGGTGATGAACGGCACCGATACGCCGGGGCTGGCGCTGCGGACCGCCGACCAGATACGCAACGCCGGCTTCAACGTGCCGGCAAACCTGGTGGGCAACCCAACCGATGCAGGCGGGGGCCGCTACCCGCAAACCGTAGTCTACGATTATACCGGCGGCAAAAAACCTTCCAGCCTGAACGCCCTGCTCTCGCTGCTCAAACTCGACACCGGCCGCGTGAAGACCGACGGCGGCACCCCCCCCCCAGGCGCGGATATACAGGTGATGATCGGGGAGGATATGGCGAAGTGACGGTCCCCTTCTACAACCCGAACCTCAGCTACCAGGAGAACTACGACCGTGGACCCTTCGGGCTGTTCGCCGAGGAGGCCCCGCCGCTGGAGCGGCCGATGCCCGCCGTGCCTCCTCTGCGTGGCGGCGTCGCGCCTGCCGAGTTTCTCGGTGCGCCGCTCGGCCTGCCGATAGGCATCCCCGCAGGCCCGCTGCTCAACGCGGCCTTCGTCGCAGCCGCCTTCCGCTGGGGCTACGACCTCTGCCATTACAAGACCGTGCGTAGCCGATACTGGCCGTCGCATCCCTCCCCGAACGTCATGCGGGTCGGTGTGGCCGCCCCGCTGCGCGATGACGGCAAGGCGCAGCCCACGCTACGGGCGCAGCCCTTTGCCGCCGACGGCGCGCTGCCCGCGGCGGCGGTGTCGAGCCTGAGCATCACCAACTCGTTCGGGATGCCTGCACAGCCACCTGCCGCCTGGCAAGCCGATGTGGGGCGCGCGCTCGAAGCAGCAGGGCCGGGGCAGATCCTCGCCGTCTCGGTGGTCGGCACGGCGGACCCCGGCGACGGCCCCGCCGAGTTCACGGCGGACTTCGCTCGCGCCGCCGTGATGGCCGCCGATGCCGGTGCCACCCTGATAGAGGCGAACCTCTCGTGCCCGAACATCGGCGGGCACGGCCTGCTCTGCCACGATATAGAGCAGGCGCGCGCTGTCTGCGAAGCGATCCGGGAGCGGGTGCCAGACCGGCGGCTGCTGGTCAAGCTCGGCAGCTACTCGTCCACGCAGGCAGGCGAAGATGCGCTCGCCTCCCTGGTCGAGGCGCTGGCACCCTACGTCGCCGGGTTTTCGGCGATCAACGCCGTGCCCTACCCGGTGCTTGGCGGGGACGGAGAACAGGCTCTTCCGGGGGCGGCGCGGCTGCGCGCGGGGATCTGCGGTGCGGCGATCCGCGAGATCGGTCTCGACGTAGCGCGGCGGTTGGCCGCGCTGCGTGACGCATCCGGTGCTCGATGGGGCATCATCGGGGTCGGCGGTGTGATGTCTCCAGCCGATTACGCTTCGTACCGGGAGGCGGGGGCAGATGTGGTGCAGGCGGCGGCGGGGCCGATGTGGAGGCCGCAATTGGCGTTGGAGATTGCCGAGCATGAGAAAGGAGCAGCACGATGACGAGTTTCAACGATAGGCTGGATGCAGCGATCAAAGCGACCGACAGCCTGCTTTGCGTGGGCCTCGACCCGATCTACGCCGAACTACCGGAGCGGTTCCGGGACGGCGAGTTGGGAGGCGCGCTGCTCGGCTTCAACCGCTACCTGGCCGACGCGACCGCCGAATACGCGGTGGCCTTTAAGTTACAGATGAAGATCTACACCGCAGAAGGGCCGGAGGGCTATGCAGCGATGATCGAGACTTGCCGCTACCTCAAGGCGGCATATCCCGACCATCTGCTGATCCTCGACGCGAAGTACGGCGATGTCGGCCATGTGGTGGCGCGGGTCGCCGAAGAGGCGTTCGACCGCTGCGGGGCCGACGCCGTGACGGCCTTCGCGCACCCCGGCCGCGAGGCGCTGGCCCCGCTGCTCGCTCGGCCAGACCGGGGCTGCTTCGTCGTCTGCCGGACCTCGAACCCTGGAGCGGCGGAGATGCAGGATGTGGAGGTGGTCGGCGGGGAACCATACTACGTCTACATGGCCCGCCGGTTGGCCGCATACTGGAACGAAGGCGCGAACTGCGGCATCGTCGCGGGGGCCACCTGGCCGGCCGAGATGGCTGCCATCCGCGAAGCCGCGCCGAACATGCCGATACTGGCACCCGGCATCGGCGCGCAGGGGGGCGACCTCGCCGGCTCGGTGAGCGCCGGCATGAACCGTGGCGGCGGGGGCCTGCTGATCTCGGCCAGCCGAGGACTGATGCAGGCCGCCGACACCGCCTCAGCCGCCGCCGGATACGTCGCCGCCATACGCGCCGCACGGGCGGCGTCACCCTTGGCCCCACAAGTAGGCGAGGGACCGCTCGACGCCCTGCTCGTCGCGCTGTTCGACGCCGGGATCATCAAGTTCGAGCGGATCACGCTTAAGTCGGGCCTGATCTCGCCGTACTACCACAATCTGCGCGCTCTCGTCGCCCACCCCGCCCTGCTGCGGCAGGTCGCGGCTGCATATGCGGCTCGTGTGCGGGAACTGGGCCAACAGCCGGAGATCCTGCTCGGCATTGCATACGCAGGCATCCCGCTCGCCGTCGCTCTCGGCCAGGCGCTCGATATTCCGGCCGGCTACATACGCGCCGAGGCAAAAAGCTACGGCACCAAGCAGATGGTCGAAGGCCCCTGGAAGCCCGGCCTGTGTGCCCTGCTGATCGACGATGTGATCTCGGACGGGGCAACCAAACTCGAAGTCCTGCCCGCCCTGCGAGACGCGGGCCTCGACCCGACCGATATGCTGGTCTTCGTGGACCGTGGGCAAGGCGGCCTCGAGAAGTTGCGCGCCGCCGGCATGAACCCACAGGCCGTGACGACGATGGCCCATACACTGCGGGCCCTGCGTGCGGCCGGGAGGATCAGCGACGAGCAGGTGCGAGAGTCCGAGGAGTTCATGACCGGGTCGGCAGTGTGATGATCTCCCCTTCGTGTTCTTCGCGGATGAAGCCCAACACTCCTCGCCTCTTGAAGTCTTCACCTTGAAGCATCACTCTGTATTGCATTATTGACGCAAATCTCACTCAAACTACTTGACAATGAGCCTTATCCCCACTACAATAGATCAAAATCCAGTATTCAATGTTGGATCTCCATTCGGTAGGTAGAGGGAAACTGATGGCGCGAAACCCGACCCAACAGCGACCGGACCAGCGCAGGGGAACCGGGCGTTTGCGTCCCGGCGAAATGGACGCGGAAACCCGCGCCGACCTCGAACATGCCCGCCGGCTTGCTGCTCAAGGGCGGGCACGCGATGCCCTCACCGCCTGCCGCCGGCTCAACGATAACGCCCCCGGCCACGCCGAAATCCTGGCGCTTCTTGGTATGCAGTACGCCCTCCTCGGAGACTTGGAGAAGGCTCTCGAAAGCCTAGCCGAGGGGCTGCTGCGCGCACCCAGCGACCCGGTCGTGCTCTACAACCTGGCCGAGGTCTACTTGCAGGCGGGCGCGCCGATACATGCGCTGCATAGTCTGCGTAACTTCCGCACCGAGGCACAGCAGACCTCGGTAACTCCCGACTTCCCGGGCGCGCAGGATCTGATCACCACGCTCACCGCTTTTCTTCACGACGAGCCGGGCACAGCCGCCTTACCGCCCGCCGTGCGGGAACACGCGATGATGACTGCGGAGCGCGGACGGCTGCGGCTGATGTTCAGCGGCGACCCCGAAAAGGCGTTGCCCGACCTACGCGAGGCGATCAAAGCCGCACCGCGTTATCCGCAGCCGCGCAACAACATCTCGCTCGCCTACTTCTACAGCGCGCGGCCCGACCAGGCGATAGCCTCGCTCGAAGCCACGCTGCGTGAGGTCAGCCCCGACAATATTTATGCGCTAGCCACGCTCGCGTTCGTCCGTTGGGCTATGGGTGCCGATGCCGGGGAGTTGCGTCCGGCGCTGGCGCGCGCCGTCGGGCTGCTCGGCCCTCAAAGCAGGATGCTCGACCGCACCCGCGTGGCCGAAACCGCAGGTGTGCTGGGCGATCACGAACTCGCGCACAGCCTGCTTGTCACAACCGACCTGCCGTCGCCGGACGTTGTGGACCACCTTGAAGGCGTCGGCGTGACGGCTGCCGGAGCACGCCTCCTGGCCGCCGCGACCGCGAACCTCGGCAGGCTCGAAGAGGCGGCAGCGATCCTGCGTGAGGCCACGACCCTGCCGATAGACCCCTTCGCGCGACGGCTGCTCGCGGCCTTCGACGCAGAGGAGCCGCTTCACGCCGTAGTAGGTGGAGGCTACCCGTATATCCGGTGGGACGATCTGATCACGTTGCATACTCTGGGGCGGCTTGCCGGCACACCTCCTGTGCCGCGCATCTCCCTACGTTCCGCTCCCCAGCCCACGCCCGAGCAGGTTGCCGCCCGCCTCGCCGAAGCCTACCCACGCCTGCCCCTGGCCTGCGCCATCATGCTCTGGATGGGCGACCCTCTACTCGAGAATCTCGGTATTACACTGCTTGCGTTCGTTGGCACGCAGGCAGCCGACGCCCTGCTTGATGCCCACCTGTGTGGCACGCTCGGCAGCTATTCGGGACGCCAGCAGGCCGGTTATGCGCTGCTCGATGCAGGCAGACTCCCGAACGGCGAAACCGTGCCCTTCTGGACCGGCACAGCCTGGGGAGAAGTACGGCTCTTCCGGCTGTCCCCACAGAGGCGCGATCTGCGCGCATCGCAACAGGCAATCGGGATGTTACTGGCACGGATCGCCGCGCCTGCCGCCCCGTGACCTATTCAACTGCGGCCCCGCGAGGACCGCGACCACCAGAGGAGAGAGATAATGCCGCCAAGAGATACGACACCGAAACAAAAACTCAGCCCAGACCAAAAGGCCGAGGTCCGAGATCAGATGGACGCCTATAAGGCGGAGCACCCCGAAGCCGACTTGAAGGACATCCTCTCCCACATAGACGTGCCCTACAAGGAACTGGTCACGCCGCCTGTGCTGCGCGGCCTCGCAGCGCGCCGTCCGGGCAGCTCCATCGGCGGTCGGCGCAAAGGTGTCGCCGGACGCCCGCGCCGCAAGACCGTCGGCGGCCGCGCCCGCGGCATCGAGAAGGCGCTCGCGCAACTCAGCGACCTCCATTCCCGCCGCGACAAACTCGACGCCGAGATCGAGGCCCTCGAAAGCGACGTGCGTTCGCGGATGAACAAGCAGCTCGGCACCGCACATGCGGGCCGAGTCTTCAACAGCTTGCTCAAAGGCGTCGGTGAGAAGCTCGGCGATGTCGGCGGCAAGCTCGGCGATGCAGGCTCTGCCGTCGGCGGCAAGATCGGAGAAGCGGCAAACAACATCACCGGAGGCAAAGGCTAGCTCAGGGTGCCGCCGGCAAGCCGCGCACCGGGAAGTGGGTCGTGTTTCGTTCGAAGACCCGTACCTCCGGGCCGCCCACCGGTTGCGCCCCACCGAAAACAGCTATGCTCTCCAGCGTCGGGTAGTCGGTGCGCCATGCGTAATAGTCCTCCGGGAAGCAAGGCCGGCAGGCGAAGATCTGCACCAGGCTGTACTCCTCTTGGATCGACCTCCAGAGCGGTGATGGAGATCCCGCACGCAGATCGGCGCTACGCCAACTCAGCAGCATGACATAGTCGGGTGAGCCGTACTCGGAGATAGACGCGACCGGGCTGTTGACACGATACCCGCCGCTCTCCCGTACTTGCCGTTCGACCGATCCCACCAATGTGAGCGAGTACGCAGGCGACGCACTAACCACAGGCAGCAGTTGCTCCCAGAAGAAGCGCTCGCTGGGACCGATTGCGCCCGACGCCTCCAGTTCCTGCACGTTCGGCCAGATCTGCGGTCCGAGGTTCGAGGTGCGCTCGAAACTCCCTCCCGGCACACTACCTTCGACCAGTACGCTCGCCCCTGCCGGCACCGACTTCTCGAACCAAGCCTGGGCGGCGTTGCGGGTGTCGGTGCCGAGCGCGAAATAGTCGTATCGGATCACGTTGAGCCACGACGGTGCGGCGACGAGCACACCGCCGACGACCAACAGGGCCGTGCCGAGCAGTCGCACCCTCGCCGGCACCGGGCCAAGCAGCGCGCCGATGATCGTTCGCAGGGCGATGGCGGCGGTTATGCACAAGAACGGCACGCATGGCACGATGTAGCGCGCGAAGTTGTTTGGCCGCAGGTTGACCGCCACGAAGAAGAGAACCGCAGTCGCTGCCAGCAGCAGTCCCTTCGGCGTCCTCCGCAGCGCCACAAAGATCATCCCGCCGAGCGCCAGGACGAGCAGAGGCCGGCCCAGGCCGTTCGCCAGGTGTTCGTTGATGTAGAAAAGCCACTGTGGGGTATCCCCGGTCGGGATCGAGCCGAAGCGCGCCCCCAGTTCCCAGGCGAGGCTATCGAGCAGGTTTCGCGGGTCGATCAGCAGTACTGGCGTGGTCAGCACGAAACCGGCGACTGCCCCGAGCGCCGACGGAAGCAACGGCGTCCAACCACGAACTGTAGGCTGCGCTTCCGAGGTGGGCCGCATCAGATGCGCTACTAAGATGATAGGCGCGACCGCCGCGCAATAATACTTCGTGGCGCTCGCCATGCCGATCCAAAAGCCGGCCCACAAATAGTCTCGGCGCGCGCCGCGTTCCTGTATTGAGAACGCCCTATCGAGCGCAAACAGCAGAAACAGACCGGCCGGCACGTCGTTCTTGATGAAATGGCTCTGCTCGACGTGCAGGAAGGCGACCGACAGGAAGAAGGCGGAGAGCAGCCCGAACGCCGGCCCCGAAATACGGCGCGCGACCCGGTAGACCATCGCAACGCTAAGGACGCCACTCGCCGCCCAGGCAGCCCTTCCAACCAGCACGAACGGCTCCGGGCTGCTGATATAGGACCTCACCACGTCGCCAAAGCTGCCTACCTGCCCGGAGAGCACCCCGGCTAGCCATTGCAGCAGCAATCCCGGCATCAGTAGGTAGGGCAGGTTGGCTGATACTGTGGACTCTCGGCGGAGGCCGTTCGCAAGCCCGTAGAACGCCTCGTGGAAGTAGATGTTCTCGTCCCAATGGTAGTCGTGGGGAGAGCCTTGAGACAGGCCCACGTAGCGGGCTGCGACGGCCAGCAGCAGGATGCCGGCGAGCCACAGGCGTTCGGCCCGCCCCGCCCCGCCCATCAGCTCTCGATCTGCCGGCGTAATTGGGCGAACTCACCACTCAGCCGGTCCAGCTCGTCGGCCGCGCCCTGGACTTTGGTGTGTTCGGCCTTCACGAAGCGCGTGTAGGGCGCTATCGCGTCGTAGATACGGGCGACCGACGCCTTTAGCTCGGTCTCGAACTGCTCGCTCATGCCGTGCGCCAAGTTTTCGCGTAGTGCCTGCACCTTCGCGTGAAAGTCTTCCTTTGCTTGCCGCTTTTTCAGGGGCAGCACAATAAGCGCGAACCCAGCCAGCATAGTGGACGCCAAGATCGCCGTCGCGTCGAACCAGGCGGCTGTGAAGACTATCGCCAGCCCTGCGCCGATGCCCGCCAGCCCGGCCGCCGCCCCGGTCTGGATAACCGCGCTCCGCATCTCCTCGGCGAGCTGCACCGCCTCCCGATCTCGGTCGTAGCTCTGTACGACGCGAGTGGCCTGATTGCCGACCGATTGCAGGAGCTGGCTGCGGTTGTACTCGAACTGCCGGCCGATCTGCCCGATCATCTTGTCCTCGCGCCCGCGCACAGCCTGCCGCCGCCCGATATAGTCCTGCACAGCCTGCCACATCCGTAGGTCGTTGTCCACCATCCAGTCGATTAGTCCTTGCACGGCAGCGTCTACGCGCGCCGCGCTGTCCGCGATGACCTCGCGCTCGAAGGAGCCGCGCACGGCGTCTCGGTTGAGCAGCTTGCGGATATTGGCGAGCTTCAAGAGATCGTCGAAGAAGGCGTCGCCCCGCTCACGGAGTTCATAGATGATGTTCTCAATGTCCGCGAGCCGGTGGGTGAACTGCTCGCGCATATCCTGGGCGTAGACCGTAAGCTGGGCGTCAATGTTCTCGGTCGTTCTGAAGTCGTCGGCCAGCACAGTCAGGCGCTCGGTCGCGGCCCCACGGTACCGCTCCTGCACCCGCTCGGCCACGCCAAGCGGTGTGAGGAACTTGAGGCGAACCCGCCCGGCCTCGTCAAGCGTGCTGAAGATGTAGCTCTCCAGCCGGTCGAAGCGCCCGGCGCGCACTAGCGCCTCGCCTTGTGTGGGGTTCGTGCCTGAGATCTGCTTGCCCTGCATTGCCATCCGCGCCGACACCGGGAAAATATCGGGGATGAAGCCAAGCAGCGCCTTCGCGTTCTCGGAGATGAAGTCGAGCACACGTTGCAGATCCTCCGCGCTGCCCATAAGGTCGATCTTGTTCAGCACAATCACGATCTTCTTGCCCCAGTCTCGTATCGTCTCCAAGAACGCACGCTCGCTCTCCGTGAAGGGACGGTCAGCCGAGGTGACGAACAGCACTAGGTCGGCGCGGGGCACGAAATGGCGCGTGAGTTGCTCGTGGCGGCGGATAATCGCGTTCGTGCCTGGTGTGTCCACCACAGTGATCTCGCGCAGGAACGCCGCGGGGTATGATCGCTCGGCCAGGTCGCTGCTCATCTCACCCTCGCTCGCTGTATCGCCGTAGCGCAGGAGCGTCACCACCGCAGTCGTCGGCGTCACGCCCTCCGGCAGGAACCGCTCGCCGAGGAGCGCGTTGATGAAGGCCGACTTGCCGGCGTTGAACTCGCCGGCGACCACAAGCATAAAGAGTTCTTCGAGGTCAAGCCCGGCCTGCCGGAGCGCGGAGAGGTCTTCGGGGTCCGGCTCCAGGGGGGCAATGGCCGCGCCGAGCGCGCCGAGGAGCCGCCGCTCTTGGGTCAGCGTCGCTTGCTGGTCGGGCTTCAGTACGCTCATGGTCCGCTCCCCAACACAAATACGTCGTTGCCGTCGCTGTTCAGGCGGGTAATGCTGTTGTGCCAAACGCCAGCGACGACAGGCGGCAGGGTACGCCGCGTTGCCGCCATCTTCTGAGGCGTGTCTTGCATGTCGGGCTGGGATGTCTGCTGTGTAGCTTGTTCCATAAGGTGTACCGTCAGGTGCCTATTATAGCATAACGGCCGCAAGCGCCGCAAAGTCGCCGCTCACTCACCGCTCTCGAGCTGATTGTGCTATAATGAGCCGCCAACCACCAACCACTAACCACCAATCACCAACCACTACGCCATGTCCATCGAAGAACGCAAGCGAGATCATATCCGTATCTGCCTCGAAGAAGACGTGCAGGGGGCGGGGCTGACTGCGGGCTTCGACACCTATCGGTTCATGCACCAGGCTCTGCCGGAGATCGATCTCGATGACGTGGATTGCGGGTTGCCCCTCTGGGGCCGTAGTCTGCGCGCGCCCCTGCTGATCAGTTCGATGACCGGAGGGACGGAGCGGGCTGCCGCGATCAACCGCAACCTCGCCGCAGCCGCGCAGGAGTTGGGGCTTGCAATGGGGGTCGGCTCGATGCGGGCCGCGCTGCTCGACCCGTCGCTGGCCGGGAGCTACGCGGTGCGTGAGTGGGCGCCCGACGCGCTGCTCTTCGCCAACTTGGGGGCTGTGCAACTCAACTACGGCTGGGGCGTGGACGAGTGCCGGCGTGCGGTCGCTATGATCGGGGCCGACGCGCTGATCCTCCACCTGAACCCGTTGCAGGAGGCCGTGCAGCCAGAAGGTGACACCCGCTGGGCCGGATTGGCGGACCGTATCGCTGAAGTCTGCGCGCGGCTGGCCGAAGACGGGATCCCCGTGATCGCCAAAGAAGTCGGCTGGGGGATTTCGCCTGAGGCGGCGCGGGGCTGCTGGGATGCCGGGGTGGACGCGATCGATGTCGCCGGAGCCGGGGGCACCTCGTGGAGCCAGGTGGAGGCTCATCGCGCACCGAGTATGATGCAGCGCCGCGTGGCCGAAGCATTCCGCGACTGGGGCATACCGACTGCCGAGAGCCTACGCCTGGTGCGCGAAGCCGGGGTGCCGGAGGGCAAGCACATCTTCGCCTCCGGCGGCCTGCGGAGCGGGATCGACCTGGCGAAGGCACTGGCCCTGGGGGCGACGCTCGGCGGGCTGGCCCGTCCCTTCCTCGAAGCCGCTGCGGTCTCTGCCGAGGCGACCATCGAGGCGGGGCGGGAGCTGATCGCCGAGCTGCGGATCAGCATGTTCTGCATCGGCGCGCCCGACCTGGCCGCGCTCCGGGCGACGCCGCACCTTTATGAGGTTGCGGCCCGCGCATGATGGAGATCCTAGCCGAAGGCGCAACCGCGCTCGGCCTGCCGTTGACCGGCGCGCAGCTCGCGCAGTTCCAGGCGTATTACGAGATGCTGGCCGATTGGAACACCCGTGTGAACCTGACCGCGATCACTGACCCGGTCGGCGTGCAGACGCGCCACTTTCTGGACGCGCTGGCGGTGGCGGCGGCGCTCCCTGCCCCCACAGAAGGCAACGCGCGGTTGATCGATCTTGGCACCGGGGCGGGGCTTCCCGGCTTGCCGCTGAAGATCCTCTGGCCCGGCATCGGGCTGACTCTGGTCGATTCGGTCGGGAAGAAGACGGTGTTCCTGCGGGCGGTGGTTGAGACTCTGGGGCTGGTGGGCGTGACCGTGCTCACAACGCGGGCTGAGGAACTGGGGCACGACCGGGCGCACCGCGCGGCCTACGACGTGGTGACGGCGCGTGGCGTCGCCGCGCTGTCGGTGCTGGCCGAGTATGGGCTGCCGCTCTGCCGGGTCGGCGGGATGATGCTCGCGCCGAAGAAGGGCGACCTGGCAGCCGAGTTGGCGACAGCCGCTCGGGCGATGCCGAAGCTCGGCGGCGGGGAGATCAGCCTATACCGCTACGCCCTGCCCGGCGAGACCAAGGGGCGCGTAGTGGTGAGGCTGCCGAAGGCGGGGCCGACCCCCTCCGGATATCCCCGGCGGGTGGGGCTGCCGAGCAGCCGCCCGCTGGGGAAGTAGGTTGCGGCTGACTACGGCGCGATAGCCGTCGCAGTTAGTGCGACCGCCGTCAACTGCGTACTGATCTGCGGCAGGAAGCTGAAGAGGGCTGCCATGCCGGCCAGCTCAAGCCCGCCGAGTAGGAGGCCGAGGATGCCCAGGACCAGGCCGGCGATTGCCATGCCGCGACCGGCACCCGATTGACGGAGTACCATGAAGCCGGTGACTATGGCTATCAGGCCGAGTATGACGCTGACCCAGCCGAAAACCAGGGCACACACGGATAGCAGCGAGAGGATGCCCGTGACGAGCGAGATGATGCCGAGCATGTTGGAGCCGCTTGCCTGGACTGGAACCCCGCTTACCGGCGGAGGCTGGAACCCGCCCGACATCGGGGGCGGTGGTTGGTATCCGCCTGCGGGCGGCGGTTGGTATCCGCCGGCCGGCGGGGGGGTTCCGCCCGTATTGCTGGGCGGTTGCTGTCCGTAACTCATGTGGTTGCGCCTCCTATATTTGTGTGGGGTTGTTGGTTGGGCCTACTCGACATCGAGTTGGATGCCGCCGGTGAAGCCTGCGGTCATGTTGTAGATCAAGGCGTAAAGCGCGCCGAAGATGCCCCCGAAGATCCCATAGAGGAAGATGCCGATGACGTAGAAGATGATCGAGCCGATCAGGCCGATCGCGCCAAGGCCTCCACTGCTTTGGCCCGTGTAAGGATTGACGGAATTGAGCGCGCCGAGGCCGCAGACACCGAAGATAATCACGAACAGGATGCCGATGATCGCCCAGACGAGGGCGCTCGATACCGCGCCGACTTTGAACGCCGAGAAGACATCAACGTGCCGGATTGCGCGCGTGTGGCGTCCGAGCGCGGGAGCCGACGCACCTGCGCCGGGGTTGTAGATCGCCTGCGGCTGGTATCCGCCCTGTGGGGGCGGTTGGTATCCGCCCGGCGGTGGCTGGTATCCGCCCGTATTGCCCGGCGGCGGCTGTCCATAGCTCACCTGATTGGTCCTCCTTCACAGACTTTGGGCGAGAGCGGCACCCGCCCGGCGTAGCTCGAACCCCTGAGCGCGAGCGGTCTCTACTACTTCTTGTGGGCAGTATAGCAGAAGAATGTGCAAATTGCAATAGGCTACATCTCCCGCCGGCCCTCGATGGAACGTGCCAGGGTCACCTCATCGGCATACTCGAGGTCGCCGCCGATCGGCAGGCCCCGCGCGAGGCGGGTCACATGCAGGCCAAGAGGCACGAGCTGCCTGTGGAGGTACATCGCGGTCGCCTCGCCCTCCATGTTCGGGTTCGTCGCCAGGATCACCTCGTCCACATCGCCGAGCTTCACGCGCCGCATCAGTTCCGCGATGCGGAGTTTGTCGGGCGTGATTCCTTCGAGCGGCTGGATCGCCCCGTGGAGGACGTGGTAGAGGCCCTTGTAGGTGCCGGTGCGTTCCAGCGCCAGCACGTCGAGTGGCTCCTCGACGACGCAGATCTTGCCGCGGTCGCGGGTCGGGTCGGAGCAGATCGCACACGGGTCTTCTTCGGTCACGTTATGGCAGACGGTGCAGAAGATGATCTTGTCTTTCACGTCAGTGATCGCGGTGGCGAGCGCGTCGGACTGCTCGCGGCTCATCCGCAGCAGGTAGAAGGTCAGTCGGGAAGCGCTTTTCGGGCCAATGCCCGGCAGCCGGCTAAACTCGCCGATCAGCCGTCCGATCGGTTCGGGTATTGTAGACATAGGGTGCCCCCTCTAGTTGTTAGTTGTTAGTTGTGAGTGCGTAGTACGTAGTAGGTATTACGTGGCTGATCGCTGACGGCTGATCGTTGACGGCTGACGGCTGTAAGATACGGCTCCGCCTGTGGACAGCACTCCGCACTCCGCACTCCGCACTCCGCACTAATGCAGCACCACCGTCTGCCCCATCCGCAGGCTGCCGTCGTCCACGACCTCGGTCTTGTCGGCGTTCGAGAGGCCCGTCTCCACTTTCTGCTTGCGCTGGGCCGTGCCTTCGAGGACCGTCACGAACTGTTTGCCGCCGATTGTTTCGAGGGCGCGGTTCGGCACATAGAGCACGCCCGCCTTCCGCTCGGCAGTGATCAGCAGGTTGGCGACCATGCCGGGGCGGGGTTGGATCTCGGTTGTGTGGGTGAAGACGACGGTCGCCTTGTAGATTGTGCTGCCCTGCTTTTCGGTCGCTCCGGGAGCCAACGATTCGATGCTCCCCAGCATCGTCACGCCGGGGTAGGCGTCGAGGGTGACGGTGACCGCCTGACCGGGCTGCACGCGCCCCACATCCAACTCGTCTATGTCGGCGCGGGCGCGCAGTGTGTTCAGCGCGGCGATCTCCATGACCGGGCCGGCGGTCGTCTCTCCGACCTTCGCCCCAATCGTCAGCACCGTGCCCGCGAAAGGGGCGACGATCCGTGCGTCTGCGAGGGCGGCGGTGGCGTTGTCCACGCCGTACTGGGCCACCTGTACCTGCTGCTGGAGTATGGCTAGCTCGGTCGGCGTCGAACCCTGCTGCTTGAGCGCGAGCGCGGCCTGGGCCGCCGCCACGCGGGACTGCGCCTCGGCAACGTCGGCGTGGGTGGCCCCTTGCGTTGCTTTGTCGAGGTTGGCCTGCGCTTGGTCCACGCCGGCCTGTGCCCCTTTCAGCGCGTCAGGGCTGGGGCCTGCGCGGTCGGCGTCGAGCGCGGCCTGCGCGTGGTCCACTCCGGCTTGCGCCGAGGCGATATCTTCGGCGGCGGGTCCGGCGTTCAGCTTGTTGAGGTGGGCCTGCGCCTGGTCAACACCGGCCTGTGCCGAGGCGACATCCTGCATGCTCGGGCCGGCCTTCAGCTTGTCGAGGTTGGCCTGTGCCTGATCCGCGGCGGCCTGTGCCGCCGCGATGTCCTGTGGCGTCGGGCCAGCCTTCAGTTTGTCGAGCGCGGCCTGCGCCTCACGGATTGAGCCGTCGGCCACTGCGAGCTGCGCGATCTCGTTTTGTTTGGCGGCTTCGTAGGCCAGTTGCGCCTGCTCCACTGAGCCTTGTGCGTCCTGCATGGCGCGGGAGGCCGCGTCTTCGGTGTGCTGGGCATCGTCGGGCACCGGCTTGCCGCGTTGCCGATATGCCGCGTCGTTGTTGTGGCGGATTGTGCTGTAGTTCGCCTCGGCGTTACGCAGCGCGTTCGCGGTCTGGCCCATCGAGATCCGCGCCTGCTCCTTCGTGTTCGAGGTGGTCGCCGAGACCGTGGCCCGGTTCGCGGTCGCCTGGTCGAGCTTCGCCTGGGCTGCCGCGATGTCGTCGGCTGACGCTGGTTGGCGCAGCTTGTCGAGGGCCGCCTGGGCCTGGCGGACTCCGGCTGCGGCTGCGGCTATCTCCTGTGGTGTAGCGCCCTGCCGTAACTTATCGAGCGCGGCCTGCGCCTGATGCACGTCCGCCTGGGCCGCCGCGATGTCCTGTGGGTCCGCGCCCTTGCGGGCCTTCGCCAGCCCGGCTTGTGCTTCGCGCACCGCCGCCTCGTCTGCGGCGATCTGCTGCCTGCTCACGCCGCTCTGCACCTCGCCGCGCTTGGCGCGCGCCTGGTCGAGCGCGGCCTGGGACGCGCGGATGTCCTGGGCCTGCCCGCCGCCTCTCGCCTGTGCCAGGGCGGCGAGCGCGCTTTGCACGTCGGCCTGGGCTGCGGCGAGTTCTTGCGGCAACGGGCCATCTTTCGCCTGTTGCAGCTTGAGCTGCGCTATCTTGAAGTCGGTCTGCGCCTGCCGCAGCTGGAGGTCGAGCGTGTCGGTGTCCTGCTCCGCGAGCACCGCACCGACTGCCACGCTGTCGCCCTCATTCACCAGCACGCGCGTCAGCCGCCCCGGGTTCTTGAAGCTGAGGTGGGCCGTGGTTAGGGCTTCCAGCTTGCCGTTTGTTTCGACCGTCGAGAGGATGTCGCCGCGCGCGACGCTGACCGTAGCCGTCGCGGGTGCGGTGTTCAGCAGGCCGCTCGCCGCCCATGCCGCGCCGCCCAGCAGCAGCAATATGAGGGCGACGATCAGAACCGGGCGCAGTCGGCTCGACCGCCTCTCTGCGGCCACAGGAGCAGTTTCGCCGGCCCCGTCGCGTCCCCACTCGCCCTCGCGGGCCGTGATATTCTCGATGTCGGCTTTCGTACTCAGTGGAGTATCCCTTCTACCTTAGTATACGAAAAAAGTCGGCCCCCGGCCCCTACTCATATCGGAGCGTCTGCCCTGCACGAAGGCGGGCCGCGCCGAGGGCCGGGCCGACGCCCGCCAGCGCCGTGAGCGCGAGCGTGAACAGGCCGGCGTACAGTATCGCGTCGGGCGGGAAGTGGAACGTCATCTGGAACAGCACCTGGCTGAGGGCGAAGACGAGCACCTGCGCCAGCGGGTAGCCGAGCGCCAGCCCGAGCAGGTAGCCTGCGCCGCCGAGGAATAGCGCCTCGGTGAGGAACGCCTGCACTAGGTGGCCGTTGCGCGCGCCTATCGCCCGCATCACGCCGATCTCGCGGCGGCGCTCAAGCACGTTCAACGTCAGCGTGTTCGCTATACCGATGCCGCCGATCAGCGCGACGATCACCACCATCGCGTTCAGCAGCGCCGACAGGATGTCCGTCTGGTGGAGAGCATCGAGCCGGTTCTGCTCCCAAGTCTCGGTGCCCGGCTGCCGGCTGCGGTACTTGCGCTCGATCGCGGCCAAGCTCGCCTGTACACCGGCCGTGGTGCGATCCGCCGTCTTCACGACGAAGAAATCGGCTGCGCTCTGGCGGTGGGTCAGCCGGGAGGCGAGGTCACGCGCCACGAAGATCTTACCGACAGCCACCGAGCCGATGCTGTTTATGTTGTCTGAGACGATGCCCACGACTTCGAGCGGCGTCTGCCCCCCGCTTACGGTCAGCTCGAAGTGGTCGCCGACTCTGTAGCCGCGCTTCGCCGCCAACGCCTCGCTGACGACCGCCCCTGTGAACTCGTCGGCGGCGAACCACCGCCCAGCGGTTAGGCGGTAACGGTAGAGCGAGGTGTCGGGCGGGATGCCCCACAGGATCGTGCGCGTGTCTTCGATGGTCGCCGAATTGTTCACCCACGCCTCCACGTTCGCGACGTTCGGGATGCTGTGCAGGGTCGTCGCGAAGGCGGTGCCGACCGGCTGCTGGAACCAGACGAAGGCATCCATGTCGTAGATGTCGAACCACGAATTGACCGAGTAGCTCACCGAGGCATTCGTCCCCTGCGCCGCGATGAACGCCGCGGTCGAGAACGCGATCACCAGGACGGTGACGACGTTCCGGCCCTTGCGCCGCGCGAGGTTGCGGAGGGCGAACGCCGGGATGCGCGGCAGGCGGCTGAGGCGCTGCAACAGCCGGTCAACCGCTCCCTGACCGTAGGTCGCGTTGATCCCATACGCCGCCATGGCGGCTCGCACCGGTATCGCCGTGCCTCGCCATGCCGGGATCAACGCGGCGAGCATCGTGACCCCCACGCCGATGCCGATCCCGGCGACGACCGCGAGCGCATCGGGCGCGAAGCCGCTGAGGTCGAGGTTGAGTAGGCTGCCGAGGTAGCTGATCAGCGCATATGAGCCGCCGATGCCGAGAACCAGCCCGATCAGGCTGCCCGTCAGCCCGTACGCCAGCCCCGCCACCAGGTAGATCCGCAGGATACGCTCGCTAGTCGCCCCCACCGCCTTCATCGCGCCGATCTCGCCCATCTGCTCGCTGATCACGGCCGACAGCGTGTTCGCCACCAGGAAGCCGCTGATCAGCAGGCCGACGAGTGAGAAGATGCCCATCAGCAGGATCAGCGCGTCGAGCGCGGACTTGCCGGGGTAGTTGTCGGGGTTGCGGAGCCGGTAGCCACCGAACGCCAGGTTGTGCCGCCGGTAAAGCAGCTCGATGTCTTTGCGCGTCTGGTCGCGCCCGTTGAAGTCGCGCAGCCGCACCAGGATCGTGCTGTCGCCGGCCCCCCCGTACATACGGCGGACCTCGCTCGCCTGCGTGTAGGCTATCGCAGTGCCGATGATCCCCGCCGACGGGTACGCTGGCGACTTGGCGAAGCCGCTCACGACGAAGTGCCGCACCTCGTCGTTCGCGCCTGAGCGGTAGCTGATCGTGTCGCCGATCTTCACCGCCACGACCTGCCGGATCGACTGCTCGAAGACCACCTCGCCGCGCCCCGGCCAACGGCCCTCGATCAGCGAGACGGTGTTCACCTGCTGGTGCTCGAAGTCCTCAAAGCCGGTGAAATGCACGTCGGTCCACGCGCCTCCCAACGACCACTTCGTGTCGTAGTCCGCCCTGCGCTCGGCGGCGGCGACGTTCGGCAGCGCCCGCAACTCGGTGACCAAGCCCTCTCCGACGTTGCTCAGGCTCCAGCTCTCGTCCTGCTGCGAGCTGTTGTTGTACGCCTGGCTCTGCGCGCTCGCTAGGTTGCGCGACGTGGTGATGATCGCCACGATCCCCGCCACCCCCACGACTATCCCGATGATCGTAAGCAGGGATCGAAGGCGGCGTTTGCTGAGGTCGCGCAGTGCTTTGCGAAATGTGATCGGCATAGCTTATTATACCCGAATTGTATCCGTACCGCCGTCTCAGCTGCCGGCGCGTTCAAGCCCTTGACGCGCCCGCCCCCACGTAGTATACTTGCACCAAACAGAGTTTGCCGGACCCAAACACCGGCATGGAGGAGACTGAGATGCAGCTTGGGCCTAACCTGCGCGCGGCGCGCACACGCCGGGGCATGACGCTCGCCGCGCTGGCGGCCGCGAGCGGGCTGTCGAAGGGCTTCATCAGCCAGGTGGAGAACGACAAGACCTCACCTTCGCTCGACACCCTGGAGCGGCTGGCGGCTGCCCTCGGCGTCACCGTGGTGGATCTGCTCCGTAGCGCCGGGGAGCCTCCTCCCGCGCCCCACGTTGTATCCGGCGCGCTCCTGGGAGAGGATACGCCACCGGTGGGCGGGAGACCCTCCCAGGGACGGCTACTGGCGGTCCCGGTGCGGCTCCCTGCGGCGTCGGTGCGCGAGATCAGCCCGCCAGGCGCGTCGCTACGCAGCTTCGTCGTCGAGATGCCGCCAGGGACGACCCTCGGCGAGCTGAGCCACCAGCACCAGGGAGATGAGAGCCTTGTCGTGCTGCTCGGCAGCCTGGACGCCGACCAGGACGGGCGGCCCGTCCACCTGCGCGAGGGCGACTCCCTATCATGGACACCGGGTGCGCGCCACCGCCTGCTGAATCGGGGCCACGCCCACGCACGCCTGCTGATCACCCTCGCCGCCCCCGCGACTCTGGGAGCGCCCGGCCTCCTCGGCAGCCCGAAGCCCCGTCCCGCCGCCCGCCCACCCGAGGCGCGCCCCCTACGCCTAGTCCAAATGCGCGCCGCCCGAACCGCCCGAACCGCCTCCGGCTAACCACCGGCTACCGAAAGCTGAAAGCCGAAAGCTGAAAGCCAACCGTGATCATCGAAACCGTGACATCTGGCCCTATAGATACGAACGGCTACCTCGTCGCTGACGAGGTAAGCCGGGAGGCTATGATCGTAGACGCGCCGCTAGGCAGCACCGCCGAACTGGTGCGCTTGGCGGGGGCGCATGGGGTGAGGATAGTGAGGATCGTGGATACGCACGGCCATTGGGACCATATCGGCGACAATGCCGCGCTCGTGGAGGCGACCGGCGCGCCGCTGCTGGTGCATGAGGCCGACGCCGAGCGCCTGGCCCACCCCGAGAGCAAGCTCCTCCGCCTGCCATTCGCTATTCCTCCGAGCGCGCCGGCCGGGTTCTTGCACGAGGGCGATGTGCTTGCGTTGGGCCGCTACTGCTTCAAGCTGATGCACACTCCAGGGCACACGCCGGGGTCGTGCTGTTTATACGAGGAAGACGAAGACCTGCTGTTCAGCGGCGACACCCTCTTCGACCAGGGGATGGGCCGCACCGACCTGGCAGGCGGCGACGAGAACCTGCTCTACCGGAGCCTGCGACGCCTGTCGGATCTAGCGCCGAACACTCACTTCTATCCCGGCCACGGCCCTGCCTCGACAATCGAGGATCAGGGCTGGATGCTGAGGTTGGGCTGGGGCATCTGAGAGGAGAAACACAATGGCTGACGAACGGATGCGGCTGATGGCGCTGGTGCGCTCTGAGAGCCGGGTGGGTCACGCCGAGCATGACGCGAAGCCCTACCAGCTCTCCACCGGAGACTCCGAGTGGTTCCTGGAAAACATATCCTGCCAGTATGCGTGCCCCGCATATACCGATGTGGCGCGCTATATCGCGCATATCGCCGCCGAGGACTACGACGAGTCGTACCGGATCAACCTCGAGGACAACGTGATCCCCGGCATCCTGGGGCGAGTTTGCGCGCGCCCATGCGAACAGGCGTGCCGCCGTGGGCGCGTGGACAAGCCGATCGCGATCTGCTGGCTGAAGCGCGTCGCCTCGGACAATCGCACCGAACAGCATCCCTGGACCCCGCCTGCCCGCACCAAGTCGGAGACGGCTGCCGTCGCCGGGGCCGGTCCTGCGGGGATCACCGCCGCCCGCGACCTAGCGAAGATGGGCTATGGCGTCACGATCTACGAGGCGCTTAACGTCGCTGGCGGTATGCTCACAGTCGGCATCCCCGAATGGCGTCTGCCCCGCGACCTCTGCAACGAGGAGATCGACCAGTATATGGCCGCGATGGGCGTCGAGTTGAAGCTCAACACACCCATAGGCAAGACAGCCACGCCGGAGGCAATCGAAGACGGCAAGCCGAACGCGATTTCGCTGACCGACCTCACGGCGCGCCACCACGCGGTCTTCCTCGCCTGCGGCACCCAGGTGCCCCAGAACATGGATGTGCCCGGCGAGGACTACGAGCACATCGTCGGCCTCTATCCGGGGCTGCACTTCATGGAGAAGATCAACCTCCACCGCTACCCGCTTGTCGGCAAGCGCGTGGCCGTCATCGGCGGCGGCTTCACCGCGATGGACTGCTCCCGCTCATCGCTGCGTATGGGCGCTGAGAAGGTCTACGTGATCTATCGGCGCAGCCGCAACGAGATGATGGTCTACGAAGAAGAGGCGCGCGAGGCCGAGATCGAGGGGATCGAGTTCCGCTTCCTGGTGTCACAGATCGAGGTGCTGATCTCCGACGGCCATGTTGTCGGCCTCAAGTGCATCCGCAACCGGCTCGGCGAACCCGACGCATCGGGCAGGCGCGCGCCTGTGCCGATTCCGGGGACCGAGTTCGTGCTCGACGTGGACACCGTCGTGGCGGCCACCGGCCAGAACTCGGACGTCGGCTACCTCGAGGAGGCCGGAGTGAAGGTTACGCGGCGTAACCGCCCCGAGGTGGACCCGGTGACCTGGATGACCAACGTGCCCGGCATTTTCGCCGGTGGCGACTACACGGGCGGCGCGCGCAACATCATCTCGGCGATCGGCGACGGTCACAAGGCCGCGATCGCAATGGACCAGTATATGCGCGGCGCGAAGGCCGAGGACGAAAAGGTGACCCTGCGCGCGGAGTTTGCGCTCGTGCCCTACCAAGACTACGTGTCGGACTACCATCTCGACGTGACCCGCAGCCTCGAAGAGTGGGCGCAGACCCAGACCCTGCGCCAGGAGTACCCGCAGGACGCAGCGATGCGTATTAGCTGGCAGCCGATCTCGATCTGGACCGCCGACACGATGCAGCGCCGCCTAGTCGAGGGCGACGACTACGACGGCGTGCCCCGCCAAGAGATGCCGATGCTGCCGATGGAAAAGCGGTTCAACCTCACAACCGAGGTCGAACTCGGCTTCACGCACGATGAGGCGTTCGAGGAAGCCAAACGCTGCCTCCAATGCCAGCTCAACATCTTCGTAGACGGCGACAACTGCATCCTCTGTAATGCCTGCGTCGAGGTCTGCCCGGTGAACGTGATCCATATGGCCGACTTGGAGCTGATCGACAGCATCAACGGTGCGCCCTTCGAGCCGCGCCTCATGGAGGCGAAGGGCTGGAAGGCCGGCGCCGCTATGATCATGGACGAGAACCTCTGCATCCGCTGCGGCCTTTGCGCGCAGATATGCCCCACGAACTGCATCACGATGCAGCACTACGAGCCGCACCTGGTCTCCGCCCCGAACGATGCAGCCGTCACCGCGCTGGAGTCGTTGGATGTCGGGGTGCGGGCCGGAGTGTCGTAACTCCCGGCCCTGGTCGCTTACCTGCCTCGTACCTTGGGAAGCACTTCTCGCCCATAGAACTCAATGAAACGCTCCTGGTCTTCCTGCGGAGAATGGACGAAGACCTGCCTCGCCCCGTCGTCGAGCAGTTTTTGTATGCCCTCGATATGGGCCTGCGGGTCTTCGCTCACTACCCAGCCTTGGAAGACCTTGTCGAGCGGCACCTCCTGTTCGGCCTGCCGCTGGATCTCGCGTGGGTCGGGGTTGTTGACGTACTTCTGAAAGGATTTCGGCATGAAGCGCCAAAGTTCAGCGCCCTTCTCAGCCTCCGCGCGGCCGCCGACGACGGCCCAGTGCTCCGTGAGGATCGGCATCGTCGCCGGGTCGCGGCCGGCTGCGCGGCAGCCTTCCTCGAACGGGGCGCGTAATTCGGGTTTCGTGAGGCTCTTGGGGTCCGTGATCAGCCCGTCGCCGTAGCGCCCGGCGAGGCGCATACTATTCTTCCCGGCGGCCGCGATGTAGATCGGGATCGGTTGAGGAGGTGTGTCGTAGAGCTTGGCGCTCTCTACTCGGTAATAGCGGCCCTGGTGGTTCACGATCCCGCCCGCCCACAACCCCCGTATGATCTCCAGAGCCTCCACTAGGCGGTCGCCGCGCTCCTGGTACTTGCCCCATTCTCCGGTAGCCGCCTGTTCGTTCAACGCCTCGCCGGTGCCGACGCCGAGGAAGACGCGGCCCGGGTAGAGTTGGCCGAGCGTGGCGAACCCCTGCGCCACCTCGGCGGGCCGGTAACGGTACGTTGGGCAGGTGACCCCGGTGCCCATCGTGATCCGGGAGGTCCGCCCACCGAGCGCGCCGAGCGTGAGCCATGCAAAGCCGGCGTGCCCCTGGTTGTCCTGCCAGGGCTGAAAGTGGTCGCTGGCCCAGGCGGCGTCGAAGCCCGCCTTTTCGGCGGCGGCACCGAGTTCGACCAGCCGGGGCGTCGGGAACTGTTCTTGCGACAACACGAAGCCGATCATCGTTTGCAGCTTCGCGCTCTTACGCTCTTCCATTCTAACTCACCTCACAAAGACAAAGCTATCCCCGTCGGCGGCAGCGACTTCGGATACCCCTGCGGTTAGCAGGATACATGCCAGTTGTGGTATACTGCGGGCGAAGCCCAACACCGAAGGAGACACACCCCGATGGCCGAAATGACGAGCGAAAGCATCATTGACACGCTCAACGAGATAAACCAGCGCATCAGAGAGATCGAGGTGCGGCTTTGACCTCGACGCTAAAGAACGCGAGATAACCGACCTAGACCGCAGGGCTGGTGCCCCCGACTTCTGGGACGATCCCCAGACCGCCCAGGCCGTGATGCAGCGCCGTAACGCCCTCCAGGAGCACGTTGACCTCTGGCGCGGTCTCTCGGCGCAGGGGCGCGATCTGCTCGATCTCTACCGCCTCGCAGAGGACGAGGGCAACGCCGAGGTCAAGGCCGAGGTGTCCGCCGACACCCAGCGTATGCTCGCCCGGTTCGACAAGCTCGAGCTTGACCTGGTGCTCAGCGGCCCATATGACTCGCGCAACGCCCTGCTGTCGATCTACGCACGCGAGGGCGGCACCGAGGCCCAGGACTGGGTGGAGATACTCCTGCGCGAGCTCACCCGTTGGGCCGAGACCCGCAACTGGAAGGCCGAGATCCTTGACCTGACCGAGGGCGACGAGGCCGGCATCAAAAGCGTCACCCTCGCCATACGCGGCCTCAACGCATACGGCTACAGCCGCTCGCTGGCCGGTGTGCATCGGCTTGTGCGGATTTCGCCGTTCGACTCGTCGGCCCGTCGGCATACCTCGTTCGCGCTGGTCGAAGTCTTGCCCGAAATCGAGGACGACGTTGACGTAGAGATCAACCCCGACGACATCAAGATGGATGTCTTCCGGTCGGCGGGGGCCGGCGGACAGAACGTGCAGAAGAACTCGACGGCCGTGAGGCTGACGCATATCCCGACCGGGATCGTTGCCACATGCCAGAACGAGCGGTCGCAGCTACAGAACCGCGAGTTCGCTATGAAGATCCTGCGCGCGCGCCTCTGGGAGATCCAGGTCCGCAAGCGCGCCGAGGAGACCGCCCGCCTCAAGGGCAAGCATGTGGATGCCGGCTGGGGCAGCCAGATCCTGAACTATGTGCTGCACCCATACAAGATGGTGAAGGATCTGCGAACCGGATACGAAACAAGCAATACCGAAGCAGTTCTGAACGGCGAACTCGATCCCTTCGTCGAAGCCTGGCTGCGCCTCCAGCTCAGCGATGAGGCCGGGCTGGATGTCGCCGGCGCGCCCGAACTCGTGGATGAGGCGTGATGCCAACGGACCCGCCACGCCTGGTGCTCGCATCGGCTTCGCCACGGCGCAGAGAGCTGCTCGCGCGCCTGACCTCGCCGTTCGACGTGATCATCTCGACCGTCGAGGAGAACCCCTGGAACCTATCGCATCGGGACTTCCAGGCGATTGATCTGCCCGCCCCCTATGATGTGCCGCCCGAAGCGAACCCGACCCTCTGGGGCTGGCGCAAGGCAGAGGCGGTCGTCCCCCAGGCGACGAGCGACGGGCGTGACGCCCTGATCCTCGGTGCCGATACTATCGTCGTCGTGGATGGGGATGTGCTGGGCAAGCCCCGCGACGCAGAAGACGCCCGCGCCATGCTCCGCCGCCTGGCCGGCCGCCCCCACCACGTTGTAACCGGCTGGGCGTTCGTGCTGGCGCACCACGATGGGCCGGGCGCGCCTACCATCAGCGCGCCGAAGTACGGCTACCTCAGCAGCATGGTGCAGATGGGCGATTACAGCGAAAGTGTGATAGACTGGTATGTGCGGACCGGCGAGCCGCTCGACAAAGCCGGGGCCTACGCCGCGCAGGGCCTCGGCGCGGACCTGGTCGAGCGGGTGGACGGCTGCCTTACCAATGTCATCGGCCTGCCGCTCTGCGAGATCAGGGAGGTGCTGATGGCGCTCGGCGGGCCGGTGTACCCCGGCACAGCATGGCACGGCGATTGCAAGGGACCATATTGCAGCCTCGACCCACAGGCTCCATCGGATCCCTTGAACGTAGGAGAAAAATAATGCGAATCGGTTTACAGATCAGCGCTTTCAACTGGCCCGGCGGCGATGCCAAGATAGGCAGCGAACTCGCGCGCATCGCCCGCGAGGCCGAGGCCGCGGGGTTCTATAGCCTTTGGGTGATGGACCACTTCTTCCAGATCCAGAACATCGGACCGCCCGAAGACCCGATGCTCGAGGGCTATTCGGCCCTCACCTACATGGCGGGCGTGACAAGCAAAGTGAAGCTCGGCACGATGGTCACGGGCGTCCACTACCGTTACCCCGGGATCCTCGTCAAGACCGCGACCACGCTCGATGTCCTGTCGGGCGGGCGCGCCTACTTCGGGGTGGGCGCGGGCTGGAACGAGGAAGAGAGCTTGGGCCTCGGCGTGCCGTTCCCGCAGCTCAAGGAGAGGTTCGAGCATCTGGAGGATCTCTTGCAGATCGCCCACCAGATGTGGTCCGGCTCGGAGGAGCCGTTCGAGGGTAAGCACGCCCACCTCGCCCGCACCCTCAACCACCCGCAGGCGATCAGCAAGCCGCACCCGCCGATCCTCATCGGCGGCACCGGCGAGCAGAAGACGCTGCGCCTCGTCGCCAAGTATGGCGATGCCTGCAACCTCTTCCTCCGCATGGGAGATGACGTGATCCGCCACAAGCTGGATGTCCTGCGCGGCCACTGCGCCGACCTCAACCGCCCATACAGCGAGATCGAAAAGACCAGCCTCGACTCGCTCCTCGTAGCCTCAGATGGGCGGGAGGGCGCGATCACCGGCCCGCAACTCGTTGACAACGTCGGCAAGGCAGCCGAGGCCGGGTTCGACCAGGCAATCTTCAGCCTCAGAAACGTCTCCGAGCCGGGCGTGTTCGACCAGATCGCGCAGGTCCAGTCGCAGATCGCCGCCATACCCGAGGGCGGGCGTAAGTAGAGGGAGGAGAGAGCCATGGCCGACAAACTCAGCGCCGCAGCCCGCGCCTTCCTCGAAGAACCGCGCTTCGCCGTGCTGGCGACCGTGGACGCGGACGGCAGCCCGCAACAGACCGTCATCTGGTATGCGATCATGGGCGACGAGATCATGTTCAACACACTGCGTGGCCGGGTGAAAGACCGGAACATGGTTCGCAACCCTCATGTATCGCTCTGCGTCGAGGATGGCTATCGCTATATCACCATCAAAGGCAGAGTAAGCGAAAACGACGACCAGCAGGCCGCGCAAGAGGACATCAAGCGGCTGGCCGTTCGCTACCACGGACCCGAACAGGGCGAGAAAAGGGCGGCGTCCTTCGCCAACCAGCAGAGGATCTCGTACCGTGTACCGCTGGATGACGTCGGGATCTACGGCTTCGGCGAATGACGAAGGTTGTCGCCCTGGCGGGCGGCGTTGGGGGCGCGAAGCTGGCCCACGGCCTGCTCAGCGCCCTGCTGCCCGGCGCGCTCACCGTTCTTGTGAATACCGCCGACGACTTCACGCTCCACGGCCTGCGGATCTGCCCCGACCTTGATACCGTGCTCTACACCCTGGCTGGGCTGGCGAACCCCGACACCGGCTGGGGGCTGGCGAGTGATACCTTCGCCTGCCTCGATATGCTCAAACGCTACGGCGCTGACGGCACCTGGTTCCAACTGGGCGACCGCGACTTCGCCACACACATCCTCCGCACGCAACGCCTGACGAGCGGAGAGCCGTTGAGCGCAGTCGAGGAGGGGCTGGCGCGGGCGCTCGGTGTCTCAGCGCGCCTGCTGCCGATGTGCGACCAGCCTGTGGCGACCAACGTCGAGACCGATGCCGGACGGCTGCCCTTCCAAGAGTACTTCGTCCACAGGCACCACAGCGACCCGGTGCGCGGCCTCAGCTTCTCCGGCATCGCGGAGGCAAAGCCGCCTGACGCGCTTGCCCCCGCGCTGGCGGAGGCCGATGCGGTCGTGTTCTGTCCCAGCAATCCCCTGGTGAGCATCGGCCCGATCCTCGCGGTGCCCGGTCTGCGCGATATGCTGCTTCGCTGCCCGGCACCGCGCGTGGCAGTCAGCCCTATCGTCGGAGGCAGGGCGCTGCGCGGCCCCGCAGACACGATGCTCGCCAGCCTCGGCCATGAAGTCTCGGCCTACGGGGTTGCCGAAATCTACAGGGGCCTGCTCTCCGGCATGGTGATAGACGAGGCGGACGCTGCGCTCGCCCCCCGCATCGCCGACCTCGGCATGGCCGTCGAGGTCGCGCAGACCGTAATGCGAACCGAGGCAGACCGTGAGGCGCTCGCCCGCACAGTGTTGGCCTTCTGCGACCGGCTGCGTGAGGCACCGCCGGGATGATCTTCGCCGTAGTGCCGGTGAAGACGCTGCGCGAGGCCAAAAGTCGCCTGGGGCCTGTCCTCTCGGAGGCGGACCGCGCGGCGCTGGCTGAGAAGATGATGCGCGGCGTCCTGCTGGCGCTTGCCGAATCCGGCGCGGTTACGGCATCGGCTGTCGTCAGCCCCGACCCGCGCGCCCTTGAGATCGCGTGGTCCGCCGGGGCTGTACCGCTCCGCGAAGAAGCCTCCGGACTAAACGCAGCACTGGAACAGGCGCGAAGGTGGGCGCTGGCCGGCGGCGCGACTGCGCTCCTGGTGCTTCTGGCCGACCTGCCTTTGCTGCGCGGCGCTGAGATCGCCGCCCTCACGGCACTCGCAGAAGGCCCCTGCCCGTGCGTAGTGCTCGCGCCCGACCGCCACGGGCGCGGCACCAACGCCCTTCTCCTCCGCCCGCCGGCGGCCATCCCCTTCTCCTTCGGCCCCGACAGCTACGCCCGCCACTGCGCCGCCGCCCTCGCCACCGGCATCACCCCCGCCGTCTACCGCTCCCCCGGCACCGCCTTCGACCTAGACACCCCTTCTGATCTCGCTGATTGCGGATTGCGGATTGCGGAGTGCGGAGTGGATTGAGCGCACTACGTACTACGCGCCACGAGATACCGTGCCCAGAGGTAGAGCAGCTTGCGGTTCGGGGTGTCGGGGAGGGTGGAGAGCGCCGCCTGGGCGCGGGTGATGTAGTCCTGCGACATGCGGCGCACGTAGTCGAGGCTGCCAGCCTCCTCGAGCAAGCCGACTGCGGTCTTGACCTTGGCAGTGTCGGCATCCGGGTTGCCGAGCACGCGCTTGATTCCGTCGAGCGCAGGCGGCGCGGCGTGGGTCAGCGCGTGGTAGACGATCAGCGTCTTCTTGCCCTCTCGCAGGTCGGAGCCTACCGGCTTGCCGAGCCGTTGCTCGTCGCCGGTGATGCCGAGCAGGTCGTCTTGCAGCTGGAATGCCGTGCCGCACAACCCAGCGAAGGTCTCCAGCGCCTCGGCTAGCCGTTCGCCTTCCGGGGTGCCTAGGCGGCCGCTGCCGTCCAGCCCGATCAGCGCGCCGGCCCGTGCCGCGAAGCGGTAGAGCAGCGCGGTTTTGCGCGTCAGCATATCGAGCACCGCATCCTCCGTCAACTCCTCGACGGGTCGGTGGGAATACTGCACATCGAGCATCTCGCCGGCGAGCAGCCCCGGCTCAAGCACCAGCGCCAACTCGCGCACGAGCTGCAGCGCGACTCCCGGCGACACGCCCCGCTCCGGCAGCTCGGCGAGCAGCGCGAACGCCCAGCCCTGCTGCTGGTCCCCAGCCAGGATCGCCGTCGTCATGCCGTAGTGAGCGGCCTCGGCGGGCGTGTAGCCCTCCTCGTCCCGCGCCCGCCCCGCGTAGGCCGCATGGACGGTGGGCCGCCCCCGGCGCAGAGCGTCCCGGTCAATGATGTCGTCGTGAACCAGCGTCCATGTGTGGAAAAGCTCGACCGCCGCCGCCGCAGGCAGCGCCCGCTCCTCGTCGCTGCCCGCCGCCCCGCAACTCAGCAGCAGCATGAGCGGGCGCAGCGCCTTGCCCCGCTGCCCCAGGTAGTGGTAGATCGCCTCGCGCGAATGTTCCGGCTCGAAATGCGCCGCATAGCGCGGGTCGAGCAATATCGCGTAGACCTGCTCGCGGCGCACCTGGAGTTCGCGCACGAACCAGGCGTGGTCTTCACGGGTGTGTGTGTACATGGGGGTATTATAACGGGGATGGGGACGTGCCGCCAGTTCTTAGCGGCCGACGTTTGACACTCTCCCGTCCCTGTGCTATGCTTGGCTGGATGCCGATATGTTGATCAACCCCCTCCTCCGCCTCCTCACCGTCGCCTTCGCCCCCTCGCGGTGGCGCGCACCCCGGCGGCTGCACGACCCGAAGCGCATCCTCGTGATCAAGCCCTGCTGCTTCGGGGATGTCGTCATGGCGACTGCGGCGGTGGCCGCACTGGCGCGGGCGTATCCGGGCGCGCGGATCAGCATGGCGGTCGGCGCGTGGTCCCGGCCGGCAGTGGAGGGCAACCCACGCATCGCCGAGACCGTGGACATCGGGCAAGTCGGCACCGCGCCGCTGCGGTGGAGTTGGCGGGAGTACCTGGGGCTGGCGCGGAGGCTGCGTGCCGGTCGGTACGATGCCGTGCTGGTCCTCGACCGCTCGCCTCTGCTCGGCCTGCTCGCCTGGCTCGCGGGCGCGCGGGTGCGGGCGGGGCTGGACAGCGCCGGGCGCGGCTTCGCGCTCACCAACCGGGTGCCCTGCCTGCCCGACATGCCGCGCCACGAGGCCGCCTGGTATCTCGACGTGGTGCGCGCCCTCGGCGTCCAAGTGGGCGAGGCGACCCCGACCGAGTTCTACCCGACAGACGCGGAGCAGGCCGATGCCGATGCCGCACTTGCCGAACTCGGCCTTGACCCCAGGCGCGACCTGCTGATCGCGCTGCACACCGGCGGCGGCAGCAACCCAGGTATGCGCCTGCCGGCCAAACGCTGGGCACCCGACCGCTGGGCGGCACTGCTCGATAGGCTGCTCACGACATATCCTGATGCGCGGGTGCTGCTTCTCGGCGGGCCGAGCGATGATGACCGGGCCGCTGCCGCGTCTATCCGCGGCGGCCTGACAGTGGGTGCCGACCGGGTGCATGACCTTGTAGGGTGCTGTTCGTGGGGCGCACTCGGCGCGCTGATGGGGCGGTGCCGCCTCTTCCTCGGCCACGACACCGGGGCGATGCACCTGGCCGTGGCGGCAGGCACCCCGGCCGTCGCCGTCTTCGGCCCCTCCGACCCCCGCCGCTACGCCCCCTGGGACCCCAGCGGGCGCAGCCGCGTCGTCGGCGGAGAGACCGGCGGCCCTATGCTCGCCGCCCGCGCCGCCGACCTAGCAGGCGTCCCGTTCCACGAAAGCGTGACCGTGGACGACGTTTGGAAGGCAGTTTCGAGTTTCGAGTTTTGAGTTCTGAGTGCCGATCCTGTAAGACACGGTTCTGCTCGTGGACCCCCTCCGCCACACCCCAATCCCACACTACGCACTACGCACTACGCACTACACCCTTTTCGTGCTCTTTCGTGCTCTTTCGTGGATCGAATCGAGCGTTGACTTGGTTTCCGCCATAGAGTACAATGGATTTGCTGCCCAGGCACGGGCTAGACAGAGCTAGAATATGGCTATAGATTTGCACCCCGAACCCACCGCCCATACTCGTGCGCGCACGGCCGGACCGCTGCGGGCGTTCCGCGAGCGCGTGCGCGATATGCGCGACCCCCGCGCGCTCTACCCGGTGCTGGTGGGTGCGGTCTGCGACGCTCTCGGCGGCCCTACGGTGGCGCTCTTTACGCCCGACCCCTACAGAGGCGGCTACCTTCTGCGGGCCGCCTGCGGGCTACAGGGAGCCGAGATCGACACGCTGCGGCTCACCCCCGACGACTTGCCGGCCAGCCTGCGAGCGTCTATCATGGCGGCTGTGGAGGGCATCATGCAACAGGGCGTCGGCCCGATCCGAGTGCGGTGCCGTGTTGCCGGGCTTGACCCGTTCCGCCCGGCGCTGGCCCTGCCCCTCTTGGACGCCGACCGCCTCCTCGGCTTCTTGCTGATCGGCAAGCGGCCCGACGCCCGCGCCTACTCTCCGTCCGACCTCTCGCTGCTCGGCCTGCTCTCCGAGGCGGCTGCGGCGGCAATCAGCGCCGCCGACATCGCCTGGAAATACGGGCGGAGCCGCCGGCAACTGGAGACGCTGAACCGGCTGGGCGAAGAACTCAGCGCGAACCTCGACATCGAAGCGGTCTGCCTCACCGTCCACGACCACCTGAGCGAGGCGCTCGACTTCGATTCGTTCTTTATCTCACGCTACGACGAAGACCTGAGTTTGCTCACCTTTCCCTTCGGCATTGACGAAGGCGTGCGCTACCAATTGGAACCCGCGCCCCTCGGCTCCGGTCTGGCAAGCACCATCTTCGAGACGGGCCGTCCCCTAGTGATCGACGACCTCTTCCTCGGCGTCGAACACTACAACCTACCTCGCTCCTCGGACCTGTACGGCTCGCCTCGCCGGAGCCGGAGCTGGATGGGAGTGCCCATGCTGGCGAAGCACCGCGCCATCGGCGTACTCTCGGTGCAGTCCTACACGCCGAACCTCTACACACACGAACAGGTCCAGTTCCTGAGCATTGTGGCGAACCAGGTCGCCGGCGCGCTCGAAAACGCACGCCTCTTCGCTGAACGTGAGCGGCTCTATCAGCAGACCGACACCGCGCTCGCCACGCGCGTCGTTGAGCTTTCGGCGCTCGAAGAGATAGCCCGCCTGCTGAACGCCAGCCTTGAGCTGGGGAGGATCATCCATCTGGTGGTCGCTCGTGCGGTCGAAACCACGGGCGCGGCGGCCGGGATGATGACGCTCTTCGACCAGTCGGCACAGGCCCTCCATGTGCTGGGTCATATCGGCTACACGCAGGAAGTGATGGCACCGTATAAGAATAGGGCCTTGCCGATCAGCCTCGGCATCATTGGGCGGGCCGTGCGCGAAGACCGCTCGCTCTTGGTGCGCGATGTCGGCAACGACCCCGACTACTTCGAGGTTCTGCCCGATGTCCGCTCCCAGCTCGTCGTGCTTGTCAGGAGGGGAGGGCAACTCCTCGGCGCGCTGAGTATGGAGAGTACCGATGCCGGCGGCTTCACCGAACAGCACGTCAACTTCGCCGAACACCTGGCCGAACATGCGGCTATCGCCGTAGACAACGCCCGCCGCTACGACCGCGAGCGCCGCCAGAACGAAACCCTGACCCGCAGAGCCGGAGAGCTGGCGGCTATCCTGCACAGCGGCAACGCGCTCAAAGCCGACCTCTCGATTGACCAGGTGCTGACCCAGATAGCCGATGGGGTGAGGACCAGCCTCGGCTTCAACATCGCCGTACTCAGCCTCCTGCGTGAGGGGCCGCCGCCTCATTTTGAGCGCGTTGCCGCGGTCGGCCTCGACCCAGGGACCTGGGAGATCCTCAGATCGCACCCGTCTCCCTACGCCGAGGGGTTGACGCTGATGGACCCGCGCTTCCAGATAAGCCAGTCCTACTTCATCAGCCACCTCTACAACGTCGTCACCAGCCTCGATAGTTACTACCGCCCGACGCTCGACGCACGCAGCGAGCAGGAGTGGCACCCCGACGATATGCTGCTTGTGCCGTTGCGCGGCAAGGGCGGCCAACTCATCGGCGTCCTCTCGGTAGATGACCCCCAAGATCGCCGACTTCCGAGCCGCGCGACGATTGAGACGCTCGAAATCTTTGCCAACCAGGCAGTGATCGCCCTCGAAAACTCGCGCCTTTTCGAGGAGCAACGGCATCTTGCGCTCGACCTCACCACGCTTCACGAGGCTGGGCTTGGCTTCACCGCAACGCTCGACATATCTACACTTCTTGAAGAGACCGCCCGCTTCGGTGTACGGCTGCTCGACGCCGACTCCAGCGGTGTGTTGCTGGTGGAAGAGCCGTCCCGGCAGGTGGCGAATGTTCGCTGCTGGGCACGGCAGGGCGGCACGCTCGAAGTGGCTACCTACTTCAGCCATGTCCGCGAGGGCGGGCTGACTGACGGGGTATTGCGCTCCGGCATCCCGCTCATGATCGGTGAGACACTCGGCGATGCACGCATCAACCCTGCTACGCTCGCCGAGGGCATACGCTCGCTGATCGTGGTGCCGATACGGACGGTGGACCGCACGCTTGGCGTGTTCTTCGTGAACAGTTATAAACCCCACGCCTTCTCCCTCCGCGAGCAACGGCTGCTCCAGATTTTCGCCAACCAGGTCGCTGTAGCCGTCCAGAACGCCCGGCTTTTCAGTGAGCGGCGGACGTTCGAGGAGCGCCTGGTCGCCGAGAACAGCCGTATGGCCCGCGAACTCGTTACCGCGCGGGCCACCCAGCGCAAACTCCTGCCTGAGATGCCCCGCCGCGTCGCCGGCCTACAGATACACGGCATCTGCCTGCCGGCCATGGAAGTCGGCGGCGATTATTTCGACGTGCTGCCCCTGCCCGACGGCCGGCTCGGCCTAGCCCTCGGCGACGTGACCGGCAAAGGCACGTCGGCGGTCATGCTGATGGCGATGATCAAAACCGCCCTCCTCTCTCAGATAGAGGCAGACCCAGCGCCCCAAGCCGTGCTTGCCGCGCTTAATGCGCTGGCGGTGGAGTATATGCAGGGCCGGCTAATGACCTTCTTTTACGGCCTCTACGACCCCACGACCCACAGCTTGTCTTACGGGAATGCCGGCCACCTCTACCCATATATCCGCCGCGCCGACGGCACGCTCGAAAGTCTAGACCAGGGTGGCCTGCCGCTCGGCGCGCACCTTGACCCCGGTGATGCGACTCCAACCGCCGAGGTCCGCCCCGGCGATCTGCTCGTCTTCTTCTCAGATGGGATCGTCGAGACGATGGACGAGACAGATGCGCTCTTCGGTTTCGACCGCCTCGAAAGCCTGCTGCGTGACGCCGGCTCGGAGGGAGATCCGGTGCTCTTGGTCGAAGACATCGTGGACCGGGTCCACAACTTCGCCTCCGGCGCTCCCCAGGACGATGTGACATTGCTCATCGCTCGGTGTGACGAGTGGTGAGTGGTTGGTGGTTAGTGATTGGTGGTCGGCGTGTTGCTCGCTACTGATGTCGGGAATACGAATACCGTGTTCGGCGTCTACGAGGGCGAGGCCATGCTTGTGTCCTGGCGAGCGCAGACGGAGCGTGGGCGCACCGGCGATGAGTGGGCAGCCCTACTCTACGCTTGCCTGTTGGCGCGGGCTATCAGGACCGAGCAGCTGGACGGCTGCATCATGTCGAGTGTGGTGCCGCCGGTGACCGAGGCGCTACGCGCGGCGGTCTCCGGCTTGCTCGGCAGGCAGGCCATGATGGTTGAACCCTCGATGAAGCTGAACGTGAGAATCGCTGCCGAGAACCCATACGCCGTCGGGGCCGACCGCATCGTGAACGCCGCATCTGCGTTCAGAAGATACGGTGGGCCGTGCATCGTGGTGGACTTTGGGACGGCCACGAAGTTTGAGGCGGTGAGCGCGGAAGGCGTCTACCTCGGCGGGGCGATTGCTCCGGGGCTGCGGACAGCCGCCGACGCGCTCGTTGGGCGGGCGGCGCAGCTCTTCCCGGTGGATCTGGTCGCGCCGCCGAGAGTGATCGCCGTGAACACCATTGAAAGTATGCAGGCAGGGATCGTCCTCGGCTATGTCGGCTTGGTCGAGGGCCTCCTGCGCCGGATGCAGGCAGAGTTACAGGCCGTCAGCCCCGGCGCGGCGCGGGTCATCGCCACAGGGGGCCTCGCGCCTCTGATCGCCCCCCTGACGCCGCTCTTCACCGACGCTGACCCAAACCTGACCCTGGAGGGGCTGAGGCTGATTTACGGGCTGAATACGTAGTGCGTAGTGCGTAGTGCTTGGTGCTTGGTGGGAGTAGACGGCATGGGCGGGTTGCGGGATAAGCGGATAGTCCTCGGCGTTTGCGGTGGGATCGCGGCGTATAAGGTCGCCGACCTGGCGAGCAAGCTGACGCAGGCCGGGGCCGCCGTGGAAGTGGTGATGACGGCGGGCGCGGTGCGGTTCGTGTCGCCGCTCACCTTCGCCGCGCTGACCCACAGGCGGGTGCGGACAAACCTCTGGGAAGACTGGGTCGGGGACGACACAGGGCATGTTGCGCTGGCGCACGAGGCCGCAGCTCTGGTGGTCGCGCCGGCGACGGCGGACAGGCTGGCGCGGCTGGCGATGGGGATGAGCGACGATCTCCTCGGCGCGGTCGCGTTGGCGACAAGAGCGCCTCTGCTGATCGCCCCTGCCATGGAGCCGAACATGTACTCCCACCCCGCCACGCAAGGCCATATCGCCACGCTGCGCGAGCGGGGGGCGCTGGTCATGGAGCCGGCCGATGGGCGGCTGGCTTCGGGTGCCATAGGCATTGGACGTCTGCCTGAGACGCCTGAGATCATCGGGGCGCTCCGCGTCCTGCTCGGCCGGGACGGTCCGCTTGCCGGGCGGCGTGTGGTGATCACCGCTGGCGGCACGCAGGAACCGCTCGACCCCGTGCGCTATATTGGCAACAGGTCGTCGGGGCAGATGGGCTGGGCACTGGCCGAGGCTGCGCTCGACATGGGCGCGGCGGTGACGCTCATCCACGGGCCGGTCGCGTTGACGCTGCCTTATGGTGTATCGGGCGTCGGAGTCGGCACGACGCGGGAGCTAGAGGCTGCCGTGCGCGACGCCCTGGCGGGTGCCGATGTGCTGGTCATGGCCGCCGCCCCCGCCGACTACCGCGCGCAGGTTTCGAGGCAGAAGATCAAGAAGGTGCCGGGAGAGGACGGCCTCACGCTTGAGCTTGTCAAGAACCCCGATATACTCGCCGGGCTGCGCGACCTGCCCGGCATCGAGCGCCTAGTGCGCGTCGGATTCGCCGCCGAAACCGAGCACCTACTGGCTAACGCACGCGGCAAGCTCGCCGCCAAGCAGCTCGATATGATTGTCGCTAACGAAGCCGTCACGAGCATCGGTGCGCCTGACAGCGCCGCCGTCCTCGTGGACGCCGAGGGCACCGAGCAACTGTCTATGCAGCCGAAGGCGCTGACCGCCGAGGCGATTATGCGCCGCGTGGTTCACCTCTTGAGTCGTAACGGTAGGCTTTAGCCGCCCGTTATAAGCCATGACAATACGTCAATGTCTAAGCACCGGCTATCAAGGGACGCACAGGGAGTTAATCATGCGGACGGAAGACTTGCTGGCCGCATGTCTGCAAGCGCGGGCGTGCGGATACTCGCACACAGAAGTCATTAACACACGCGCCACACGCGCCCAGCGCGCCGAACTCGAACCCTTGCTGGCCCTCGCCGCCCGCCTGGAACGTCTTGCCCCTCCCAGGCGCGAGCGGAGAGAAGCCAACCTCATCGAACGCCCACGGCTGACCCATTAGATGACGATCAACCTCAGCGACGCCGGTCACTGGCTGGTGCTGCTGCTGATCGCCGCGTTGGTCGGCCTGCTCGTCGAACTCCTGCGCGGCGGCGGCCTTCCTCTCGGCTTCCTCGGCGAAATCGCTCTCGCCGGTGTCGGCGCGTGGGTCGGCGGCGATCTCCTACAGACCCGTTTCGTGCTCTTGCCCCAGCCTTCCTACGAGGGTGTCGCGCTGATACCGGCGGCTGTCGGTGCCCTGCTGCTCGGCTTCCTCTGGGGGCTGCTCGGCGGGGGGCGCAGACGCCGCTCCTATTAGGTGGGTCTGTGGCTGTACGAAAACTTGACAGTGAAAACCATCTGTGATATGATCGCTTCATGTATAAGGACGATGTCGGCAAGCAACCAAGTGATGCCCGCGACGGCACCTCTCCGGTAGATGCGCCCGCGTTGCCCAGCCCCGCAGTGATCAGCGGCCCGCGCTCTGCTCCCTCGCTTTTCCGCACCTCGGTAAGCCCAATCAGTGACGACCGCCCGGTATTCACACTCAGCGTCGCGGCAGACCTGCTCGGTATGCACCCGCGCACACTCCGTATCTACGAAGAAGAGGGCCTGGTAGTCCCTGCCCGCACCTCGACGAAGCGGCGTCGCTATTCGCAAAACGACATCAAACGCTTCCAGTTCATCCAACACCTCACCCAACGGCTCAAAGTAAACCTGGCCGGGGTGCGGATCATCCTCGAAATGATGAACGCCCTCGAAGACTGTGGCGTGGACTTCACCCAGCGCCTCCATGAAATGAGCGACCAGCTTGCGGCGGACGGCAGGCGACGGGACGAGTGACATCCGGCTAGCGACTATAGGAGGCGGACAGTGCTACCCGCAAAAAACTGGTTCAATATCCTCAAACGATCCGTCTCGGAGTTCGGCAAAGACGATATCGGCACCTTGGCCGCAGCGCTCGCCTTTGCAGCCTTTTTCAGCATCTTCCCGTTGATCCTTTTCCTGGTCTCGTTAGCCAGTTTTTTCCTGAGTCCCGACGACGCCCAGAGAATTGTGGTGACCAACATCCCCCAGGTTCAGGCACGCGGCGACACCGGCTTCTTCGTCAAGACGGTGCATGACGTGATCGCTGCCCGTGGTGCCTCCACAGGTATCGCGGCTGTCGTCGGCCTCGTCAGCCTGGCGTTCAGCGCAACCGGCGTGTTCGGCACGTTGCAGAAGGCGATCAACCGTGCCTGGCATTGCGAAACGGCCGGCAGCCTGGTCAAGGATAAGGTCATAGCCTTCCTGATGGTCATGGGCGTCGGTCTTGTGATCCTAGTCTCGACGGTCGTCTCCTCGCTGCTCAACGGCATCCAGAAGGGCACGACCGGCATCATCGGCGACCTGCCCTGGCTCTGGCAAATAGTCAACCTAGTCGTCTCGCTCGGCTTGATGGCCGGAGTGCTGACGCTGCTCTACCACTCGCTCCCACGCTGCAAGGTTAACTGGGGCGATGTCTGGCCTCCCGCTCTGCTCGTGGCTATCGGCTTAGAAATACTCAAACAGGGCTTCGCATTCTACCTCGGCAACTTCGCCAACTACCAGGCGGTCTACGGCGCGCTCGGCGGGATAATCGCCTTGCAGACCTACATCCTTCTTGCGTCGCTCGTCCTGCTCTTCGGGGCCGAGGTCTGCTCGGAGTACGCCAACGAGCGGCAGTCTCTGGAGGTGGCGAGGGCAACCGCATCCAACGAAGCCGCAGCCCGCAAGCGCGAGGCCGCGCGTGCCTCACGTCGTGAGGCACGGGAACGCGCCTCCGGCGAGCGTCGCCCTCCCGCCATCCCGATGAGCGATGCCGCCGCCCGCCAAACAGCCTCCGTCTTCGCGGCGGCAGCCGGAGCGGCCGCGCTGATCGGTGCCCTCGGCAAGCTGCTGCTCGGCAGGGGCGCGCACCGCTGAGGCACGTCACCAACAGCGAAGCCGGCCGCGCAGAGATGCGCCTCTACTTCATCCGCCACGGGGAGAGCGAGGCGAACCTCCTCAACGAAATCTCGAACCGTGGGCGCAAACACGGCCTGACCGCCAAAGGCGAGGCTCAAGTGCGGGCGTTGGCCGACGAGCTGCGGGCAGATGACGTGCGGGCGATATTCGCAAGCCCCCTGCTGAGGGCCGAGCAGTCTGCCGAGATTCTCGCCGGCCCGCTGGGGCTACCGTTTCAGACGACCCCCGCGCTCTCCGAGTACGATATGGGCGTGCTGGAAGGAAGGTCCGACCAAGAGGCGTGGCGCGCCTATAAGACCCTGCTCCACGATTGGGTCTTGCGGGGTGACTGGGATGCCAGGGTAGAGGGCGGCGAGAGCTTCAACGACATACGCGCCCGCTTCGTTCCTTTCGTTGAGCGGCTGCGGGCGGAGTATACCGAGGTTGGCGGCGCTGTCCTCCTGGTGGGGCACGGCGGCCTCTATCGCTGTATGCTGCCGCTCGTGCTCGACGGCATCAGCTTTGAGTTCGCGCTCGAGCACACCGTCGGCAACGCCGATTATGTGCTGGCCCAACCGAGCGGGACTCGCCTCGTCGGCCTTCGATGGGGCAACGCCCTCTGAATCATGCAGCCACTAGCCACTGTGGGCTGGTTCGGATATAATACCGCTATCACGACAAGGGGGCAACGCTATAATGCAAACGACCGAACATTGTTACATCGTAACCGACCCAATGATCCTGAGCGGTGAGCCAGTAATCATAGGGACACACACGCCGGTCCGCGCGATTGTTGAGGTCTGGCGGCTTGGTGTCGCGCCCGAAGAGATACCCAACCGCCTGCCTCATCTGACGCTGGCGCAAATCTTGATGCGTTGAGCTACTATTCCGATCACCAGGCCGAGATCAATTCTCATATCGAGCGCAACCGGATTCCCGATGAACTGATCGACCCGCTATTGAAGGCTCCGTGAATCGCCTCTTCATCGAACTCTACTTAGACGAAGATGTAGACGTGCTCCTAGCCGAACTGCTGCGCGCATAAGGGTTCGCAGCAATTACAGCAAGAGATGCCGCGCAGCTTCAAAGAAGCGATGAAGAGCAGTTCGCTTATGCGGTTACACAGCACACAGCCTTACTGACCCATAATCGTACCGACTTCGAGAGACTTGCGGAAGAGTATTTTGTGGCCGGGCGCACACACTACGGTCTGATTCTGGCGGTACGGAGACCTACGTATGAGATTGTGCGCCACCTACTGATTATTCTTAATTATGTGGCGGCGGACGAGATTCAGGATCAGATACGCTATATTTAGCTAGCCTAATCGCACTAGCGGCATATAAGACACGGCTCCTTCCGTGGACCGCCGCCGCACAAAATATCCGTCTTTCGACCGATGCGTTCTCCAAACCTTTGTGCTATCATTCGTCCAATGCATCCTCGACGCCGAGTGGGAACGGCCCCACCGCGGCTCCTCGACCACTGACCACTGACCACTGACGCATGGACCTAGCGTTTCTCCTCAAAGGTGTCGTGATAGGCTTCTCCATCGCTGCCCCAGTTGGGCCGATTGGCGTGCTCTGTATACGCCGAACCCTGACCTCGGGGCGGGCCTATGGCTTCGTGTCGGGGCTGGGGGCCGCGACTGCGGACGCGACGTATGGGGCCGTCGCGGGGCTGGGGCTGACGTTCATCTCAGGGTTGCTCATAGGCGGCCAATTCTGGCTGAGGCTCGTCGGCGGCCTCTTTCTCATCTGGCTAGGTGTCAGGACGTTCCAAGCTCTGCCCATCGGAACGTCCGCTTCCGGCAGCGCGGTCGGGCTGGCGAGGGCATACTTCTCGACGCTGCTCTTGACTCTGACCAACCCGCTGACGATCCTTTCGTTCACGCTCGTCTTCGCGGGCCTGGGGCTGGCGAGCCGCGCGCCGGATTATGGCTCCGTGGTGTTGCTGATGGCCGGTGTGTTCGTTGGGTCGGCGCTCTGGTGGCTCCTGCTGGCTGCCGGCGTGGGGATGTTGCGGGAGAGGATGAGGGCCGAGGGGCTGAGGTGGGTGAACCGTGTGTCCGGGACGGTCATCGCCGGGTTCGGCGTGATCGCTCTGGTCAGTGCGGCCATGGGCGGCTGAGGCGTCTAGTGCTGCTTTGACTATTGTGACAGATGTGCTATAATTGGCACACAAATGTCGCCACAATTCAGCGCAGGCGCGAAGGTATGCTAGAGAGCCTAATGAGAGGAAGCGGTGGGATGAGAACATTGGGAGTGAGAGAGTTGAGGGACAACATAAGCGAGGTCTTGCGCGAGGTGGAGGAGCAGAATGAGGTGGTGGAGGTTACGAATCACGGTCGCGTGGTGGCCCGTCTCGTCCCGGTGTATCGCCCGACACTCTCTCAAGACGATCTAGCAGAGATAATCACCGATATGGATCGGGTTGCAGCCGAGCTAGGCGCTCAATGGCCCGAGAGCATAACTGCCATGCAGGCGATTGAGGATGTGAGGTCTTAGCTACGATGTCTGGCGACGTCGTACTCGACGCAAGCGTATGGGTGAGCAGAGAGATAGATTCCGATGTCAACCACCAGGTCGCCAGTACATGGGTGAATAGGCATCTGCAAGCAGGCGGTTCCTTTATCGAGCCTGTTTGGCTGCTCGCAGAGGTCGCCGCAGCCATGTCGAGGCAGATCGGCCCCCATGGTACAGCTACGGCCCTCGCCTTGCTGTCGCGCCTTCGCGGTCGCGGTGTGATGCGCTTTTTGCCAATGAGCTCCGCTCTCGTGCGCGATACTATAGACATTGCTGGGACTTATGGCATCCGGGCGGGAGATGCTTTGTATGTGGCGTTGAGCCGCCAGCTATCCATACCACTGGTGTCGTTTGACAACGACCAAGTAAGGAAGGCGGGTGGCATAGTCGTGGTTATAAAGCCATGACTAAATCCAACGGAGCAGTAACAGTTCGTCCGATTCACATCCGACACCCGCTAGCCGGCCAGAGCGGCGCGCACAACCGGGTCCACATCCTCTGCGACGGATATGCCCACGGCACCCAGGTAGCGCACGAAGGCTGACGCTGCGGCGCGCAGGGCCGCGAGCAGCTCGGCGTCGGGGCGGACCTCCGGTTCCCACCACCAGCGCGCGACGGCCCAATTGCCGGCTTCGAGCCGCGAGTCTATCCGCGCGATGAAGCGGTCACCGTAGAAGACGGGCAGCACGTAGTAGCCCCAGCGTCGCTGTGCGAGCGGCTTGTAGACCTCCCAGGTGTAGTCGAAGCCGAAGACTGCCCGCACGGTCTTGCGGTCCCAGAGGATGCTGTCGAGCGGCCCGACGAAGATGACGCGCGGCGGCTGGGGCGGGGCGTCTAGGCTGGCGAGCGCCGCCGTCAGAGAGTGGTAGAGGGTGCGGTGTTCGCCGACCTGCACTGGGGTAAGGGTGCCGTCGGCCACAAGCTCGGCGAGCGCCTGGGTGCGTCGTAGCTTGTCGTGGCACGCGCTCCAGATCGAGGTGTCGGCCGCGATGGGCAGCAGGCCGGCGGCCTGGTGGCGGCGGGCGACGATCCAACGGTAGTAGGCCGCCTCGTCGAGCAGGGGCGGGGCGTCATAGTAGGCTGGCGGGATCACTCGCTCCGCGCGCTCGAAGTAGTGGCGGCCCGCCCCCCGGTGGTGCGTGACGAGAGTGCCCTCGGCCCAAAGTGCGCGCAGGATCCGCTTGGTGGTGGTGGTGCCGTACCATGAACCCTGCCCGTTCGGGTGCGCCGTGCGATCCTCGAACTCGAGCGCCGACATTGGACCCCGGCGGTTGAGCGCATCCAGCACCGCGCGCACGGCATCCGGCTGGGCGAGCAGGATCTCGCGGTCGTGGTAGGGCTGGTATTTTTCGCGGATCAGCGCGCGCATCGGCCAGTCGGACATGGGAACGAGGCAGGCTTGCTTGTCCCAAGCGTCATAAACTAGCCGGTCGGTGTAGGCCGCCGTCTGCCAGTCGTCCACCTGGTAGCCGGGGACGCGGGCCTGTAGCACCAGGTCGGGGTTGCGTCCCACCGGGTTCAGCGGGTCGTACTGCACGGTGCCGAGCCGTGCGAAGACGCCGGGCAGGTCGCTCGGCGCAAAGTGGTAGGCGGCCAGGAAGCGCCGCGCCTCTTCTTGTGTGAGGTGCATCTTCCGGCTAATGGCCGCCGCGCGCTGCCAACGCCTGGCGGCCGAGGACGCCGAGCAGCACATTAAAAGGCGGGGCGTTCTCCGGGTGCAGCTCGAAGCGGGCGCGCTCGAAATATTGCACAGTGTACGGCTTGCCGTCCCCTCCCTGCTCGGTGAAGGCTTCGGAGATTGGGTAGCCGTTGACGAACAACCCGCCGTGCTGCTGCCAGTGCGTGTAGAACAGCGCACCGACGTTGTGCCCCGTCTGAGGCAAAAACTGGTGTACCCCGTCGTTCAATGGAGCAGCTGGCGGATCGGGGTTGTGAAACTGGCGGCCGAGCAGGCCGAGCATCACGTCGTAGGGAGGAGCGTTCTCTGGGTGCAGCTCGAAGCGGGCGCGCTCGAAATACTGCACGGTGTAAGCCTTGCCGTCGGTGGCGCTGACCTCAGACAGCGGGTCGCTTATCGGGTAACCGAACTGCGCGAGGCCGCCGTATTGCCGCCAGTAGCTCTCCATCTGCCGGCAGATCGCGTGGCCGGTCTGCGCGAAGAAGCTGCCGCCGGAGCAGGCACCGCCGGCCGCGGGCTGCGCCGCAGTTCCCTTCCACGCGGCGGCATACTGCCGGGTGATGTCGAGGTATTGCGTGCCGTATGAAACGCTCGGCTCGATCTGGGTGTCCTCGAACCACTCGTTGTAGCTAGTGATGGCGATCATATCGGGGTTGGAGGCCAGGGCCGCCTTCCAGTTGTCCTCATAAGCGGTGCCGCCGTTGCGGGGGAAGACTTTCGGCGAGGGCCGGGGCGGCTGGATGCGGCTCTCGTCCCAGCCCGGGATCACGTCTGCCGTCCAGAGGCGGTCCGTGCCGTGGGCAGCATTGTAGCTGTCGGTGATACCACGCCACTGGCTGTCCACCGCGGCCACGTTAGTGCTCACTCTCCATTTGCCGCCGCTGAAGAAATGGACCGTGTCGAACACGTCAAGGTACGCCTTGTCGGTGGCGTCAACCGACCAGACCTGGTTGTGGCCGGGGTCGAGCTGCTTGCGGATCGCACCCCACGCTGCGACCCCTCCAGGGAGCGACTGCGGCGACCAAAAGAAGATGACCGGCTTGTCGTTCCAGTGGAGGAAGGAGGGGTCGCCCTGGTACTGGGCGAGGAAGGCCCCGAGCTGGGAAGTCACGTCGCCGTGTTGGAGGGCGTAGTTTGTCTCGAAGTAGATGGTTGCCTTGAAGTTATGTCGCGCAGCGACCGTGAGCAGCTTGCCGAAGTTCTTCGCCGTGTCCGAGCCGACACCCTGCCATGAGGAGACGAAGGCGTCGATCCCCGCGCCCTGCGCCTCGGTCACCTGCCGCTCGATCACGTCGGGGTGGTCGGAGATGTATGGCGCGGCCGGGGCGTCACTCATCTGGCTGTTGCCGAAGCTGGTCGGGCCATACCACATGTAGTAGAACGCGAGCAGCAGCTTGGGTCCGCCGCCGGCGTGCCCCGGTGCCGCTTGGACGGGGGTATGGGCCGCGAGTGCGCCGCCAAGCAGCAGCCCCAGCGCGAGCAGCTGCACGCCCCGCAGGTCTCGCTTCGTGGATCGGTCGAACATTCGGAAAAGCCTTTCGGATGTGAGGCGTGTGATGCTCAGGCGCACCCCGCCCCGCTAATTGTACCAAAGCCGGCGGGCAGGCGCAATAGGACAATGGTCCTGTTTTTCGGATTCGTGTATAATACAAGAGACAAGCGAAGGGGTGGCGCGGGTGAAGACAAACGAGTGGCTTTCCTATCTGCTCGAGCAGCACCGGGCCGAGTTTGTGGAGCGGCTGGAGGGCGAGATCCGCGGCCGGGGGTTCACTGCGCCGGAAGGGGCAGTGAACAGCCTGGCGACGGCGCTCGAGGCCGATTTCGACAGTGAGAGCTTCGAGACGACGCCGCAGGCCCTGGACGCAATCGCGGCCTCGCTGCGCGCGCAAGACGTGGCGCGCGCCGAGGATGCCCTCGGCAAAGTCTGGCAGAAGGCCGAGCATTTGCTCGGCGGCTATGTGGCCGACGAAGGCGAACTGACCGGCGGCGCAAGGCGGCTGGCCTACCTCCGCCTCAGCGAGTTCGGCTCGCGCGCCACGGAGACGTTCTGAATACCCGTGAGATCCCCGGATTCGATGGAGTCTGGGCCAATGAACCGACATTCGACGCTTGCCGGAAAGAACTTGCCTCCGCGCTGGAAGATTGGATGTCCTTCCGCGTCGCTAGGCATTTACCGCTACCGAATCAAGGAGAATAACTGAAATGCAAAAAGCTACACTGGACCTGTCACAGCCTAACAACAAGCACGCAGACGAGCGCCTGCGCCAGGATCTCATGCTTTGGATCGGAACGACACGCCCCGACGGCAGGCCCCACCTCGTGCCGGTCTGGTTCCTATGGGACGGTCAGACGATCCTGGTGTTCAGCAAGCCCGACCAGAAGATCCGCAACCTGCGGCAGAACAAGAATGTGATGCTGTCGCTCGACGACACCCACGACGGGAGCGATGTGGTGCTGATCGAGGGTGAGGCAGAGCTGCTCACCCACGCCGATGTCGCCGCGTCGGCACCGGCATACGCCGAGAAGTACGCAAAGAAGCTGGCCTCGAACCACTGGACACTCGACTCGATGGCCGCAGACTACAGCGAGGTGATCCGCATCACACCGACGAAGTTCCGCGCCTACTCGTAGAGGGATTCTGCCGTGAAGCCTGCCGTGCAAGATTGGAGCGACCCCGCCGCCGTCGCGGAGTGGCTAGCGACCTCGAGCTGCGGGGGCAACCCGAACAGGCGAGCGCAGCTCGATATGCTCGTCGCGCTGGTGGCGGAACTCCAACCCAAAGGCACGCGCATACTCGATCTCGGCTGCGGCGACGGCATGGTTTCCGAAATGCTGCTGAACCGGCTGCCTGGGTCGTCGGTGGTCGGGGTCGACATGTCGGTGCCGATGCTCGAAGCCGCCGAGAAGCGCCTGAGAGCCTATCCGGGGCGCTACAAGCTGTTTCGCCGCTCGATGGCCGACCTCTCTCCGCTTGCCGGAGAAGCCACGTTCGACGCGGCGATCGGTGTCCAATCGATCCACCACCTCGACGGCATCGGCAAGCGTGCGCTATTCGGCTGGGTGGCCGACCAGTTGCGGCCCGGCGGCCTCTTCCTCCTCTCCGATCGTGTGCGCCTGCCGTCCGCCGAGCTCTTCCCATACCACCTGCTGCTCTACAACCGACAGCAGGCCGCAGCCGGCGGCAAAGAACTGCCCGCCGACTACGGCTACGCCGCCCACCGGCGCTCACTCGAGCTGAGGGCCGACCTGCCGGACACAGTGGAGGACCAACTGATCTGGCTGCGCGAGGCCAGCTTCGGCGAGGCCGACTGCTTCTACCGCTACGTAGAGCGAGCTATCTTCGGCGGCCTGAAGCTGCCCCCGTCCAAACTCGATCAGCCCGCCCCAAGCGACCACAGCGCCTCGTTAGTCAACGCCGAGAACGCCGTCGGCTCGCTGCTGTAAACGCACCCAGTACCTCAGCTTTCAACCACCAGCCGCTAACGACTAACCACCAACCACTAACCACTAACGGGGAGACGTATGCCGTTCCAAGAAGTAAATGGAGTGCAACTATATTACGAAGACGAGGGGCAGGGCACGCCGGTCCTGCTGCTGCACGGGGCGTTCAGCACGGCGCGGAGCCAGTTCGGTCACGTCATGGGGCGGCTCGCGGAGCGCGGATACCGTGTGCTCGCCCCCGACCGGCGCGGCTACGGGCGGTCGCGCCCACCGCAGATAGACTACCCACCCGACTTCTACCACCGGGATATGGACGACGTGGCTAGGCTGCTGCGCGCTCTCGACGCGCAGCCGGCGCATGTCGTCGGCATCTCTGACGGCGGGGTGATCGGCCTCTTGCTCGGCATCGAACACCCCGAACTGGTCCGCTCGATAGTCGCCTGGGCTGCAAACGCCGAGTGGCCGCTGGAAGAGCGCGGCCAGTACGAGCACCTACTCGGTGCCGGGCAGTCCCTCGAGTTCATGCAGCAGATGCACGAGCGCCACGGCATGACTAAGGCCGAGGCGCAGGCCATGCTCGCCGACTACGTCGCCGCCTCGCTCGCGCTGACTGACGGGGAGTGGGAGCCAGGGCTGGCTGGTCACATGTCGGAGATCCCCTGCCCTGTGCTCGTCGGTGCCGGCGGCATGGGCGACTTCCTGCCGCTCCACCACGCCGAGCAACAGGCGCGTGAGATACCACGTGCCGAGCTATGGATCCAGCCGAAGGTCGGCCACTTCTGGCCGATGACGCAGCAGGGCGGCGAGGTCTTCATCGGGCGCGTCCTGAACTGGCTTGTGCAGAACGGGTGACCGCCAGCGTGTAGCAGGCAGCGCTGCTGGTTCGTAGTGAGCACTTTAATGTTTGGTGTGAAAGTCGGCGGCCCGCAGGCGTGTTGACCGGGCAAGATCCCGATCTTCCACCCCTGGCGAGGACGAAACTAAGCACGAAACGAACTTTCACACCAAACGTTAAAGTGCTCACTACGAACCAGCAGCCCTCCCCACCGAAAAGGCTTAGGCAATGGCGGTCTATGGCATCGCCAACCAGCAGTAAATGGCGATCCTCGGAGAATGGTCACCTACTCCGCCAAAGATGATCAACCCACCTAAGATGATCAGGGGATCAAGGGGCAGGGAGATGATCATCTTGGTCAAGCCGCGTGGGTAACGACCACCCAGCAGAGGCCGGAGCGTATGCCGACGCTCGCCAGCCGGTTCCGCAGCACATTGCTCACCCCGCGCCCGAAGCCGCCGTAGAGCGTCTCTTCGAGCAGAGGGTATTCCAGGCCGCTGAGGGTCACGCCCTCAACCGTGTCGAGCGGCAGCAGCGAAACCAAGTCGCCGATCCGCCCGTGGATCTGGCGGTTGGTGTGCCCACGCAGCAGGAAGATCTCGGTGTCCGCCGTGATGATCCGCGCCTGCACCTGGGCGAGCAGCGGGTGGGTCAACAGCAGGAGGTTGGCTAGGCTGTGGTCCCAGCGCCCGCCCAGTACCCCGGTCAGCACGATCTCGGTCGCCCTAGCCTGCACCGCGGCCACAACCGCCGCCTCGGTGTCGGTCTCGACCTTCAGTTCATGCACATAATGGCGGATCGTCGCCTCGGGGTGCGCGGCCTCGAACTCGGCGAGGGTGGCTTGGTCCAGACTGTCGAAGTCGCCGAGCGCGACGGCAGGCACTAGACCGAGCGCGAGCGCGTGCGTCAGCCCGCCGTCTGCGGCCACCACGAGATCCGGGCGCGGAAGCCAGGGCCAGTCGGGGAGCGCGGCCTCCGGCCCTGCGGCAACTATCCATGCTGTCACGAACCGGCGCGGCGTGTTTTGCGTTTCCATTTGTATAGTCATCCCGGCAATTGTATCACACGCGGGACACGCGAACAAGAGGGGAAGCGCAAATGCGGATAATCCTGATCGCCGCCGTCACACTCGACGGCAAAATGGCGCGCCACGCCGCCCACCTCTCCGACTGGACCTCGCCTCAGGACAAGCGCATCTTCCGGGAGGAGACGCGACGAGCAGGCGTGGTGATCCTCGGCAACAACACATACAAGACGCTCGCCAGTCCCCTGCCGGGCCGCCTGCACATCGTGCTCACGCGCGACCCGCCCAGCCAGCCCGCGATGCCCGGCGTGGTCGAGTTCACCGACGCTCCCCCGGCAGCCATCGTCGCCGACCTGGAGCGGCGCGGCTACATGGCTGCGGCGCTGACCGGCGGCGCGCAGGTCAATTCGCTTTTCCTCGCGGCAGACTTGGTGGACGAAATCTGGCTGACGGTCGAGCCTCTGATCTTCGGGCGGGGGATCGGAATCTTCGAGGACGCGGTGCCCGACCTGCGGGCACGGCTGGTGGAGTTGAGGCAGTTGAACGAGGGCGCGTTTCTGGTGCGGTACAGTCTGCGTTAGAACAACCCGAAATGCACCCCGATCAGCCCCGCGATGTACGGGTAAGGGGTGCGGGCCTGGTAGTAGAGGATCTCGCGAGCGATGCGGTTGTGGGGCGCGCCGACCTTCAGTGACGATCCGGCCCCCGCGCTCACGACCAGCCGCCCCAGATCCCAGAGCAGGTTAAGCAAGGCGGCGACGTGGGCCTCGACGGCGGGGCCGGGCGTGTCTATCGCGCCGCGCAGCCCCACACAGAGTCCGTCGAGCCGCGCTGAGAGCCAGTCCACCACCGCGCGTGTTTCCGGCGGGGCATAGGGCGTGTTCGCGCAGATTTCGAGCGCCTCCCGCGCAAGGCCGGAGTTGAAGCCGCGCAGTGGTGCCTCAGCGCCCTCCATCACCGCCCGCACTCCGGCGCGGGTGGGCGGCGCGTCGAGCAGGCCGCCGGTCACATCTAGGTCGGCGACCCTGGCAGAGCAGGTCTGGCCGCCGCCGAGCACGATCAGGTCGAACGGAGGCGAGAAGCTGACCGCAGGCGGACCGAAGGGCACCACGGCCATCGCCAGGCCGTCGTCGGGGTCCGCTGCGGGGTCGTCCGCGGCGAGCAGGGCGTGCGTCATCAGGCCGACGCCGCTGAACCAGGGCACAGCGCCGCTCATCAGCAGGCGGTCGCTGACGTGGGCCGCCTTCACTGGGCCGCCGGGCCGCCGCGTCGCCTGGCTGCTCGCCAGCCCCAGGATCGCCTCACCGTGAGCACAGGCCCTCAGTAGCGCAGGCGCGTCCGGCCCGCCCCAGCGCAGCAGGAACGGCAACGCGGTAAGGTGCTGCGCGTAGAGCAGGGCGGTGACGCCGCAGCCCGCCCCGATAGCCTCACAGACATCGAAAATCTGCGCTCCGGTCAGCCCAAGCCCGCCGTACTCGCGCGGCACCCGCGCACCCCAGAGGCCGCGCTCGGCTATCGCGGTCAGCCCCTCATAGGGCAGCCGCCTCTCGGTGTCCACAGCCTCGGCAGCCGCCCGCAGTGTGGCGGTCAGCCCCGGCAGGTCAAGGCCGTGCGGGGGCTGGGGGCTGGGGGCTGGGGGTTCGGGGAATAGGTCGGACATTATGTGGATGTAGGGTCGGAGTTAGCTGGCATCGCGTATCCGCACATTAGCCCCCCTCCGTCCCTATATGTTCATTATATCACAGTTCTTCTGACCCGCTTGCCCGCCGCCCCTAAGAGGTCGGGCCGGTGATCGAGCCTTCGTCGTTGTGGGCGATCTCCCACTCGGGGCTGGTCGGCCCGGAGTCGCTCCCCTCGGATGATCCACCGCCGTCTCGGGCAAGGCCGAGGGTTTGTACCACGCGGTCGCGCACCAGGGCTTGGCGGCGGCGGCCACGGTCTGGGTCCATCATGTAGGTCATCAGCGAGCCGAGGCCGACACCGAGCAGCAGCCAGCCGAGGTCGGCCCATCGGTGGGACTCATGGCGATCTTTTCCCATGCTATCGCTCCTCATTATGACAGTTTGTGCCCCGCCTCCACCGGCGTGGGCGGCTGCACACCGCTACCGCTCTCCACGTCCACGAGTGTAGCCAGCTTGTTCGCCAGCTTCACGCTATAGTTCTGCCCCCGGTCCTGCGGGTAGACCTGGAACATGTTGCCGAGGTAGAGGTTCGGGATCGGGGGGGTGAGCGGAGGGATATGGGCAGGGTAGTCCTTCGTGACGACCGGCTGGGCGAAAGGCGCCTTGAACGCCCACCGCTCGGTGATCCAGGACTCGTCGAACGCCGGGTTCAGCTTCTTGAGCGCCGGCAGGAACTCGGCCAAAGTTGCGTCGTCGGACTGCGTGAAGTAGCGGTGGTCCATCGGCAGGTAGTTGCCGAGATAGACCAGGCGGCGTCCGCCGTAATCGCTCGGCGGCATCAGGTTGGTGTGTTCGACAGCCGCCAGGAACGGAAAGCCGGGGTCGTTGATGTTCAGCCAGTACACACCGTCGTCGAGCAGCGACCGATTCAGCGCGAGCACCATGCAGTGCGCTCCGAGCGCGTTGCCCCAGTCGTACTGCCGCCGGTAGTCATCCGGCAGGCCGTCGGTCAGCTTCACGAAGAGGCGCGTCGGCAGGGTGGCGACGACCTTATCGTAGACCTCGCTGCCGGCTGCCGTGTCCACGCGGATCGTGCCGTCGGGCTGCGGTGCGATCCGTGTGACCGCGGTGCCGAGGCGGATCTCGCCGCCCGCAGCCTCTATCTCTTCGCCGAGCCGGTTGTAGATCTGCTGGAAGCCGCCTTTGAGGTAGCCGAGCTGCACGCTCCGGCAATGTATGCGCGCCCAGAACCAGGGTGCGGCGATCTGCGGGGCGTAGCCGCCGAACTTCGCCTCGAGCAACGGCCCGAACATCACATCGTAGACCTGCCGCCCCATCCAGCGTTTGATCCACTGCTGTGCAGTGCTTCGGCGAAGGCGGCGATAGTCGGGTTCGAGCTTCAGGTAGGCGGAGCCGGCACCGAGGCGCAGGCGGCTGACCAGCGAGAGCGGCGAAAATCTCAGCACGTCGGCCACGCCCTTGAACGTGCTGTACCGCTTGCCTTTGTAGAGAGTAGCAGTGTACTGATCGAGCCAGAGGAGCTTGTCGCCGAGGCCAAGTTCGGAGATCAGTTCCTGGATCTCCTTGTCCGAGCGGAAGAGGTGGTGGTAGAACTTCTCTAGGTAAACGCCGTTATCCCCGACATGGAAACCGGCCGCGAGGCCGCCCAGCACGTCTTCTTTCTCAATGAGAGTGACTGCGGCCCCTCGGCGGGCAAGGCGCATGGCTGTGGTCAGGCCGAGGGCACCGCCCCCCAGCACGGCAACGCGGGTTTTCTGCATATATTGGTTTGTCCTAATCCTCGCTGTAAATGTCGAGCGTGACGCTGCCTTCCTTCGGGTCAAAGCCGGGGTAAGGGTAGCGCGTGTCCCACTGGTTGAGCCGGTTTGCCTCATCACGCGTGTAGACATCGAGGCCACGGTGCCGGTACTTCTCGTAGACCGCGCTGTACGCGCCGCCCGGTGGGCCGTCGCGCCGCAGGCCGTCGCTGCCGTATGTGCCGTAGCGGACCTTGATCATCGGCGCCTCGGCTTCTGCGGCGGTTACTGTGTCGATCTGCGGCTTCCAGCGGTCGTCTTCAAGCCAGGCCATCTCACGCCGCCCACGCGCCGTCACGACGTAGAGCTTGCGGTGCCCACGCTCGATCTCTTCGGAGGGTTGGCGGTTCTTTTTCTTGAAGAAAGGCAGCATCAACTTGGTCTCCCTCGCACGGCAGCTTGATGCCGCCGCGACATCCCGATCTTAGCACAAATCGCAGACTAGCGCAAGGTTGACGGCAGTATCCCTAACTGGCTACGATACTTTGCGACGGTGCGGCGGGCGACCCGGATGCCGGCGTCGCGCAGCAGGGAGACTATCTCGCGGTCGGTGAGCGGGCGTCCCTCGCGCACGATGATCTCCTTCATCACATCTTTGATCGACAGCGAGGCGGTGAAGAAATCGGAGAACGGCACAACCTGGTGGTTCGGCAACATCACATGCTTGCCGGCGGTCGCCCGGCTCACGGTCGACTCATGCAGCCCCGTGCGGTCGGCAACCTGGGCGCGCGTCAGGGGTATCAGGCGACGCACGCCGTTCCGCAGGAAGTCTTCCTGCACCTCGACCAGCACCTTAGCTATGCGGAGCATCGTCTCGCGCCTCTGGTTGATGTTCGACATGAAAAGCCTGGCACGGGATACATATTGCTGGATGTGCCGCTTCTCCTCGTCGGAGTAGTACTGCTCTTTGCCCCGGATCTCGCCCGCCAGCCGGCTGTACATCGGGTTCAGCCGCATGAAAAACCTGCGAGACTCCATAACCTCGACCACCAGTTGGCCCTCTTCGAGTTTGATTACGACGTCGGGCGAGATATACTGGGCGCGCGACGGGCTACCCCAGGTCTGGAAGTCGGCGGCGTCCATCACCGGGTAGGGCGTTAGCTGGCTCTTGATGAAGTCGCGCGCCTCGGATACCGCCTCCGGGGAAATGCCTATTCGCTGCGCGATGTAGCCGTATTTGTGTGAGCCGAGCTCGGTGAGGTAGTCGCTGAGGATCGTCCGCACATACGGTGGCTCGGATAGGCCCTGCTCTTCGACCATGTAATCAAGTTGGAGCAGCAAGCACTCGCGCAGATCTCGAGCGCCGATACCCGGAGGGCCGACATGCTGTAGATCCTCGAGGACATGGTTCAGGCGATACTCCTCGACGCCGAGCCGCACGGCGATTTCGTATGGAGCTTGCGACAGAAAGCCGCGGTCGTCCAGGCTCCCGACCAGGAACTCAGCTATAAATATATCGCCGGCGTCGAGCACAGCGTGCAGGTCCATCAGCAACCGCTCTCCCAGCGTCCGCTCGGCAGCCACCAGCGTCATCGGGTCAAAGTCTTCATCATCGCCCATCGTTCCGTAGCTGCTGCCTGTAGAGTAATCGCTGTAGCTGTAATCCTCGAAGGTTGGGCCGTCGCTGCCAATACCGTCCCCGGCGGCCTCAGTACGTTTCGCGCAGTTCGCGCAAACCCCACCATGAACCTGCTCGCCACAGAGTGGACAAACTTGGTGCTCGACGATATCGAACGCGGGGTTCTCTTCGGCCTCCAGCTTGATCGCCTTCTGCAATTCCATGGACGATAGCGAGAGGATGTGATTGACTGCGATCAGGGTCGGCGACACCCGCATTGACATTGCGGATGCCATGTCGGTCGTTAATTCCAGTTCCACATTCGTCTCCAGGGCTTGCTCAAACAGATTGCTTGGACGGGCGCAAAGCGGCGTTCTGAGGTCTCCTAAGCAACTACTGTGCCACGTCCGGTCTGCGGGATGTGCTTTCTTCGGCAGGTTGAAGTAAACTGCAACTCTAGGACAAGAGTTGCAGTTTTCGGCCAAAAACTGCAATGGTCCCGGGGTTAGTTTTCGGTCTCCGCCTGAGATTCTGCCGTGATCTCCAAAATCTCGCCGGCAAGAAATACCTTTGGTTGCCCAGGCTTGCTGAGTTGCCTCACGATGCCGGCCTGGACAAGTTTGTGTACACTCAGTCGCGCCCCGTTATAGGACATTTCCAGCAAACGCTGCGCTTCTGGAATGGTGATTACCGGAGAATTAAACAGACTGTCCGCAAGAAGTAGAAGCGCTGATGAGGCGCGGGTTTGGGCGAGCCGCGTCCGCCAATCCGCCTGTAGATCCAGCAACCGGTTTGCCTGCCTGGCTGCCTCCCCTGCCTGCACGGTCACACCGCGCAGAAAGAAGCCAACCCACTCTGCCCAGGCACCTCGCTCGCTTACCGCCGTCAGCCCCCCGTAATATTCCTCCCGTCTGCGCTCGAAGTAGGCGCTCAAGTAGAGCAACGGGACTGGAAGCAGCTTCCAATGCACCAGGAGCAGCGAGATCAGCAACCGACCGACGCGCCCGTTGCCGTCCAGGAACGGGTGTATCGCCTCGAACTCATAGTGGACAAGAGCCAAGCGCACCAGGGGCGGGTAGCCGTTCGGCTGGTGGAGGTATTTTTCGAGCGCGTCGAGCGCGCCATGCATTTCGGGCATCGGCGGCGGCACATATGCTGCCGTCCTCAGTGTGCAGCCGGGGCGGCCGATCCAGTTTTGGCTCCTGCGGAACTCGCCCGGCGTCGCTTGGTCGCCCCGCACACCCCGCATCAGTTGCTCGTGTAGCTCCCGTATCAGGCGGAGGCTGACCGGCAGGCTCTCCAAACGCGACAGGCCATATTCGAGCGCCCGCACATAATTGTGTACCTCCCGTACATCAGTGGCCCCTGCGTGGGAGGCGAAACCGGGTAGGGAAAGCTGACCAGCTTCGTAAGCGTAGAGGTCGGCCAGATCGGCCTGTGTGCCCTCGATACGCGAGGAGAGCACAGCCTCCTGGCGGATGAAGGGCTGGACGAGCAGACGCGGGTTGGGCAGCATCCGGCTCAGACCCGCAAGCTCTCCAAGTGCGCGGTCGGCAGCGGAGAGGGTGTTTATGAGGTTGCTGTCCATTGTGAATGTAGGCGGCAGGGGGTTGGGCACGAACGCCTGATATGCTGCATCGCCCTGTCCGACCCGGAGCACGCTCCCTGATGGGCTTTTGCGGTAGCGTTCGAGGGCCATGAGAGACTAAACCCCCGGCCAGTTGGCGCGCAGCAGGCGCAGCACCTCGGCAACGCTCCACGCCTGCGCGAAGCAGCCCTTGGGCTGGAAGGGTTCGGCCCCTTCATAGATCTCGTTGAGAGTGCCCGCGCAGTCCACGGCAAGCTGCCGCTGGAGCGGTGCTAGCAATTGGCGCAGCCCGGCCCGGTCCAGCGCCTCCCAGCGACGGAGGGCGTCGCCGTAAGCTCCGATCAGCCAGGGCCAGACGGTGCCCTGGTGGTAGACAGCATCGCGCTTTGCCTGGTTACCGGTATAGGTGCTTGAGTAGCGCGGGTCGCTCGGTGCCAGGGTTCGCAGACCGACCGGGGTGAGCAATTCTTGGCGTACCACAGCCAGCACGCTCTTCGCCTGCTCCTCCGTCACCAGATCCGGCTCCAGTGAGAGGGCGAAAACCTGGTTTGGCCGCAGGCTCGCGTCGTCTCCCTCCGGCCCATCCACCACATCGTACAAATACCCGCCCTCGGCATTCCAGAACCGCTTTCCGAAGCTCGCCCGTGCCTTGTCGGCCATCTCTGTGTATTTTGTCTCCTGCCCGTTCGCCAGCTTCTGCATAATGCGGAGGGCGTGATACCAGAGCGCCTGTATCTCGACCGGCTTGCCGTAACGCGGCGTGAAGACGGTGCCGCCGTACTTGGCGTCCATCCAGGTGAGTTGGACGCCGGGTTCGCCCGCACAGAGCAGGCCATCGGCTGGGTCCACTTGAATCCCGTAGCGGGTGCCCTCGACATGGTAGCGGATGACTTCCTCCAGCTTCGGCCAAAGGTCGCGGGCCAGCTCCGGCGAGCCGCCTGCGGCCAGGTAGGCGTCGAGCGCGTGGAAGTACCAGAGCGTGGCGTCCACTGTGTTGTACTCAGGCTCGGTGCCTGCGTCGGGGAAGAGGTTCGGCAACATGCCCTCGCTGATGTAGTCGGCGAACGTCCGCAGGATACCCTCGGCGGCGGCAAGGCGACCCGTCGCCAGCGCCAGGCCCGGCAGCGAAATCATCGTGTCGCGGCCCCAGGAGGCGAACCAGGGGTAACCGGCGATCACGGTGCGCGAGGTCTCAACCTCCTCTGTTTTCGACGCGGGCGGCTGGGGAGGCGGCTCCGACGGCCTCGCGCCCGACGGGCCGGTGCGCGGCTGGGGCGCGTTCGTCGCACGGGTGTAGGAGACCGGCACGGTCTTCGGTGCCGTGGCGACCGGCATATCGGCCTCTTCCCCGTCGCCTCGGCTGACGATGAACTGGTCGGCGGCCTGCACAAGCTGGGCGAGGAACGCCTGCCCGCCGTCGTCGAGCGCGGAGTTCGAACTGTCTGCGCCGTCGGCCCCCGGCAGCACCCCGGCCCGTCGCAATAGCTGCTCCTGTCTGGCTCTGGCGCGGCCGAGCGCGGCCTCCGCGTTGCGGTCAACGCTGTTCGGCGGCTCGGACGTGGCGATCATCGTGACCGACTCGCCGGCCGTGAGCCGGCTGCGGAAGACCCCCGGCAGGTAGAGGTCTTCGAGATAGGACATCCCACGCTCCCGATCAAGCCTGTAGAGGAAGTTCCAGTACCAGACGCCCGACGGGGTGAACACGGCGCGGGGGCTGGCGATCAGAGAGTAGGCCGTCGCATCGGGCGTGGCCTTGATCGTGCAGCCGCCGCCGATCGGCAAGGGGGTAACATCGAAGTTCCAGTCGAGTTTGCCTTTGGTCAGGTCATGGTGGCTGCGGTAGTTGACGAAGGGCCGCAGGATCAGCGTCATCGGGTAGGGGCTGTCTTTGACGGTGTAGCGTACATAGGTCGTGTTCCGCCCATGCTCCATCCAGATCGTCTTTTCGAGGAAGGCTGGCCCCACCCGGTAGAGGAAGCTGGGTATCGCGTGGTCGAGGGTGAATGACTCGAGGTGGACGAAGCCGCCGGGGTGGATGCGCTCGTCCTGGTACTCGTTCGCGCCCAGGAAGTAGGTCACGCCGTCCATCTCGACCTCTTCATCGCAGTTAGCCAGCAGTTGGGTGCGCTCGACCGGAGGCCTGAGCGAGGCGATCAGCAGGCCATGGTAGCGGCGGGTGTTGACCCCCGGCAGCGTGCCTGCGGCATACCCGCCCAGCCCGTTCGTCACTAGCCACTCATGGCTCAGGGCCGCGCTCAGATCCCGACAGACATCCCGACCTAATGTAATCATGGCTTTTCTCCTGGGCTATTGGGTCCATTCTATCAGTGGGGCCTATGGGGTGTCAAGCAGAGCGGGCCGTAGCGTGCTTGCCAATTCCCCGTAGCATGTGGTATGCTGTGCCGCGAGCGTCCGCGATTCATACACTGGGAGGGTGGATTTCTTGAAAGGTCTAATACTTAGCGGCGGCAAAGGCACCCGGCTCCGCCCGATCACCTACACCAGCGCGAAGCAGCTCGTGCCGGTCGCCAACAAGCCGGTACTGTTCTACGGCATCGAGTACATGGTGGAGGCCGGCATCACCGACATCGGCATCGTCGTCGGCGATACGCGCGAAGAGATCAAGAACGCGGTCGGCACGGGCGACCGATGGGGCGCGAACATCACCTACATCCCGCAGGAAGCGCCGCTCGGACTCGCGCACGCCGTCTTGATCGCACAGACTTATCTCGGCGACGACCGCTTCGTGATGTATTTGGGCGACAACATGATCGACGGCGGCTTCGCGCCCTTCGTCGCTGAGTATCTGAGCGGCGGCTACAACTGCGAGGTGCTGCTCAAGCGGGTGCCCAACCCCCAGCAATACGGCGTAGCGGTGGTGGAAGGCGGGCAGGTACAGCGCCTCGTGGAAAAGCCGAAAGAGCCGATTAGCAACCTGGCCCTCGTCGGCGTCTACATGTTCGACCACCATGTGTTCGAGGCCGTACACAGCATCAAGCCGTCGGCCCGCGGCGAACTCGAAATCACCGACGCGATCCAATACCTGCTCGACCACGGCTACACAATCCACGCTCACGAGCTACAGGGCTGGTGGTTCGACACCGGCAAAATGGAGGACATGCTCGAAGTCAACCGCCTCGTCCTCGACAAGCTCGAACCGGACATCGCGGGCTACGTCGACTCCGACTCCCAGATCCTCGGCAAAGTCACTCTCGGCCAAACCGCGGAGGTGATCAACTCAGTGATCCGTGGGCCGGTGATCATCGGCGAACACACGCGGATCATCAACTCGTACATCGGCCCGTTCACCGCGATCCACTACGGCTGCACCATCACGAACAGCGAAATCGAGCACTCCATCATACTCGAAAACTCGCAGCTGCTCGACCTGCCTGGACGGCTCGAAAACAGCCTGATCGGGCGGAACGTCGAAATCGGGCGCTCGCCGATCAAGCCCCGCGCCTACAAGATGATCCTCGGTGACCACAGCAAGGTGGGGGTGCTGTAGAGTTCGGCCTTTCGTAAGGAGCAATACACCGTGAAGAACCTACTCATCACCGGCGGCGCGGGGTTCATCGGCAGCAACTTCATCCGGATGATGCTGGGGAGATACCCCGACTACGGCATCGTGAACCTCGACAAGTTGACGTATGCTGGGAACCTGGACAACCTGCGCGACGTGGAGAGCCACCCTAACTACAGCTTCGTGCATGGCGACATCAGCGACCCCGCCCTCGTCGAAGAGACGATCCGCTCCAACAAGATAGATACAATCGTCAACTTCGCCGCCGAGACCCATGTGGACCGCTCGATCCAGGAGCCGGGCAGCTTCATCATGACCGACGTATTCGGGACTTACGTGCTGCTCGAAGCCGCGCGGAAGCTCGGCCTCGAACGGATGCTCCAGGTTTCGACCGACGAGATCTATGGCACAGTGCCCGAAGGCTCATCGAAGGAGACCGACAACTACGACCCCCGCAGCCCATATTCGGCGAGCAAAGCCGGTGGCGAGTTGATGTGTCACGCCTACTTCGACACCTACGGCACCCCAGTGCTGATCACGCGCGGCTCGAACAACTACGGGCCGTACCAGTACCCGGAGAAACTGATCCCACTGTTCATCACCAACCTGCTTGACGGCAAGCCCGTCCCGGTCTATGGCGACGGGCAGAATGTCCGCGACTGGATCTATGTGCTAGACCACTGTGCGGGGATCGATGTCGCGCTGCACAAGGGCGCGGCCGGCGAAGTCTATAACGTCGGTGGCGGCAACGAAAAGCCGAACCTCGAAATCACGCTCCTGCTGCTCGAACTCACCGGACGGGGCGAAGACCTGATCACCTACGTGGCCGACCGCCCCGGCCACGACCGCCGCTACAGCCTCGACACGTCGAAGCTGCACGTCCTCGGCTGGTCGCCCGCGGCTTCCTTCGAGGAATCGTTGCGCGACACCGTGGAGTGGTATCGCAACAACCGCCCCTGGTGGGAGAAGATCAAGTCCGGCGAGTACCGCGAGTACTACCAGAAGCAGTACGGGCAGACCGTGTGACCGGCCCGCCGGCTTCGCGCCGCAGCCAGACGTGCAGCAGCACAGTCGTCCACATGCGGTAAGGCCGCCAGTTCTCGGCAAGCCTCAGCACAGCCGCGTGATCGGGTGGCGCGGGGAGTTCGTAGGCTAGTTGGGCCGCGCGGCTGGTGTTCTCGTCGTCGGGCACAGCGTCTACAAGGCCCGCGCCCCGCAAGAGGATGCCCTGCGCGCTGAACGGGCCGATGCCGTGCAGGGAGCGAAGCTCGGCAAGGGCCTGCTCGGCGGGCAGGCCCCGTAGACGCTCGCGGTCCAGGAAGCCGTCGAGGGCGGCTTCGGCGATGCCGTGGAGCCGGACGATCTTTTCCTCGCTCACTCCTGGAAAGCCTGCCAACTCAGCCAGCACCTGTGGGCGCGGAAATGCGTAGAACGTTTCGCCGCCGACCAAAACCCGGTCCCCGACCTCTCGCGCCATTGCGCCCCGGATGGCCTGCGCTTGCTTGATCGAGATGCGTTGGCCGATCACGAAGTTGGCCGCCGCCTCATAGGGAGTGTGGAAGCAAACTGGGCGCAGGAAGTTGTACTTCTGCTGTAGCCTGCCGATCACCGGATCGCGCCGCCCGACCTCCGGGAAGCCGCGCCCGTCAAAGTCGAGCGAGAGCACGGCCAACACCTGCCGCCAGGCAGCCTCAGCGTCGTCGCCCCCAGCGCCGTGGACCTCGCCGGTGACCGCACCGGCCGGGGTTTGGCGGACGATCACAGCCGCAGATGTTCGCCAGCCTTCTACGGGAAAGGCCATGCCAATCGCGGCCGTATCGGCAGAGTAGGACAGCCAGCCGCCAAAGTACTCGGTCTCCTCGGCCAGGTTGAATGGACCCTCCGGCACCATCTCAAATCTCATCACGTAACCTCCTCACGGTGCCGGCCATGCCGAAAGACAAGGCCGGCACCGTCTCTGGGCCGGGCTATGCCCGGCTCGGCAGCTGTAGCAGGTAGAGAGGTCGGCCCTCGGGGCCGTGTATGGCGACGGTGCGCCCGAACGGCTCGTCGGTCGGCGGCTGCACGATCTCGACCCCCTTCTCGACCAGCTTGGCATGTACAGCGTCCGCGTCATCTACGTACCACCAAAGTTGCACGTCCTCAGCTCCCTCCGGCGGGGGTTGGATCACGCCGAGCGAGGCTCCGCCGTTGGCCTTGAACTGAAGGAACGTCGGGCTGTCAGCCTCGAGTTCGAGCCCGAGCTTCTCGACGAAAAACGCTCGCGCTGCGGCGACATCCTGCACATGGAACAACACGAAATTCAATCCCTGGATCATTTTGGTCTCCTTTTCATCTATTACGCTTGGCCTTGACCGACCTTTACGCGGTCACCTAAAGCATAGCAGATGGCTGTGACAGCCCTATGTCAGTAGCTCCAGACCGGATCCGCAAGTTCGTGGCTGAAGACTTACCAGCGATTATCAGCCCCCTGGCAGCTTTCGGGGGTCGCGTCAGGCACGGGGTGGACGGCTTTCTGATAATTCGTGCCTGGCGAGTTATATCAGATCATCTTTTTGAGTGGGCAGTAGGCTGTGGGCCGCAACTTCTACAGACCGTAGGCACGAGAGCGCTCATTGTGTTTCCTCCTGTTGCTCAAAAGTACTCCGATCGGAGTATTTTTCGGAAACCGGCCAAAATCCAACGGCAACCTTCCCGGAGCTGGGCCGCGCCGCCGCTTTTTTAGGCACGGAGTAGGGCGTTTTCGCCCTGCTATTTTTACCCTCTCACTTTTAATATCCATTTCGGGGGTCATTTACTGCCGGATTTTGGGGGTTTTGGGGGTCTTGGGGGCAAAGATACTCCGAAAGACGGAGGCGGCGTCAGTTTGCGACGAAGCATTAAAACGTTTGGTGTGAAAGTCGGCGTGCTACCAACTGAGCAGATCGGCGAAGGCCAGACGAAGCCGACCTAACTGGTCGTTGAGCCACATGCAGAAATTGTGCATCGCAGCTGTCGCTACCGGCTTGGTATGCAACCCGCCCAGTGTGCAGCCGCGCGACCTGTAGGTGAAACCAGTTATGCAATTTGTCGTTTACAGTCCTCACAATCTGGCGGTGGCCGGCCAGCCACCGCCTCAGTCCCTTCGACCACTGCTGCTTGGAGTTGACCGGCGGCGCACAGATCACTTCTGCCTCGTACCTCTCGCGCCATCGGCGCGCCGCCTGCTTGCACGCGAAACCGCGCCCGCCGCTCGAACACCGCGTCCTCGAAGACGCCGATACCCCGCCCGAAGATCAGAGGCTCGACCGTCAGCCGGATTTCGTCCACCAGGTCTGCCGCGAGGAAAAGCGAATTGACTTGCGCGCCATCGGTCAGCGCCGCAGCCGTGTAGCCGCGCCGCTCCAGATCGGCGATGATGGCTGCCGGGGTGGCATCGGTGAACTCGACCACGCCGGGTATCTCCGACAATAATCGTGCGATTAGCGTCCCAATGATCGTGCGGCACATCCCAAAAACCGTGCGATACTACACTTAGGAAGGGCGTGAGAGCAGGAGCCTACTCCTACCAGTGCGTATGCACCGGCGTGCCGACTGGTGCCCAGTTGTATATCCACTTCGCGGCGGGGGTCGGCAGGTTCACGCAGCCGTGGGACATCGGGTGGCCGAAGTTGTGGTGCCAGTAGGTGCCGTGGATCGCGTAGCCGCCGGTGAAGTACATCGTGTAGGGCACGGCGGGCAGGTAGTAGTACTCCGCGCCATAGCCGCCGCTCATGTCGTCCGCCAGGTATTTCACGTAGATCTTGTAGTCGCCGATCACCGTCGGGTGCCAGGAGACGCCGGTTGAGACCAGTGTGCTGAAGACCGGGGTGCTGCCTTCATAGGCGGTCAGAGTCTGCGTGGAGACATTGACGTCGATCCATTTGCCGCTGTGGTTTGTGTCAATCGGCGGGAGGGTCTTATCCTTGCCGGGCTTGTTCACCGGCTGGTTGATCGGGGCCGGGGTCGGTGCCGGATTGCCAGGCGCGGGCTTGCTGATAGTGTCGCCGGCGAGGATCTCGAGCGTCTGTCCGGCGTAGATCAGATTCGCATCGGTCATGTGGTTGCGCGCCATGATCGCGTCCACCGTCGTGTTGTGGGCTGCGGCGATTGTGTACATCTGGTCGCCGGGCTGCACGACGTATAGGAGCAGGTTGCCGGTGCCGGAGGCAGGCACAACTTTCTGGTTGCTCGGCGCGGGCGTGGGCGCGACCTGAACGGGCGGCGACTTACCCTGTGGCGGTGCAGGGGCGGCCTTCGCGGGGGGCGGAACTTGCGGCACGGCGGTGGCTGCCGGAGGCACCGTGGTTCCCTTGCTGGGGATGGTAATGTTCTGGCCGGCGAAGATCAGGCTCGGGTTGCTGATGCCGTTTGCCTGCGTAAGCGCGTCCACGCTCACGCCATAGCGTGCGGCGACATTGGTGAGGTTATCCCCGGCCTGCACTCTGTAGCTGTTGCCGCTTGCGGGCGCGGGTTGGGATTGCGCGGGCACCGGCGGAGGCGCGGTCGAAGGGGCGGGCGCTGGAGATGCGCTGCTGGGAATGGTCAGGCGCTGCCCGGCCCAGATGAAGTTGCTGTTGCTGAGGCCGTTCGCGCTCACCAGGCTGTCGAGGCTCACGCCGTAGCGAACCGCGATGGTGCTGAGATTGTCCCCGGCCTGCACCACATAACCGCCCGTCGTGCCGCTCGCGGACGGGGCTGCGGGCGCAGCTGCGCTGCCGCCGGGGATAGTCAGCACCTCGCCGACAAAAATCAGGTTCGGCGAGCCGATGCTGTTGGCCGCGGCCAGTGCGTCAACTGAGACGCCGTATTCTGCGGCGATGCTGGTGAGGGTTTCGCCGTACTGCACGGCATGAGTGCCTCCGGCGGCAGAGGCAACGTTCGGCAAGAGCAGCATCAGGCCGAGGAGCAGCGTGAATATAGTGATCGAAATGCGTTTCATGGCGACCTCCTAAGTGGTCTGGGGTTCGCGTCACCGGACCCGTGCCCGCGAGACCAACCTCCGCCCAGCACAAAACCCGCAGCCTGGTGCGGCCTACCCCTATCATATCACCGAATAACATTTATGTCAATAGGGTAAGGCTAAATCACTAGGGCCTATGCGCCAGACGAATTTCGAAGCCCCAGTAGGGCCAACGCCCGCTCGGGGCGCTGACTGTTGGCGCGCAGAGCCGAAGCTATCTTGTTGGTGCCTCCCAGGTGTAGCAGGCTCACCACC
>JBPCPV010000010.1:0-45211 GCA_050998805.1 Chloroflexia bacterium | reverse complement strand
GGGGGGGGGCGGGTGGTGGTGGGGGCTCCCCCCCCCCCCCCCCCCCCCCCCCACCCCCCCCCACGCCCCACTACGATCTCTTACCAGCGGATCAGCGCCCAGCTGGCGAGGGTGACGCCGCCCACGGTGACGTGGACGGGGTTGTTCGGGTAGGCGAGGCTTGGGTAGCCCTCGCGGATGTCGGACGCGCGGAGGCGATAGTCGCCCGCAGGCACCACGAGGCGGTAGGTGCCGTTGGGATCGAGGAGGTAGTCGGCGTCGTGAACATTACCGTCGGTGGACCGCGCCCAGACCAGGGCGTTCGGCAGGGGGAGGCCGGTGTGGGCGTCGGTTATCTGCCCGGTGATCAGGCCGCCCTTCGTCATCGTCCAGCTTGCCGTGATGTTCGCGCCGACCGTTGCTGTGATCGGGTTGCCGGGGTAAGGCGTGCGCGGGTAGAGGTCTTCGAGGTCGCGGGCCGCGAGCCGCCATGTGCCGGCAGGAACAGAGAGCACGTAGTGGCCGTCGTCGCCGGTGCGGGGCCAGCCATAGCCGAGGCCACCGCCGGGGGCGCGCGCCCAGATTTGGGCTTCAGGGATAGGTAGTCCGGTCGTAGCGTCGGTGAGCCTGCCGTGGATTATCGCCCCCATCGTCATGGCGATGTCTGCGGTGTAGGTCATGCCGAGCGTCGCGGTGATGTAGTTGCCGGGGAACGCGGTGCGCGGGTAGCCGTCCTCATCGTTGCGTGAGTAGACGCCCCAGACGCCTGCGGGCACAGCCAGCCAGTATCGTCCGGCGAAGTCGGTGTACGGTATCCCGTAGATCGGGCCGCCGGGTCCGGGCGGGTTCGCCCATACGTGGCTGTAGGGGAGCGGCGCGTTCGTGGCCGCATCGGTGATCGTGCCTTGGAACAGCGCGCCCCGCTGCACGCTAATATTCGCGGTGACCGTCGTGCCGACGGTCACGGTGATCGGGTTGGAGGCGGCGGGTGTCCGGTAGTAGCCCTGCTGGTCGGAGCGGCCATAGACGTTCCATGCGCCGGCGGGCACGACGATCTTGTAGACGCCGTCCGATTCGGTCCACTGCGACCAGTAGCGGTGCTCGACCTCCTGGTGAGCGATGGCGCGCGCCCCCGCGAGCGGGTTGCCGGTGTCGGCTGCGCTGATTACGCCAGTGATGAGGCCGCCCTTCGTGAGGCTGATATCGGCAGTCACGGTCATGCCTGTACTCACACTGACGGGGTTATCCGAGTATGGCTTGCGGGGGTACAGGCCGTCTATGTTCAGCGCGTGGACGTTGTATGTCGTGCCGCCGGGAACGACCAAGCGGTAGTAGCCCTGGGCGTCGGTCAACGGCCCGCCGAATGCGATCGACTCGAGTTCGTGGCGCGCCCAGACACGGGAGCCGGGCAGAGGCGCGCTCGTGGCGGCGTCGGTGATATGGCCTGCGATCACCCCGCCATGTGCTAGCGCGAAGTTAGACGTGGTAGTCATGCCCACCGTGACGGTGATCGTTGTGCCGCCGACGGACGGGGTGCGCGGATAGGTGTCGCTGTTCTTCTCGGCCCATGCCGCGAGCACGCCCGCCGGGACCACGATCCGATACTGGCCCTGAGCGTCGCTGAGGCTGCCTCCGTAGGCGCGCGGGGGAAGCACCTGGGGAACGGCCCATTCGTTCGCGCCCTCGATGGGCAGGCCGCTCGTGCTGTCGGCGACCGTGCCGGCGATCACGCCGCCCTCGGTGAGGCCGAAGCTGACCGTCAGAGATCCGCCGTCCTGCACCGTGACTGGGTTAGTTGGGTTGCGCGTGACCGGATAGAGCGCTGAAAGGTCTGCCGCCGCGATCTCGTAGCTGCCGGCCGGCAGTGTGAGGCTGTAGTTGCCGTTGGCGTCGGTTGTGGTGCTGATCGTGGTGCCGCCGCCGACCGGGTGGGCATTCACTGTCGCGCCGGAGAGGCCGGTGCCGGTGTTGGTCGAGCTGATCGTGCCACTGATCGTCGCGGTGGCGGGCGCAGCCGCCTTCACGCTGATCTCGCCCGGCACCGCCATGCCTGGGCCGCCGTCAACGCCAGGGTTGAGATCCTGCGGGATCGCCTCGGTGCTGTCGTCCGCCGCCTCGAGCTCCGACTCGTTGTCCGACTGGTCGAAGGACGGTGGGGCCAGGGTGTTGTAGAGCATCTTGGCGAGCTGCGCTCTTGTCGCCGGAGCGAACGGCTTGAAGCTGCCGTCGGCATAGCCGCCGATCACGCCCTGGGAGGACGCCGCCTCCACGTAGCCGTAGAACCAGGCGTTGGACGGCACATCGGTGAAGGTCGGCTGGGCAGGGTTCTGGGGGTTCCAGCTGTGGGCGAGGATGATCATCTTCGCCAGCTGCGAGCGCGTGACGTTCGCGCCCGGCCGGAAGTAGGGCCGGTTGGCGCCGTCGCACGGCTCGCCCGCTCCGCCACAGGCGTAGCCTGAGATGATGTTGTGGGCGTAGGCCGCCTCGATGTACTGGTAAAACGTGTTGGTCGCAGACACATCGGCGAAATGCGGGCTGCCGGAGTAGTTCAGGGGCCATTGCAGTGCGACACTCAGCATCTTGGCGAGCTGCCCACGGGTGGTCTGCGCGTATGGCCGGAACTCGGTGCCGTAGCCGCTGACGACGTGGGAGCAGTAGAGGTATTCGACATGCTGGTAGAACCAGCTCGTGGTCGGCACGTCGGTGAAGTTCATGCCGCAGCCGACAGCGGCCGGTGCCGACGGGGCCGAGGCAGCGGGTGCGGCCAGCGGCCCGGACGCAGCAGAGGCGGACGCGATGCCCGCCCCGCTGCTGAAGATGGACGCCGTCACCATGCAGAGTGTGGCGAACCAGGCGACTAGAGGGTAGCGTTTCATCGAGGATCTCCTTGTTCTAACTATGCGTTCCCACCCAAGCGGGCAGGGGAGCCGGCAGAGGCGGGCGGCCGCGCCGCGCTCTGCCGTGAACAAGGCTATCGTAGCACCCCGCTGTAAGCGCACTGTTAGACCCGTGTAAAATCTCTGCGAAAGTCTGCGTAGTGCGTAGTGCGGGGTAATGCGTTGAAGGGGTTGGCGCTACATTACCTACGACAAATGCCGGCGAACTGCTGAAAGCTGAAAGCTGACGGCTGAACGCTCCGTCACCCAGGCTGGCTGAGGAGTTCCGCAGGCAGGGTGATTATCTTGTCGCCGAAGCGGACATCCGGAGTGGCCGTGAACGCCCGCACTTTCGCGAACAGGCCACTCTCGCCGGCTTCATAGCCGGTGATCGTCAGGTTCGTCCAGTCTATGAGCACGTCACGGAGTTCCCCGACCAGCGTACCGGTATCGGTCACGACCTTATTGCCGAGGATGCTGGTTAGCCCGATTGGCGATTCGGCGCTCTCGGCCGGGACGGGAGCCGAGTTGGCATTCGCCGAAACCGTCACGGCATCCGCGCCGATGTTCTTCACCTCGGCGGCCCGCACGAACTCGGAGGCGCTAAAAACGCCGGTGCGGACCTTCAAGCCGACGATGTGGCGTCCGACCGGGTCCACCATGATGTCTTCTACATCGCCAATCTTTTTGGCGTCGTCGAGACTCACGACCGCTCGGCCTTTCAACTCTGAGAACTTCATGCTGTCCCTCCGCTCTGCTTCACTGAATTATATGCCCACGACTACTATTCTAGCACGGCAACCGCCGGCTTCGCAACCGCTCAACGACGGAGCTACCCAAGCGAGCGATCCATCGAAGCAAGCGCGCGCACAAAAATGACGGTGCAGTTGCGGCCGCGGCGCTTGGCCTCGTACAATGCCTCGTCCGCCGCAGCGATCAGTTCGGTTTTGCTCGAGCCGTCGGCGGGGAAATCAGCCACTCCAATGCTCACGGTGATCGGGATCTCCATGCTCTCGCCGCCGACGGCCTGCCCACTGAAAGGCCAGGCCACCAGGTGCCCGCGGATCTTCTCGGCTACCTGCCGCGCCTTGGGTTCGGTCGTCTCCGGCAGAACGACCAGGAACTCATCTCCCCCGTAGCGCGAAACACGGTCTGTTGACCTCACGCTGTCGAGCAGCACCTCAGCGACCCAGCGCACCACCGCATCGCCGGCCTGGTGCCCATAGGTGTCGTTCACGAGCTTGAAATGGTCAATGTCTACCATCAGTAGGCCCAGCGAGTGCCGGAACCGGCGGCTGCGGGTAATGTCGTCGTCGAGCATCCGCTCCATCTCGCGGCGATTCCAGAGTCCGGTCAGATCGTCAACCGTGGCAAGCTGTTGGAGCAACCGCTCGGCCCGCGTGCGCTCGGCGACCTCGCGCTCCAACTCGAGGTTGGTGGCTTCGAGCAGCGCAGTGCGTTCGCTCACCCGCGCCTCGAGCGTGGCGTTTAGGCGGCGGATCTCCTTGGCGGCCTCTTCGCGCGCAGTGAGATCCTGGACGATGCAGACTATCGCTTCCGGCTCTCCATGCCGACCATACATTACCGACGGCGCGACGCTCAACCATCGCGACGTGCCGGCCGGTGTGTGATATGCCAGCTCATAGTCCCGCCGCGCACTGCCCGGCGACAATGCACCAGGGTCGGCGGGCGGCGGGGGGCTGCCGAGCACCTCGCCGATCGGCTCACCCAGCAGTGCCGTCTCTGACATGCCCAGCAGCGTGGTCGCCGCCTGATTCACCAAGCGTATCACCCCGGCGGGGTCGAGCACAAGCAAGGCGTCGGTCATCGTAGCCAGGATATGCGACGCGGCGAAGGCCGGGGTGATGTCTATCAGGTGGTAGCGCCAGATAGTCCAAGCAGCCACCACCAAGAAGCCAAGCAGCGCTAGGTAGCCAAAGGGATAGAGGGGCACTCCATAGACCGCAGCAAAGTCGGCGGAACCCAAGTATGCAATGGCGAAGGCCGTCATGAACCATCGGATACGCAGCCGGGGCACCCCGGCCGGGGCGGCGCGGTAGCCCTGCACGAAATGCACCATGCACGCGATGAGGATGCCGAAGAAGAAGATGCAGAACGGCGCACCCAGCGGGCCGTAAAGGGGATAGAAGCCCCACCAGTAATGGTAGAGGCCCATCACGATGGTGTTTGTGGCGATGCCTGCGGCTGAGAAAACGGCCGCAAGCAACCAAATCAACCAGACCTGACGACGGTGCCGAGCATAGGTGCGTAGGACCGCGACGGTAAACTGGTAGCCGGCTGCGGGAATCGCGGGCACACCCAAGTAGGCCGCGTGTACCCAACGATCCGCCGTTACCGAGTTGTTTGCCAGATAGAGCGCCGAAAAGCAGAAGAGCCAGATGCCGATCGTGAGCGTGACCAGGAAAAAGGAGACGCTCACCAGGGTGCGGCCCTCGCGCAGCAGGGCCAGCACCCCGAGCAGCAACACAGCGGCCATGACGCATATAGTCGGCAGGGCGTAGTAGCTCCAGGTATAGTTGGCGGCATTAAGGGCCGGAATTAGCACTGGCACCCCACTATTGTACCATGCCGGCTGGCGCGTCGGCAAGCGGCAGACGGACAGTGAAGCGGCTGCCTTCTCCCACCACGCTCTCGACCGTGATAGTGCCCCCCATCGCCTCGACCAGCGCGCGCACGATTGCCAAGCCGAGGCCGGCCCCGCCTGTGTTGCGCGAGCGGCTGGCATCGGTCCGGTAGAAACGCTCGAAGACACGGTCCAGATCCTCGGCTGGAATACCCATGCCGGTATCGGCGACCCAGACGGCGATTTGCGATGGGCCGCAGCAGGCCGCACCTAGAGATACGATGCCTCCTGCCGGAGTGTAGTAGATCGCGTTGCGCGTGAGGTTCACGAGAACCTGTTCCAGCCGCTCGCGGTCTGCCGGCACCGGTGGGAGGTCGGCCACCGTGTCGCTCGTCAGCTTTATCTTGCGCTCGCGCAGCGCCACGGAGGCCAGCATCTCCTGCACGCTGCGGATCACCTCTCCTACGTCAACCGCCTCCCGCTTGATGGGCATACCGGCCGACTCCAGGCGCGATAGATCAAGCAGTTCGTCGATCAGCTTTCCCAGCCGTTCAGTTTGAGCGTCAATGATCGGCAGGTAACGGCGCAGATCGGTCATCCGGTCGGCGTCCGGCGCATCTTCGCGCGCGGCCGCTTCGAGCAGCCATTCGACATGAGCGCGAATCGTCGAAACCGGCGTGCGTAGCTCGTGCGACACGTTCGCGATCAGTTCGCGCCGCAAGGCGAGGGTGCGCTCGACGGTCTCCTTCTCGCGCGCGAGTTGAGCCTGGCTCTCCTGGAGACGCTCGGCCATGAGGTTAAAGCCGCTCGCCAGCCGGCCGATCTCGTCGTCGGCCACTACGAGCGCGCGCTGGTCCAGTTGGCCGGAGGCCAGAAGCCCCGCGGCAGCCTCCACGGTTTCGAGGTTACGGACCAGCCGGCGGGAAACAAGATAGCCGAAGGCGAGGGCCACGAGCAGGCTGAAGACAGACAGGAACAGACCGCCTACCAGGAACACCGCGCCGACGGTCAGGCCGGCGATCAGGAACTGTAGCGACCCGAAAAGCGCGGCTTCGGGCCGCGCCGCCACCAGCGTAACCAGGGTGACCGGCCCGCTCCGGTCGATCACGGGGTAAGCGCCGCCGATCAGTACTTGTGGTTCGGCGCGGGCAATCGTCAGACTTGGCAACGCGGCCTCACCCTCAGTAGCCCGCGTCCAGACGCCCGTCCAGGCCGCGCTCTGTTGGCTGATCGACGGCGCAGAGGCCAGAGGCGCGCCGAGTGGGAACCGCCCGTCGTCCGAAGCCGCCGTAATGCGCCCCTGCAAGTCGGCCAGCACGATGAAATCGGAGCCGAAGAGCGACGGGTTACGCATCGAATCCGCCAGCCTACGGGCGCGGCCGCTCAACGCAGCGAGCCTCCCCGCCAGCCCGCCGGGGTCGCTCAGGACAGCGTATGAGCGATAGCGCAAGAAGGCATCAAGGTCCGCCGTGCTCAGCGGACCGGCGGCCCGCTCCTCTGCGGCAATAGCCTCGGCGACAATCTGCGCCTCTTGCGCCGCGACCCCGCCGGGAGGCGCCGATGTGCCGACCCGGCCAAGCGACAGCGCCGTGCCCAAGAGCAATATGCCGACCACGGCGGTGAGCAGCGAGACAACCACGACGCCGAAATGGGAGAGCGTCAGCCGCCAGACGAGGCGGCGGGCGGCGCGGCGTTTCAGGGCCCGCGCAGGCATCGAGAGAGCCGCAGCCAGCAAGCGGAGCGCGGCCCAGACGAGAGCTGCTTCGAGACTGTAGCCCGCCAGCCGCGCAGCGCCGACCAGCAGCGCGGGCGTGTCGGCAGGCAGCGTGGGTGACCCCGCCAGCAGGACGCCTGTGACCGTTTCGATGCCCGCCAACGGCCCGACAGCGCCCGGGCTGAAGAGGCTCGGCGGAGTGGTGGTGAGCGCGTTCTCCAACGGGTAGCGCAGAAATCCGACGACTAGACCACCTCCGGCCACCAGGACGCCGAAGAGCAAGCTCATCGCGGCCAGGCGCGCGAGCCGCCGGGGCCAGGGAGCAGAGCTCGTCCGCAAACGAAGCGCCGCCCAGGCCAGCGCGAGCAAGGCGGGCGGAACAAGGGTCAACACGACCAGCCGGTAATCGAAGATCATCGGCGGAGCGGAGAGCAGGGCGGCGAGCAGCCCAATCAGCGTCGCCTCGACCAGGCTGCGTGCGGGGCCTGCGGCGAGCGTCAGCCGGCCGGGCACGCGATCCCAACCCCAGGCAGCGCGCATCATCCCTGCCCCCCTCCTCCTTGCCCCTGGCCTGCCTCGCGCGCGAAGCGATAGCCGACACCCCAGACCGTCGCGATCCGCTCGCCAAGCGGGCCGAGCTTCTTCCGCAGCCGCAGGATGTGGGTGTCAACCGTGCGGTCGAAGCCGTCGTACTCGTAGCCCCAGATCGACTCGAGCAGAAACTCGCGGCTGAACGCCCGCCCGGGGTGGGCGGCCATCAAAGCGAGCAGCTCGAACTCTTTGGGCGTCAGGTCTACGTCCGCACCGGCGATTGTCACTCGCCGCTCGGAGGGCAGCACGCAGAGATCGCCTATGACGATCCTCTGCGCGGCTGTGGGCAGCGGGGGTTGGGTGGAGGGCGGAGGAGGCGTAGCTTCGGCGGGCGCGGTGCCCACGAAGGCCCGGCTATCCAACTCGACCCGCCGGAGAAGGGCGCGCACCCGCGCCATCAGCTCGCGCAAGCTCACCGGCTTGACCAGGTACTCGTCCGCCCCCACCTCGAGGCCGAGCACGCGGTCTACTTCGTCCGAGCGGGCGGTCAGCATGAGGATCGGCGTCAGGTGGGTGCGCCGGAGCTGCCGGCAGACCGCTAGTCCGTCAAGGCCAGGGAGCATCCAATCGAGGATTATCAGGTCGAGCGGGCCTGCCTCCGCGAGCCGCAGACCTTCCGGCCCGTCGAAAGCCTGCCGCACCTGGTGCCCCTCGGCCTCCAGAGCCCGGCAGACCAGATTCGAGAAATCAACTTCGTCTTCTACCAGCAGTATCGTCGTCATAGAGTTTCGCCGTTTCTGTGCCATACGTAACGGGTACACCGCAGGCGCGGTGTACCCGTTCGCCGTTACGACATTATATCACAGGTATCGCAGCGCCGGTCCGCGCCAGGAAGTAGTCCTCGAGAGATGTCTTCGACCGGGTGATGCTGTAGATGCGGACGCCTGCATCAACCAGCAGCGACACCGCATCGGGCACCCGCTCCACCGGCAGGTCAGCCGATACCTGCTGGTCGCCCGATACAGCTGCCTCGATCCCCACGCCGTGCTGTAGGACGTGCGCGGCTGTCGCGGCTGGGCTGGCCTCCAGCACCACCCGCTCCTGGCCTTCGAGGAGTTGCTGGACTGTGCCCTGCACAACCAGCTTGCCGTGGTTGATGATCGCCACGTAGTGGCAGATCTGCTCGATCTCGTGCATCATGTGGCTCGATAGGAAGATCGTGTGCCCCGCCTCGCACAGACGGCGGATCAGGCTGCGTACATCTGCCGTGCCCTGGGGGTCGAGGCCGTTCGTCGGCTCGTCGAGCATGATCAGGCGGGGGTTGTTGAGCAGGGACGCCGCGATGCCGAGGCGTTGCTTCATGCCGAGCGAGTAGGTCTTCACCTTGTCGCCCGCCCGGTCCTGTAGATCCACGATCTCCAGCACTTCGTCGATCCGGCTGCGAGGGGTGCCGAGCAGCCATGCGTGGTGTTGCAGGTTCTCACGGCCCGACAGGTAGCCGTAGTAGGTTGGGCTTTCCACGATAGCGCCGACCTGCGGCAGGATCTTGGCTCGTTCAGCCACCGCGTCATGGCCGAGGACACGTACTTGCCCTGATGTGGGCCGCACCAGCCCGAGGATCATGCGGATCGTGGTCGTCTTGCCGGAGCCGTTCGGGCCGAGGAAGCCGAAGATCGTGCCCTGTGGGACTTGCAGGGAGAGGTCGCTTACCGCCTCTATCTGCCCATAGTGTTTCGTCAATCCTGTGATTTCGATGGCGGGGGCGAGCGTGCTGTCCGCCTGTGTCGCGCTTGTGAGTGTCATGGTTTCCATCTGAGTGTTCCCTTCTGCCGGATTAACCGGCAATATCGCGCTTGCGAAAGATGAAGATCGCCACGAGAGTCGGCACCAGGGCGTACAGCACCAGCACGCCGACGCTCTGCCATTGATCGAACTGCCCACTGCCTGGCTTGACCAGGTTGCGCGTGAGTGAGTTGATGTTCGGGTTGACCAGGAACCCGGCTATCGAAGGAAGCAACTGGCCGAGCAGACTGTCGGCCGTCTGCCAGACGATCCCCAGCAGGATACCCGCGACCGTCGAGCGTCCGAGTATGGTGAACAGCGCCGCCACTCCGGCAGCCGGGGCCAGCGTCAGCGCCAGGGGCACCGTGTCCTGCCAGAGCTGACTCCAGAAGGCATTGGCCGAGAGCGGCACCACCTTCAGGGCCGCCAACGTTGCGTTGCCGGCGAACACGGCCTGCCCCGCCAGCATCAGCGCCTGGCTGATGATCATCGCCGCCCCGACCGCCGTGACGAGGGCGAAGCCCACTGCCGCCAGCTTGGCTACCAGGAACCGCCCGCGCCCCGGATACCGGATCAGCATGTTCTTCCAGGTGTCGGTGGTATACTCGCTGCCGATCACCGTCGCGACGAAGATCGTGGCGATGAGCATCGCCAGGGCACCGATCTCGCCCAGAGGGAGCAAGAACCCGTTCGGGAAGCCGAGCTTTCCACCAAGCAGCGCCGTGCCGCCGGGTATACCATTGCCGCCGGTGGCTGTGTACAGCACGAGGCAGGCTTCCAGCACCGCGACCCCGATCACCGTCGCCACCAAGGCGAGATTCGTACCTTGCCGAATGGCCTTCATCCACTCGGCGCGCAAGAGTCCGATCATTTCATAACCTCCTTGTATCTCCGTTACGTTCCTCTGCCGGTATCTTCTATCCGGCCCTCGATGTTCTCATTATCGCTCGCAAAGATGGCGGAACTATGGCGGGGCTGTTTCATTCGGGGCGGGAGTTTGTGACGAATCTGTCACGGATGTGATATACTTCGAGCATGACCCAGCAACTGGCGCTCAAAGAGGGCGATGTCTTCATCGTCACAGACGAGTTCGGCAACATCCCCGCGGACAGCCCACTGGGCCTCTACCACCAGGACACTCGCTACCTCAGCCTGCTCGACCTCCGGCTGAACGGCTGCGCGCTCGAGCTGCTCAACACGACGAACGTGGAGAGCTTCATGCTCAACCTCCGCTTCGCCAATGAGTACTTTGCGCCCGGCGACGGCCCGCCGGTGCTGCCCCAGACGATCAGCGTCGGGCGCAACCGGCTGATCCTCGGCGGCCTGCACGAGCAGATTAGCCTCGTCAGCTACAACCGCACGCCTCTGACCGTGAACTTGCAGATGGTCTTGGGTGCCGATTTCCGGGATATGTTCGATGTGCGAGGCTTCCACCGCGAGCACTGGGGCGAACTGCACCCACCCGTGTTCGACGAGGGCGGCCTCCGCCTCAGCTATACCGGCCTCGACGCCCTTGATCGCCGGACCCTGGTGCGCTTCAGCCGCTGGCCCGACGCCGTGGACACGGCAGCGCCCGATGCTTCCCAGCCGGTAAGCTCCGAGCCTGGCATCATGATCCCGGTAGTCGGCGCTCCCGCCGACCATCCGGTGATCGTCGTGCCCCGCGCGCTGTTGACCTGGCGGGTCACGCTGGAGCCGGAGCAACCGTTCGTGCTGACCTGGCACACCTACCCGCAGGACAAGGCTCCCTCTGGCCCCGACCCATCGTTTGACGACGCCGTGGCCGCTCTGCACGAGTCCTACTTGGCCTGGCAGCGCCGGTGCAGCACGATCACCACATCCCGCGAGAAGCTCACGAACGTGCTCGCGCGCAGCGCCGCCGACCTGCATATCCTGTCGGAGCCGGTAGGCGACGGCTACTTTCCGAGCGCCGGCCTGCCCTGGTACGCAGCGCCCTTCGGCCGCGACAGCCTGATCACTTCCTACCAGGCGCTGATCCTCAACCCCGACCTGGCGCGGGGCACGCTGCGCGTCCTCGCCGAGCACCAGGGCCACGAAGTCGTTCCCTTGCGCGAGGAGCAGCCCGGCAAGATACTCCACGAGGTCCGCTTCGGCGAGATGGCCCGCCTCGGCGAGATCCCGCACACCCCCTACTTCGGCAGCGTCGACTCCACACCGCTCTTTGTCATGCTCTTTGTCGAGACGATGCGCTGGACCGGCGACGAGGAACTCTACACCGCGCTGCTGCCGAACGTGCTGGCCGCCGTCGAATGGATAGACCGCTACGGCGACCTCGACAGCGATGGCTTCGTGGAATACGATTCCGGCAAACCGCCGGTCGGCATCCGCAACCAGGTCTGGAAAGACAGCAGCGACTCGACCCAGTTTCCCGACGGCACGCTAGCTGAGACGCCGATTGCCGCCTGTGAGGTGCAGGGATATGTCTATGCGGCGAAGCTGGGGTTGAGCGAACTGCTGGCGTCGCGCGGCGATACCGAGGTGTCGGCCCGCCTGGCCGCCGAGGCCGCCTCGCTCAAGGCAGCGTTCAACACCGCCTTCTGGATGCCCGAAGCCGACTACTACGCGCAGGGCCTCGACTCCGCAAAGCGCCGGATACCCACGATCACCAGCAACCCCGGCCACTGCCTCTGGACCGGCATCGCCGACGACGACAAGGCCGCCGCCGTCGCCCGCCGCGTCGTCGCGCCCGACATGTCCTCCGGCTGGGGCGTGCGGACGATCAGCCGCGACAGTCCGTCATACAACCCGATGAGCTACCACAACGGCTCGATCTGGCCCCACGACAATTCACTGCTGGTGGCCGGGCTGCGCCGCTACGGGCTGCGCGACGCCGCACTCACCGTGACGAACCAACTATACCAAGCCGCTCTCCAGTTCCGCTACTACCGCCTGCCCGAACTCTACTGCGGCTTCGACCGCGACGAACGCTACGGCAGCGGCCCCGCAGAGTACCCCGTGTCGTGCAGCCCTCAAGCCTGGGCCTCCGCCGCGCCCCTGCTCCTGACGCGCAGCCTGCTCGGCCTCGAACCCGCCGCTGACGGTCCACGGCTCGACCCCTGGCTGCCGGCTTGGCTGCCCGCCATCGAGGTCCGCGACCTCCGCATGGGCGGCCACCGCTACAGCCTGCGCGCCGCCGACGGGCACGGCGCTGTCCTCGTGGACTGCCAAAAGCAGGCCGAGTAGATCGGCGGGATCTCAGGGGCGGTATACATCGGGGCGGGGGCCGATCTCCAGGATCGTCACAGTCTGTGCAGGGTCGTCAATCGCATAGATGATGCGCCAGCGGCCGACCCGAATCCGCCAGCCGGGCCGCCCCTGGAGCTTCTGGCACCCTGGCGGGCGGGAATCCGCCGCTAACCCCACCAACGCCGGTCGTATCGCGCTTTGCACAGCTACTGGGGCTTTGGCGAGCGACCGGCCCGCATGGCTACTGACCTGGACAGCATAGCTCACGCAGACGCAGGCTCGAGATCCGCAAGCACCTGATCCAACGGGATCAAGGTGTCCTCACAACCGTCAATACGGGCCTTCGCGGCGTCATATGCGCGCACGTCGTCCTGATCCTCTAGGTAGTTCTGTAGTGCAAGGATAACCAATTCCGTAAGCGTCGTGGGGCCACCGCTAGGCTTATACTTGTTGGCTACTGTCTGCGTTTCAATGGCCTGCTTCAGTTGCTTTGGCACAAAGACATGTAGGGCGATCGTATCTGGGTTGGAATTATTCGGCATTGGTCAATCCTCCTCGGCTCGATCATAACATAGTAACCGCCAGCCGTCAACGCCACCGCTACAACCTGCGCGCCGCCGACGAGCACTGCAGTGTCGTCGTGGACTGCCAAAAGCAGGCCGAGTAGACTCGCCCCTTGCTAATGCACGCAAACGTGGTATAATAGGCCCAAAGACCCGGGGAAGCCGAAACCGGCCTACTACGGGGGCAGGAATGGGGGGATGCCTGGGCTAGACTTTAAGAGAGAGGCAACCGTGCAGTAGTTAGCTTGTACGGTTATACGTGTATCAGGCCGCGCCAGGCGGCGCGGTTAAGGAGGAAGGCGACAATGAAATCAACCAGATGGACGTTCCTCGCAGGGCTAACGGTTGTCGGCTCGCTCTTGCTGAGCGCGTGCGGCACCGATCAGAACGCCGCCACCAGCGTGAGCAATGCAGGCAACGGTGCCGCCACCGCCGTTACAGGCGCGGGCAACGGCGCGGCCACCGCCGCTATGGGCGCAGGCGATGCCGCCGCCACTGCCGCCGCCGCTGCAGGCACCGCCGCCGCAGGCGCGGGCAACGGCGCGGCCACCGCTGTCACTGGCGGGGGAAACAACGCGGCCACCGCAGTCACAGGCGCGGGCAACGGTGCCGCCACTGCCGTCACAGGCGCGGGCACCGCCGTGACCGGGGCGATGGGCGGCACATTCGACCCCACCAAGGTCAAGAAACTCACCGTTGAAAACGGCGCGACTATCCGCATCTCCACATGGGGCGACACCTCCGAGCAGGCCGTCAACCGCGCCATGCTCGACCGCTTCAAGCAGGTCTACCCGAATATCACCGTGACTTATGAGCCGCAGCCCGACAACTACACCACCAAGCTGAAGGCCCAGATCAGCGGCAAGACCGAGCCGGACGTGTTCTACGTCGAACCGAGCGCCAGCTCAGAGTTCGTGGACGCCAACGTGCTCCAAGACCTGACCCCCGCGCTAACAGAAGAAGGCATGAGTGCCGACAACTATATCCCGTCGCTGATCGCTATCTTCTCGCGCAATGGCAAGATCTATGGCCTGCCAAAAGACTTCGGCTCGCTCGCCGTCTTCTACAACACCGACATGGTGTCCAAGATGAACGCGGCCCCGCCGAAAGACGGCTGGACCCAGGCAGACTTCCGCACCTTCGCCAAAACCCTGACGCAGGGCACCGATCCTTCGACCAAGATCTTCGGCACCGATGCCCCCCCGCAGTCCCAGCGATGGCTGCCGTTCGCCTTCGCTAACGGTGCCAAGCTCCTCGACAGCACCAACAAGAAGTGCATGATCAACTCCGCCGAGGGTGTCTCCTCGCTCGACTACTGGTACGGTATGTGGAAGGACAAGATCGCCGCCGACCCGAAGCCTGACACCGGCTCCGACTGGGAAGGCGTCGCCTTCGGCAAGCAGCGGATCGCCAGCGCGATCTCCGGCGGCTGGCTCGTGCCCTTCATGGCGAAGCCCGAAAACGGCTACACCGGCGTGAAGTACGACGTGGCCCCGCTGCCCGTAGGCACCGCCGGCAAGGGTAACCTGCTCTTCACCAACGCCTACGCCGCTTCGGCCCGCAGCAAGTTCCCGAAGGCGGCTGCCGCCCTCGTGGCCTTCCTCGCAGGCCCCGACAACCAAGAGGCTGTCCTCCAGACCGGCTTCGCCCTCCCAACCTTGAAGGGCTTCGATAACGACGCATTCTTCAAGGGTACCGGCGTCGCCAACCACGCCGACGCGATACTCTATGCGGCCGGCACCTACGGCACCGTGGACTACTACGGCCCCGCAACTGACGCGATCCACAAAGCGCTCGACGATGCCATGACCCGTGTCAACGCCGGTTCGCAGACCACCAAGGCCGCTCTCGACCAGGCGTGCCAGGAGATCGATTCTTCGATGACGCCATAATCACTATCTGGGGGCGGGCCGGTGTGCCCGCCCCCACCCACCTGACCCCAGGAGACGCAGATGGCTACCCAGACCGCACCCCTGCCCAAGCCCCCAGGACTGAGCCGTAAGACCGTAGAGGCCCTCACTGGCTACGCCTTTATTGTGCCCTACCTGATCATCGCAGTGATCTTCACCTACCTGGCGATGATCTACACCTTCTATATCAGCTTCACCGACCTCAAACTCCTCAACGAGCCACACCTGATCGGCCTCAAGAACTACACCCAGATATTCACCGGCACGCGGCCCCAAGACAAGATCTTCTGGACGGCGCTCGCAAACACGCTGGAATACTCGGTAGTGGTCGTGACTTGTCAGACCGCGCTCGCCCTCTTCCTGGCGGTCGTCCTCAACTCGAAGATCAAGGGCCGCCAGTTCTTCCGCGTCGCCTGGTATGCGCCCAGCGTCACCTCGTCGGTCGTGATCTCGCTCGTCTTCATCTGGGTGTTCCAGTCAACCGGCATCCTGAACTTCCTGATGGTCCAGCTCTTCGGCTGGGCCGGCTTCCACCCCATCGGCTGGCTGACGGACGCCGGAGCACACACCGCGCTGCCCGCGCTGATGCTGCTCAACATCTCCACCACAGCCCCGACTTTCATGATCTTCTTCCTCGCCGCGCTGCAAGATATACCCGAAGACATTTACGAGGCCGCGCGCCTCGATGGGGCCATCGGCTTCCGCCTCTTCCGGTACATCACCGTACCGATGTTGCGCCCCATCATCTTCCTGGTAGTCGTCCTCGGCACCATCGGCACACTCCAGCTTTTCGACCAGGTGAACATAATGACCGCAGGCGGTCCCCTCGACCAGACCACCACGATCAACTACCTGATCTACACGCGTGCCTTCGGCAACCAGATATCTTCGATGTCCTCGGCCTCGGCGATGGCGGTCATACTCTTCGTGATCATTTTCGCGCTCTTCCTGGTGCAGCGGCGGGTGCTAGGCCAGGATAATAAAGCTTAGGCCCCGTGCTGGGGCAGGGGAGGCTCGACAATGGCAACAGAAGCAACAACGCGCGCAAGGGCGATACCGCTGCCGGATGTAGCCACCACCGGCGGTGCCGGGCGCACCGGCGGCCAGACCGCGCTCATGGTGATGCGCTACATCCTGCTCGGCCTGATGACGGTGATCTTCCTCGGGCCATTTATCCTGGCTTTCCTCGGCTCCTTCAAGACGACTGCCGAAGTCCTCGCCTGGCCTCCCAGGTTCCTGCCGACTAACTGGCACCTGGAGAATTACCAAACAGTTTGGAACGTCCTCCCCGACCAGCACGGCAACTCCTACTTCCCACGCTGGGTACTCAATAGCATCATCCTCTCGGTGAGCGTGGTGGTCGCCCAGCTATTCTTCTGCTCGCTGGCGGCCTACAGCTTCGCGCGGCTCAACTTCCCCGGACGAACCGCGATTTTCGCCGCCATGCTCGCTACGTTGATGGTGCCCGCGATGGTCGTGCTGATTCCGAAGTACCAGATCGTTAACGCGCTCGGCTGGGTCAACACATACTGGGCGATCATCGTGCCCGCGCTGGTCGGCGCATCGGGCATCTTCCTGCTCGCACAGTTCTTCCAAAGCATACCGAAGGATCTGGAGGAGGCCGCACAGATCGACGGCGCGGGCATCTTCACCACCTACTGGCGCGTGATCTTGCCGCTCGCCCGGCCCGCCCTGGCGACCCTCGCCATCCTCACCTTCCAGGGCGTCTGGAACGACTACCTGAACCCCCTGGTGCTGCTCACCACCCCGGAGATGTTTCCGTTGACCGTCGGCCTCGGCTTCCTGAAAGGCGAGTTCTCGACCTCATACAACCTCGTGCTCGCCGGCTCGATGTTCAACACGGTGCCGATGATCGTGCTCTTCGCGATCTTCTCCCGCTTCTATGTGCAGGGCGCGACCTATAGCGGCGTGAAGGGCTAGCGCGCCGCCCGCGCCAGTCATGCCCCCATCACGCTCCCGCCACCCGCTGCGCTATGCGTTCAGCCTCATGGCGACGGACTGGTGGTACGGGCTGATCCCGTTCACGCTGATCAACCTGCTCTGGGCCGTCATGGTGCTCACGGTAGTCGCTGGCCCCCCGGCGACCGCCGCGCTGCTCTACGTGGCGCGTGAGAGCGCAGTCGGCCAGGGAACCGAGCCGAGCAACTTCTTCTACGCCTTGCGCCTGCTGTTTTGGCGCGCCTGGCGCTTCGCCCTTGTCACCGCCGTAGGCACCCTGGTGTTGACTGCTGACCTCAAGTACTATTCCGATCAGCTCGCCGGCACCGGCATCGTTTACGGCGTCGGCATCACCCTGCTCGTCTACGTGTTGCTGCTCTGGCTGGAGCTTCTGCTGCTCGCCTGGCCGATGCTGGTTGACCAGCCCGAAATGCGCCTGCGCCATGTTTTGCGGAACTCGGCGATCCTCACACTGCGTGCGCCCGGCGCGAACCTCGGCCTTGCACTGCTTGTGCTGCTGCTCACGGCCTTCTCGATCTTCTTCTCGCCGCTCTTGGCGCTGGGAATGGGCGCGCTGCTCGCGCTGCTCGTCCAGCATTACCTCAATTTCCAGGCCCCTACGCTCGCCGCCTTCCCCCCCCGGCCCGGCGAGGAGGTCTGATATGTCACGCATCGTAATGTTTGTCCTGCTTGCGCTATTGGTCTCGGGTTGTGGCGGGACCGCCCCGCCTGCCACGGCGGTAATCCCGCCGACCTCCGCGCCGGATACCGCAGCGCCGCCGGCCTTGACTCCCACCTCAGCAGCCGGGAACACGCAGGGATCTTCCTCCCTTACTGCCAACGACGTGCTGGCCGCCTTCAAGGCGGCGGGCCTGCCGATAGGTGAGGTTACGGACTTCCCCCCGCAGCCGGCCCGCACCCCGCCGCCCGACGTGCCTGGGCAATACATCACGAAAGTCACCTGGCACGATACACGGCTGCCGACCCCGGCGCATCCCATCCTGATCGAGGTGAGCGACGGCGGCGGTGTGGAGGTCTATGCCGACAACGATACAGCACAGACGCACGCCGACAACATCCAGAGCAATCAACAACTCTTTTCTTCTGCGGCAGAGACCGATACTGTGCAGGGCAACCTGCTGCTTCGGCTGGCGGCGGGGCTAACCCCTGATGCGGTAGCCGCCTACCAGCGGGTGCTGGCTAACTTGCCTTAGCAAAAGGTGCGCGAGCGGATCGGGCTAACGGATCAAGCCCAAGTGCGGCGAGCGGCGGCGCGCGCCATCGCCCCCACGACGAGGTGATGGAATGGCCGGATCACGTTGAAATAGACCGGACCCGCCCAGTTCTTATAGTGGACTATTGTAACGACGTAGAACCGATGCTGTGTGCCGCCCAGCCGCTCAACTACGATGCCCAGCGTTGCATCCAGATGCTTATCCGCAGCACTGCCCAGCCAGTATTCTCCTTCCAGCGCCGCCAGCACCGTGAAAAAGCCGGCCGGTGCTCCCGGCGTCATCGGCACCTCGGCTGGCCGCAACCGAAGGGCAACCGGCACGCCGGACTGGCGCATCCCCAACAAGCGCACGAATCGTCCCCGCACGAGGTATAGGAACTTGAGCCAGCCCGGCTCATAATCCAACATGCCTGCGATGAACTCCCGCAGGCTCACCTTCCCATCAACCGTCTTAACATCCAGATGGTCGGCCCCCTGCGCCAAGCGCCTCAATGCCGGAACTTCCTCGATGTACCGCATCCCTGAGCCTCCAATCTACCAGACGAGCGCCAGTATAGCACAATGCACCTCCTCTTTCAATGGATGTGGGATCGCGGCGAAGCCGGCGCAAGCCTCCCACTCGTGATACTGATATCCTTCGCCCTAAACCCACCCGAGCCAAAAACTTACAACTTCATATAAATTGCGGTACACCACTGAATTAGCTTGACGATAACCCCCATAGGGTGCATACTGACCTAAGCAAAGGTTAGTCATGATAGATTTGAATCCAGCAACCAACAGACCGGAGCGGCCTCAGATCGATTGTAGCGCGTCCCAACGTTGCAGCGGTAAGCGAGGCGATACACGATGCCAATTATTGTCGTAGGAGTGAACCAACAGACAACGCCGATCGCGATCCGCGAGCAATTGGCGTTTTCGCCCGACAGTGTACCGGCGGCGCTGTCCGAGCTAGGCACGGTCGCTGCCGAAGGATTTATCCTCTCCACCTGCAACCGGGTCGAAATCTACGCCCTGATCGGCCATGCGGAATCGGGGAGCCGCAGTCTCGCCCGTTTTCTGGCCGAGAATCGGGGCTGTCATGGCGCTCTGGTGTACCCCCATCTGTATCAGCACGTCCATACGGCGGCGGTGCGCCATCTATTCGCGGTGGCCGCCGGGTTGGATTCGATGGTGCTGGGTGAAGATCAGATCCTGGCGCAGGTGAAGCAGGCGTTGGCGCAGGCCCAGCGGGCCAACACACTAGGTCCGCTACTGCACCGCCTGGGCCACGCGGCGCTGGAAGCCGGCAAACAGGTGCGGACCCGCACCGCCCTCAATCGCAACCCGCTGTCCGTCGTCTCGGTGGCGCTAGGCTTGGCGATGACCCACCTGGGCGATCTTAGCCGGCGCAGTGTCGTGGTGGTCGGGGCGGGGCGCACGGCGGCGCTGGCGCTGAAACACCTGGCCGGGATCGGCCCGGCAAGGGTGACGGTGGTTAATCGCACCTTTGCACGAGCTGTCGCCCTGGCGGGGCGGTGTCAAGCCCAAGCATTGCCGTGGGACGGCTTGGATGCCGCATTAGCCGATGCCGATCTCGTGGTAAGCTGCACCAGCGCACCCGAGACGGTGCTCGGTGGCGGGCGATTAGCGCGCGTGATGGTTGGGCGGGCTAATTGCCCGCTGGTGTGTCTGGATCTGGCGGTGCCCCGCGACATTGATCCGGCGGTAGCCGCTCTGCCCGGTGTGACGCTGTACGACATGGATAGTTTGCAAGCGATCTGCGCCGATAATCGCGCCCAGCGGGCAAGCGAGATCGGGCAGGCCGAGGCCGTAGTGGGTGCCGCAACCGAGCGCTTCATGGCGTGGTCGCAGACTCGCGCCGTCGCCCCCACGATCCAGGCATTGCGCGTCCGTGTCGAGACGATCCGCGATGCCGAGCTTGAGCGCACTCTGACGAAGTTGGCCCACCTGCCGGCGGGGGATCAAGCCGCGGTGCAGCATCTGGCCGAGGCGCTGGTCAATAAATTACTCCATCAGCCGGTAACGGTGCTCAAAACCGCACCGGAAGGCGCGAATATGGCGCAGGTGGTACAGGAATTGTTCGGGCTGGAGGTCGCCGCGCCGCTGGAAGTACACAGCTTGGACTATGCGACGCTGCCTGTGCTGCCGGCTGCCGACCTGGCCCCCACCCAAGCAGGAGGATAATAGGCCGCATGGATGCGAACGAACCCGAACAGGCGCAGTTTGTCGAGTACCTCTTTTTTCAGGCGGACCCTTTGTGGCGGCGTTTGCCCGAAGAGGTACGCCTGCGCGGGCGGCAGGCGTTCGCGGCGGTGATCGCGCAGGCCGTGCCGACCGTGACCACCTATGCGTATAGCACCGTGGGCCTGAAAGCCAACGCCGATCTGATGCTGTGGTGGAAAAGCTACACGCCAGAGGCCATTCAGGAAACGTTAGCCGCCTTGCGGCAAACCGGTCTGGGCCAGTATCTGACCGTCAGCGGCCTCCTGTTCGGCCTGACCCGCCCATCGCAGTACACAAAGCGGCGCACGGCGCAGGAGCAGGCACTGGACGAGCAGCACCGTTCCAAGTACCTGATCGTCTATCCCTTCGTCAAAACCATCGAATGGTATCTGATGAGCCGTGAGGCGCGGCAGGGTATGATGAACGAACACATGCGTGTGGGCCACGACTATAACGATGTTCGCCAGGTGCTGCTCTACACCACCGGACTGGATGATCAGGAGTTTATCGTCGCCTACGAAACCGATGACTTGGCGCGGCATCAGCAACTGGTGATCGATCTGCGCGACACCGAAGCGCGGCGTTATACACTGCGCGACACGCCTATTTACACGGCGATCCACCGCCCTCTGGAAGGCGCGCTGGCCCTCCTGGGGTGAGCAGAATGGAGATGGTGATGTCGGAAAAGGAGTGCTTGTTTACCCTCGCGGCGCGCCGGCAAGCGACCGAGCGCACGCCGATCTGGTTTATGCGCCAGGCCGGGCGCATCTTGCCGGAATACCGGGCCATGCGTGAAGACTACAGCCTGATGGACATCTGCCGGCAGCCGGAGCTGTGCGCCGAGGTGACGCTGCAACCGCTGCGGCGGATGCCGTTGGACGCTGCGGTGATGTTCGCCGATATTATGCTGCCGTTGATCGGGGTAGGGGTCGAACTTGACCTGGTGGATAACGTGGGGCCGGTGATTCGTTATCCGATCCGCGATGCCAGCGGGCTGGCCGTGCTACGGCCGATTGAGCCGGAGGCCGATGTGCCGTTCGTGCTGGAAACAATCCGCCTGGTGCAACGCGAGTTGGGGGCCGAGCGGGCGCTGATCGGGTTCGCGGGTGGGCCGTTCACGTTGGCTTCGTACCTGATCGAAGGCAAGCCCTCGCGCGAGTTCAGCCTCACCAAGCGGCTGATGTACGAGGCAGCGGACCTGTGGCACGGCCTGATGGAGCGGCTGACCGGGATCACGATCACCTATCTCGAGGCGCAGGCGCGGGCCGGCGTAGATGCCCTGCAATTCTTCGATAGCTGGGTTGGTTGCCTGAGTCCCGGAGACTACGCGACCTATGTTGAGCCGTATACCCGGCGGATCTTTGCGGCCCTCGCGCCGATGGGGCTGCCGTTCATCCATTTCGGCGTGAACACGGCGGGCTTGCTGGACCAGATGCGGGGCGACGGCGGCACACTGATCGGGGTGGACTGGCGCATTCCGCTGGATGTGGCCTGGGAGCGCATCGGCCCTGACCTGGGCATCCAGGGCAACCTGGACCCGGCAGTGCTGCTGGCCCCGCCGGCCGTGGTGGAAGTGCAAGCGGCGGATGTGCTGCGCCGCGCAGCAGGCCGGCCGGGACATATCTTCAACCTTGGTCACGGCCTACTGCCGCAGACCCCGCTTGATGCGGTGATGCGCTTGGTGGATTTTGTCCAGGGCTATCGCCCGACCGCCGTGCAGGATGCACCCGTCCCCACCCTGGCGGGTCGCTGGAAGGAAACCTCCCATGACTGATCATCCTACCGGCGTGCTGCTGATGGCATATGGCACGCCGGAAACCCCAGCCGATGTGGAGCCGTATTTCACCCATATTCGCGGCGGGCGCACGCCCCCGGCGGCGGCGGTCGAAAACCTGCAACAACGCTATGCACTGGTGGGTGGGCGCACGCCGCTTCTCGACATCACCCGCGCCGTTGCGGCCGGGCTGCAAGGCGAGCTGAACCGCGCGGAGGGGGGGCGTTACCGGGTGTACACTGGTATGAAGCACTGGCACCCGTTTATCGGCGATGTGATGCCGCAGATGGCCGCCGACGGCATCTGCGAAGTGATCGCGCTGGCCCTAGCCCCGCACTATTCGCGCATCAGCATCGGCGGCTACCGTAAAGCCGTCGAGGCCGCGCAAGGGGCGCTCGGCCACCCCTTCCAGGTGACTTTCGTGGAAAGCTGGGGGATGCAGCCGGAGTTTCTCGACATGATGACCGATCTGGTGCGCGTTGGACTAGAGCAGTTTCCGCCGCAGGCGCGCGACACGGTACTGATGGTGTTCAGCGCGCACAGCCTGCCGGAGCGCATCCGCACCTGGCACGATCCCTACGAGGCGCAACTGCGCGCCGGCAGCGCGGCCGTCGCCGCACGCCTGGGGCGCCAAGCTTGGCGCTTCGCCTGGCAGAGCGAAGGCGGCACCGGCGAACCCTGGATCGGCCCCGACATCTGCGACTATCTGGAGACTCTGCACGCCGAGGGGGTACGAAACGTGCTACAGATCCCGATTGGCTTTGTCGCTGACCACCTGGAGATTTTCTTCGACATTGACCATGAGGCCAAAGACAAGGCCGGTTCGCTCGGCATGACGTTACAGCGCACGGCGATGCCCAACGCGCGCCCGGAGTTTATCCGCACCCTGGCGGCGGTGGTGGCCGCCGCCCAGGCGGGCACCGCCGTGACGGCTGCCGAGGCTCGAGAGTGATCCCGGCCCGCGCCTCGGCCGGCGGGACCGCCCCGCCGCGCACCCTGACCATCGGCACGCGCGGCAGCAAGCTGGCCCTGGTGCAGACCGAACTGGTGCGCGCCGCCTTACAGGCCGCCGACCCGGCATTGCAGGTGGTGATCCGGCATATTACCACGAGGGGCGACGTGCTGCTGGACCGACCACTGGCCGCTATCGGCGATAAAGGGCTGTTTGTCACCGAGATCGAGACGGCGCTGCGGTCAGGATGGATCGATCTGGCGGTCCACAGCGCCAAAGACCTACCCTCGGAGCTACCGCCCGACATGGAGATCGGCGCGATCCCCATACGCACCGATGCCCGCGATGCGCTGGTGTCGCGGGCGGGGCGGCTGCGCGACCTGCCGCCGGGCGCGCGCGTGGGCACCAGCAGTCCGCGCCGTACCTGCCAGTTGCGCGCCGTGCGACCCGATCTCGAGATCTTGGACCTGCGCGGTAATGTGGATACCCGCCTACGAAAGTTGGAGGCCGGCGAGTATGAGGCGCTGGTGCTGGCCGCCGCCGGGCTGATCCGGCTGGATCGGGCGGCGGCGGTGACCGAGTGGCTCGCTCCGGAAGTGATGTTGCCGGCGATCGGACAGGGTGCGCTGGCTGTGGAGATCCGCGCAGGGGACCTAGCCGTGGCAGAGATCGTCGGGCGGCTGGCCGACGAAGCGGCGACGGCGGCGGTGCGGGCCGAGCGGGCGTTCCTGGCCGGCATCGGCGGCGGCTGCGCGTCGGCGGTGGGAGCGTATGCTACCGTGACAGATGACGCGCTGACCCTCACCGGCCTGATCGGGGCCGCCGACGGGCGACTGGTGCGCGGCACCGTGCATGGCACTCCAGCCGAAGCCGCCGCCCTGGGTAAACGCCTGGCCGCGCAATTGTTAGCCGAAGGCGGAGCCGTCTTGCTCATGGTGCGCGGACCGACCGGCGAGGGCGATAATGAGTGAGCCGACCGGGCCGGCGGCAGTTACGATGGCGCAGCCGTTGCAGGGGCGGCGCATCGTAGTGACACGCGCGCAGGCGCAGGCCGGCGACCTGGTGGCGCAGTTGCGGGCGTTGGGCGCGGTGCCGCTCGAATGCCCAGCCATCCAGGTCGTGCCGCCCGAGAGCTACGCGCCGCTTGACGCGGCGATCGCCCAGACCGCCCGTTACGATTGGATCGTGTTTACCAGCGTGAATGGGGTGGCGGCTTTCATGGCCCGGCTGGGGCACGCGGGGCAGACCGCCTCCCGGCTGGGCAGCCTGCGCTTGGCAGCCATCGGCCCGGCCACTGCTGCGGCGTTGCGCGAGCACGGTTTGGTGCCCGCCTTTGTGCCCAGCGCCTATGTGGCTGAAGCGATAATCGCGCAGATCGGCGATGTCGCTGGGCAGCGGATGCTGCTGCCACGAGCCGACATCGCCCGGATGGCGCTGGCCGTGGGCTTGCGGGCGAAGGGCGCGCTGGTGGACGAAGTGACGGCCTACCGCACCGTTGCCGGGGCGGGTTGGGCGGGCGACTGGCTGCGCGCCCGAACGATAGACGCGCTGACCTTCACCAGCTCTTCAACGGTGCGCTATTTCGGCCAGAGCCTGGCCGCGCTCGGCGTGGATGCCGCCGATCTGCAACGTGGCCCGCAGCGGCCGGCGGTGGTCTGCATCGGACCGATCACCGCGCAGACCGCCCGCGAACTCGGCTGGCCGGTGGATGCGGTGGCTGAAGATTATACGACCGTCGGTTTGATCGCCGCCCTGGTTCACTGGTTTGGCGCGCCGGGCCAAAAGGAGCCGTAGAACTCTGGATTCTCTTCCCGACACCACGCCAGGAGTTATGCCCGCAACCCGCCCGCGCCGGCTGCGGCGCACACCGCTGCTGCGCCAGATGGTCCGCGAAACAGAACTCGCGGTGAGCGATTTTGTCTGCCCGCTGTTTATCACTGCCGAGCAGGGCATGACGCGCCCTATCGCGGCATTGCCGGGTCACGCGCAGTGGTCGGTGGATCGGTTAGAACCGGAGATCGAGAGCCTGCGGGTACTGGGTGTGCCGGCGGTGCTGTTGTTTGGGCTGCCGGCCCGCAAAGATGCCTGTGGCAGCAGCGCCTGGGATGCCGCTGGGCCGGTGCCGATGGCGATCCGCGCCATCAAACGCCTCGCGCCCGATCTGATCGTGGTGGCCGATGTCTGCTTATGCGAATATACAGATCACGGCCACTGCGGCGTGCTGCGCGACTCTTCGGGCGAGGTGCAAAACGATGAAACGCTGCCCCTGCTGGCCCGGGCCGCCGTATCCTATGCCGAGGCCGGAGCGGACATCGTGGCTCCGAGCGCGATGATGGATGGGCAGGTGGCGGCGATCCGGGCGGGGTTGGACTCGGCGGGGCACTCCGCTGTGGCGATCCTGGCCTATAGCGCCAAGTTCGCCTCCGCCTATTACGCCCCGTTCCGCCAGGCGGCCGGGTCGGCCCCGGCCTTCGGCGATCGGCGCAGCTACCAGTTGGACCCGGCCAATGGGCGCGAGGCGTTGCGCGAGGTGGCGCTGGACGTGGCCGAGGGTGCGGATCTGCTGATGGTCAAGCCGGCCGGTCCCTATCTCGACATCATCCGCCAGGTGCGCGATGCACACAGCCTGCCGCTGGCGGCCTACCAGGTCAGCGGCGAATATGCGTTGCTCAAAGCCGCCGCCGAACGCGGCTGGGTGGATGAGCGGGCGGCGGCGCTGGAAAGCCTGATCGCGATCCGGCGGGCCGGGGCCGACCTGATCATCACTTATTACGCCAAAGAGGCCGCCCGCTGGCTGGCTGAGGGACGTCAGCCATGACCGCCGATGCAACCCTGCGATCCACCGCGCGCTCCGAGGCGCTGTTCGCCGCCGCCCAGCGCGTGATCCCTGGTGGGGTGAACAGCCCCGTGCGGGCGTTTCGCAGCGTGGGCGGCACGCCGCGCTTCATTGACCATGGGGCCGGCCCCTATCTGTGGGATGCCGACGGCAACCGGTACGTAGACTATGTCCTCTCCTGGGGACCGCTGATCTTGGGCCATGCCCACCCGGCAGTAGTCGCGGCGATCACCCGGCAGGCGGCGCGCGGCACCTCGTTCGGCGCGCCCACCGAGCTGGAAACCGAACTCGCCGAAGCGATCCGCATCGCGTTGCCGAGTATGGAGCAGCTGCGCTTCGTCTCCTCCGGCACCGAGGCTACAATGAGCGCGCTGCGGCTGGCCCGCGCAGTCACCGGGCGCACGCGGATCGTCAAATTCGCCGGATGCTACCACGGTCACGCCGATGCCCTGCTGGTGCAGGCAGGGTCGGGCGTGGCGACGTTGGGCTTGCCGGATAGCCCCGGTGTGCCGCCCGGCGCGACCGCCGACACGCTGACCGCGCCCTATAACGATCTGGAGGCGGTGGAAGCCTTGTTCCGGGCGTATCCCGATAGCGTCGCGGCGGTGATCGTGGAGCCGGTGGCCGGCAACATGGGCCTGGTGCCGCCGCAACCCGGCTACCTGGAGGGCTTGCGGGCGCTTACCTCCCACCACGGCGCGCTGCTGGTCTTTGACGAGGTGATGACCGGCTTCCGCGTGGCTTACGGCGGCGCGCAGGCACTCTATGGCGTGATGCCCGACCTGACTTGCCTGGGCAAAGTGATCGGCGGCGGGTTGCCGGTGGCTGCCTACGGCGGGCGGCGCGACATGATGCAGTATGTCGCTCCCGCGGGCAAAATGTACCAAGCGGGCACTCTGTCGGGCAACCCGCTGGCGATGGTCGCCGGGATCGCCACCCTGCACGAAATCAGCCGGCCGGGGGTCTATCAGCAACTGGGCGCGACGGCAACGGCCCTGGTGGAAACGGTGCGCGCGGAAGCGGCGCGGGCCGGGGTGCCGGTGCAGGCCATAGCGGTCGGCAGTATGTGGGGTTGTTTCTTCACCGCCGCACCTGTGACCGATTATGCGAGCGCCCAGCAAGCCGATGTCCGACGCTATGCGCGGTTCTTCCACGCGCTACTGGAGGCCGGGGTCTACCTGGCTCCCGCGCAATTTGAGGCGTCCTTCGTGGCGACAGTTCACGACGCGACGACCCTGCAGCTGACCCAGACCGCGCTGGCTGCGGCGTTCGCCCAGCTCGGCTAAACGCTGGCCCCGTCGTAGTCCACGCCCGCGGTGCCTGGCGCAGTTATTGCTGGGTATAGCGTCCGGCGGTGCATACGGGCAGGCGGAGAGAGGCTCATCGCGCAGAGGACATAACAACATCCCCACGGCGGCGACTGGTTCCGCGAGATCGTATTCGGGCTTAACGACGGCCTGGTCACTACGTTCGTCTTCATCATAGCGGTGAGCGTACTCGCACCCGGGCGGCTCCTGCTCATCGTCTTCGGCGAGGTGCTTGCCGGCGGTATTTCTATAGCCCCCGGCGGCTACCTGTCCGCGCACACCGAGCAGGAGGTGCTGGATCACAGGGTCGCGATCGAGCGCTATGAGATCCGCAACGAGCCAGACGAGGATCGCGCCGAACTGCTCGAGATCTACCACCAGAAGGGTTCAACGGGCCCTTGCCGGCGCACATCGTCGGCCATCTCACGGCCGACGATGTGTGCTGGCACCGCGCGCTGGCGCAAGATGAGTTGGGCCTGGTCGGCGATCGGCACAGCCATCCCTGGCGGCGGGGGCTGCAAATCTGGCTGGCCTTAGCCGCCGGCACCCGTATATGTGAGTCAACAAGGGCGAAGCCACTCCCCTACAGATACGGTCCCCTAAGTCGCCCGTACCGCCGCCATTCCCCGCGACCACCCGCCCCGTCCATCCCCGCAACCCAGCCCTTCATGTTTTCCCGTGCTTTTCGTGGACGGCCTCCCTGCAAACCCCATACGCACCACGCACCACGCACCACGCACTACGCACTAACCACTAACCACTAACCACCAAATACTAACCACCCATCTAGGTCTTTCGGAGTATCTTTGCCCCGGTGCCCCCCGAATCTGGCAGTAAATCGCCCCTCAAATGGATATATAAAGTGAGAGGGTAAAAATAGCGAGCCGAAAACGCCGTCTTCCGTGCCTAAAACCGGAGCGGCCCGGCCCCGCCCCAGGACTCTTGCCCCCGGATTTTACCCGGTTGCTCAAAGATACTCCGATCGGAGTATCTTTGAGCATGAGGAGATAAAACAATGAGCTGCGCCGTCAGCCTTCGTTTCGTAATTCGGAACCCAAAACCATGGGTTGGCAGCCTCAAAATTAGTATAACCCGCCAGGCGCGAACATCAGCCAAGAGGCGACTGCCATGCCTGAGACCACCCCTGAAAGCTGATAGGACTATGATAAGCAGTGCCAAACCCGGGCGGCGAAGCCCAGTTCCGACTGGCTGTCAGGCGAGATTCATTGACAAAGACCGCGGCTGCGAGTATGCTATAGCAAAGTGACTTATATCACTATGTGACCGCTGGCGGTATAAACGCTGGACAATGAGTCGGAGGACGCGATGTACTATGAATTGATCATTCTTGGGTCGCTGCTGCTGGGTCCGGCCCACGGCTACCTGATCGCCAAGATCGTGCAAAACATCACCGGGCCGTATGACAAGGTCAGCTCAGGGCGGCTCTATCCTCTTCTGGCTAAATTGGAAGCACAGGGGCTGATCGTGGCCGAACCCGGCGCTGAGAAGGAAGCGACATCTCAGTCGCGCCGCTACCAACTCCCCTCACGCGGCTACCGAATTACCGACTCCGGGCGCGCTCGGTTTCACCACCTGATGATGGATACGACCTCCTACCTGGGAGACTACAAGAAGGTGTTCGTGCAGAAAGTCGCCCACTTCTCTTTTTTGCTGCCCTCCGAGCGCCGGCATTTGGTTGATCACTATATCGGCTATTGTCGGACGCTGGTCTCCCACGGCATGGCGCGGGTGGAAGCGATCACCGGAGCCGTGGAAAACAACCCGGATGTCGCCGTCATGCATCTGACGAGCGAGCAGGTCGGCGACTTGCTCGCTGTGATGCACCACACGATTGACCAGTGGCAACAGGAACTCCGCTGGGCGGAAGGTTTGCGCGACCCCAACCAGCCGGTCTAACCTCGTATCGCGATGCCCTTGACAAAGTAAGAGATTTAGATTATATTATAGTGAGATAAGTCATTATGATATAAGCAGTCCGTATGGAGGGAGCTACCGATGCGAATAGACTTACCCATGCATGGGAAAACCTGTCTCGTAACAGGCGCGAATTCAGGGATCGGAAAAGCAACGGCCGCCAGCCTGGCCCAGCTCGGGGCAGGCGTGGTCATGGTATGCCGCGATCAAGCACGCGGGGAGGCAGCGCGTGCCGAAATACAGGCGAGCAGCAGCAATGACGCGGTAAGCTTGCTGCTCGCTGACCTCGCCTCCATGAGCGACGTGCGCCGGCTGGCCGCGCAAATCCGCGAGCAGCATGATCGCCTGGACGTTCTCATCAATAACGCCGGGGTGGCCCTCGACCACCGCCAGGTCACAGAGGATGGTTTGGAGACCACCTTTGCCGTCAACTACCTCGCGCCTTTCCTGCTCACGCACCTGCTCTTGGATCTGCTCAAGAAAAGCGCCCCGTCAAGGATCGTCAACGTCGCCTCGTACACGCACACCTGGGTCAAGATGATCCCCTGGGATGATCTCCAAAGCGAGCGGGAGTACGATTCGCGATCTGCATACAACCTGAGTAAGCTCATGGATATCCTCTTCACCTATGAGCTATCCAAGCGGCTGGCGGGTAGTGGTGTCACCGCCAACTGTCTCCATCCCGGCTGGCCGATGAAGACCAACTTGGACCGCGAAGCGAAGGGGTCTGGGGCGCTTGTCGTCAAGATAAGCCGCCTATTCGCTATCTCGGCGGAACGGGGAGCTGGAACGTCCATCTATCTTGCCGGCTCACCCGAGGTTGAGACCACCAGTGGCCGCTACTTCGCCAAATCCAAACCGGCCGAGTCTTCCGCACTATCCCATGATGAGGCGGCTGCCCAACGTCTCTGGGATCTCAGCATGCAACTCTGTGGCCTGTAAACACAAAGGAGTTCCGTTCCATGAAGCCATTAACGGAGTTTCTCTCCGAGCAGAGAGAAGTTACGATCCAGACGCTCGCTAGCTACATCGGGCAGTCTCTGGAAGAGCACTGGCAGCTGGTGCTGCATCAGCGCCGGCACGAGTTGGAGCAGCTGTTTGCCCAGGCCGGGGAACCGGCTTACGGCACCTATGCAGCCGCGCTCTGTCGCCCGATCCAGACGCAACTCACCCAGGCCGGGTTTCTTGCGAACCCTCGCTTTCCCGGCCGGTTGGCCGCGTCAATGGAATGGGGACCGATCGAGGAGCGAGAACGCTGGATGTGGTGCATGGTGCGGCCCACGGACGGAGCGCCCATAGGCGCGCTCGTTCTACAGCTCTACCATGATCATACACAGTTTCGCATACCCCATCCGCCGACGGTCTTGGCCTTAGAAGAGATAGAGACTCCGAGGATCGTCTCCGCACTCGTGCAACTGAAAGGCGAAGGGGAGTGACACCAAAGCCCTGTCTCAGCCGTCTTGCCGGTATTGCGGCTTGACAAAACCACCGCCTTCGATCCATAATGAGGTGTTGAAAGCTCCCTCAACGATGCGGGACCACACAAGACCCTCGGAGTCGTAGGAGGCGTGCATCTTGACCGAAGCGATGCTCGGGCTGCTGGTGCTGGCGGACGGCACGGTAGTTCAGGGTAAGGGCGCAGGAGCGCCAGGTATCGCGGCCGGTGAACTGGTTTTCCAGACCGGCATGACCGGCTATCAAGAGGCACTGACCGACCCGTCTTACGCGGGTCAATTGTTGATTTTCACCTACCCGTTGCTTGGTAACTACGGCGCTGGACCGGCTGCCGACCAGAGCGCGCACGTCCATGCCCGGGGCGTCATCATGCGCGAGCTGCTGCCGAGCGCAGGCCACCGCGAAAGCCGGCTCGACCTCGACGCCTGGCTGCGCGATAAGGGCATCCCCGCGCTGGCGGACGTTGACACCCGCTTCCTCACACGCAGGGTCCGAGAACATGGCGTGCTGCCGGCCGCCCTCGCCGTCGGCCCCGAGGGACGTCTACCCTCGGTCGAGGAGCTACGCGCGCACGCGGCGGCTCTGAATTACGACTCGGTGGACTTCGTCGCAGGCTGCTCCACCCCCGAACTGGTCTGGCACCCCCCGGCACGGCCAGATGCCCCGCGCGTGGCCCTGGTGGATTACGGCGTCAAAACCGCCACGCTTAACTACCTACGGGCGCGAGGTGCCGGAGTCTGGCTGGTGCCTGCCCGATGGAGCGCCGACGCGATCCTGGCCCTGCGGCCCGACGGCATCCTCCTGTCGAACGGGCCGGGCGATCCGGCGCGGCTCGATTACGCAGTCGCCACGGTCCAACAGCTTCTGGAGCACGGCCAGATGCCGATCTTCGGCATCTGCCTGGGCCACCAATTGTTGGCGCGCGCCGCCGGTGCCGGCACCGCGAAGATGCGCTTCGGTCACCGAGGCACCAACCAGCCGGTGATAGACACGGCGACCGGGCGCGTGGCGATCACCACGCAGAACCACGGCTACCTGGTCGCCCCCGAGACTATACCGCCCGGCTACCGGGTGACACACACCAACCTGAACGACGGCACACTGGAGGGGCTTGCCCACTTGATGCGCCCGGTCTGGGGAGTGCAGTGGCATCCCGAAGCCGGCCCCGGCCCCACCGATACCCACGAGCAACTGGACCGCTTCCTGTCAGCCTCGGAGGCCAACCATGCCTAAAGACCCCACGATCCGCAAAGTGCTGATCATCGGCTCCGGCCCGATCGTGATCGGCCAGGCCGCCGAGTTCGATTACGCCGGCACCCAAGCTTGCCTAGCTTGCCGCGAGGAGGGCGTCGCAGTTGTCCTCGTCAACTCGAACCCGGCCACAATCCAGACCGATCCCGATATGGCCGACGCCGTCTATATCGAGCCGCTCACACTGGCGAGCGTGACCGCGATCATCGCCAGGGAGCGCCCCGACGGGCTGATCGCTACGATGGGCGGCCAGACAGGGCTGAACCTGTCCGTGGAACTCGACGAGGCAGGCGTGCTGGCCGAGTACTGCGTGCGAACGCTCGGCACGCCGATCCCCACGATCCGCACCGCAGAAGACCGCCGGAGATTCGCCGACCTGATGGTTGCCTCCGGCCTGCCCGTACTGCCCCACACCACCGTGAGCAGCGCCGAAGCCGCACGCTCCTTCGCCGCCGAACACGGCTACCCGCTGGTGGTGCGCGCAGCCTACTGCCTCGGCGGCACCGGCTCTGGCCATGCACGCGACGCGCTGGAGCTTGAGGCCGTGGTTCAGACCGGCTTGGCGGCCAGCCCGGTGAACCAGGTGCTGGTCGAGCGGGGTGTGGCCGGATGGGCCGAGATCGAGTACGAGGTGCTGCGCGACGCCGCCGATAACGCGATCATAATCTGCAACATGGAAAACATGGACCCAATGGGCATCCACACCGGCGAGTCGATTGTCGTCGCGCCCAGCCAGACGCTCTCGGACGGCGACTACCAGCGCCTACGCAGCACCTCCCTGGCGATCGTGCGCGCCCTCGGCGTGCAGGGCAGCTGCAACTGCCAGTTCGCGTTCAACCAGGCGACCGGCGAGCTTGCTGTGATCGAGGTCAACCCGCGCCTGTCGCGCTCGTCGGCGCTGGCCTCGAAGGCTACGGGCTACCCGATCGCGCGCGTGGCCGCCAAGATCGCGCTCGGCTACACACTCGCCGAGCTACGTAACGACCTGACCGGGGCGAGCGCCGCCGCCGAACCGGCGCTCGATTACGTCGTCGTGAAGCTGCCCCGCTGGCCGTTCGATAAGTTCCGCACTGTAGACCCCCATCTGGGCATGACGATGAAAAGCACCGGCGAGGTGATGGCTATCGGTCGGTCGTTCGAGCAGGCGTTCCTGAAGGCGCTGCGAAGCCTCGACATCCCGTCAGCCTGGCTGGAAGTCCGCCCATCCTGGACGGACGAGCGTCTGGCCGACGCGCTCGCCCGGTCCACGCACGAGCGACCCGCCGCCATCTACAATGCCCTGGCCTCCGGCTGGCCTATTGCTGAAATCGCGGCCCAGAGCCGTATCCACCCCTGGTTCATCGAGCGTCTCGCCTCGATCTACGCTCTCGAACAAATATGCAGGCAGGGCCTCAGCCCCGAAACGCTGTCGGCCGCGAAGCACTCCGGCTTCTCAGATGCACACCTCTCCGCCCTCACCCCAGGCATCACGCCCGCCGACATCCGCGCCCGGCGCAGCCGGCTCGGAATACGCCCGACCTACAAGATGGTGGACACCTGCGCCGGGGAGTTCGCGGCGTCCACTCCCTACTTCTATTCGACCTATGAGACCGAGGACGAGCCTCTGCCGCTTGCCGGACCCAAGGTGATCGTGCTCGGCAGCGGGCCGATCCGCATCGGCCAGGGCATCGAGTTCGACTATTCGGCGGTCCACGCGGTGGAGACGCTCCGCGCGGCAGGCATCAAGGCCATCGTGATCAACAACAACCCCGAGACGGTCAGCACCGACTACTCGCTGAGCGACCGCCTCTACTTCGAGCCGCTGACGCTCGAAGAGGTGCTGAACGTCGTCGAGCAGGAGCGCGAGGGCTTGCTCGGGGTGATCGCGCAGTTCGGGGGTCAGACCGCGCTTAACCTGATACACCCTCTGGCCGAGGCCGGAGTGCATATCTTGGGCACCGATCCGGTGGCCATCGCCGTCACCGAGGACCGTAAGCAGATGGCGGCGGTCTGCGCGCACCTCGGCATCCCCACCCCGGCTTGGTCCATCGCCCACAGCCGCGACGAGTTGGCCGCGTTCATGCACGGCTTCCCAGTGCTGGTCCGCCCCTCGTATGTGCTGGGCGGGCGGGGTATGCGGATCATCGCCGACCAGGCCGAGTTGACCCGCTATCTCGGCGACCTGCCCCGCCATCTCTGGCAGCAGCCGGTGCTGGTGGACCAGTACCTAGAGGACGCGATCGAGATCGACGTGGACGGTATCGCGGATGGCCGCGAGGTGTTCACAGTGATCATGGAGCAGATCGAAGAAGCCGGAGTCCACTCCGGCGACAGCGCCTGTGTCTATCCGCCACAGACCCTCGCGCCTGCAGTGCTCCGTCAGGTCGAGGACTACACCCGACGCTTGGCGCGGCACCTCGGCATCTGCGGCTTGATGAACGTGCAGTACGCGGTCAAGGAAGAGCGCGTCTACCTGCTTGAAGTGAACGCCCGCGCCAGCCGCACGGTGCCCTTCGCCAGCAAAGCCACCGGCATCCCGCTGGCCCGGCTCGCCACACGACTGATCCTGGGTACCACGTTATCCGAGTTGGCACTTCAAGCTCCCGACCCCACACGGCCCGTCGCGGTCAAAGCGGTGGTGCTGCCGTTTAACAAGTTCCCCGCGCTCAACCCGGTGCTCGGCCCCGAGATGCAGAGCACCGGCGAGGCCATGGGCACAGATGCGGTATTTGCCCGTGCGTTCGCTAAGGCCCAGCAGGGAGCCGGATACCTGCCGCTCGCTGACGGCGCGACGGTGCTGGTCGTGGCCGACGGGCTCGGCGAGCGACAGATGTCCCGGCTGGCCGCGATCTGCGGAGGGGCCTCGGTCCGTCTGCTGGCAACCCCCAACACGCTGCCCCGCCTGTGCGCCCACGGGCTGGGTGCCTATTCTATTTCCCATGCCGACGAACTGGCCGGGCACGACGCCAGACTGGTATTCGCTCTGCCAGGTCGACAGGAGCAATCCGCCGGCGGACTCGCTCCTGCTTTGGCACGCCGTGCGGTTGATCTTCACATCCCGGTCGTCACATCTCTGCGTGCATTAGAACTTTGGTTGGCTCCAGCCGCCGGGCAGCAAGCCAGCATCACGTCGGGCCGCATAGATAATGATGCGGCCCGGCGTCTGCCGGCGGCAGTGCTGTGATGCAGGTCGCCCCTACTTGACCGTCGAGTTATACTCGGTCAGATTATCGTTGGCTTTGGACGCGGCGGCGTCGAGGGCGGCCTTGGCTGTAGGCGCTTTCCCGAGCAAGTAGTCCTCCATCGCCCCCTCGATCAGCAAGCGAGTGCCCGCAAAGATGCCGTAGACCGCCCCGGCGGTCGCAGGCACGTGCGGCGAGTTACGCATTTCGTCCACGGCAGTCTGGAACTGCGGGTACTTCTGTAGCGCCACCTGCATCTCCGGCCGGTCATATGCCGAGACGCGCATCGGATAGTATCCTGTGTTGGACGCGAAGAAAGACTGCTGTGCGGGATCGGCAGCGAACTTCACGAACTCCCAGGCCGCTTGCTGCTGATTCGTCGTCCCCTGGTCGGTGATCCAGAGAGAGGCCCCGCCGATGATCACACCGCCCGGCGCGCCCGCGGGCTTGGGCAGGTCGGCCACCCCGATGTCCACTTTGCCTCCCGCGTTGGCCGCTTGGCTGGACCACCCCCGAAGAGTGGCGATACTCTCGAAGGTGATCGCGGCATTGCCACGGGAGAAGTCGGCCCCTAGCGTGGTGCCGTTAGTCGTGCCGCTCGCGCGGCCCACGCTGCGGCCAACCCCCGCGTCCTGTAGCTTCTTGAGGAAGTTCAGCCAGTTTTGGGCAGGCTCACCGTTGAAGCTCAGCTTAGTGGCGCGGGCTGTACGTCCGTTATCCGGTTCCGCCAGCAATGCGCCCTGGGTCGCCACCTCTTGCTCCAGGATCCAACTGTAGAGCGTGAACTCCGCGCCATAGCGGGTAACCTTGCCGTCCGCGCCTTTCTGGGTCAGCTTCTGCGCGTCGGCGAACACCTCGTCGTAGGTCTGCGGCGGTTTGTCGGGGTCGAGGCCCGCAGCCTTGAAAGCGTTCCTGTCGTAATACATCACCGGCGCGGAGCTATTGAACGGCATCGAGTAGAGCTTGCCGTTGACCGTGTAGTATCTTGCCACATTCGGCTCGATGTCCTTGAGCATGTCGGACTTCTCTTTGTCCATGAAATCCTGCACCGGCAGAACTCTGTGGCTGTCGATCATGCGCTGGGTGCCGATGTCGTAGATCTGCACAACGTTCGGGAGCTTGCCGCCGGCGAAGCTGGTGTTGAGCTTGTTGATCGTGTCGTCGTAGTTGGGCTGCTGGATCGCCTGGACGTAATATTTGCTCTGGCCGCTGTTGAACCTATTGACTACCTGCTGCACGAGGCCGCCGTTGAATCCGGTCAGTCCGTACCAGAACGTGATCTCGACCGCCCCTGCGGGCATCGGCACCGTGGGATACGCCGTCGGCGTGTTGGCCGAGGCCGCCGCCCCAGCGGTCAGCGCAGAGGCTGGAGCTGTGGCGAAGGGGGCACCCACAGTAGTGGGAGTCGTATCGCCGCACGCGGCCAACAGCCCCGCCAGGACTATGAAGGTCAACGCCGACGACATTAGTTCGCGCAGATTCCTTTTCAATTTCGTTGTCTCCTCTCTGTGTCTACAGCGTCTATTTTTCCAACACGGACCTCTGCACCTTCGCCTAGCCCTTGAGCGCGCCGCTCGTCAGCCCGCGCACGAGCTGGCGCTGGCCGAGGACGAGCAGCACCAGTGTGGGCACCATCACGATCAGTGTCCCCGCCATTTGCATATTATACAACGCCACCTCCGACGAACGAAACGCGGTGATCCCGACCTGCGTCGTGCGCCATTCGGGGCTATCGGTGACGAGCAGGGGCCAGTAATACTGATTATAGGTGTTCAGAAAGGCGTAGACGGCCAGGGTGCCCAGCGCCGGCCGGGAGAGCGGCAAGAGGATCTTCCAGAGGTAGCGGGTAGGCCCGCAGCCGTCGATCACCGCTGCTTCGTAGAGGTCACGGGGGATTGTCAGGAAATATTGGCGCAGCAGAAAGATACCGAACCCGCTCGCCAGGAACGGCGCGATCAGCCCTTGGTAGCTGTCTTTCCAACCCAGGTTCACGACCGTCAGGTAATTCGGCACGATTGTCGCCTCCCAGGGGATAAGCAACGTCGCCAGGAAGACGGAAAAGAAGAGGAACTTCCCAGGAAACTGTAGCGTCGCCAGTGCATAAGCGGCCAGAGCCGAGGTCACTAACTGGCCGAGAGTCACAGCGAGCGAGACCACGAACGAATTGAGCACCCAGCGCCCCAAGTTAGGCTCTTGCTCGAAGGCCGACCGGAATACGGTCCAGTCGAGCGAGCCGAAATCAGGCACCAAGCTCGGCGCGACAGTCGGCCCCTGCAACGCGAGCGATAGGGAGAAAAACAGTGGGAAGAGCAGGATCAGCGCCGCGATCACCAGCAGGGCATAGATCCCCGCGCGACGCACGATTTCGCCCCGGATCTCGGCAACGGCGGCGCGAGTAGCAATCACTGGTAGTGGACCCTCCTCTCGAGCAGCCGAAACTGCGCTAGGCTCAACACAAGCAGCACGACGAACAGCACGACGGCGAGCGCCGAGGCGAAACCGTATCTGTTGTCCTTGAAGAAGGCACTGAACAGCGCGAATACGAGCACGTTCGTGGACCTCTCCGGGCCTTCGTTTGCCAGCAACACGTTAAACTGCGTGAAGGCTTGGAACGCATTGATCGTGCTGATGATCACCAGGAAGAGGAGCGTTGGGGAGAGAAGGGGAAGCGTGATGTGCCGGAATGTCAGCCATCCGGTTGCGCCATCGAGCCGCGCACTCTCGTAAAGATCCTGTGGAATGCCCTGTAGCCCCGCCAGCACGATAATGAAGTTGAAGCCGAGCGAGGTCCAGATCGTCATAAAGGCGACGGCCGGCAGAGCCGTGGCCGGGTCGAGCAGAACGCCTTGCCCTTTCAGGTTGAGTAAGTTCAGCAGCCAGTTGGTGAGGCCGATGCTGGGATTGTAGATCAGCGCCCAGATGACGCTGGCGCTCGCCACAGAGATAGCCACAGTGCTCGTAAAGATGGTGCGGAAAATCGCGATGCCGCGCAACGGGATAGCGGCCAGCACTCCCAGGCCCACGGCGACCACGATGCCGGCAGGCACCACAAGCAGTGTGAATTGGACGGTCGTGAGAATGCTTCGCAGGTATTCATCGTCGCCCCGGCCGTCAACGTTCAGGATGCGCGCATAGTAATTCAGGCCGTTGAAGTGCGCCGTGTTGCCGGTCGGATCGGTGACAAAGAAGCTCAACCCGATGGAGCGGAGAAACGGCAGGAAGGTAAAGGCAACAAAAACCGCCAGCGCGGGGGCCATGTAGAGCAGCGCCCAACCCAAGTCGCGGCCCCTCTGACGGACCAAGCGCCGGTCATCGGCAATGCGGGGCAGATCGTCCACGAGAGGCATTATAGCAGCCTGACGGAGTTTTCGCAAGCGCGTGCTCGGGCGCATAACAGCGCGCTTCATCCACGTTATTATGGCCCGTCGGCGTTAAGAGAAGATTAGCGACACGTTAACAAGCTGCACCGCGTGGCCGATGCCCGCCACGGCTCTGGACTCGGCCTCGGTCTAGCAATTGCCCGCCGCATTGCCGAGCAGCACGGCGGCACGATCAGCGTCGCCAGTAAGCTCGGGTGTGGTAGCCGCTTCGTCGTCACTCTGTCACTGTCAAACCCGGCGGGCGCGCCCCAGGCAACAATCGAGGCGGCTCCCGTGTCTGCCGGAGGTGCCGCATCCTGGCACCCGGCGCAGTCATGAACTGCCCGAATCGCGTGGTGGGCATCGAGCAGCATGGGATCGTTCTCGACGAGCGGCTCTAGCTGAAGGGTGCCGCGCGCGGCGAGGTAGCTTGCGCGGTCTGTGAGGGTGTATGCCTGCCTGCGGTTAGCCTCGGCGAGAGTGGGGCCAGCACCCTTGTGTGTGCTGACATACCAGCCCTCGTGCTGCACGTCGCGCCCCATGGCCTTCTGCCAGAGCTGTAGCTCGAACACATTGGCGTTCGAGCCGTCGCGCCGCGAGACAAACGTAGCGCCGGAGGCCGCGATTGCTCGGAGGGCAGGCAGTATCTGCTGGCCAGCGACATGTGCAGGATCTGCGGCGGAACCGAGCAGCAGAAAGTCGCTGTGCGTCGCCGGGCCGGCAGGCGTCCCGTCCGCCGTGGGTGACGCCGGCGGTGTGGCGGTGGGAGCCGCAGGCAGGAGGTCACACGCGGGGAAGACAAGGGTGCAGAGCAATAGTAATACGCACCGGAAGCGGTGCCACGAAAAAGCAGACATCTAGGCATGACCTCCCCACGGAGATGCGCGTTGCAAGTAGTATACCACCGCTGCACTCGGCTCCTGCGCCGGATCTGTGAACCTCCTGCTCACCAGGCCGGTATAATAGAGTGGTGAGCGGAGATTTCCGCACGGTCGGCACCAAAGTTTTACATTCCGGTAACGCTCCGGTAACCCAACACGGATACACTGGGGATAATTAGCACTCTAACCTGTCAGTCCCGTGCCGGCCGTGAAAGGAGATTATCTATGTCTACTCTCCACCCATCTCTGCTTACCGTGCTCGCCACCACCCTCGCTGAGGTCGATCCTGAGCTGAGTGCCCACTCCCAGCGTGTGGCTGCCGCCTGTGGCACGATCCTACGCACCCTGGAGGTAGATCCGCTCACCGCCGCCCGCGTACTCTCCTCCGCCCGCCTGCACGATCTGGGTAAGCTGGCCCTTCCTCCCGGGCTGCTCGACAAGCCAGGCTCCCTCACCCCCGCAGAGCGCGCCCTCATGGAAACTCACCCTGCACGAGGGGCCGACTGCCTAGCTCGTGTGCCGGCGTACCGCAGCAAGGCCGACATCATCCTTCACCATCACGAACGCTGGGACGGGGACGGCTACCCGGCGCGCCTAGCCGGCCCAGCGATTCCTTTTGGGGCGCGGGTCATCGCTGTCGCCGATACCTGGGACGCGCTCACCCATGCCAGGCCCTATCGTCCGGCGGGGACTGTCGCGGCGGCGTGTGCCATCTTGATCGCAGGGAGCGGAACCCAGTGGGATCCGACCCTTGTCGATATCTGGCTGCACTGCGTAGCGGAGGCAGGGCGCAACCTCTCTGCTCGCGCGAACGCACGGGCCGCCAATGAATTACGGGCGGCGTAGATTTGGCCGACGCAGTTCAGCGACAGCCCAGCGAATGTCAGCAATGGGGCTTGACAGGCAAGGGTGAAGTGTGCTATAGTCTTAACAGTCGAATAGCGGCTCCGGCCGCAGCCCGCGTTGATGTGGAACAGTAAGTGCGGCAGGGATTCACAGCGAATCGGGGATGGTGGGAGCCTGAGAAACCTGTCGAGCTGAACCGGCCACTGAGCGGTCCGCCGAAGAAAGCGCGATGGAGAGCAAGTAGGTTCGGAGTGGGTGGTTCCCACGCAAGCAACAACCACGAGCGGTCACAGGCCACAAATGTGACAAGAAGGGTGGTACCGCGGGAGCAAGCTCTCGTCCCTTTGTGTAGGGGCGCGAGTTTTTTGTTGCCCCAAAGACGGACACCTAGTCACAAAAAGGAGTGAGACTATGGCCGGCAAATCCACATTGGACAAGATCGCATCGGTCACACGGCGGCTGGAGTTGCCGACTGCGGTGACCCTCGGAGCCTACATCCCAGCAGAACGGGGCACGGTGGTCGTGGTCGAAGCGCTAGAGGAAAAGTCGGTGTACGGTGAGTTGGAGTTGGTCGGAGGGAGGCTCGCGCGGATCATCAAAGGCGACCATATCGCCGGAGTGTTGGGGGAGCGCCAGGCCCTGAAGGGTTTCGTTGGGGCCATTCCCACACGCATTGTCCCTGGCGATACGCTGCACATCCTCAACATGGGCGGTGTTATAGGCCAGGCGCTCTCCGCGAACAGCGATTTCGGTCAGCCGCTGCGCGTGCGGGCGCTGGGCAGCGTGCTGTGGGACGGCCAACCCGCCAACATCGCCCAGGGAGCTGTGCCCTGGCAGACGAAGTTGGGCAGCTGCGCCCCTCTGATCCTGGTGTCGGGCACCTGCATGAATGCCGGCAAGACGACCGTCGCTTGCGAGACAATCCGCGTCCTAAAACAGCGGGGCTATCGCCTCGCCGGGGCCAAAGTGACCGGCGTCGCGACCCAGCGCGACCTCCTCCAGATGCAGGACCACGGCGTGATGACCGCGATGTCGTTCAGCGATGCAGGACTCCCCTCTACAACCCATACCGATGCCTGTGTCGTCCCTGCGGCCAAGGGCATCCTCGCAGCCCTCAACGCCACACAACCAGATGCGATCGTCGTCGAGTTCGGCGACGGCATCATGGGCCACTATGGCGTGGATCTGTTGTTGCGCGATCGCGAGTTGATGGGATATGTGGTTGCACATGTGCTGTGTGCCAATGATCTGGTAGCCGCCTGGGGTGGCTTGCGCTTCCTGGAGGAGCTCGGGGTGTCTGTGGACTGCATTTCAGGGCCCGCCACCGACAATAGCTCCGGGAGCGAGTACATCGAGCACCACTTCATGGTGCCAGCCGTGAACGGACGCACCAACCCGGCGCAACTCGCGGCCCTGATAGAGGACCGAGTGTTCGGGACAGAGGCGGCTCGGCAGAAGGAGGTGGTCTGATGTACAGCATCCCGGCGCACCAGCCGCGAATCAGGGTGGCGGTGCTGGGTGCATCCGGCTATGTCGGCGGCGAGGTCTTGCGTCTGCTCCTGGGGCACCCCGCGGTAGAGGTGGTCGCCGTAACAGCGCCCTCCGCCGCCGGCGAGCCGGTCATCCGCACCCACCCCCACCTGGAGCGGCTCACGGAACTGCGGTTCCAGGCAGACCTCTCCGTGCGGGAGGCGGCAGAGCTTGACGCGATCTTCCTCGCTCTGCCTCACGGCGCAGCTATGGAGCGCGTGCCTGCACTTCTGGATGCGGGCGGAACCGGCGGCCCGCACGGCGATGGTCCGGTGTTGTTCGACCTGAGCGGCGACTTCCGCCTGAAAGATCCCGCAGCCTTCCATGAGTATTACGGTATCGAGCAGACCGCACCCTACTGGGCGGAACGCGCCGCCTATGGGCTGACCGAATGGAACCGTGAGGCTATCCGCGCGGCCCGGCTGGTCGCTTGCCCAGGTTGCTTCCCCACCGGCGCGTTGCTGGCTCTCACACCGCTCGCGCGGGCCGGGATGCTGGCTGGCCCGGTCGTGATCGACTCCAAAACAGGGTCGTCGGGATCGGGAAAAGAGCCAGGCGAGGGGACACATCACCCCACTCGCGCCGCCGATTTTCGCGCCTACGGGCTGTTCACCCACCGCCACCGCCCCGAGATCTCCCAGGAGCTGGGCAAATGCCGACCTCATGGCACTGGCCCCTTGCAGGTCACTTTCGCGCCTCACTCCGCGCCAATGGTCCGTGGCATCTTCACCACAGCCTATGCCTTCCCGGCCGAGCCGATCTCCCAGGCAGACCTGACCGCATTGTATGAAGAGGCGTATGCGGGGGCCTGGTTTGTGCGGTTGGTCGAAAGTTCCCGCGTCGCGGTGGTAGCGCACTCTAATTTTTGCGACATCCGCGCCAGGACAGACGGAGCCGGCACAATAATCGTCACCAGCGCGCTTGATAACCTGGTCAAGGGCGGCGCGGGCCAGGCGGTGCAGAACATGAATGTGGCCTTCGGCTGGCCCGAACAGTCGGGCCTGACCTTTCCCGGCACGTTGCCGTGACAGCAGCGGCGTGGGATCGGAGGATCGTGCAGTATACAAGGAGAAGAGACCACCGTGCTTACTACGGATAAGGACACACCCCACGGAGCAGAGTTCGACTTTCCCGGCCCGGAGGCCGTGATGGCCGCCGAAACCGCGGCACAACTCGGCACCTATGCCAAGCTGCCGCTCGTGGCGGTGCGCGGCGCGGGCATACATCTTTATGACGCGACGGGGCGAGACTATTACGACTTCTACTGCGGGCACGCCGTCACTCTGCTCGGCCACTGCCACCCCCGGGTCGTGGCGGCGATCCAGGAGCAGGCCGCCCGGCTGATCTTCTACTCGAACATTGTCTACAACGATGTGCGGGCCGCCTATGCCGCCGCGCTGATAGCCGCCGCCCCACCGGGATACGGGCAGGTCTTTTTCTGCAATTCGGGGGCGGAAGCGAACGAGACGGCGCTGAAGGTGAGCCGCAAGTTCACCGGCCGCCCCACCGTGATCGCTATGGAGGGCGGGTTCCACGGGCGCACGATGGGCGCGCTGGCTATGACTAGCAACACGAAGTACAAGGCGGGGTTCGAGCCTTTGCTGCCCGGCGTGGAGTTCGCCCCGTTCGGCGACCTAGACGCACTGGCGGCGCAGATGCACGAAGGGGTGGCTGCTGTGATCCTGGAGCCGATCCAGAGTATCGCGGGTGTGCGACTGGCCGATTCAGCCTACTACCGTGGGCTTCGCGAGCTTTGTGATAGGTGGGAGGCGCTGCTGATCTTCGACGAGATCCAGACGGGCCTCGGACGGACAGGTCGGCTCTGGGCAGGCGAGCATTGGGGCGTGGTTCCAGACATCATCACGCTGGCGAAGGGCATCGCCGGCGGCGTGCCGATGGGCGCGACCCTGCTGATGACCCGCATCGCCGAGACAATCCATCTTGACGAGCACGGCTCGACCTTCGGCGGCGGGCCGCTTGCCTGTGCGGCGGCTGCGGCCACGCTCGCCGTGATCCTCGACGGCGATCTGCCTGCCTATGCGGCGAGCATGGAAGCGCAGATGCGGACGGCGTTGGGCGGCCTGCCCCATGTGCTTGAGGTGCGGGGGTTGGGCCTCTTGCTCGGCCTGCGCCTCGACATCCCGGCCAAAACGGTGCAGGCCGCGGCCCTCGATCTGGGCATCATCCTCGGCACGTCCGGCGACCCCCAGGTGCTGCGGGTAATGCCGCCGTTGGTGGTGACGTCCGCCGACGTAGACCACCTCGCAACGACCCTGGCATCGGTCCTGTCGGAGCTGTAAGGGATGGCCGACGACATAGCTGTAAATCGGGGGAACCCGCTCGCCTCCTTCCGGGGGCATCGCTATGTCGTCAAGCTAGGCGGCGAAATCATGCTCCACGCCTCCGCGCTCGATACGCTGGCCGCCGATGTCGGGGAGTTGACCCAGGCAGGCGTCGAGATCGTGCTGGTGCATGGGGGCGGGCCGCAGGCTGACCGCCTGGCCGGGCGGTTGGGGCACACTGTGCGTAAAGTGGGGGGGCGTCGCGTGACCGACGATGACGCACTCGAAGTCGCCAAGATGGTCTATGGCGGCAGCATCAATCTCGAACTTCTGGGCGCGCTGAAGCGGCACGGTGGGCGGGGCGTCGGCCTATCGGGGGTGGATGCGGACCTGATCACGGTCGTGCGCCGTCCTCTTGTGCCGGTGCGCGAACCCGTCGGCATCACGGAGACCCTGGTTGACTTCGGGCATGTGGGCGATGTGGAGGCGGTGGATGTCTCCGTGGTGGAGGCGTTATGGCGGGGCGGCTATATCCCCGTCGTGGCCTCGCTCGCCGCAGACCGCGCCGGGAACCTGTACAACATCAACGCCGACACAATCGCCATGACCCTCGCCGTCGGCCTGGCGGCTGACGGGCTGTTTCTGCTGACGAATGCGCCCGGTCTCTTGCGCGACCCAGCGGATCGGGCTTCGCTTATCCCACAGAGCACTGTAGCCGAGATCGAGAAGCTCATCGCCGACGGCACCATCAGTGGAGGGATGCTGCCCAAAGTGCAGAACGCGCTCGACGCGCTCCGTGCGGGGGTGGCGCGGGTGCAGATCCTCGATGGCACGCAGGCTCATGCGTTGCGCGCTGTCTTCCTCACCGGCGGAGTCGGCACCTCCATCATGGGAGAGACTGCAAATGCGATTTGGTGAAGCCAACGCGGGTATGCTTTGTGCTCTACAGCTGTACATGTTTAGCGCCCAAGTGCCACGAGGCTAGGGAGGCACCAGCGACGGAGGCGAGGAGCCGAATTGTTGAAGCGCGATAAAGTAGTCCAAGATGCTCACCGCTTGCTGACGGCATGTCGCAAG
>JBPCPV010000008.1:0-14839 GCA_050998805.1 Chloroflexia bacterium | reverse complement strand
CGCGGCGGACACCTGGACAGCTAAGGCGAACGAGTTAGCAGCCGACAACGTGCCGGGCAGCAGCATCGTGAACGGCAAGCTCTGGGTGTACGGCGGCGGCAACCCGTTCAGCGGCAACGCGAAGAAGTCAACATCAGCCTTCAATGCACCGGCAACCACCGGAGCGACACAGATCTACGACCCTGGTACAGACACCTGTACGAACGGCCCGTCGCTGAACGTCGCACGGTCGTTCGTGGGCGGCACAACGGTCGGCAACTACACCGTGGCTGTAGGCGGATACACCGGCAGCAGCACGACGGCTACGACCGAAGTATCCAATAACCCAGGTTCTCCGTGCGTCACGGCCTCACCGACCTCGCCTGCCGGCACGGCAACGGCGACCTCGTCTCCGGGTAGTTCAGCGACAGCGACGACCCAGGCGACTGCCACGGCGACAGCCTGCACGGGCAGTGGCAACTACACCGTCACCACCGGCACGGGTGTACTCGTACCCGCCACGAATGACATCGGCAACGCCTGCGACGACTGCTCGACGAGCATCATACTGCCGTTCCCGGTGCAGCTCTACGACCAGACCTACACAGCGGCTAACATCGGCTCGAACGGCTATATCGCCTTCGGCACCGACGCGCCCAACTACACCGACATCACCTGTCTGCCCGGCCCCACCGGCACATATCTCATCGCTCCCTACTGGACGGACCAGGACACCGACCCTCTTGACGGCTGCACCGACTGCGGGATCTTCACCTCGACCACAGGCATCGCGCCGAACCGCACCTTCAACGTCGAGTTCCGCAACATCTACTACGCCGAAACCGGCGCGCATGACCTCGACTACGAAGTGCAGCTCCACGAAGGCCAGTCAACCTACAACGTTGTCTACGGCCTGATCACACCAGCATCCGTCGCCAACGACAGCCCACTGACGGTCGGCGTGCAGAAGGATAACACACTCTTCACGGAAGTCGGCTGCGACCCATCGGGCGGGCAAGCCCCTCCGGTGAGCACAGGCCAAATGCTGACTTTCTCGCTACCCTCCTGCGTCACAGGGACGCCGACAGCGCCTCCGGCGAACACAGCGACAGCGACGACCCAGCCGGCGAACACAGCGACGGCAACGACCCAACCGGTCAATAGTCCAACAGCTACCACCCAACCGGTGAACAGCCCGACGGCAACGACCCAACCGGCCGCCAGCCCGACAGCTACCACCCGGCCATTCGCCACGGCTACCCCGACGCCCTGCTCGATCAACTTCTCCGACGTGCATATGAGTGACTACTTCTATGTGCCGGTGCAGTACCTCTACTGCCACGGCGTCATCAGCGGCTACTCAGACGGCACCTTCCGTCCCTACAACAATACCACCCGCTCCCAGATGGTCAAGATAGTCGTACTCGGCTTCAACAAGGCTATCGTGACCCCGACCGGCGGAGCATATACCTTCACCGATGTGACGCCCGCCAACCCCTTCTTCTCCGTTGTGGAGACGGCGGCGGCAGACGGCATCGTGAGCGGCTACAACTGCGGCGTGGCACCAGCCGGTCCTTGCGACAGCCAGAACCGCCCGTACTTCCTGCCGTACAACTATGTGACGCGCGGCCAGCTCTCCAAGATCGATGTGATCGCGGCAGGCTGGGCGCTCTACAACCCTCCGGTGGGGCACTTCATTGACGTGATCCCCGGCTCGGTCTTCTACACAGTGATCGAGACGGCGTACTGCCACGGGGTGATCAGTGGCTACTCGGATCGCACGTTCCGCCCGTACAACAACGCGATACGCGGTCAGATAGCCAAGATCGTCTATCTGAGCATCGTGAACCCGCCAGTAACCTGCGGGCCGTAAAGCCGATGACCTAACCCCCCTTTCCTTCATGGGAAGGGGAGATGGGACAAACAGGAGGCCGCAGAGTGATCTCTGCGGCCTCCCACTATATCCACCGTCTACAGCCCGAAGCGCAAAGCGTGACGGACGCGGCGCGGTCACGTTCTCTTATAGGAGAAAGGTAGGCAGAAGGTATGGGACAGGCAAGAGACGCGCTTGATGCGCTCCGGGACGAGGGCAAGAGCGACGACGAAAAACTCGCGCTGGCGACCACCGCAGTCGTCACATTCCTGGCCGCGTTTGGCGTCTCAGGAGGCACCAACCTGGTGATGATCCTCACCAAAGACCCGATAATCAAGCAACACAAGCCGACTCTAGCCTTCGCATCTGCATGGATAGGCGACGGCATCTTGCTGCCGGTGATCAACGTACTGATGATGGCGGCATTCCGGCGCTGGGGCACGCGCATCGGCAGGCGGAACATGGCCGCCTCGCTGATCGGCGGCTCGGCGATCATGGGGGCGTTCCAGATCGTGCAGGGAATGCAGGGCATGACGAACTACACAATGCCCCAGCCCTGGAAATGGACCTGGCTGGGATACTATCACATGCTCTACATGGGGTCGCAGTTCAGCTATATGATCTTCTATTTCCTGGCCCTGAGGGGAGCCTGGAAGGCCGGCAAAGTCACCCCCGGGCAGAAGCGTGACCTTGCGGCCATCGCGGGCATGATACTGGCGTTCGCGGTCTTGCTCCAACTGGACTACTCGTAATGGTAGACCTGACGCCGAAACTCGATGACCATCTGATGCAGCTCGGCGGACGGACCGTGCATTATACCGGTCGCGGGCCTGAACGGGCGGACCTTACCTTCGTTGGGGTCAATGGCCTGGCGGGAGGCGGTGACAGTTTCTGGCCGTTGCTCGGTGGGGTGCCCGACGATGTGCGTGTGGTGCTGCCCGACATCCCCGGCTGCGGCGGGTCCGATCCCCTGTCTGTGCCCCACACGGTTGACGCCTACACCGAGTGGCTGGAGCGTTTCCTCGACCGGCTGGGCGTGGGCCGGATAGGGCTGATCAGCGTGGCGACGGGCGCGCCGGTGACTATCCGCTACGCGCGCCGCAATCCTGCTGGAACCGCCGGGATCATATACAGCCTGCCATTCCTGGGGAGGATCGCCCTGCCGCGCTGGATGCGCCCTGTGGCGGCATACGCGCTCGCGATGGGGCCGACTAGGAGCCTAGTCGGGGCTGCCCGCAAGAGCGACTGGCTGATGCACAAGATCATCACGCACGAGCCACCGGAGGCGATCCCGCTGCTGGCCGAGCGCGATATATCCCATAAGCAACAGGCATCGCTGCGGGCAGCCGGGGAGTTGCTGCACGACCTCATGCTGATGGATAGCCGCACTGAGATGCGGGAGATGTACACGCCGATGCTCTTCCTGGCCGCTGAGCACGATGCGTTCTCCCCGATGCCGGTCCTCGAGGGCATCGTGCGTAACCACCCCGAACGCCGTCTCTTCGTGAAGATGGGTGCCGGCCACAGTTGGAACGAGGAGTTCATCCTCGATATGCAGGGCCAACTGCGCGCGTTCCTGACCGAAATCCGGCACGCGCCCCCAGGCTAAGGTCGGCGCAACTCCCAGCTGCCGTTGCTGTAGAGCACCCGCACGCCGCCGTCGTCCAGCAAGAGCATCATTCCCCGGTCGAAGGTCTGCAATGTCGCGTGGGATGCGGTCTCGGGCGCGGTCGCCCAGCCGAGGCGCGTCCGCACGTTCGGCTGCTCGCGCCAGATCTTGCCGAAGCCCCGTATCGGCGCGAACAGGCCGGCGGGAGGTGTTTCGTTGCCTCCCGATGGGTCGCCCTCCTCCCAGGTATCGGGATAGCTCTGCCAGATCATCTCGCTGCTGTCGAAGACATAGATCAACTTGCGGTCTCCGTTCCAGACCATGAGACCGCTCTGGAACGGCTCGGTTACCGAGGCGCCGAGCGACGCGGCTGACCCGACCGGGCAACCGAGCGCGTCCCGAACCGCCTCTACAGATGAGTAGACCTTGCCGAACGCTCCGGTCACCTCGTAGTGGCAGGTGGAAAGCGTTGTCGGGGTTGTACCGGCGGCCGGCGTAGATGTCGGCTCGGCTGCCGGTGTTGCGCTTGGGGCGACCACTGGGGTATAGGTTGGGCAGGCGAGACAAGGCGGCACGGGGCCTGGCGTCGCGGTAGCGATTGCAGGCTCTGGGGTGTGGGTCGGCGTGGGGCCTGTGTGGGTCGGCGTCGCGCTGGGCACCACATGAACGGTCGGCGTCGGGCTGCTCTCGGGGTGCGGCGTGACGGTCGGCGGGCGAGGCGTGGGCGCGGGCACTGTGGCGGTAGGCACCGGCGTGTGGATGGTCGGCACTACAGTCGTCACAGCGGGCAGCGGAGTGTGGGTCGGGGGCACGGCAGTCGGCACCGCGGGCACGGAGGTCGGCGCAGGCTGCTGGGTCGGCGGTGCCGGCGGTGCCGGCGGGGTAACTATCACCGCAACAGCGGTCGCGGGCACAGGGGTAGCCGGGTGCGGCAGCTGCGGGACCGGCGTGTTGGTCGGCAAAGGCGTGTTCGTCGGCGTTGCGGTGTCGGTAGGCGTCGCAGTCGGCGTGTTGGTCTTCTCGCCTGTCTTGAAGTGCCAGGTGAACGCCTTGCCTAGCTTGGTGCCGTCGGCGAAAGTCGTGCCGCTGAGCACGGTAACCGTGTAGAATGTGTTCGGTTGCCATTTGCCGTCCTGCTTAGAAGAAACCAGGAGGTCGGTCCGGCCCTCGTCTGCAAAGCCGGCCACGAGGTCCACCGGCACTGTGGATGAGACCACGACGATGCTCTCGCCGGGCTGACCAGCGGCCACCGAACGGGAAAAGCGTATATCTATCGGGTTGTTGACGGCGACATCGGTTGCATTGGGCGGCGGGTCGTGCATCGCGGCGGCGGCCACAGGCGGCGGCTTGGGGGCAAGCAGTTGCCAGCCGACGAAAACCGCGAGCACCAGTAGGGCCGCAACCGCGCCGAAGCGCAGTACACCGGCCATTGGACGGCCCCAAGCGGTATTGCCCTCGCGGGCCTCGATCGCAGTCCAGACGTCTCGGTGCAGGCCGGCGGGCGGCAGCGGGCGGGAGAGTTCGCGGACGCGGCTGCCGACCTCCCGGTACTGTGCCAGGACGCGCGCGCAGTCTTGGCAGGAGGCCAAATGGCGCTCCACCCGCGACCGCTCGGCGGGGGTCACTTCCCCGTCCAGGTAATCCGAAAGCAGCGCTCGGACGTGCGGCGAATTCATCACGATCTCCCCAATTTCTGCTTCTCGCGCTCGCTCACTTGGCGGAACTCTTCGCGTGCCCTAAAGAGCAGCGATTTTACCGCCGAGCGCGAAGTGTGCATCACTTCGGCTATTTCGTCGCACGACATCCCCTGGTATTCTTTGAGCACCAGGGCGGTACGATGCTTCGGTCCCAACAGGCCAAGAATATGCTGTACTTCCTGCTCGGTCTCTTTGCGGATAAAACTGCCTGCCGGGTCATCGGGAGCAGCTGGCTCATCTGCGGGATTGGTGTCGAAGACCTCCCAGGGGAGCCACTGTATCAACCGGCGACGGCGCAACACGTCAAGGCAGGCGTTAGATGCTATTCGGTGCAGCCATGCGGACACGTTCAGGTCCGGTGTGGTCCGCGGCAGGGCCATATAAGCCTTGACGAAGGTATCCTGCGTCAGGTCGCCGGCATCCTCGGCGTTGCCCATCATGCGGTAGACGAAGCTGTAAATCCTTCGCTCATATCGCTGGTAGATTGCCTCGAAGGCCGCCGCGTCTCCTTGCCGTGCGCGCGCAATCCAATTGGTTTCGTCGAGAGCCACGGTGATCGCGTATCCTTCCGCCACGCTGCATCCCCCTTCTATCACTATCAACGAAGGGGCAGGTTTGGGGTTGCAAAAGGGATTATAAAGACCTGTGTGCGTGCTGTCAACTCGGTGCGTAATGCGTAGTACGGAGTTTGAGTCGGCGGTTTGGGGTCGGGGTGCCGTCCACGAATGGGGCCACGAACATTGGTGGACGGCGGTACCGACGAGTGCGGGGGCGGGTCCGCCGGGACGACTTTTGGCACTAAAGTGCCTACTACGAACGCCGAATGCTCACGCAAGCTCCATCGTGAAAGCACAGCGTTGGGTTCGTAGCAGGCACTTTAGTGATTCGTCGCCGGGCAGAAGTTACGGGGCTTGGCCGAGGGTGACCTTGATGGTACCTTGCTTACCGCCGCGTAAGACGCCGAGGGTTATCTGGTCGCCGGGCTTGTGGTTCAGCAGTGTATCGCCGAGGCGGTTGTTCGCGCCCACCTGCTGGCCGTCCACCGAGGTGATGACATCGCCCTTCTGCACACCTGCTTTTTCGGCGGGGCCGCCGGCCGTCACATCAATCACAAATTCGCCGTCTTGCAGCAACTGCCCATCGGGGCCGACGAGGTTATAATAGCCTGCGGTCTGCGGGTCCACCGGCTGAACCGTGACGCCGAGGCGTGGCCGACCGGACGCTGCTGCGGGTCCGCCGTTGATGACCTGGTCGGAGACGAGCTTGACGGTCTTGGACGGGATCGCGAAGCCGAGGCCCTGAGCAATATCGCCCTGGCCGGCGCTTGTCACGCCGAGTGTGGTGATGCCGACAAGCTGCCCGTTAAGGTCGAGCAGAGGCCCTCCGGAGTTGCCGTGGTTGATAGCGGCATCCGTTTGGATAAGATCCTGGATTTGGACGCCGTTGCCTTCCGGCAGGCTGCGGTGAAGACCGCTCACGACGCCGACCGTCACGGTGTCGTGGAACTCGCCGAGGGCCGAGCCGATAGCCACGACTGTCTCGCCCGGCTGTAGGCTGTTCGAGTCGCCGATGGCGATCACGCCCGGCACCTGGCCGCCGATCTTGAGCACGGCCAGATCGTAGCTCGCGCTGGCCCCGACGATCTGGGCGTCCTGAGTCTTGCCGGTTGAGAAGATCACCTGGACTCGCTGACTGCCTTCGATAACATGGTTGTTGGTGATAATGTAGCCCTTCTGGTCAATGATCGCGCCGCTGCCGCGGGCCTGCCCACCGGAGATAGTGCTGACTACAGTCACCACGGCCGGATCGACTTTCTTGACCATCGCCACGATCGGCTGCTGGGAGACGTCTGTTCCGTTGATCGGTATACCTCCTGCCATCTGGTCGAACATGGCAGGAGGTCCGCCGGGGATCACGGCGGGGCCGCCGTTGTTGTTGCTGCCGCCTGCAGTGCCGCCGTTGTTGCCGCCGTTGTTGCCGCCGCTAGTGGTGGTTGTACCGTTGTTGGTGTTGTTGCCGCCGGTTGAGTTGAAACCGCCGTTGCCGCCCTGCGTCGTACCGGGCTGCCCGGCGGCTGTCGGTGGGTTGGGCGTGTTGCCCGAAGGTTGTGAGCTACCGCCGAGGTCGCAGGCGCTCGCAAGCAGGCTGCTTATAAGCAAGACAGCGCCGATCACTGCCGACTGCCGCCATGAACCGCCCGCGCGCTTAGATGTATACATAATAGATTCCTCCCGATGCCGTTGCTGATTTGTCATATAGCCTACGGCAGCAAGCAATCTCTATGCCAAACTTTGTGCGCTGCATTATGCCTTGGGGACTTGCAGGCGGACGAAGCTCCGCCGCCCGAACTTGATCAACATGCCGTCGCGGGGCACGAGGGTCGCGTTCACGTCATCTATCCGCTTATCGTCTACCTCGATGCCACCCTGCTCGATCACGCGGCGGGCTTGGGCCTTGCTGGGTGCCTGGCCGGTGGCGAGCAGAAGATCCACCAGGCGGGTCTCGGTCGCGGGCACCGTGACGCTCGGCATGTCGCTCGGCGCTCCGCGCTGCTCGAAGACCTTCTCGAACTCGGACTGCGCGAAATTCGCAGCGTCTTCGCCGTGGTACTGGGCGACTATGCGGTGCGCGAGCAACTTCTTCGCCTCCTTTGGGTGGGCGTTGCCGCTCGCCAGGTCGGCCTCGATCCGGCGCACCTCATCGAGCGAAAGATCGGTACAGGCTTCTAAATATGGCACGATCAGCTCGTCGTTCGCCGACATCATCTTGCCGTACTGGTCAACCGGGGCGTCGTTGATGAACACGCCGTTGCCCCACGAGGTGCTCATCTTGCGGCCGTCGAGGCCCATGATCATCCCCGTGAGCAAGATGTTCTGCGGCTTTTGGGCGTAGATCTCCTGGACTTTGCGCCCCGCCATCACGTTGAAGAGTTGGTCGGTGCTGCCGATCTCCACATCAGCACGGATGGCGACGGAGTCGTAGCCCTGCATCAGGGGGTAGAGCAGCTCGTGGAGGCCGATGCGCGTGCCCTCCTCCCAGCGGTTGCGGAAGTTTTCGCGGGTGATCATTTGGGCTACGCTGAAATGCTTTGCGAGTTCGATGACATCCTTGAAGTCGAGCTTTCGCAGCCAGCTGCCGTTGTACTGAAACTCAACCTGCGAGAGGTCGAGGATCATGCCGATCTGCTGCTCGTAGCTGTGCATATTTTCGCGCACCTGCTCGGCGGTGAGCATGGGACGCTCGGCGTTCTTATCGGAGGCGTCGCCGACCTGGGCCGTGAGGTCGCCGATGATAAGCACGGCCTGGTGTCCCATGCTCTGGAATTGGCGCATTTTGCGGAGCGTGACCGCGCGCCCGATGTGGATGCGTGGGCCGGTCGGGTCGATCCCGAGCTTCACACGAAGCCGCCGCCCGGAGCGCAGGTCTTTTTCGAGGTCGGCCTTGACTTCGATTATCTCGACGGCTCTCTCGAGCACCTCGCGGATAGCTGCTTCGTCGGTAGAGATTGTGGGCGGATCTGCCATAGTAGTTTTCTCCTTAGAGCGACATTATAGCATACTGCGGTGGTTTAGTCCCGCTTGGCGGCACACAAATTGATCAGCAGCAGTCGGGCCGGTGGGCCGGTAGGCGCGGGTCAAAAGGACCGGCTATTGAGAAAGGAGAGGCGGAGATGTCGGAAGAAGCGGCGGTAGGTCTGTTCGCGGATCGGGAGCAGGCTGAAGAGTGTATTCGGCTGTTGCACGCACAGGGATTCGCGATTGAGGATATGAGCCTGCTGATGCAGGGCGACAAAGGTGCCGGTAAGGGCGATGATGGCGAGGCCCCGGATGTGGTGGAGGGGGCGGCGACCGGCGGCCTGCTCGGCGGGATCGGGGGTCTGCTGCTCGGCGCGGGGCTGCTGCTGATCCCCGGCGTGGGGCCGGTGCTGGCGGCGGGACCTCTGCTTACCGCGCTCGGCGGGGCGGCGCTGGGTGCGGGCACCGGCCTAGTGGCTACGTTGACCAACGCGGGGGTGAGCGAGGGACATGCCAAGCGGATCGAGGAGCAAGTGAGCAGTGGTAGCGTGCTTGTCACGGTCGCGCCGACTCCCCGCCACGAAGAAGCTCGCGCCTTGCTTTGCCAAGCAGGGGCGACGGAGACCGATTTCAGCCTTACGGGAGAAGAACCATGAGCGAATTAGAGATAGCCGGGATACCGCAGGCACCGCCCGCAGAAGGCGTGCCGGCCGAACCGACGACCGTGCTGCTGATCGCCGCCCACCCCGACGACCCCGAGTTCAGCTCTGCGGGCACCGTGGCGAAGTGGGTGAAGGCAGGGCTGCATGTCGTGTATGTGCTCGTCACGAGCGGCGACAAGGGCACAGCCGACAAGGCGATGACTAACGCCCGGCTGTCGAGCGCCCGCGAGGAGGAGCAGCTGGCCGCAGCCCGCGAGGTCGGCGTCGAGGAGGTTGTTTTCCTTCGCTACCCCGACGGCCTGGTGCAGCCGGACCTCAAGCTGCGCGGCGACATCACCCGCCAGATACGCCGCTACCGGCCATACGTTGTCATGGTACACGACCCGCTGACGCTGTTCTACAGCAATCAGTTCATCAACCACCCCGACCACCGCGCCGTCGGCACCGCGACGGTTGACGCAATCTACCCGACCGCCCGCGACCCATTGCAGTACCCCGAGCAGATCACCGAGGAGGGGCTTGAGCCGCACAAGGTGAAGGAAATCTGGCTCTGGGGCAGCGACCAGCCGACAGTGGTGAGCGACATCAGCGAGGTGATCGACAGCAAGATAGCGGCGCTGCGGCACCATGCCACGCAGGTCGGCCCGCCGGAGGCGCTCGACGAGCGCATACGCACCCGGGCCGGAGAGTCGGGCGCGCTGGCGGGTGTGCCATACGGCGAGTCGTACCGCCGGGTCGTCATGCGCGCCTAGAGATTCTTCGCTGCGCTCAGAATGACAGTGGCCGAGGTGCGTTACGGCGCAGGAGTCAGCAGCAACTGCATAGGCGTGACCGGGGTGCCGTAGTCGCTGAAATCAAGCTGGAGTGTGCCGTTGTTGTCGGGGGGACCGGCGGCGGAGGTGAGCGAAAGGATGATGCGGGCGTAGTGGTGGGTTTCGGCGTCGGCCCAGAGGTCGCCGGAAGCGGGGGCTAGGTTTCCGGCGATGAGCGCGTCGGGACGCAGCTGGAAGCGGTAATGGCGGACGGCCAGCCCGTTGAGCGTCTCGTTGCCGTCGCCGACCAGGGCTGCGTCGCGGGTATAGGTGAGCAGGCCGAGGAGGTCGGGGATGTTGGGTGGGGGGCCGAGCGGATAGAGCACACTGTCGGGCCGGCCCTGGTGCCAGACTCCGTAGGCCCGCACGTAGGTCGCGCCGTTCAGCAGAAGCAGCTCGCTGTTGAATCCCAGGGCATTGAAGTTGGTGTCGTAGTTGCCGGACGGCTGGTAAGTGCCTGTGCCGGTCATCACGTAGCGGGCTTCGGGCGGGCCGAGCGCGATTTGCAGCCGGTAGTGGTAGGCGGGCGCGGCGTCCATCGCGGCAAGCGCGGCCCCGAACTCCGGTCCTGCGGCACCCCCAACGGGTGTACGCACGGGGCCTTCGGTCGGCGTCGGCACCGGCGTGGCGGTCGCGGTTGGGGCAGAGGTCGCGGTCGGCACGAGGGTCGCGGTTGGCGGGGTCGAAGTCGGGCCGGGTGTCGTGGTCGGCGGAGCCGGTGTCGCGGTGTTGGCCGCCGTGGGCGTTGGGGCGGGCACGAAGGGGACATCGCAGCCGGTGAGCCAGGCCGGAACCGCCAGGATCAGCGCCGCCAAGAGAAGGCGCGCCCCTCTCACGCCGTCTGATCTCCGCGGAAGGGGGCGATCTTGCGGGCCAGCGCCTCGCAGACGGCGGGCGGTGCGGCCACCACCTCGTGATCATCCAGGTGGGTGGGGCCGCCGAACCAGTTGATGCATCTGCCTCCGGCCTCCTCTATCAGCAGCCAGGCCGCCGCCAAGTCCCACGGTTGCAGGTGGAGATGGAAGAAGGCGTCTATCCGCCCGTTGGCAACGTAGGCCATTGCCAGCACGGCGGAGCCGAGGATACGCAGGCGGCGGACCTCCGGCTGCACCTGCACTGCGGCGTTGAGCATCCGGCGGGAGATCTCCTGCACGTAGCCGATGTCACATGCCACCATGCTCCGGCTCAACTCGGTTACCTGGGCCACATGGATCGGCTTGCCGTTCAGCGTCGCGCCCTTGCCGCGCTCGGCCACGAAAAGCTCGTCGTGAAGCGGGTCGAACACCACGCCCAGCTCGACTTGCTCTGTCGTGCGGTTGTATCGGGCGATTGAGACGCACCAGAACGGGAGTTGAGCCGCGTAGTTGAATGTGCCGTCGAGGGGGTCTATCACCCAGGTGTAGGGGCTGCGGCCTGGGTAGCGCCCGCGCTCCTCGGCGAGAAGGCCGTCGTCGGGAAAGGCGGAGAGCAGCAGGTCGCAGATAGCGTCCTCGGACGCCTCGTCTATCTCGGTGACGATGTCGTGCGGGCCTTTGGGCTTGACGGTGCGCGGCTCCAGGAAGCCACGCCTCGAAATTGCCCCGGCAGCGCGAGCAGCGGCTATAGCGGTATCGCGGGCCAAGTCGTTGTCGGACTGCTGCATGTCGCTCATTTGTTGGGCGTCGGCGGTATGACGGGTGCCCCGACGGTCGGCTGGATCTTCGTGGGTCCGCCGGTCTCGACGGGCTGCGGGGGCGGGGTGTTGCCTGCGGGCACGGTGATGCCTGCGGCAGGCTCGCCGGGAACATTGCGCGCGCTCTCGCAGGGTGACTGCTGCACGATGAACTGCACGTAGATTTTCACGTCGTAGTTCGGGCGTAGGCCGCAGATGTAGTCGGCAAGCGAGTTGGCCTTCTCTTGGTCGGTGCCGTCTTGGCGGGCATGGTTGCCGGCCAGCGCGAGATAGGTGTAGGTGTCCTGGATATTCTGCCGGAAGGCGTTGTCGTCCTTCGCGCCCTGTGAGGCCAGGAACTGGTCCCAGGTCATGTTCTGCTTGGCGGCGGCGTCGCGCGCCTGCTGGTAGTTGGCGGCGACCTGGGTCGGGTTCGGGACGACGCTCTCTTTCTTCGCCTGCTGCAACATGATCTCGAAGTCGATCATCTGGTCGAGCACGTCGAAGCCGAGCACATCGGCCATGCGCTTGCCGGAGTCGCTGTTGTCGAAGTTGAGGCCGAATTGGTCAACGTAGCTCTGCTTGGCGATGGTGAGGCGGTCCTGCCAGTAGGTCTTGGTGATCACCTTGCCGTTGACGGTGGCCGCCGCGTCCGCAGGTGGCGGCGATAGGGGGTTCTGGACGTTGCTGGCTAGGTAGAATCCGATGACGAGCAGCAGGGCGACGACGGCCACTCCGGCCGGCAGCGCCCAGCCCGGCAGGCCAGTGCGTCCACCGACTTGGCGAGTTCCGGCGACACGCACGGCACCCCGCCCGCTTCTTGGCATGGGTCGTGCCTGCGGCTTGACGGGGCGTGGCGGCGCGGTTGCGCGCGTCGGGCGGACCGGCATGGCCTCCGGTTCGCCCTCGCCTTCGTCTTCCCATTCCTCGGCGGTCGGCATCGGCGCGCTAACTTTGCGCTCCCGGCGGACGCGGGGGGGCACGGCCACCTCGTCTGCGTTGTATTCTTCTTCGTCGTAGCCTCGTTGCTTGTCAAAGCTCATGTGTGTTCAGTCCTTATTTGCTTGGGCGCTTCGCGCAGAACCTCCAGGCGCTTGCGGAACTCTTCGGGCGGCCAGCGGCTCTCGATCTTCCGGCGTATATCGTCGGATTCTTGCCGCCCCTTTTCGACGTAGGTTCCGACTTCGGCTTTGTGGCGCAAGTAGAACGCCATGATCGCGTAAATGTCGCCGAGATCGAGCGTGGTGATCTGATGCACGATCTCTTCGGGGCTGGAGCCGCTCTCGAATGCCTCAACAAGCAGATCCAGCGTCACGCGGGAGTTGCGGACGCGGACGGTGCCCTGGGTGTCCATCACAAGGGGCAGTGGATCGGGTGTCAGCGTGAGTGTCATGCCGGTCTCCTTGTACTATCCTTCGTCCAGGCTGAGCATCGCCAGGAACGCCTCCTGGGGGATCTCGACGCTGCCCACCATTTTCATGCGGGCCTTGCCTTCCTTTTGCTTTTCGAGCAGCTTGCGCTTGCGGGTGATGTCACCGCCGTAGCACTTGGCCAAGACATCCTTGCGCTTGGCCTTCACGGTCTCCCTGGCGATGATGCGGCCACCAATAGCAGCTTGGATGGGCACATCGAACATCTGACGGGGAATGAGTTGGCGCAAACGTTCGGTCATGCGTCGGCCGTACTCGTTAGCCCTGTCGGTGTGCACGATGGTCGAGAAGGCGTCTACGGGGACGGCGTTCAGCAGGATGTCGACTTTGGCCAGCTTGGACGGGAAGTAGCCCGCCACCTCGTAGTCGAGGCTGGCATAGCCCCGAGTGCGGCTCTTCATCTGATCAAAAAAATCGACCACGACTTCGGCCAGCGGTATGCGATAGACGAGCTCGAGTCGCTCCGGACTGAGGTATTCGATCCGGTCGAGCTCTCCCCTTCTGTCCTGACAGAGCTCCATCAACGTGCCGGTGTACTCAGATGGCGTGAGGATGGTCACTTTGAACCAAGGCTCTTCGATGTGGTCGATCTCGCTGGCTGCCGGCATGGCGGAGGGGTTGTCCACTTCCACCACCAGGCCATTGGTGGTGTGCACCACATAACCCACTGAAGGCGCCGTCGCTATGAGAGATAGACCGAACTCCCGCTCGAGACGTTCCCGCACGATCTCCATGTGCAACAGGCCCAGGAAACCGCAGCGGAAGCCGAAGCCGAGCGCCCCCGAGGATTCGGGCTCGTAAGTGAAGCTGGCGTCGTTCAATCGCAAGCGCTCGAGCGCCTCACGCAAGCCTTCGAACTCGTCCCCGTCGACAGGAAAGATGCCGCAGAACACCATGGGCTTGGGGTCACGATAACCAGCCAAGGCGTTATCGGCGGGCCGACCCGCCTCTGTCACAGTCTCGCCTGAGCGAGCGCCGGCCACGTCCTTGATTCCTGCGATCAAGTAGCCAACCTCTCCGGGACCGAGATTGGCGACGGGAGTAGGTACCGGAGTGCGCACCCCGACCTCATCGGCGTAATGGGTGGCGCCGGTCTGCATGAAGCGCAGCCTGGCCCCGGTGGCCATGACGCCGTTCATGACTCGCACCGAGGAGATCACGCCGCGATATTGATCGAACCAGGAGTCGAAGATCAGGGCCTGGAGTGGTGCATCAGCGTCGCCCGTTGGAGCAGGTATGCGCTCCACGATCACGTCTAGGAGCCCAGCCACGCCTTCGCCGGTCTTAGCGCTGATACGGAGAATCTCCTTCGCAGGGATGCCGAGGACGCGCTCGATCTCATCGGCGTAGCGTTCCGGTTCTGCCGCTGGTAGGTCGATCTTGTTGAGCACGGCTACCACGGTCAAGTCATGCTCGAGGGCCAGGTAGCAATTGGCCAACGTCTGAGCTTCGATACCTTGAGCCGCGTCCACGAGAAGCACTACGCCTTCGCACGCCGCCAACGACCTCGAAACCTCATAGCCGAAGTCAACGTGGCCGGGTGTGTCCACCATGTGGAGGACGTATTGCTTCCAGGCCAAGCGAACGTTCTGCGCCTTTATGGTGATACCT